>CAZEDW010000004.1:0-157115 GCA_964510955.1 uncultured Phycisphaeraceae bacterium
TCAGAGAAGCGAGGCGCGCGATGGTCCGCAAGCACCGCACGCACCGCGTTCCCCCTGTAGCTAAGCCCATTACGCGGCCTCCGCTTCGACCCCCGCCCCGGCGGGGGTTTTCTCAGTGGGGGCCGGGACGGCCGGCAGGCCCGGGGCCTTGCGGCCCGAGGCGTTCACTCGGGTCGCCCGCTTGCCGCTGAACCGCTCCCAGCGCCGCACCGCGGCGTCCACATAGACCGGCTCAATCTCCAGCGCGTAGCACGACCGTCCCTGCTGCTCGGCGGCAACTAACTGTGACCCGCTGCCGCTGAAGGGCTCGAAGCAGATGTCCCCCGGCTTGGTGTGCTTGCGCATGGGTCTAGCGAAGATCTCTACCGGCTTCTGGGTGGGGTGCTCGTTGCCCACCACCCGCGCCTTGCCCTCCCAGTCGATCTCCCACACCGAGTCGTAGGTGTGGTCGCTGTCGTGCTCGGGCTGGCTGCCCTTGACCCAGCCCATCATGCAGGGCTCGTGGCGGAAGTGCCAGTAGACCCGGCCGAACACGGGCGAGGGCTTGACCCACACGATCTGTTGATGGTCCAGAATGTTGAGCTGCTCCCAGACGTTGGAGATCAGCGCCTGGCGCTTGTGGGCGTGCCAGCAGTAGATGGCGGCCTTGGGGGCCAGGACGCTGACGACGTTGGTAAACACACCCCGGAAGAACCCGTCGGCGTCGGTGATGTCGATCTCGTGGTAGGTGGCGGTCCAGTCCTTGCCGCTGTCGTTGGGGCGGTCGCCGGTGTAGTCAACCAAATAGGGCGGGTCGGTCGCGCACAGCGCGGCACGATTGCCGTTCATCAACCGGGAGACGTCATCGGCGCTGGTGGAGTCGCCGCAAAGCAATCGGTGCGCCCCCAGCGTCCACAGGTCGCCCTTGCGGGTGACGGCTTCGGCCGGCACAGGGGGGACCTCGTCGGGATCGGCCTTACCCTCGTTGGGCGGGGGGGCCAGGATCGAGGTGAGTTCCGCGTCGGTGAAGCCGAGCGCCGACAAGTCGATGCCGAGGTCCCTCAGCTCGATCAACTCCCCCGGCAGCAGCTCGGCGTCCCAGGTGGCGATCTCGTTGACCCGGTTGTCGGCGATGCGGTACGCCTTCGCCTGCTCGGGCGTGAGGTCGGCGACATGCACCGGCACCTCGGCCAGCCCCAGCAGCCGGGCGGCCTTCCACCGGGTGTGCCCGACGACGATCACGCCGTCCTTGTCCACCACCACGGGCTGGCGGAACCCGTAGGCGCGGATGCTGTCGGCCACCGCCTGCACGGCGGCGTCGTTCTTTCTGGGGTTCTTGTCGTAGGGACGAATTGAATCAACCGCGCGGAGATCGATCTGCATGGAGGCCCCCTGGAAATGGGCGCTAGCGCTCGGCGTCCCCCGGTGGGAAGCGATGAGCGCCGCGATAGGGCATCATAACCGCCCGGCGCGCGGTACCGAGCCGGCGCGAGAGGAAAAATGCAGGAAAAGGAAGTCGGCGGTGCGGGCCGCGCCCGCGCACCGCGGCGCAACGAACAAGGAGGCACTGATGGCCCGCTCATTCATACCGAGGCCCGCTTACTACCACGTCCACGTGACCAAGGACGGCACGATCGTGATGGCGTTCCCCGACCGCAAGCCGGCGAGGCACAAGCGCGAGCGGGGCGAACTCACCGACGCCGACGGCTGCTTCGGATGGGCCGGATGGGACCCGGCGAAGCCCGGGCTGTCGGATTGGGCGAAGGGGGCGGCGGCGTGTGCGATCGCCACCAATCTCAACCTCAAGAAGGCGCTCCGCGTCCGCGTTGAATCCCGATTGCAGGCGATTGAGGAGAAGCTCAACGCCGCAGAGCGCCGCCTTATCGAACTCGCCGATTTGTTGAAGCGGCTCGACGGCGGACGTTGAGTACATCGCTCCGCCCCGCAATCGCCGGTAACCAAAGGAGATGGACCATGCTGACACCAAAGCGACGGCGGAAGATGCACTATCACGCTTCTTCACTCCATGACAGAACGGTGCTTGCGGCGCTCCCAATCCGCAAGCCGAGCCAGCGCATCATGAAGCAGTACCACGCCCGGGTTGACGCCGACGGCGTCGTAGAGGAGTCCTCGCGGAACGGGATGGAACTGTCGGACCCGAGGAACGAGACACGTACCAGGTTCCAGGACATCATCGCCACGAATCTCAACACCCGCAGAGCGATCCGCGATCTGGTCCTTCCCGCCCTTGCAGCGCTGGCAGATGACGTCGAGGCGCTCCGCCGAGACCTGCTCGCAGCGACGGAATCCTCCCGCCAGCCCCCGCCCGGAGCCTAATTCAAAAGCTCACCGTCACGGTCACTTGGTCACAACTACAAAGAGTTGTGCCCAACCGACCGGCACGGAAGTCGGCCTCCGTATCTGGCGCTTGGTCACAACTACAGGATGTTGTGCGCCCCGGACGCCGCCACGATGATGGCACGCTTCACGGCTTCCTGCCCGCGGACCTCGGCGAAATCCACCTCGGCGTCGGACGCGGCGATCAGCGACGCGACGTCCACCGGGGGGTGGGGCTGGGCCTGAAGGTTGCCGTTGAGGATGCCCACGATCTCCGGGAGCGACGCGACGCCGATGGCCTCGACGCCGGAGACGACGGCGGCCTCCTGGGCGTTCTCGGCGGGGACGACGACGCCGCGCATCCCGCGCTGGCGGGCCATGGCGGCCATCGCCAGCGCGCCCTTGATGGGCCGGACGCGCCCGTCGAGGGAAAGCTCGCCGGCGAAGAGGTATTGGCGGTGATCGATGACGGAGTCTGGCGGCGGGGCCGCGGCGCCCTGCGAGCCCGGGTGGGGCATGCCGCGCGGCGTCACGCGCCCGGTTTTCTCGCGGGCCAGGGCGCCGCCGGGCACGATGGTGCCGTCGGCGATGAGCAGCCCGACGGCGATCGGCAGGTCGTACACCGGCCCCTCTTTGCGCACGTCCGCGGGCGCGAGGTTGACCACCAGGCGGCCGTCGGGCCAGCGGAAGCCGGTGTTGCCCACCGCGGCGCGGACGCGCTCGAGCGATTCCTTCACGGCGGCGTCGGGCAGGCCGACGACAACCTCCTTGCGCTCGCCGCCGATGTCGATATCACATTCGATCTCGCAGGGCGCGGCGTCGATCCCCTGGAGCACGTAGCTTTGGACGCGGGCGAGCATGAGGGCAGTCTATCGACGCAGGATCGCGAGCGCAAAGCCGAGCGTCCCCCGCCCCCAGCGCCGGTACGCGTCGCGCCACGCGCGGCTGCGGGTCAGCATCGCGGGCGCCTCCGGGTCGGCTGGGTTGGCCGCCACGAAGTCGTCGATGGCGCGGGCATGGGCACACTCGTATTCGTCCCACTCGCGCTGCGTCGCCGTGGTGCACCAGCGGGCGTTGAACCCCAGTTGGTCGGCGGCGGCGAGCAGCCCGTGAAGCGTCGGCATCTCGCCGAGGGTGATGCCGGTGGCTGCGAGGTACTCCTGTGCCGGCTGATTCTCCCAGACTCCTTCGCCGATGAGTGCTTCGCCGCCCGGCTTGACGATGAGCCGCAACTGATCAAGCGCCTGTGCCCACCCGCCCAGCGCGTGGGACGAGCCCAGGCAGACGGCGCCGTCGTACGTCGCCGGGGGGACGCTCCGCACGAACGCGCCGGCGTCGCGGTTGTGAATAACAACGGGCGCGCCGCGCGACCTGCGCCGGGCTTCGTCGCACATCGGTTGTGATGAATCAACGGCGTCAACTGTCCCGCGCCAGCGGCGGGCGATCCGCGCGGCGACTTCGCCCTTGCCGCAGCCGACGTCGATCACCCGGGCGCCGTCGGGAAGCGCCATGAGCGACAGCGCGCGGTCAATGGCCGCCTCCGACATCGGGTTGGCGAAGCTCAGCGCGGCGTGCGCTACGGAGGTGTACTTGCGCGGGTCCATCGGCGGGAGGCTATCCGCCATCCGCGGTTGTCACGCGGCAAGGCGCCCGCGCGTCACCGGGGCGGGTCGCGACGCGTGCAAACCGTCTTGGGCTCGGTGAAGAAGCGGATCGCGTCCTCGCCGCCCTCGCGGCCGAGGCCGGACTGCTTCACGCCGCCGAAAGGAACGCGGAGGTCGCGGACCAGCCAGCAGTTGATCCAGACGGTGCCGGCGTCGAGGCGCTCGGCGGTGCGCTGGGCTTTGGCCTGGTCGTTGGTCCAGACGCTCGCGGACAGGCCGTAGGGGGTGCTGTTGGCGAGCGCGGCGGCGTGGGCTTCGTCGTCGAAGGGCGCGATGCAGGCGACGGGGCCGAAGATCTCCTCCTGCATGACGCGCGTGCCGGGGGCGAGGCCGGTGATGACGGTGGGTTGCAGGAAGCTGCCGCTGCGGCAGCGAGGGGGGAGCGAGTTCGGGCTGGGGGGTTGCCCGCCGAGTTCGATCTTGCCGCCTTCGGTGCGCGCGAGGTCAATGTAGGAACGGACCTTGGCGAGGTGCTGAGCCGAGACCAGCGCGCCCTGCTGGGTGGATTCGTCGAGGGGGTCGCCTTGCTTCAGGGCGCGGGTGTGGGCGAGGAAGCGGTCAAGGAAGCGGGGGTAGATGGTGCGCTCGACGAGGACGCGCGAGCCGCAGAGGCAGATCTGGCCCTGGTTGCTGAAGGCGGCGCGGACGGCCTGGGCGGCGACGGCATCGACATCGACGTCGTTGAAGACGATGGTGGGGTTCTTGCCGCCGAGCTCGAGGGAGAGTTTCTTGATGAGCGGGGCCGCGGCGGCGGAGATGGCGCGCCCGGTGGTGGTGCCGCCGGTGAAGCTGATGGCCTTGACGAGCGGGTGCGTGGTGAGGGGTGCGCCGGCGCGGGGGCCGGTGCCGTGGATGATGTTGAGGACGCCGGGGGGAAGGCCGGCCTCGATGGAGAGCTTGGCGAGCATGAACGCCGTCATGGGCGTGAGCTCGCTGGGCTTGCAGACGGCGGTGTTGCCGCAGGCGAGCGCGGGGGCGATCTTCCAGGAGAGGAGGTAGAGGGGGAGGTTCCAGGGGCTGATGAGGGCGACGACGCCGAGGGGAGGGCGGAGGACGGTGTTGATGTGGGATGTGGGATGTGGGATGTGGGATGTGGGGGCCGGCGCGGGGGCGGTGGTTTCGTAGGTTTCGGCGGTGCGGTTGAGGATGGCCTGGGCGAAGAAGCGGAAGTTGGCGGCGGCGCGCGGGATGTCCATGGCGCGGGCGAGCGCGATGGGCTTGCCGGTGTCGATGGACTCGGCGCGGGCGAGGGGTTCGAGGTCGCGCTCGATGAGGTCCGCGAGACGGCTGAGCAGGGCGCTGCGCTGTAGGGGCGGCGTGGCGGCCCAGGCGGGGAAGGCGCGGTGCGCGGCTTCTACGGCGCGCTGGGCGTCGGTTGGGTCGGAGTCGGGGAGCGTGGAGTAGGGGGCGCCGGTGGCGGGCTCGGTGTTGTCGAGGGTGGCGCCGGATTGGGCGGGGAGGAGCTCGCCGGCGATCAGGTTGAGGATGGCGGGGAGGCGTGACACGGTTGGAGCGTATCACGCGGTGGTGGGGGTGATGGGGGAGTGGAGGTGTGGGGGTGAGACGGTGCGGGGGGAATGTGGGATGCGGGATGTGGGATGTCGGAAGTCGGATGTGGGATGTGGCTCGCGGCGGCGCGTGGAGCTGTGGCGGGGCGTGGTGGGCGGGGGCACCGACCCGAGGACGGGTCGGTGGCACGGGCGTTCATGCGCAGGAGCGCGGAAGCGGCGCGGCGGGCGGTTTCGGGGCTCTTGGCGCTGAGGGCTCGAACGAGCGCCTGGACGGCGGCGGGCTGGGAGTGGGCGACGATCATCTCGGCGCGGCGCTGCTCGGCCTGCTGCAAGCGCGCGAGCATGGCTTGTGCCTTGGGCGATTCGATCAGCTCGGTGATCTGCTCGAAGCGCAGCTTGTGCTTGACGGCGACCTTGACGAGCGTGAGGTCGGGGTTGAGGTAGTCGAGCAGGACGGCGGCGGTGTCGGGGTGGGGAGCGGGAGTGGGTGTGGGAGTGTGGGGGTGAGGGGGTGAGACGGTGAGCGTGGGCGACGGTGGTTCGGCGAGGCGGAGGGATGGCGCGTGTGTGGGCGGCGTGGTGGTGGGCGCACGGTCGGCGCCTGAGCGGGCGCGCAGGGTGGCGGCGGCGGGCATGGTGAAAGTCCCCGGGTGACTTGGGTCGGACGCTCACGGTGAGCGCTTCAGCGAGAGTGTGCGCGCGAATCGGGGGCGGGCAAGGGAGAGCTTGCGCAGGTACAGATAATTGCGCACAGGGGTAGTCAGTGCGCGCGAAATTGTCTGTGACCGGTTGACAATCTGGATGGCGAGGTGGTGGTGCGCCGTCTCTGCCTATTGGATTTCAGCCCTCCCGGATTGAGGACGGAATGACGAGCGTGCGCAGAGGCTCAGTCGCAGGGCTGGCCGAAGCGGGAGAGGAGGATGACGAGGTCGGAGGTGTTCACGACGCCGTCGTAGTTGATGTCGCCGGTGGCGCCGATGGAGACGGGCTGGCCGAAGCGGGCGAGGAGGAGGGTGAGGTCCTGGGTGGTGCGCTGGGCGTCGGCGTTGAGGTCGCAGAAGCACTGCTTGGGGCCGGCGGCGGCGGTGGGGTCGGCGTGCATGGCGGCGATGTCGGCGGCGGTTATGGCGTAGTCGTAGACCTGGACCTCGTCGATCTGGCCGCGGAACGCGCCGACCTCGCCGGTGGAGTTGTTGTACACGCCGGCGATCATGAACGATGGGATGGGGTGGGGGTTGGTGCCGGAGAAGGCGTTGGCGGCTTCGCGGACGCCGTCGACCCAGAGCTCGCGGATGGTGAAGCCGCCGATGTAGCGGTAGGTGCAGACGAGATGGTGCCACTGGTTGTCGGTGACGATGGTGGAGCCGTTGCAGTCGGAGCTGGGGATGTCGTTGACGTAGAAGATGGAGCGGAGGGGGTTGTTGTAGCCGCCGCCGAGGGTGTTGACGCCCACGATGTAGCCGTTGGGGATGCCGGTGAAGTGACGGCTGAGGGGGACGAGGGCGTCGTCGGCGTCGTCGGTCCTGATCCAGAGGGAGATAGAGAACTCGGGGTTGGCGTCGATGTTGTAGGTGTTGCCCATGGTGACCCAGCCGCCGCCGTAGACGGGCAGGCTGAGGCAGTTGCCGGCGATGCCGCCGGGCGAGAAGGCGGCGTTGCCGACGAGGGTGCCGTTGGGGCCGGGGGCGCTGTTGAAGGCGGTGGAGCCGGAGGTCTCGTTGAAGGACCAGCGGCCGACGGGGGCGGCCACAGCGGTGGTGGCGAGTGCGAGGGTGCACACAAGGGCGGCGGCGCGGGGGGTGGTCATGGCTCTCTCCGGTGGGGCGCGGCGGCGGCCGCTCTCCGGGATGAGGCTATCACAAGGGGTTTGGCGTTCAAAGGCTTTTTTGCGTGTTTGGACGGCGGGGACAGGTAAGAATCAGGCATGGCCCGGTGCGTTGGCGAAGCATGGTTGCATTGAGGGACACGGGCGGCTGGAGCAGCCGACCGCGTCACAGTGGCGACCGCTTGGGTTCGCCCGATGGTCTTGGGTAGGTGCGGGGCGTCTTGCTCGATTTCCCCAGGACGACGACGCGGCCCGTCGGCGTTTCGATCGTTCCGGCGTGGACGACGTTGAGAAGGCGAAGCGCTCCCTCGGCTGCCGCCAGTTCCTCCTCCGCTTTTTGTCCCTTGATCAGGAGCACCTTCCCGCCGCCGGACTTGGCGAGCGGGGCGGTCAGCTCCGCGATCACACTCATCGGTCCGACGGCCCGTGCCACCACGGCGTCGTAGCGCTCGCGGTGTGCCCGGTGGTCCTGGCCGACGTCTTCAGCGCGTTGGTTGACGACTCCCACGTTGCTCAGCCCCAGCCCGGCGGCGACGGCGGTGAGGAAGGCCGCCTTCTTGCCGGTGGCCTCCAGGAGCTCGAAGCGCAGATTCGGCAGGCAGATGGCCAGGGGCACGCCCGGCAGTCCGGCGCCGCTCCCGACGTCCATGACGGCCGCGCCCTCGGGCAGGTCCGCCAGGTGGGGCAGCAGCGTGAGCGAATCGAAGATGTGCCGCATCCACGCCGCGGCGGGATCGGCGACCGAGGTGAGGTTCATCTGGCGGTTGGCGTCGATGAGGCAGGCGAGGTAGCGCCCGAGCTTCTCGATGTCGCCGGGCTCGAACTCGATGCCGAACTCGGCGCAGGCCTTGAGGAACTCCTCGGTCGGGGTCAGTGGTGGAAGATCGGTGCGAAACTCCAGCGCGGGGCGGACCGGTCCACCAGCGCCCCCGGATTCCACGGATCCCCGGAATTCTCCGGATTTCCCGGCCCCGTCCGACCGCCTGGCCCCGCGATTCTCGTTGGTTTTCATCAACTGAAAGGTACCCGGCGGCGCACAGGACGGCCACCGAGCATTAGGCTACGCCCATGCTGTACGCGGGCATCGATGAAGCCGGCTATGGCCCCGTGCTGGGGCCGTTGTGCGTGGGCTTCGCCGCGCTGGAGATCGACAACTGGCGCGAGGGCGACGCGGCCCCGGACCTTTGGAAGCTGCTTTCGCGGGCGGTGTGCAAAGACCCGCCGCGCGGCGGCGGCAAGGCTCGTGTGACGCGCATCGCGGTGAACGACTCCAAGAGGCTGAAGGGTCCGAACTCGCTCAAGACGCGGCACCCGCTGGCGCATCTTGAGCGCGGCGTGCTGGCGTTCATGCAGGCGATCGGTGAGTCACGCGCCATCGGCGATGACCGCGAGCTCTTGAGCGCGCTGGGCACGCCGCTGGACGAGCCTGGGTGGTACGGCGGCGAGCCGGTGGCGCTGCCGCTCTCGACCACGCCGGACCATCAGCACCTGGCCGGCGTGCAGCTGATCGGCGCGTGCGAGCAGGCGGGCGTGCGCGTCGTCGACCTGCGCTGCCACGCGATGCCCGAGACGGTGTTCAACGAGCGGCTCCGCGCGCTGGCCCCGGAGGGGACGGGCGACGCCCTGGCGTCGAAGGCCGCGGTGAGCTTCGGCATCGTCGCGGGGTTTCTGAGGCGGGTGTGGAACAGCCGCGCGTGCCTGGCCACGACGGCCGGGGGAGGCGCGGTGCCGCGGGTGATGGTCGATCGCCAGGGCGGTCGCACGGCGTACAGCGACGTGCTGGACCGCGCGTTTCCGGATGCGCTCATCACCGTGCTGGGCGAGTCGCCCACGCGCAGCACCTACGAGTTGACGGGACTGGGTGAGGCTGAGGGCCGCAAGATGCGCCTGTGCTTCCAGACCGAGGCCGAGACGGCTCACCTGCCGGTGGCGCTCGCCTCGATGACCGCCAAGCTGGTGCGCGAGCTGGCGATGGCGCGGTTCAACCGTTACTGGTGCGCCCGGATCGCGGAGCTGAAACCGACCGCGGGGTACGCGCAGGACGGCGAGCGCTGGTTGAGCGACGTGCGGGGGAGGATCGAGCCGTCGGAGATGCGGGCGCTGCGCCGACTGGCGTAGACAGATTCAAGTTGTTCTATGCGGTGTTCTAAGATCGCGTTCTGACGATCAGAAGCCGGTTCGGGCGGCCATTGACCGTACGGATCGGGCGTGTGCCCGAAAATGGCCGGATCGCCCTGGTTAATTCTTTCGCAAATCTCAGGACTCGCGGCACCCAGCGTGCCGGGGCCAATCTAACTTGCATAGAGCCCGTCTGAGATTTGCATGAGTGCTTTGACCGGCTGTTCGACTTTCCCGGCGCCCACACGGGAGTGCAACACATGTTCATCGCGCGCGGTCTTCCAGTCGTCTTGGCCTGTGTGCTTTCGCTGGCGCCGACGGCGGGCGCGGGGGTCCGCGCCGCCCATCCGCCGCCAGCGGTGGTCAACTCCCGAGCGCTGGGGCCGTGGGTGCAGAAGGCCCGGGCCGGGCGGGCCGATGTTGTGGCGCTGGGTGATTCGAACCAGGCGTTCGAGGGGCACGGATGGGATCACGGGTGGACCAAGGCGATCTCGGATGAGCTCGGACTTTACGCGACCGAGCTGCTGACGCCCGGTGAGAACGAGGGCTGGGGCGCCCGGCTCGGCTACTCGTACGGCACGCTGGCCCCGTTCCCGAGCGATGCCTTCAGCGTGAGCCACGCGCCGGAGGCGCTCGACGTGTTCATGCAGTCCGGCGGACTGATGGCCCCGCTGAACTACCTTTATCTGCCCGAGGGGGAGACCGCGGTCGGCGCCAACAACCAAGGCATGTATGTAGAGCCGTGGTCGCCGCTGGACGTCCGGGCGACGCTGAGATTCCGAGTGGTCTACGGGAAGTTCAGCGAAGCGACGCCGGGCAGCTTCATGCTGTCGGCCAAGAGCGCGAGCTTCCCGTACGGCAGCATTGCCAAGGGCGCGTTGACAACCACGGTGACTTCGGGGAATCCCGGGCTGCGTCTGTCGCGGCTTGACCTTCACAGCGACGAGGAGAGATTCAACGGCATCAACTTCAGATTCAGCCCGCCGGAGATCGGAGTGACAGGGCCGTTCATCGCCTTTCTGATGCGTGTGGAGAACCGCGACCGCGCGATCGGGGCGTCGTTTCACACGCTGTACGCCAAGGGCAGCCAGTCGGCCCGCGACATGGCCGAGGCGCTGCGCAACGCCACCGATCAGTATCTCTCGATGTACTTTTTCCAGGTGCGCGTGCTGCAGGGGTCCCCGGTGCGGGTGATGATCCGCATCAACACCGGCCTCAACGACCGCAACGAGGATGAGCCCTCGGTGGGCCCCGCTCAGGTCGCTGACGGCTCCAGCCCCGCCGCGTTCGCCGACAACGTCGTGGCCATCGTTGACCGGATCAATGAGATCTGGCACCTGAACGGCTGGGACCCTGCGGAGCTGTCCTTTCTGATTGCAGTGTCCCACCCCATCTCCAACCCCGACGACGCCATGCTCATGGGCTACCGCGCCGCCGCCGATGCGCTGACGGGTGAACTGCCCTCGACGGCTTCGGTCCGCTTCGACCGGCTGACGGATTCCGATGAGATGGAGCACAGCGGTTGGTATCAAGGGGGCGGTACGGATCACTACCACCTGACGCAGAACGCCTACGAGGTTCTGGCGGAACGAGAACTTGGCGCGGCGATCGCCATGCCCTGCGCCACCGACCTGAACGCCGACGGCGCCACTGACGTGGTCGATCTGGTCAAGCTGCTTGGAGCGTTCGGGGCTGGTGTTCCGCGCTGGACGGGGGCGGACACCGACGGGAACGGCGTGGTGGACACGGCCGATCTGATCCTCTTGCTGGGCGCGTTTGGGCGTGCGTGCCCGTAGCGCGGCGGGGGAAGTGGCTGTGGGAACCCGGGGAGGATCGCGAGGGGGGGCGGCTGGCGCTGCCTCGATTGCCCTCGCGCAGGCATCGAGCGACAGGACTCATCGGACCTGCAGGTCTCCTATGTCCTGGCCGTCACACCCGCCCACCTACGCTCTGGTACCACACTCGAGGACTGCCCCATGTTCCTGCGCATGATCTACGACGAGAATCTGGCCGCCGCTACGTACCTCATCGGGTGCCAGCGCACCGGCGAGGCGATCGTGGTCGACCCCGAACGCGACGTGGATCGGTACATCGACCTCGCCAAGCGCGAGGGGCTGCGCATCGTCGCGGTCACGGAGACGCACATCCACGCGGACTTCCTGTCCGGGTCGCGCGAGCTGAGCGAGCGGACGGGCGCGACCGTCATGCTCTCGTGCGAGGGCGGGCCCGACTGGACCTACCAGTGGCTCGACAAGAAGTCGGGCGGTGGTTCGTACCAGCACAGGCTGCTGCGCGACAAGGACCGCTTCAGCATCGGCAACATCGACTTCGAGGTGGTGCACACCCCCGGCCACACGCCCGAGCACATCTGCTTCCTCGTGACGGATCGCGGCTCGGGGGCGACCGACCCGATCGGGCTGCTGTCGGGGGACTTCCTGTTCGTCGGCGACCTGGGGCGGCCCGACCTGTTGGAGACCGCGGCCGGTCAGTCCGGGGCGGCCGAGCCTTCGGCGCACAGGCTGTTCAAGACGCTCGATCGCCTGAAGGCGATCCCTGACTTCGTGCAGGTGTGGCCGGCGCACGGGGCCGGATCAGCGTGCGGCAAGGCCCTCGGGGCCGTGCCCATGTCCACCATCGGCTACGAGAAGCGGTTCAACCCCGCGCTGCGGGCCGCCGCCAGCGAGTCCGGCTTCGTCAGCTTCATTCTTCAGGGCCAGCCCGAGCCGCCGCTGTACTTCGCCCGCATGAAGCGCGACAACAAGCTCGGCCCGAAGGTGCTGAGCGCGCTGCCGGCGCCGCGGAAGCTCTCGGCGCCGGAGCTGGCGGCGCTCGACACCCGCGCCACCGCGCTGATCGACACCCGACCGTGGGCCGAGTTCAGAGCGGGGCACATCGCCGGGTCGCTGTTCCATCCGCACAACGCGAGTTTCGTCACCGACACCGGCTCGATGGTCCGCGAGAGCGAGCCCATCGTGCTGATCATCGACCCCTCGAAGCTCGACCTTGCGGTGCGGGACCTTGTCCGCGTGGGCCTGGACAACATCGTGGGCTGGTGTGAGCCGTCGGCGGTGGGGGCGAGCGGCGCGAAACTTCAGCCGACCGAGGAGATCGACGTCAACGAGGCCAGGCGCCGCATCGGCTCTGGCGGCGTCCGCGCCCTGGACGTGCGCCGGGCGGTCGAGTTCGAGGCCGGGCACGTCGCCGAGGCAGCCAATATCGCCCACACCCGGCTGGCCGCGAACCTGGAGCGGGTGCCCAAGGACAAGCCGATCGTCGTGAACTGCCTGGCGGGCGGTCGGTCGGCCCGGGCGTGCGCCCTGCTGCAGCGGCACGGTTACACCGTGGCCAACGTGGCGGGAGGGTTCGGGGCGTGGGAGAAGGCCGGGTTGCCCGTCGCGCGGTAACGTGGGTTCCGTTTTCTGTGCCACCGACTTGTCCTCAAGTCGGTGCTTCTTTTTCCGTTCTCAGGACACCGACCTGCGGACAGGTCGGCGGCACGGTTCCCATCCCCTCATGCTCACCGCCTGGCTCGGCGCCATCTCGATCGGGCTCACCCTCGGGCTGCTCGGCTCGGGCGGGGCGATCATCACGGTCCCGCTGCTGGTGTACCTGATCGGGCACCCGGAGAAGCAGGCCATCGCGGAGAGTCTTGCGATCGTCGGCGGGGTGGCCCTGGCCGGGGCGGTGCGTGCGCAGCTGCGCGGGAAGCTGAGCTGGCCTCACGTGCTCTTGCTGGGCCTGCCCGGGATGGCGGGTGCTTACGCCGGGGCGCGCCTGGCCCGGCACATCTCCGGCGCGGTCCAGCTCATCGCGCTGGGGGTGATCATGCTCGGCGTGGCGGTGCTGATGTTTCGGGGCACGGTGGCCGAGAACACGGGCGCGGCTCACCGGCGCATCAACCCGGTCGCGCCCATCATCCAAGGGCTGGGGCTCGGCGTGCTGACGGGCCTCCTGGGCGTGGGGGGGGGGTTCCTGATCGTTCCCACCCTGGTGCTGCTCGCCGGGTTGCCGATGCAGACCGCCGTCGGCACCAGCCTCGCGATCATCGCGCTCAACTGCGCGAGCGGGTTCGTGAAAGCGCAGGCCGAACTGGCGCGCCTCCCCGAGGGCGGCGCGATCGATGCTCACACGACGCTGGTGTTCATGGGGCTGGGCGTTGCGGGCACGCTGATCGGCGGGAGCATCGGTGCGAGGATCAACCAGGCCCGGCTGCGCAAGGTTTTCGCTGTCTTTCTGCTGGCGATGGCCGGGTACATCCTTTGGCGCGAAAGCCCGCGGCTTGGGCAGCACCCTCCGCCGGCCGCGTCCGGGCCGTCGCAACCTTCCGGGGATCACTAGCTCGCCGCCGTGCCCGCCGCCACAACCAGCTCCCGACTGGGCCTCCGAGCCAACCTGCCGCAGTTCGTGCTGCTGGTGGTGCTGAACGCGTTTGTGGGAGCGATCGTGGGCTCGCAGCGCTCGATCCTGCCGCTCGCGGGCGCCTCGCACTTTCATCTCAACGCTGGGGCGGCGCTCACATCGTTCGTGGTTACGTTTGGGCTCACCAAGGCGCTCAGCAATCTCGCGGCGGGCACGCTGGCGCAGCGGTTTTCCCGCAGGCGGGTGCTGATCGCCGGCTGGCTGCTGGGCGTGCCGATCCCTGCGCTGCTGTGGCTGGCGATGGACCTGCGCCAGTGGTGGATCATTGTCGCCGCGAACCTGCTGCTGGGCGTGAACCAGGGGCTTGCCTGGTCGATGACGGTTGTCATGAAGGTGGACCTGGCAGGGCCGGCCCGGCGCGGCCTGGCGCTGGGGCTGAACGAGTGCGCCGGCTACCTCGCGGTGGCCGCGTCGGCGTGGGGCGTCACGATGCTGGCCACGGCTGAGATGCCGCTGCGGGGGGTGATCGGCGTTTCCGGGGCGTGCGCACTCGCCGGGCTGGTGCTGACGGTGATGCTGGTAAAGGACACCGCGGCGCACGCGGCGCACGAGCAAGCCCTGGGCCCGCCGCCGGCATCACCCCCCGGCGCTCGGCCGCCCCTTTCCAAAGACACACGGCGGCCCTCCGGCGACGGAGTGGAATCGAACGCCTCAATGCTCTCCTCGGCGACGCCGCGGCTTGGCGATCTGCACCAGGCGGGCATGGTCACGAATCTCAACGACGCGGTCATCTGGACGACGCTGCCGCTGCTGTTGCTGGCGCGCCATGTGCCGGATCAGACCATTGGCTTGCTCGCCGCGCTGTACCCGGCGACCTGGGGGGTCGCCCAGTTGGCGACTGGTTGGTTGAGCGACCACGTTCCACGCGTCGGGCTTGTGGTGGCCGGTCTGTGGACCCAGGCGATGGGCCATTGGTTGCTGGCGTGGAGCCCGATGGACCCGACCATTGGCGCCGCCGTGGCGTGCATCCTGCTCGGCGTCGGCACGGCGATGGTCTATCCCACACTTCTTTCGATGGTCGCCTTCCGCGTCGGGCCGGGCGACCGCGCAAGGTCTCTGGGCCGCTACAGGTTCTGGCGCGACGCCGGTTACGCGATCGGGGCCCTGGCGGCGGGCGTCGCCGCGGCCCGGTTTGGACTCGCGGTTACCGTTCACGCTTCGGGGGTCGCTACTTTTGTGAGCGGCGTGGTTGTGTTGGTCGCTGGCCAACGAAAGCGTCGGATCACCGGGTGACTGGCGGGACGGTATTCGGGGTGCGGATCGTGTCCTATTAGACGGTTGAGCCGTAGGTTGTGGCGTCATCGGATAGGCTTGGGGCGATGGCGTCGCGTCGCACCAAGTTCGGGTCCAAGCCGCGCCCATCGGCGCGGGTGGGCGTCTCTCGTGGCGCCGGCGCGGGGCTGGGGGGCGTCGGCGTTGACGAGGGCTACCTGAAGCTGTCGATGCGCCCGCTGTATGTCCTCGCTTTTCTGCTGCCGCTGATCGTGTTTTACGAGGCGGCGGCGGGGTTTCACGTCATTGGAAGCGCGGGGATCGAAGAGACGATCCGCGCCCGGCGCGTGCTGGCGGATGTGTTCCGGGTGTTCAACGTGGGCGGGCTGTACCTGCCGGGGGTGCTGGTGGCGGTCGTGCTGCTGGTGTGGCACGTGCTGAAGAAAGACCCGTGGGTGCTGCGGTGGCGGGTGCTGGGGCTCATGGCGCTGGAGTGCCTGGTGTGGACGCCGCCGGCGCTGGTGCTCGGGCAGGTGATCTACAAGCTGATGAGCGGGAACATGGGGGCGCACCCGCCGGCGGCCTTCATGCTGGCGGCGGTCGGCGCCGGGGGAGGGGTCGACGCCACGCCGGGGGCGGAGCTGGCGTCACGCCCGCTCCTGGGTCGGGCGGCGATCGCGGTGGGCGCGGGGCTGTACGAGGAGATGCTGTTCCGCATGGTGGCGATCACGCTGATCCATTTCATCGTGGTGGACCTGATCGGGGTCAACAACCGGCGCGGAACAGCGGCGTCGGTGGTGCTGGCGGCGGCGGCGTTCGCGCTGTACCACGACGCCTCGACCGCGGCCGCGGCGGGGGGGGCGGTGGCGGCGTTCAACTGGGCCAACGCGGGGTTCTACATGTTCGCCGGGCTGTACTTCGGTGCGGTGTACGTGTGGCGCGGCTTCGGCGTGGTCGTGGGCGTGCACGTGCTGTACGACCTGGCGGTGCTGGTGTTTCTGCGGCAGTAGCCGGTGTTCCGCGGGCCGGGGCGACGATCAGCCGGCGATGGTGCGCCGAGTCCAGGCCCACAGCGAGAAGCACATCACGAGCATCGCGGCCCCGTTGAACTGGTGCAGGGTGGCAATGACCTGCGCCGCGGAGGACTTGGGCTGGTCGTAAGGGAGAACAAGGAAGAGCGTCGCGACCCCCAGAGCGATCTGAAGCCACGTGAGGTGGGCGGCGCCGTTTCCGAAGACGCGCAAGGGCGCGATGTCGCGGTGCCGGGCCGCGCGGAAGCCCGCGAGGGCGGCGACGACGGCGACGATGAGCGCGAAACCGGCGTGCCCGTACGCCGCGTGGAGATGCTTGAAGTGCCGCGTGGCGGCCCCGAAGGCCAGTTGCAGGAGCATCACGGCGACCAGCGCGGTGGTGAGGGTGAACAGCGGCTTGTCGACGAGATCGGCTCTGGGCTCCTGGGTGCGCCAGCGCCGTGACAGCACTCCCGCCGCGACGGCGAACAGCGCGATGGTGAGCTGGCCGGCGATGCCGTGGAGCATGGCCAGGGGGACGCTCAGGGCGTTGTCGACCGTCCCGGCGCCGGGGGTGCCGTCGGCAGTGGGGGTCGCGGCGTTGACGCGCAGGCCCCCCAGCAGGCCCTGCAGGCAGATGAGTACCAGGAGCGCCAGCACGAACCCCTTGACCCATGCGCGGCGCTCAAACCTGAGGGTCATTCCCAGAAGCACGACCGCTGAAAGGCCGGCCAACGAGCCGAAGAGCCGGTGGGCGTGCTCGTAGTACACGCCGCCGGTCATCCGCGACAGCGGGAAGAGGAACATGTTGCTGGCGTAGCTGGTGGGCCAGTCCGGGACGGCGAGACCGCTGCCGGTGGTGGTGACGATGCCGCCCGAGAAGATGACGGGGATAATGGCGCACAGAGCAACCACCCCCATACGTGCGAGCCAGTCGACGGGCTCGGCGTCGGGAACGTCGCGTCCACGGGTCCGCGATCCCACGAGGCCTCCCAAGCCGCCGACAAGGCAGGCGAACCCGAGATAGCCGGCGGCGAGCACCAGCGCGTTGGCCTTCAGCGAGTTGGTTTGCTGAGGGTCAGCGAGGAACGATCCGAGCACGAGCAGGTTGACGAGGGCGGCGACAAAGCCGGCGCCGACGCCGGTCTTGACGGCGAGGGCGGCGCTGGAAACCCTGCCGACGAGGACCGCGGCACCCACTTGAAGCAGCAGGAGCAAAACGCCCACGACGGGCGCGGGGGCCGCGACGAAGGGCAGGTGGGTAATGAAGCCCATCAACCACATTGCGGCGGCGGTCCCGAACCCGGCGACCAGCATGGCGGGCCAGATCGGGTTAGACACGGTGTGCGGGCGGCTGACGCCGGGAGAGTTCATTGGCTGATCCTACCGAGATGGGGAATTTGGTCGGGCCTGACTGTAGAACTAGAATAAATCTTGTCAAACAAGAACATCGTGGATACACTCTTGGAGAAACTCCAGGGAGGTAACCGATTGGGCAGGGTCTGTCGTTAGCGTCCGAGAACAGCGCGAAGCACCTTCAAATTCTCGCCAGACCGTAGTCTGGCTTGACAGATCGGAAGAAATCCGGGAAACGTGCCGCCCCGGATGCCCCCCAGAGC
Organism: uncultured Phycisphaeraceae bacterium; assembly: GCA_964510955.1. Classification (GTDB taxonomy): domain Bacteria; phylum Planctomycetota; class Phycisphaerae; order Phycisphaerales; family UBA1924; genus JAFLCM01. Next base: position 17,695 of record CAZEDW010000004.1, read on the forward strand.
CTGAGGGGGGAGTGTGTGGAAGCCGGTTGTTCGGTCACCGGATCGGCGACCCGAATCCGGCGCGTGTGGTCGAGTGCGGCGTTTCTTAGGGAGCAAGCGGCGTGTCGCAAGTCTTCCCGAAATGGACCAACAAGATCCCAACCCTGGGCGCCCCGGCGCTTCTGGGCGGGCTGGTTTTGGTGTGCGCGGCGTACCTCTACTACGTCGACAACAAGTTCTGGATGGTCGGCTATGAGCCGGTCCAGCCCGTGGATTACAGCCACCAGATCCACGCGGGCAAGCTGGGGATGGACTGCCGTTACTGTCACACGCACGTGGAGGAGAGCTTCCACGCGAACGTGCCCGATACGGCGACGTGCATGAACTGCCACACGGCGGACGAGGCGAGCGATCAGGCGTTCCTGAACAGTCAGCTCTGGGCTAAGCACAAGGTCAACAAGAACCTGATGGCGGTCCGGCACGCGTTCCAGACGACCGAGCCGGTGCAGTGGCGGCGCGTTCACAAGGTGCCGGACTTCGTGAACTTCCCGCACGCGGTGCACGTGCACGCCGGGGTGTCGTGCTACTCGTGTCACGGGCGCATCGACCAGCTCGCGGTGGTTCGTCAGAACGAGTCGCTGGCGATGGGGTGGTGCCTCGACTGCCACCGGGCGCCGGAGAAGAGCCTCGTCGACACCAGCAAGATCAAGATCACCGACCTTTTGGCGGTGCAGAACCAGCTCGCGTCCGAGGGCCAGGCGGCCAGCGGTCTGGAGCTGGCGAAGGCCAAGCAGTTGCAGCCGCCGCAGAGCTGCGGGGCGTGTCATTACTAGGAAGGCATCTGGGACCGGGCACCAGGCACCAGGGTGTTCTGCTCAGTTCTTAGCGGGTTTGCTGGTGCCTGATCTCTGGTTCCTGGTCCCTTAGCGAAGCGCCGATGAGCCACACCGACCAATGCCCGTCGTCGAAGAAGGAAGGCAAGCCTGCGCCGAGTGAGGTGGCGCGGTCCGCGCGCGAGGTGAGCCGTGCCACCGGGCGGGCGTACTGGCGCAGCCTGGATGACCTGGCGGGGACCAGGCGGTTCCAGGAGTTCGTCCACCGCGAGTTTCCGGCCAACGCGAGCGAGCTTCTGGACGGGTCGCGGCGCGGGTTCCTGAAGCTGATGGGCGCGTCGATCGCGCTGGCGGGGGCGGCGACCATCCCGGGCTGCCGCCAGCCGGACCACAAGATCCTCGCCTACAACCAGGACCCGGAGCACATCGTGCCCGGCAAGCCGCTGTTCTACGCGACGGCGATGCCGCTGCCGGGCGGCGGGTGCGAGGGGCTGCTGGCCGAGACGTTCGAGGGTCGCCCGACCAAGCTCGAGGGCAACCCGCTGCATCCGTACAACCGCGGGCGGAGCAGCGTCTGGTCTCAGGCGAGCGTGCTCAGCCTGTATGACCCCGACCGCGATCTGGAACAGGTTTCGGCGTGGGCGACCAGGCGCGGCAAGGGAGAGCTTGCGAATGCGCCGAAGTGGAACGACTTCGTCAAGGCCGGCATCGCGTGCGGGCCCAAGACCGCCTTCCTGGTCGAAAAGGCCACCAGCCCTTCGCGCGATGATCTGCGTGACCGCATCCTGAAGAAGTTCCCCGGCGCCAAGTGGTACGCCTACGAGCCGATGGATGACGAGAACGCGCTGGCGGGCTCCAGGCTCGCGTTCGGCGGGGCGTACAAGCCCCGCTATGACCTGTCGGCGGCCAACGTCATCGTGTCGCTCGACTGCGATTTCCTGCACGGCGAGGCGGAACTGCCCGTCTCGCGCGGTTACGGCGAGTCGCGGCTCCGCGGCGGCAAGAGCGCGGGCAAGGCGGCGGCGGAATCGGCGATGAGCCGGCTCTACGTCGTTGAGTCGGCGATGACCCTGACCGGCGGGGCGGCGGACCACCGCTGGACCATGAAGGCCTCCAAGATCGGCGGGCTGGCGCTGGCGCTGGCGGCCGAGGTGATGAAGGGGGTTGGCGGGGCGGGGGCGCCGATGGCCGCGGGCGTGGAGGCGGCGCGGGCCGCGTGCTCCGGCGGCGAGGGATTCCCGGGCGAGCATCTCAAGGCCATGGTCGAGGACCTGCTCGACGCCAAGAACCGGGGCGCGAGCGTGGTCATGGCGGGCGCGTCGCAGCCGGCGGCGGTCCATGCCCTGGCGCACGCGATCAACGCGGTGCTGGGCAACGTCGGCAAGACGGTCCGCTACTGCGAGATGAAGGGCGACGCGGGGCAGTCCAGCGCGGCGTCGATCAGCGCGGTGGCCCAGGGGCTGGACAAGGGCGAGATTGACACGCTGGTGATCATCGGTGGGAACCCCGTGTTCACGGCGCCCGCGGACCTGGGCTTCGCGGCCAAGCTGGCCAAGGCCGGCGCGAGCGTGTACGTCGGCGAGGCGGACGAGACCGCCGCGGCGGTGAAGACGTTCATCCCCCGCTCGCACTACCTGGAATCCTGGGGCGATGCGGCGACCTGGGAAGGGCAGTACAGCGTCATCCAGCCGATGATCAAGCCGTTGTGGGATTTCCACAGCGACCTGGAGGTGCTCGCGGTCGCTTTGAACGACGGGGTTACCGACGGGTATCAGGTCGTCCGGCGCGCCTTCGAGGCGCGGAACGGCGGCGTGCTGAACGAGAAACTCTGGAGGCGCACGCTGCACGACGGCGTGCAGAGCACCGAGCCGGTGTACGGCGCGCCGACGCTGAACGCCGGTGCGATCGGGGCCGGGCTGGCGGAGCTGGCCCAGGGCGTGAAGGCTGGCGCTCCGGGGGTCGAGGTGGTGTTTGCGCCGTCCCCGCACGTGCACGACGGGCGCTGGGCCAACAACGGCTGGCTGCAGGAGCTGCCGCACCCTGTATCGAAGGTGTCGTGGGACAACCCGGCGCTGATCAGCAAGGCGATGGCGGATCGGCTGGGGGTGTCGACCGACCGGCACCTGGACGACGAGAAGTACAACAAGGCGCAGGTGATCACGATCACCGTGGGCGGCCAGTCGCTGAAGGTGGCGGCGTGGGTGCAGCCGGGCGTCGCCGACGACACGGTCATCCTGCACGCCGGCTACGGGCGCGAGCGGTGCGGACGCATCGGCGACGGCACCGGATTCAACGTGTACGCGCTGCGGCAGAGCTCGGGGTGGCGGGTCGCGACGGGCGCCAAGGTTGAAAAGGACGCCTCGGCGGACCTGTACCTCATCGCCAACACGCAGGACCACTGGACGATGGAGGGGCGCGACCTGCTCCGCGAGGTGGACCACGACGCGTGGAAGCTTCACGGCGACAAGGACTACTCCAAGGACCACCGCCAGACCGACCCGTACGACAACTCGCGCGACCTGAACTTCGCGGGGATGCTGGCCGGCGCCACCGAGGGGCATGCGCCGGCCAACGTCAACATCTACCGCAAGGGCGACACCCAGCCGCTGCGCGGGCAGGAGCACTACTGGGTCAAGGTCAACCCCGACACCGGCGAAGTGGTGAAGGACGCCAAGGGGCGCCTGCAGGGACCCGAGAACAAGTACGGCAAGCGGCTGCAACAGTGGGGCATGTCGATCGACCTCACCACCTGCACGGGCTGCTCGGCGTGCATGATCGCCTGCCAGGCTGAGAACAACATCCCGATCGTGGGCAAGATCGAGACGGCCAAGGGCCGCGAGATGCACTGGATCCGGGTGGACCGCTACTACGCCGGTGATCCGGAGGGCAAGGACGCGTTCGCGCACGCCGATGCGCCGGACATGCTGGTGCAGCCGGTCGCGTGCGTGCACTGCGAGAACGCGCCGTGCGAGGTGGTCTGTCCGGTGAACGCCACGACCCATGACCCCGCGGGCCTGAACAACATGGCCTACAACCGGTGCATCGGCACCAAGTACTGCAGCAACAACTGCCCGTACAAGGTCCGCCGGTTCAACTGGTTCGACTACGGGACCAAGCAGTTCAAGGGCGGCTACGGCCAGCTGGGCACGCCGCTGGCGGGCAAGGCGCCGACGCTGGAGAACGAGAACTGGGTGCCGCCGAGGCTCCGCGCCAAGAACCTGGAATCGCAGAACCTGCAGAAGAACCCTCACGTGACGGTGCGCTCGCGCGGCGTAATGGAGAAGTGCAGCTACTGCATCCAGCGGATCAACGCGGCGAGCGTCGAGACCAAGATCGCCGACCTGAAATACATCCCCGACGGGTTCGTCCAGACCGCCTGCCAGCAGGCGTGCCCGACGGGGGCGATCGTGTTCGGCGACATCTACGACTACGAGAGCAACAACGGCGAGGGCAGCCGTGCCAGCCGGCTGCGGAACGACCCGCGCGGCTACGGCCTGCTGGCCTACCTGAACACCCGCCCGCGGACGACGCACCTGGTCCGCGTCCGCAACCCCAACCCCAAGATCCGCACGCCCAACACCGATCCGTTCGGTCATCACGCCGGGGGCGGACACGGCGGCGGGGCCGGGGGCGGTCACGGTGAAGAGAAGCCCGCCGGGCATGTGATGAGTCTGCCGATCCTTGAAACCTCTCCGCGGCCCTTGTCGGGCGGCGCGGTCCGTGCCGGAGTGTTCGCATGACGACGATGCACCCAGACCAAGCCAGTGCGCTGGGCCTGATGACGCACCAGCCGTCGCGCCCTTACGCCGACCCGGCGACCATCGACGGGACGCTGATCGACGACCCGTCGCAGCGCGCGCCGCTGGTGCTGGGCGGGCGCGACTGGCACTCGGTGACGAACACCATCTGCGGCTGGATCGAGAACAAGACGCCGAAGTGGTGGCCGATCGCGTTCGTGATCTCGGCCCACGTGGCGGGCATCGGCGGCCTGGCCATCCTGTACCTCATCATCACCGGCGTGGGTGTGTGGGGTCTGCAGCGCCCGGTGATGTGGGGCTGGGACATCGTGAACTTCGTGTGGTGGGTCGGCATCGGCCACGCCGGCACGCTGATCAGCGCCATCCTGTGCATCCTGAAGCAGAAGTGGCGGGTGAGCATCAACCGGTTCGCCGAGGCGATGACGATCTTCGCGGTCATCTGCGCCGGCACGTTCCCGGGGATCCACGTCGGTCGCGTGTGGATGATCTGGATGGTCTTCCCCATCCCGAACATGAATTGGATCTGGCCGAACTTCCGCAGCCCGCTGCTGTGGGACGTGTTCGCGGTGGGCACCTATTTCACGGTGTCGCTGCTGTTCTGGTACATGGGGATGATCCCCGACCTGGCCACGCTCCGCGACCGGGCGACGGCCCGTCGCGACCAGCTGACCACGTTCGGGCCTATCTGGGCGCCGCACCCCCTGCCCGGGTTCATCAAGAACCTGACGGTGACGCTGCCGTTCAACAAGCTGGCGTCGTGGGTCTACGGCGTGCTGGCGGTGGGCTGGAGGTTCAGCAACCGTCACTGGAACAACTACGAGAAGGCGTACCTGCTGCTGGCGGGCGTGAGCACGCCGCTGGTGCTGAGCGTGCACTCGGTGGTGTCGTTCGACTTCGCGGTGTCGGTGGTGCCGGGCTGGCACACGACGATCTTCCCGCCGTACTTCGTGGCGGGGGCCATTTTCTCCGGCTTCGCGATGGTGCTGACGCTGCTGATCCCGGCCCGCGAGCTGTACCCGGGCATGAAGGACTTCGTGACGGCCCGCACCATCGAGAACATGTGCAAGATCATCACCGTCACCGGGACGATGGTGGGCTTCGCGTACGGGATGGAGTTCTTCATCGCGTGGTACGGCGGGAACGAGTTCGAGCAGCAGACGTTCATCCGGCGCGCGTTCGGCCCGTACGGGTGGGCTTACTGGACGATGATCACCTGCAACGTGATCAGCCCGCAGGTGTTCTGGATCAAGTGGTGCCGGACCAACATCCCGTTCATCTTCCTGATTTCGATCGTGGTGAACATCGGGATGTGGTTCGAGCGGTTCGTGATCATCACCACGCTGTCGGGCGACTTCCTGCCCGGGGCGTGGAAGTACTACCGCGCGAGCCTGGTTGACGTGGCCACGTTCATCGGCACCCTGGGCGTCTTCATGACGCTGTTCCTCTTGTTCTGCCGTTTCCTGCCGATGCTGGCGATGGCGGAGGTGAAGGCGGTGATGCCGGGGGCCGACCCGCATCACCACCCCGACCACCAGGACGGTCACGCCCATCACGCCGGGAGGGGGCACTGAACCATGAGCAGCACCCTGAGCAAGGAGTTTGAGAAGGGCTCCGGCGCCCCGTCGGGCGCGGGGCAGACGTGGGGCGTGATGGCCGAGTTCCCCGACGCGGCGTCGCTGTACCACGCCGCCGAGCACCTGCGCGACGCGGGCTACAGGAAGTGGGACGTGTATTCGCCCTGCCCGATCCACGGGATGCCCGAGGCGATGGGGCTGAAGTGGAGCAAGGTGTCGGTGGTGATGGGCTCAGCGGCGTTCACCGGGTTCCTCAGCGCGGTGGCCATGCAGTGGTGGATGAGCGCGGTGGACTACCCCATGATCACCGCGGGCAAGCCGTTCGGCGCGTGGGAGCAGTTCACGCCGATCATGTTCGAGCTGAGCGTGCTCTTCGGCGCGTTCGGGGCGATCCTGGGGATGCTGGCCCTGAACGGGCTGCCGATGTGGTACCACCCGCTGCTGAAGAAGAACCGGTTCCTTCGGGTGTCCGACGACCGCCTGGTGATCGCTGTCGAGGCGTCGGACCCGAAGTTCAACGAGGCCCAGGTCCGCCAGATGCTCGAGAAGCTCGGCGGCCAGCACATCGATGGGGTGGAGGAATGAACGTGGCCGAAGGGATCAAGGCATCGAGGCATCAAGGCATCACGGCGGCGATTGTCGTCGCGGGTGTCGCATTGCTCGCCGGGTGCCGTGGCGACCGGTCGGACGATCCGCCGAGGCAGTTCCTGCCCGACATGGACGACCAGCCCAAGGCCAAGGCGCAGAGCAAGTCCGCGTTCTTCAAGGACTACAGCGAGGGCGCGGGCGGGCACGGCGGGGCCGACCATTATGGGCGCTCGATGCGCCAGCCCCCGGCGCACAGCGTGGCGTTCGGGCGCACGTCTCGCCTGGGCGCCGGCGGCGACGGCGTGTGGGACGGCAAGGACTTCGCTGATCGCGCCGTGATGCTCGCCGAGGACGAAGATTTCTACCTCGGCTACCGCAAGGTCCTGGACAAGAGCGGCAAGGCGGTGACCGACGAAACCGGCGCGCCCAAGCTGAACTACGTCGAGTACATCCCCATCCCGGTGGACGATGAACTGCTGGCGCTGGGTGAGAAGAAGTTCAAGATCATCTGCATCGTGTGCCACGGCGGGCTGGGCGACGGGCAGGGGCTTGTCGGCCAACGTTGGAACGCTCCCTTGCCGACGTGGCACGATCCCAAGTATCTCCACGGCGGCGACAAGGGCCAGGACGGGCTCATCTTCAAGACCATCCGTGAAGGGGTGCTCTACCCCGGCGGCCCCTACGAGTACAAGATGCGGCCGTACGCGAGCAAGCTGAGCGAGCGCGAGTCGTGGGCGATCGTCGCCTACATCCGGGCGCTGCAGGAGTCGCGGCGCGGCTCGATGAGCGACGTCCCCGAGTCCCAGCGCGAGCTGCTGATGAAGGACAAGAAGACCGACGCACCCGCGGCGTCGCCCAAGACCGGAGGTGGCGCGTGAGTCATGTCACACCCGCCATGGCGCGGCAGATGATGGAGACCGACAACGTGACGCTCCCTGCGGGAGCCGGCGCGGCGTTCCGCGGCCTGTTCATGGTCGCGGGGCTGGGCCTGATGGGGGCGACGTTCTGGGCCGGCTGGTCCGGCGACGCGCACACCGCGAAGATCGCGCTGCACGCCTGGCACATCGGCTTCCTGTTCGCCGTGGGAATCGCCGTCGGTGCGCTGGGGTTCGTGATGATCTTCCAGCAGACCAACGCCGGCTGGTGCACCAGCATCCGGCGCCAGTTCGAGAACATGATGGCCAGTGTGTGGGCGCCGATGCTCATCGGGGTGGGGCTGGTGGCGGCGCAGTACCTCTATCTGAACAAGTTCGGCAAAGACGGCGACGCGTTCCTGTTCAACTGGATGAACGCCGCCAAGTACGCGGGCGATCACCTGCTCGAGAAGAAGGCCGGGTACCTGAACGTCCCGTTCTTCCTGGTGCGGGCCGCCGTCTATTTCCTGGTGTGGCTGGGGCTGGGCGGGATGCTCTACGGCATGTCGCGCCGTCAGGACGACGACGGGGACAAGTGGCACACGGCCCGGGCGCGCAAGCTCTCGGCGGTGGGGCTCATCCTGTTCGCGTTCACCACGGCGTTCGCGGGGTTCGACTGGATCATGGGGCTGGACTTCCACTGGTACAGCACCATGCTTGGGGTGTGCTTCTTCGCGGGCAACGCGGTGTCGTGCCTGGCGCTGGTCACGCTGGTGCTGTTCTTCCTGCGCAAGTTCGGGCGGCTGGCGGGGTGTTTCACCGAGGAGCACCAGCACGATCTCTCCAAGATCCTGTTCGCGTTCGTGGTGTTCTGGGCGTATGTGAGCTTCAGCCAGTACTTCCTGATCTGGTACGCCAACATCCCCGAGGAGACGGCGTTCTTTGTGATGCGCAAGCAGGGCCCGTGGGAGAAGCTGTCGTGGGCGCTGCCCATCGGTCACTTCATCCTCCCGTTCCTGTTCCTCCTGCCCAAGCCGCGCCGTCGCAGCATGACGTGGGCGGCCCTGTGGAGCGTGTGGATGCTGGTGATGCACGGGCTGGACCTGTTCTTCATGGTCCGCCCTGAGGCCGGCGAATCGTTCCACTGGGCCGACGCGACGGGCATCGCCGGGCCGGTGCTGTTCATGCTGGGCGTTGTGATGTGGCGGGTGACCAGCGGGCCGCTGGTGCCGCTCAAGGACCCGCGGTTGTCCGAGGCCCTGGCGCACAAGAACTACGTTTGACGCGAATCAGATCTCAAGATTCAGGACTTCAGGACCGCAGGACTTCAGGACCCAACAACCACGACGCACGACGCGTACCTCTGCTCACCCATGTCCCACAAGCACGACCAACACGGGCATCACACCAAGGCCGATTTCGAGGCCGAGCTGACGCACCACGATGATTGGTTCCGGCACGCGCCCAGCGAGCGGCACCAGTCCTCGCACGGTTCCACCAACCCGTGGGCGATCTCGGCCGTGATGATCGCCGTGATCGTCATCACCTTCGGCGTGGCGTTCTACGCTCTCAACTATTTCAACCGCTACCAGGCGCAGCTCAAGGGCGAGCGCCAGGAAAAGCTCACCGACACCTCGCCCGACTGGGGCAACGGCGCCGCCACGGCGAAGGCCAACTGGGACGCGACGCTGCACAGTTACGGCTGGGCCGACGCCAAGACGGGCGCGGTGCAGGTCCCCCTGAACGTGGCGATGGACAAGGTCAAGAAGCAGTACGAGGGCAAGGCCGCAAAAAAGTAGGCCCCCCTGCCGAGATCGCATGACACAGACCTCCGCCAACCTCCGCAGACTCGCCGCCGCCCTGGCGGTGCTGTGCGTCGGCTCGGCGGCGGTCCTGCCCGCCCGCGGGCAACTCATCAAGAGCAGTTTGCCCCAGACCGAGGGCGTGGGCGTCGAGGACATGCGCGGCACCCCGCTGCCGCTGGGCCTTGAGTTCACGGACGCCGCCGGCAAGCGGGTGACCGCCAGGGAGCTCTTCGACGGTCGGCGCCCGGTGATGCTGGTGATGGCCTACTACACCTGCCCGCTGCTGTGCCCGCTCGTGCTTAACAAGGTCCGCGACTCGCTCAACCACATCGACTGGACCATGGGCGAGGAGTTCCGGGTGGTCACGGTGAGCTTCGATCACCGCAACACGCCCGAGCAGGCCAGGGTTCAGCAGGACGCGTACCTGCTGGGCTACGACCGGCCCGGCTCGGCCGATGGCGGCAAGCTGCGGCCCGACGCGTGGAAGTTCCTCTGCGCGGACGTTCAGAACGCCCAGGGCATCGCCAGGGCGGTCGGGTTTCACTACCGCTTCCTGCCGGAAAACGGGCAGTTCAGCCACCCCTCGGCGGTGTTCTTTCTGACGCCCACGGGGACGGTCAACGGGTTCATCGAGAACATCGAGTTCAAGCCACAGGACGTGCAGAAGGCGCTGAAGGAAGCGTCGCAGGGCAAGGCGGGAAGCCTGTTTGATCGTGTGATGCTGACCTGCTTCATGTACGACCCCGAGAAGGGGACGTACGTGCTGGCGGCGCAGAAAGTGATGAAGCTGGGCGGGGCGGTCACGGCCCTGAGCCTCATGACGTTTGTCGGGGTGATGTTCGCCAAGGGCCACAAGCGTGCCGCACTGGCTCACGGGAGCGGCAGGGATTCATGATGATGACGCTCGCCTCAGACAGTTCGCTGTCAAGCCTGACCGCCCCGGTCCACGCCGCCGCTCTGCGCCTCCTGGGCGCCGACGACATCGGCTGGTGGGACCGGATGTGGTTCCGGGCCAAATCGTCCACGTTCGCGGGCGAGACGGACGCGATCTTCTATTTCATCTTCTGGACATCCACGGTCTTCTTCGTGATCCTGATGTGGCTGATGGTGTACTGGGGCGTCAAGTACCGGCGGAAGCCGGGCGTGCCGATCCAGGTCAGCCCCGCTCACAACACCCCGATGGAGGTGGTGTGGACGGTGATCCCCACCATCCTGCTGTTCGTGATGTTCTTCTGGGGCTTCAAGGGCTACATGGACAAGTCCGTGGCGCCGGTCGATGCGCAGACGATCCAGGTGACCGCGAAAAAGTGGAACTGGAGCTGGGAGTACCCCAACGGCGCCAAGACGCGCGAGACGGAAAAGCTCGCCGACATGGAGGTCCCGGTCTTCGCGCTGCCCCTGGACCGCCCGACCAAGTTCATGATGTCGTCGGAAGACGTCATCCACTCGATGTTCTTCCCCGAGTTCCGGGCCAAGCGCGACGTGATGCCCAACCGCTACACCACCATGTGGGTGCAGCCCACGGGCAAGGCGACGCACACGCTCGAGGAGTACGAGCCGGAGAAGTTCCGGCTGGCGCCGCTCGACGACAACGGGCAGATCATCAAGGACCCGGCGCAGCGCGCCGGCAAGGGGTACCACATCTTCTGCACCGAGTACTGCGGCGATCAGCACTCGCAGATGCTGGCGCGGGTCGCGGTGGTCTCCCCCGAGGACTTCAAGAAATGGATGGACTACCAGGCCGACACATCGGGCGTTCCCCTGGTCGAGCTCGGGGCCTCGCTTTACAAGACCGCCGGCTGCGCCACCTGCCACAAGGTTGACGGCGGCGCCAGCACGGGCCCGACCTGGAAGGGCATCTGGGGCACCAAGGTCAAGAGCGTCGACGGCAAGGAAGCCACCGTTGATGAGAACTACATCCGCGAGTCGATCCTCAACCCCGGCGCGTTCGTCGTCGAGGGCTTCCCCAACCAGATGCCCAGCTACCAGGGCAAGCTGAAGGACCGTGAGATCCGGGCCATCATGACGTACATCATGAGCCTGAACGACCAGTTCAAGCAGAAGGCGATCGACGATTCGACCCAGGAGCTGGAGGCCAAGAAGTCCAAGGCCCCGGCCAAGTAGTTGTTCAGCATTCACTCCGGCCGCCCCCACCCACCGCGGGGCGGACCGGTTCATCGGAGGTTGACCGAATGTCCGCACACGCCGCCCATGCACCTGGCGGGCACCACGACGAGCCGTACTTCGCTTCCAAGGGTTCCACCTGGAAGACGATCTGCTCGTGGCTGTACACCGTCGATCACAAGAAGATCGGCGTGATGTACCTCGTCGCGGTGCTGGCCGCTTTCCTCCTCGGCGGCATCTTCGCGCTGGCGCTCCGCTTCGAGCTGTGGGAGCCGACCCGCACCCTGGCCGACGGCACCGTCACGGGTCAGTGGTTCAAAGGTTGGCCGGGGACGAACATCTCCGGCAACAACATGTACAACCGCCTGTTCAGCCTGCACGGGACGGTGATGGTGTTCCTGTTCATCATCCCCAGCGTCCCCGCCGCCCTGGGCAACATCCTGCTGCCGCTGATGATCGGGGCCAAGGACGTGGCCTTCCCGCGGCTCAACCTGCTCAGCTGGTACACCTATCTCTTCGGCGCCGCGTTCGCGCTGTGGGCCCTCATCGGCGGCGGCGTCGAGACCGGCTGGACCTTTTACACGCCTTATTCGACCACGACCAACTGGGGCAACGTCACGGCCATGGTGCTGGCGGCGTTCATCCTCGGGTTCAGCTCGATCTTCACCGGCATCAACTTCATCGTCACGGTGCACAAGCTCCGCGTGCCCGGCATGGGATGGTTCGACATGCCGCTGTTCGTGTGGGCCGTGTACGCCACGGCGATCATCCAGGTGCTGGCGACCCCCGTGCTGGGCATCACGCTGCTGATGATCGTCTTCGAGCGGGTGTTCCACGTCGGGATCTTCGACCCGGCCCTGGGCGGCGACCCGGTGCTGTTCCAGCACTTCTTCTGGTTCTACAGCCACCCGGCGGTGTACATCATGATCGTGCCGGCGTTCGGGATCGTTTCCGAGCTGCTGGCGGTGCACTGCCGCAAGCGGCTGTTCGGCTACCGCGCCATCGCGTTCAGCTCGGTCGCCATCGCGGCGATCAGCTTCCTGGTGTGGGGGCACCATCTGTTCGTGGCCGAGACGCCCGCGGCCAACGTGATCTTCTCGTGCCTGACGTTCCTGGTGGCCATCCCGACGGCGATCAAGGTGTTCAACTGGGTCGCCACCATGTACAAGGCGTCCATCGCGTGGACCACGCCGATGCTCTACGCGATGAGCTTCCTGTTCAACTTCACCATCGGCGGACTCACCGGCCCGCCGCTGGCCACGCTCGCCACGGATATCCATCTCACCGAGACCTACTTCGTCGTCGCCCACTTCCACTACGTCATGATGGGCGGCACGGTGCTGGCGTTCGTCGGCGGTCTGCACCACTGGTGGCCCAAGATCACCGGGCGGATGTACAACGAGTTCTGGGGCCGGGTTGGTGCCGTGCTGGTGTTCGCCGGGTTCAACCTGACGTTTTTCGTGCAGTTCATCATGGGCACACAGGGCATGCCGCGCCGGTACGCCACCTACATCGACGTGTACGAGCCGATGCACAAGCTCTCGACCTTCGGCACCTGGGTGCTGCTGGCCGGGTTCCTGGTGCACCTGTTCTCGCTCCTGTACTCGCTGGCCGCCGGCAAAAAGGCGCCCGCCAACCCCTGGGGCGGCCTGAGCCTGGAGTGGGAGACCGCCAGCCCGCCCATCGAGCACAACTTCCCGCACGAGCCGCTGATGACCCACGGCCCGTACGACTACGACACGGTCTCACCCCCGCAGTGCGACCCCAAGGACTTCCCGCTTCCCAAGCTGGCGCCGGGTATGGCGATGGGGCACTGAGCGCATCGCTCAAGGCGCCCACAGCAAATGCCTCTGACCAAATCGCCGAGTTGCCAGGCCCAGATCTCTCCGTCGCCTCCGTCCCTCCGCGTTCATTCCTCATGACTACCCGATGAGCACGCTCAACCCCAAAGCCGCTGTAGACATGGACTTGCCGCCGCACGAGCGGTACGTCCCCGGTTCGCACTGGCGGAACATCCAGGACGAGGCCGAGGGCGCCAAGCTCGGGATGTGGCTGTTCCTGTCTACGGAAATCCTGCTGTTCAGCGGGTTCTTCTGCGCGTACGCGGTGTTCCGGATGCTCTACCCCGGCAACTGGCACGCGGCGTCCGAGCACTACCTCAACTGGAAGATCGGCGCGTTCAACACGGTCGTGCTGCTGGCGTCCAGCTTCACGGTCGTGCTGGCCATCCGCGGCGCCCAGACCAACCGCAACTGGATGACCCAGTTGAACCTGCTGCTCACAAACCTTTGCGCGGCGACCTTCCTCGTGGTCAAGCTGTGGCTGGAATACTGGCCCAAGTGGCAGAAGGGCGAACTCCCCGGGGCCGCCTATGCGTACGCCGACCCCGTCGGCACCCACGACAACATCTTCCTCAGCGTCTACTGGATCGCCACGGCCACCCACGGCGTTCACGTCCTGGTGGGCATCATCGTCCTTACCTGGTGCATGGTGAAGGCGGCCCGGCAGGAGTTCGGCCCGCGCCACTACACCTTCCTGGAGAACTCGGGCCTGTACTGGCACATCGTTGACATCATCTGGATCTTCCTCTTCCCGCTGCTGTACCTCGTCTGAGTTTTTCCCGCGGAGATCGCGGAGAGCGCCCTTCCCCATGTCGCACACCAAGCACGACACCCTCGACCCGCACGAGATGCTCAGCCTCGACGAGGCCCACGGCGAGCACCCGCACATCACCCCCTACTGGACCATGCTGTGGGTCTTCGTGATCCTGCTGATCCTGACGGCGCTGACGGTCTGGACTAGCCGCCTGCCGATGACCGAGACGATGCACATCGTGATGGCGCTCACCATCGCGGTCGTCAAGGCGCTGCTGGTCGGCGGGTTCTTCATGCACCTGGTCTACGACAAGGCCATGAACACCATCGTGGTGGCGGCCACGCTTTTCGCGGTGGTGCTGTTCATCGGCCTGAGCGTGATCGACATCAGGAGCCGGCACCTGATCGAACGGGCCGAGAGCGGCGAGATCCGCCCCGGCGGCACCCTTCAGAACTACGCGGGTGACGGCGGCGTGAAGTTCCCGCTCACCGGCAACGAGGTCCAGAAGGTCGACATGAGCATCCCCGAGCTGGCCCGCAAGAACGCCGAGGCGGCGGGGATCACCGGGCACGCCGGAGGTTCTGAGCACAGCCAGGGCGAGAAGCCGGCGGCCGAACCCAAGCCCGCGGGCGAGCATTCGACCGCCCCCGCCCCCGCCCCCGCCCCCGCCCCCGCCGGCGAACCCAAGCCGCACTAGGGCCGCTTCGATGCGCACCAAGGCCTCATTCTGGATCGGCCCGCTGCTCCTGGGCCTTTCCGTTGTCGCGCTGGCGGTCTCGGCGTGGGGTATGTACACACGCCTCGCCGACCGTCCGGACATGAAGTCCCGCCCGCACTTCTGGTTCGAGTCCCGGATCGCAGCGGAGTCGTTTGAGTTTCTGGGGCAGCGGTGCGAGGTGGTGCAGGACCCGGCGCCCGGCGCGGAGGGGTTGTACCCGAACGACGCCGAGCCGTCGCTGGTGGTGAAGTGGCGGGGGCGCGAGGTGCGTTTCCCCTTTGGCGGGCGGTACGACCCGCGGCTGCCGGGGATGTTGAAGCACGAGGACTGGTTCAAGCTGCTGCCGATGGTGGAATCCAGCGGCGGGAACCAGGCGGAGGTGACCGCCGCCCTGAAGCGCGGGGAGGTGACGCCGCGGCTGATTGTGGCGGCCCGGTACCCGGCCGAGGGGTACGACGAGGGGAGCTGGGGCCTGGTGCGCCGCCGCGAGTGGCGTTACCGCTTCGCGGAGCTGGTCCCGAGCGGCCCGGCGGAGTCGTCGATCCGCGAGTGGGAAACGACCTACGGCCGGATCGAGAGCATCGCCGCGCCCGGGCCGCACGACAAGCCGGTCGAGGGACTGACCGACGAGCAGCGGCGCGACATCCTGTGGCAGTACGACGCGATGGTGCAGGTGACGCCGACCACGCTGTTCCGCGCCAAGGACAAGGTGGTGCAGGCCGGGATGAGCGCGATGAGCTGGACGTGGCCGACGGCGAGCGTGAGCGTGCTGGGGGTGATCCTCGGGGCGATGCTGACGTTCGGGGCGCGCGTGGGGCGCCAGGGCGCGTGATGCCGTGGCCGCGGGGGGAGCCGCGGATTCGTCGGGTGCACACGGATGTGGGAAGGGGGGAGGCCTCATGCGTTGCCGAACAACGCGGCATCCGGAGGCGTACGAAGCACGCTTCTTGAACGTGTGAACAACGACGATTGCGTTGCGCGCTCCAGCGATCCGCCGCGACTTGGACTTTGGCTCGTGACCTCGTGAGCCCCGCCCCTCGGATTCTCATGTCGCCATGACCGCGCGGGCTGCCGCGCCGGCGGCGGCGCCCTCCTACGCTTGTCCCTTCCGATGAGCCGAGTTGAAGTTCCAGCATCCTCGTTGATTGACGAGGCCGGGGTCGAACCCATCGGCCCGGCCCCGGGTTGCGCGCCGTCGGAAGCGGCGACGGCGCCCGTGGTCACGCCGGCGGTCTCCGACGCCCGGGCGAGGCGCCAGTTCTGGACCATCGTCGGCTCGCACGTCATCGTCGATATCTACCCCAGTTTCTTCGCCACGCTGGCGATCGCGCTCCGCCGCGACCTGCACCTCTCGGACGCGGAGATCGCGGTCATCTATGCCAGCAACCAGGTCCTCAGCGGTCTGCCGCAATCGCTGGCGGCGTGGCTGAGCGACCGGTACGACACCCGGATCGCCGCCCCGGTGGGGTTGGTCGCCAGCGCCGTGTGCTCGTGCATGATCGGCTTTGCGCCGAACTTCTGGGTGCTGTGGGCGCTGCTCGCGGTGGCGATGGTCGGCAACGGCATCTACCACCCGATCGCCGGCGCTCAGGCCGGGCAGATCGGCGGTCCGATCCTGCGGCACGGGCGGGCCCAGGCTGTGAGCATGTTTTTCGCCGCCGGCATGATCGGCAGCGCCGTCGGCCCGCTGGCCTCGACGCGGCTGTACACCGGGCCCGGGCCGATGTTCCTGGCGGTGCTCATGCCGCTGGGGCTGCTGACGGCCTGGGCGCTGCGGATGTTCACAAGCGACGCGGCCCACCGGGCGCATGACCACCGCACCGTCGGCGAGGCCATCCCCGACAGCGAGCGGCGCGTCCGCTGGACCGCCGTGTGGGTTCTCTATGTCGGCAACGCCCTGCGCTTCATCGTCAACACGGCGATGTTCATGCTGTTCAACCTGTCAGCGTCGCGCCTGATCCCCGGCGACAAGGACGCCGCCACGATCCTCAACGGCAACATGGTGGTGGCGATGACCATCGGCATGGGGGCCGGGGCCCTGTTCGCGGCCCGGATGGTGAAGCCGGGCTCGGAGCGTGGCGGCATCCTGGTGCTCAGCATCCTCGGGGCGGTCTTTACGGCCCTCACGAGCTGGGCCGGGCACGCCGTCGGCATCTGGGGTTTCTACATATGTGCCGCGCTGACATCGCTGGGCTTCGCGTCGATTCTCCCGCTGACGATCGGCCTGGCCCAGCGCCTCTTGCCGCACCGCACGGGGCTGGCGTCGAGCCTGATGATGGGCGGCTCATGGGGCCTGGCGGCGGTGACTCCGCTTATCGTCCGCGGGTTTCTCGGCGCCTCCACGCACGAGGCCGAGGCCCTCCCTCAGTGGCGCGTTGACCTCGTGTATGCCCTGTTCGGCGTGATCCTGCTGGGCGCCGGCCTGCTGGCCCAGGCGATCCCGGGGTGGATCGTTCGGAGAGTGAGCGGGGCGCGGTAGGCGGCGGTCATGGGCGTGGATTTGCTGTCAACGCCGATGTGGAAAACCTGGCATCGGGGGACAGTTTGTGTTGATGTTGGCCGGCGCTCGAAGTTGCGCATGAGCACCGGCAGGTCTGCTGGAACGCAACAGGCGAACGTCACGCTGAACGAACACGTTGGGTGCTCGCTGGCTGCGATTCTCGTGGGGCGCTACTTGGCAGCGGACATCACAGGCGCACCGGAAGAGTTGGGTGCCCGCCGGAACCCCCGTTCCTTCCGGGCGTTGGGCTCGATCGGCTTGCCGCCGTGCACGGCGACGCCTTGGTCGCCCAAGACATGGCGGAGGTGGTTCACGAGTTCGCTGGTGGGGCAGACTCGAGCGCCGGGGGCTTCGAGGCGGTAGCGCTTGCCGGCGGCCTTCACAACGACTTGGACGGGGACCTGGACAAAGCCGGTGGCGCCGGTGCTGACCATGCTCTGGGCGCGGCGGATTTCGCCGGCGACTTGCTCGAGTGCTGCACGGGCCGCGCCGTTCAGGCGCTGCTCGTCGATGACGATCTCCATTCGGGTGGCGAGCTTGGCGGCGCCCTCTTCGACTGGGATGACCTGCTCGACGATGAGCTGGGGGTCGCCGCGGCTGTGGTCGACGGTGCCGATGAGGAAGACGACGGCGTCGTTAATCAGTTTGGCGGCGTGCTGGGCGTAGGACTCGGTGAAGAGGACGGCCTCGGCGGCGGCGTGCGCGTCCTCGACGGTGACGATGGCCATGCGCCCGCCGGTCTTGGTGACGATGGGGCGGACGGACTTGATCATGGCGCCGAGGATCACGCGGGAGTCCTGCGCGGTTTCCTTGATGGAGGTGGTGTCGGCGTTGGCGAAAGCGGCGATGGCGTCTGAGTAGCGGTCGAGGGGGTGGCTGGAGACGTAGAAACCGAGGACCTCTTTTTCCTTGGCGAGGGCTTCGGCTTCTTCCCAGGGCTTGGCCCGCGCGAGGGCGGGCTCGGCGGACGCCGCGGGCGCCGCGGCACTCAGCGCGGGCGTGGGCTCTCCCAGGCCGAACAGGGCGCTCTGGCCGGCGGCCTTGTCCTTGGCCAGCGATTGCCCGGCGCTGACGGCGGCGTCGATGGTCGCGACCATGGCGGCGCGGGCGGGGCGCCCGTGCACACTGTCAAAGGCGCCGCAGCAGACCAGCGCCTCGATGGTGGCCTTGGTGACGGCGCCGGGCGGGACGCGCTCGCAGAAATCGTACATCGAGCGGTAAGCGCCGGACGACTTGCGTTCGGCGACGACGGCCTCAATGGCCTTATCGCCGGCGCCCTTGATGGCGCGGAGTCCGAAGCGGACGTGGCCGTTGACGGCCGTGCGCGGCTCGTCGGGGTCGTAGACGACGGTGAAGTCGCAGTCGGAGAGGTTGATGTCGGGCGGCGCGACGTCGACGCCGACCTTGCCGTTCGTGAAGAGCACCTTGCGGCAGTCGTCCTTGTACTTGATCCAGTCCTCGACCTTCTGGGCCTGGCTCTCATACGTGAGGAAGGCGGCCATGTACTGGTTGGGGAAGTAAGTTTTGAGCCACGCGGTCTGGTACGCGACGATGGCGTAGCCGGTGGAGTGCGACTTGTTGAAGCCGTAGCCGGCGAACTTGAGGATCATCTCGAAGAGCTCGACGGCCTGTTCTTTCTTCAGACCTTGCTTCTGTGCCCCGTCGATGAAGCGTGGGCGCTCGGCGTCGATGACGCTCATCTTCTTCTTGCTGATGGCCTTGATGAGCGAGTAGGCGGCGCGGAGCGGGATGCCGCCCAGGGCGTGCACGATCTGCATCACCTGTTCCTGGTAGACCATCACGCCGTAAGTCTCGGAGGTGTAGCGCTCGACGATCTCGTGGATCTGCGGGACGGGCTCCTGGCCGTGCTTGCGCCGGTTGTAGGCGGGGATGAGGTCCATCGGGCCGGGGCGGAACAGGGCGTTGGCGGCGATGAGGTCTTCGAGACGGTCGGGCTTCATCTCGACGAGCAGGCGTCGCATGCCGCCGGATTCGAACTGGAACACGCCGGTGGTGTCGGCGCGCCGGAAGAGCTCGAAGACACGCTGGTCGTCGTAGGTGAGGCGGTCGAGGTCGAGGGGGTCGGAAAGCGAAGAGGGCATCGAGGCATCGAGGCATCCAGGCATCGAGGCGGCGGATCGGATTTCTGCATCGCTCAGCGTCTCGCGGATGAGTTTTTTCGCCCGTTCGATAACGCTGAGAGTGCGCAGACCCAGGAAGTCCATCTTCAGAAGGCCCGCCTTCTCGCACGTCGGGCCGTCCCACTGGGTGACGATCTCGGTGTCTGCGGCGCCGGTCTGTTTGTAGAGGGGGACGATCTCCTGGAGCGGGCGGGTGGCGACGATGACGCCGGCGGCGTGGACGCTGGCGTGCCGGGCCTGGCCTTCAAGGGTTCTCGCGTTGTCGATCAGGCGTTTGACGGTGGCGTGATCGACCTGCTGGTGCTGGGGGAGCTTGTCGTTGATCTTGTCGAGCGCGGCGCTGTTGCCGTTGTAAATGCCCTTGAGATCGGGCTCGGCGTCCATCGCGTCGTCGATGGTGATGTGCAGGGTTTCGGGTACGAGCTTGGCGATGCGGTCGGCGGCGGGCAGCGAGACGCCCAGCACGCGGGCGACGTCGCGGATCGCGGCGCGGGCCTTCATGGTGCCGAAGGTGATGATCTGGGCGACGTGGCCGTACTTCTGGCGGACGTAGTTGATGACGG
This sequence comes from uncultured Phycisphaeraceae bacterium, assembly GCA_964510955.1. Lineage (GTDB taxonomy): Bacteria > Planctomycetota > Phycisphaerae > Phycisphaerales > UBA1924 > JAFLCM01. Next base: position 37,727 of record CAZEDW010000004.1, read on the forward strand.
CGGCGCGCCCGTCCTGGCACAGGTCGATATCGATGTCGGGGTATTCGGAGCGGTCGGGGTCGGTGAAGCGCTCGAAGAGCAGGCCGTAGCGGACGGGGCAGGCGTTGGAGAGGCCGAGCACGTAGCCGACCATGGTGCCGACGCCCGAGCCGCGGGCGATGGCGGGGATCCCGTTCTGGCGGGCCCAGTTGACGAAGTCCCAGACGATGAGGAAGTAGGCGGAGATGTTCTTGTCGGCGAGGATGGTGAGTTCGCGCTCGAGGCGGGCGCGGATGTCCGACCGCGTCGGCGTGCCCGCGATGCCTGGGCGCCTTGATGCCTCGATGCCTTCCGCGTCCGGTCCATAGCGCCAGATGACGCCGGCTTCGCAGAGTTCGCGGAGGGCTGTGTCGCACTGGGCCTTGAGGTCGGCGGGGGGGGTCGGGTCGTTCTTGGCGTCGAATGGCTCGAGCGTGTATTGGGCGCAGAACTTCTTGAACCACTCTGTGAGGTTGGCCTGGCCGTCGTAGGGTGCGGGCGCGGCCGGGCGGACGACCTTGACCACCGGGGCCTGGCTGGAAAACTTCAGGCTGACATCGCACGCATCGGCGATGCGCTGGCTATTGCGCATCGCCTCCTCCCAGCGCTCGCTCCCGCGGAACTCATCCTCCATTTCCTCGGGAGATTTGACGTAGATCTGCTCAGGGTAGCGCATCCGCGCGGGGTCAGACTTGTTCTTGCCGGTGGAGATGCAGACAAGCGTGTCGTGGGCGTCGTGGTCTTCGGCCCTGAGGAAGTGGGCGTCGTTGGTGGCCACCACGGGCAGGTTCATCTCGTCGGCGAGGCGGACGAGGTGCGGGTTGATCGCGTTCTGCTCGGGGATGTGGCGCTGGAGCTCGACGTAGAAGCGGGGGTAGCCGTCGGGGTCGCGCGCGAAGACTTTCTGGTGCCACTTGGCCACCTCGACGGCCTTCTGGTAGTGACGCTCGTCGTGAGACTTCTCGAACTCAACGAGGTGGAAGGCGAGCTCGGAGCCGAGGTGGCCGTTGATGGCGATGAGCCCTTCGCCGTGCTTTTCAAGAAGCTCGCGGTCGATGCGCGGCTTGTAATAGAAGCCGGTGAGGTAAGCCTCGGAGCAGAGGACCAGAAGGTTCTGCCAGCCGGTGAGGTTGCGGGCGAGCAGGACGAGATGGTGCCCGCCGTCAACGACGCCGGTGTGGGTGCGGTCGCGTCGGTCGCCGGGGGCGACGTAGGCCTCGACGCCGAGGATGGGCTTGACGCCGGCCTCCTTGCATGCCGAGTAGAAGGCCATGGCGCCGAAGAGGTTGCCGTGGTCGGTGATCGCGACGGCGGGCATCCCGAGCTCTTTGACGCGCGCGACAAGCTTGTCGACGCGGTTGCCGCCGTCGAGAAGGGAATACTCGGTGTGAAGGTGGAGATGGACGAACCCGCGCTGGGAGCCTGCGGGAGCCTCGGGCTGCATGGTGGGACGTCCTGTCTCGGGCATGGAACGCAACTCCGCTGCGTTGGGGGAAGTCGGGGCGGGAAGGCGGGGGCAGGATACCCCGTTGGGGGATGTTTCCAGCGTGCGCAACAGGTCATCCACGTTTGCGGGTCTCGGAACCGGTTTCTGGGGAACGCCGGGTATGCTGAGCGCGTGCTGCCGCCGCCTTCAACCCGGGCCCGGGAGATGCTGCGCCTCTCGCTCGTGCCGGGGCTGGGGCCGGTGCGGGGGCGTCGGTTGCTGGAGCACTTTGGGGGGCTCGGGGCGATGTTGCGGGCTTCGCCCAGCGAGCTTCGGCGGGTCGAGGGGATCGGGGAGAAGCTGAGCGCGGCGATCACCGCCGGGTTGCGGGAGAGCGAGCGGCTGGCGGAGCAGGAGATCGCGCGGTGCGAGGGGGTGGGGGCTCCGGGGGTTCGGCTGGTGGCGTTGGGGGACGCGGAGTACCCGGTGCTGCTGCGTGAGGTGCGGGATGCGCCGCTGGTGCTCTACGTGCGCGGCGACCCGGCGTGCCTGGCCAGGGCGTACGCGGTGGGGATTGTGGGATCGCGGTCGTGCACGGCGTACGGGGTGGAGCAAGCGGAGCGCTTCGCGGGGTTCCTGGCGTCGGCGGGGCTGACGGTGGTGTCGGGCGGGGCGCGGGGGATCGATTCGGCGGCGCACCGGGCGAGCGTGCGGGCCGGGGGCAAGACGGCGGCGGTGCTGGGGTGCGGGCTGTCGCACTGTTATCCGCCGGAGAACGCCGAGCTGTTTGAGCAGATGATCGCGGGCGGCGGGGCGGTGGTCAGCGAACTGCCGATGGACACGGCGCCGAGCGCCGAGAACTTCCCGGCGCGGAACCGGGTGATCTGCGGCTTGAGCCTTGGGGTGCTGGTGATCGAGGCGCCGCGGGGCTCGGGGGCGCTGATTACCGCGCGGTGCGCGCTGGAGGAGTACGGGCGCGAGGTGCTGGCGGTGCCGGGGCGGATCGATTCGACGGCGTCGGAGGGGTCGAATGAGCTGATCAAGAAGGGCGAGGCGGCGATGGCGACAGCGCCGGGCGATGTGCTCGATGCGCTTGAATCAGCCGCGAGACACCAGTGGGGAGGGACACACGAGGCGCGGTATGCGGGGGGCGGGGGCGTCGGCGATGAGGCTGATCGGGTTGATGCGGGTGACGGGCACGGGTTGTTTGCTGCAGTTGGTGGGGCGCCGCTGGTACGGAACGGGTCGGGTGAGGCGGGGAAGCCGGTTTCGGCGGTCTCATTGACTGACCGGCAAAGGGTGATCGTGGGGTCGCTGGCGTCGGCGCTGACATTTGATGAACTGGTGCGGGCAACCGGGCTGGACGCGGGCGTGATCCAGGGAGAGTTGACGCTCCTGGAGTTGCGCCGAGTGATCCGGCGCGAAGGCAGCCGGTTTGCCCGACGCGCGTAAGGAAGGGCTTGGCTGATGGGATGGGTTGAACCGGTGACGATGGAAGGGCAGGTGGTTCGGCTGGAGCCGCTGGCGGCGCGGCATGCACCGGGGCTTCTGGCGGCGGCGAGCCCGGACCTGTTCAGGTTCACGCCGCAGGGACCGAAGGAGTGGAGCGTCGAAGGTTTCGAGCGGGATGTGGCGTGGGTGAACTCGCTGCCTGAGTCGGCGGCGTTCGCCGTGGTGATGCGTGAGGACGGGCGGGTGGCGGGCAGGACGACGTATATGGACATCCGGGCGGCGCACCGGGGTCTGGAGATCGGGCGGACGTGGATCGGGCGCGAGTTTCAGGGCACGAGGGTGAACCCGGAGATGAAGTTCCTGATGCTCCGGCACGCGTTCGAGGGTCTGCGCCCGAGCGCCGTCCGCGTGGCGCTGATCACGGGGATCAGCAATGAGCACAGCCAACGGGCCATCGCCAAGCTGGGGGCGGTGCGCGAGGGGGTGATGCGGAAGGACCGTGTTCTGCCGGACGGCAGCACGCGGAACAGCGTGGTGTTCAGCATCACCGACGATGAATGGCCGGTTGTGAAGCGGGGGTTGGCGGCTCGGATCGGCTGGGGCGTTTGACCGGCGCGCGAAAAAGCCCAGCGCTCGACTTGAGCCAAGCGCCAGGCCTCGTGGGGGCTGGGTTTCAGCGGCGACGCTCGCCATGGAGCGGCGCAGGTGCGGGTCGGAAGGACGGCGGGGCGGGACACAGCGCCGGCGCCTCACTGAGGGCGTGAACGGCGCGTCGCCGGGGTGGTGCTGCTCTGCCTCTGGAAGAAATACGCGGGAACGCGGTGCCGGTTCCCGCGTGCGGATTCAAAAAATGCTGTGCGTGTCCCACACGTGGCGCGCCGGGCGCGTTCAGGCATGCGGCGTGCGCTTCAGGCCCAGCTTCTCCATGACCAGTTGCAGGTCCGACCACACCTTCCTGCGATTCTCAGGCGTGTAGTTGCGGAGCAGGTAGGCAGGGTGAAAGGTCGGCATCAGGGGGATGCCCTGGTACTCTTGCCAGCGGCCGCGGAGGGAGGTGATGCCCTGCTTGGTCTGCAGCAGATACTGCGTGGCGGGGTTGCCGAGCGTGACGAGCACCGCGGGGGAGATGATGCGGATCTGCTCAGCGAGGTACGGGCCGCAGCGGGCGGCCTCTTCGCCGGTGGGGGTGTCGTTGTTGGGGGGGCGGGCCTTGAGGACGTTGGCGATGTAGACGCGCTGGCGCGACAGGCCCATGGCCACGATCATGTCGTTGAGGAGCTGGCCTGAGCGACCGACGAAGGGGATGCCCTCGCGGTCTTCGTCGGCGCCGGGGGCTTCGCCGACGAACATGAGGCGGGCGTCGGGGTCGCCGTCGCCGAAGACGGTCTGGGTGTGCCCGGTAGCGCGGGTGCAGTGTGGGCACTCGGCGTCGTGGCGTTCACGCAGGACGGCGAGGGCGCGGGCGCGATCGGAGTTGGGAGCGGTGACCGCGGGCTGGGCCGCGGGGGCTGGGTGCGGGGGCGCGGCGGGCTGTCTCGCGTCGGGCGGGGGTGGCGCGGCCGGCGCGGTCACGGTCCGGAGAGAGACCGGCACGAAGTCAACGCCGAGCAGCGCTGAGGTGGCGATGAGCTGGCGGGCGGCGCGGTGCGGGTTGTTAATGGGTGCGGTCACCAAAGGAGAATATCACGCGCCTGCCACCCCGCGGTGTTCGCGGATGGCCCGCAAACTCAATCGCGCTGATGGCAATTGATCTGCTGCCTGCACCGTCGAAGGGCGTTCATCGCTCGCATTACCCCAAGACAACCGAATGCGACCATCGTGATGGTGGCCGTGCGCCATCCGTAGCGGACGGACAAGCTTGAAAACCCAATCAAGGCGACAGCGAGTGCCACGGTCAGGCACAACAGCCGGTATGGCAGGCTGGCTGCCGTATTCATGGCTTTATGATAGCGGTTTGCACGAACGGCGGTGGTCCTCCGGTCCGTTGGGGTGTATTCCGCGATCACCTTGATCATCGGGTGCGCCGCACGGGGCTCGATGTCCGCACTCGAACTTCCGTGGGCTGACTCCCAAGGCAAGGCTTTGCGGTCCCGCTGGGGCCGCGGAACTGGGTTAAGGCCTTGGGGATGGCGCCAAAAGGCAAACCCATCATCGCCAATACTCGTCCACTCGCCTTTGGCGGGTGTCGCGGCGAAGCCGCGAGCGGCTTGGCAATCGGCATCGCCGCTTGCGCGGCGATCACCCGCCGAAGGCGGATGCTACGGCAAGAACCGATCATGCGCTCGCCTTGGATGGTGCCAGAATCGTGGGCAGCACCCGTCCGATGCCGCTTACCATCCGCTCGATGGTCAAGGTGGCTTCCAGCGTGATCGACGACATGCTCCGGCGGGCCGATGCGCTCTCGCAGAGCGCCCGCCCGCGCGAGGCGTACGGGGTTCTGCGTGAGGCAGCCCGGATGGCGCCGCGCCACGCGCACGTGCTGGCGGCGCTGGGACGGATCAGCGGGGAACTGGGCGACGTGGCGGGGGGGATCGAGCACCTGCGGAAGGCGGTGCAGATCGACGGCACCAAGGCCCTGTATCACTCGTGGCTGGGGGCCCTCCTGCAGCGGGTGCCGGATATCGAGAACGCCGAGGTGAGCTATAAGAAGGCGCTGGCGCTGAAGCCCGATCTACCCGATGCGTACGGCGGGCTGGCGTCGATCTATGAGCGGGCGTCGCGGACGGCCGAGGCGGTCGCGCTGCTGGAGAAGGGGCGGAAGGCGCTGCCGGGCGATGCGCAGCTGGAGGCGTATTACTGGGCGATCCGGTCGGACGCGGGGGATCGAGAGGCGGCGCGGGACGGGCTGCGGGCGGTGCTGGAGCGTCGGCCCGAGCCGAACCGTGAGGCGCTCATCCGGGCCTGCCATGCGCTGGGGATGACGCTGGACAAGCTGGGTGACTTTGACGGGGCGTTCGGGGCCTTCACCCGGTGCAACACGCTGCGGGCGGAACTGGGTCCGGTGAAGGAAGCGCTCAAACGCGATGACTTCACGGACCTGACCAACTCGCAGCGGCTCATCACGCCGGAGATGACCAAGCGGTGGCGCGAGCAGGAGCCCGATGACGGGCTGCCGTCGCCGGGGCTGCTGATCGGATTCCCGCGCTCGGGCACGACGATGACGGAGAACGTGCTGGCGCAGCACCCGCGCGTGGCCGCGACGCCGGAACGCCCGATGCTGCACGAGGTGACGGTCGAGATCCAGCGGATGGCGGCGGAGGCGAAGGCGCAGCTGGCGGCGTTCATGGACGCGCTGGACGCGGGCACGCTGACGCGGCTCCGCCGCCAGTACTGGGAGAGCGCCCGCAAGCATGCCGACGCGGACCTTGGGCCGGACTTCAAGGCCCGGCTGCTGATGGACAAGTTCCCGCTGCACCTGACGCGGCTGGGGGTGATTAATCGGGTGTTCCCGTCGGCGCGGGTGATCGTTGCCCTGCGCGACCCGCGCGACTGCTGCCTGTCGGCGTACACGCAGCTCTTCGGCGTCAACACCGCGATGGTGCGGTTCCTCACGCTGGAAGGCACCGCGCGGCTGTATGAGCTGGCGATGGGGCTGTACCTGCACCTGCGGCCGTACCTGACGGTGCCGACGCTTCAGATCCGCTACGAGGACACGGTGGAAGACCTCGAGGCGCAGTGCCGGCGGATGCTGGAGTTTCTGGGGCTGGAGTGGAACGACAGCGTGCTGCGCCCGGAGGACCGGGCGAAGAAGGGGTACACCAATACGCCGAGCTACCGGGCGGTGACGAGCGCGGTGAACAAGAAGGCCAAGGGCCGTTGGCCAAAGTACCAGAAGCACCTGGCGCCGGTGTTCCCGATTCTGGAGCCGTTCATCAAGGACTTTGGGTACGAGCCGTCGCCCGCCGTGGGGGTGTGATGCTCAGACACCGGCGCGGCGCGGTGCGACGGCGGGTGTGGCGTCGATCACTTCGTCGTCCGCGATTACATAGACGCGGTCGGTGCCGTCGGCTCGGGGGCGGATCGTGGAGGTGCCGGTGAAGCGCCCGAAGGCGGGGAGGACGGCCAGCGCGGGCTTCATGAGAAAGCAGCGGAGGCGGGTCGCGGCGCCGAAGGCGCTCGCGCCCGGCTCGGCCATCGTGACGGCGGGGTGGAGATGGCCGCAGAGGGCGGGGGAGTCGGCGTACGCCGCGGCTTCTTCCGGCGTGTGCGTGAGGGTGAAGGGGCCGAGGCGGTGGCCCGGCTCGACGCAGGTGATGCGCCAATGCTCCGGCGGGTCGCCCGAGCCGCGGTCGTGATTGCCGCGCACGAGCACGATCTCGGTTGGGAGGCAGGCGAGGCGCCAGGATTCGATCCGGCCTTCGGTGACGGCGGCGCGCCCCGCGGGGGCGTGGAAAAAGTCGCCGAGAATGACCAGACGCAGCGCTTGGGTGGCCCGCAGGAGGGTGTTGAGCCGGTCCACGTCTGCGCCGGTGACGGTCTCGGGGACGGGGGTTCCGGCGGCGCGGAACGCAGCGGCCTTTCCGAAGTGGGTGTCGGCGACGAAGAGCGTCCGCGCGCGCTGCCAGTAGGCGGCGCGGTCTGGCAGGAGGTCGAGCTGTTCGCCGGCGAACTGGACGAGCATGGGGGGATTCACCGCGGAGGCGGACAGACAACATCCACTCTATCCCCCTCGGCGTCCACCGCGCCTCCGCGGTGACGGCTCCGACGCCCGCGATTCAAGTGTGACAACCATCCGCTTCACCCGGTCGGCCCAGCGCTCGCTGCTGACCTGCTGGGTGCGGAGGCTCTCGGCCCAGATCGGGAACGCCAGGGGAGTCAGGTTGGAAGATTGCTTGAGCACCAGTTTCATCGAGGCGATGCGCCGCAGAGCCGAAGCCAGGCGGGTGATCTGGAGCTGCTCGCTCAGGACCTCATTCTTGGCCTGTTCTAGAAGCAGGTTGGCGGGGTCGAACTCGGCGAACACGTCGAAGAACAGGTTGGCCGAGGCCTGAACGTGGCGCGAGGACGGGGCGCGTGAGCCGGCCCCGGCGCCGCCCATGGGCGGGCCCGCCTGGATGAGCCCGGCGACGCGGGCGATGTCGCGGAAGCGGCGCCGGGTCATCTCGCTGGTGTTGACGCTGGCGAGCATGTCATCGAGAAGGCCCTCGGCGGACAGCAGCTCTCGCCAAGAGGTCTCGTTGAGATCAAACGGGGTGGGAGACGACAGCTCGAGGCCGTAGTCGTTCATCGCGACGAGGATCGAGCGCGGCTCGAGTCGGGCGAGACGCCGGGCGAGGATGGCCCCGAGTCCCTCGTGCACGGCGCGGCCCTCGAAGGGGTAGACATAGACGTGGTGCCCCTCGCGGGTTGAGATCGACTCGATCAGCAGCTCATCCTCGCGCGGCAGGTGCGACCACCGGGCCTGGAGGTCGAGCAGCGGGCGCGCGCCGATCATCTCGGCGGATTGCAGCGCGGACGGCGGTGCGTCGGGGCCCGGCGCGGCAGCCGCTGCGACCATCGCCCGCACGCGAGCGGCCAGGCGCGACGACAGCGACATCTGCCCGCCGGACCAGCGCGGGACGATCCCCGATCGGTTGGTGGTGCGCCGCACCGAGACGGACATCTCGCGGACACTGACGAGCTCCAGAACATGGCCAGCGAACACGAACTTGTCCCCCGCGGCGAGCCGGGCGACAAAGCTCTCCTCGATGGTGCCGAGGTTGCTCCCGCCGCGGACCTTGACGATCAGGTTGTTGTCCGACGCGATGGTGCCGATGTTGAGGCGGTGCTGGCGGGCGGTTTGAGGGGATGCGACTTCGAGCATTCCTTGCTCGTTTCGCCGAAGTCGGGCGAAGCGGGGGTAGGCGTTGAGGGCCGCGCCGCCGCGCAGGACAAAATCGAGCACCCAGCCCCACTGGGTGGCGGTGAGCGAGGCGAAGGCGTGGGTGGAACGGACCTCGGCGAGAACGGCGGACTCGTCGAACGGCCCGGCACAGGCGAGCGTGACGAGGTGCTGGGCCAGCACGTCGAGGGCTCCGGTGATCGGCTCGCGGGGCTCGACGTCACGGGCTTCCACGGCGCCGCGGGCGGCGGCGAACTCGACCAGCTCGAAGGCGTGGGCGGGGACACAGACCACGCGTGACACGCTGCCGGGCGCGTGCCCGCTGCGCCCGGCGCGCTGGAGAAGGCGCGCCACCCCCTTGGGGCTGCCCACCTGGATCACCTGGTCAACGGGTGAGAAGTCCACGCCGAGGTCGAGGCTGGAAGTGCACACGACGCACTTCATCGCGCCGCTCTTGAGAACGCCCTCGACACGCCCGCGGAGCCTGCGGTCGAGCGAGCCGTGGTGCAGCGCGAGCTTGCCGAGCCAGTCCGGGCGGAGGTGCAGCAGCTCCTTGAACCACAGCTCGGCCTGCGAGCGGGTGTTGGTAAACAGCAGGGTGCTGGCGGCGCCATCGATCAGCTCGGCGACGCGCCCGGCGGTGCGGAGACCGAGGTGGCCGGCCCAGGGGAAGCGTTCGCAGTCTTCGGGGACGAGCGTGGAAAGGCGGATTTCCTTGGGGAGGTGGGCGTGGATCAAGACCGGTGCCGGGGTACGCGTCCCCGCGTGCCCCGCGGCGTCGGGAGCGCCGACACGGTACGGCGAGGACGCCGTACCGTGGCACCCGCAGAGGACTTCGAGCGCCTGCTGCAGGTTCCCGAGCGTCGCCGAGACACCCCAGGTGCGAAGTCCGGGCGCGAGCGAGCGGAGGCGCGCGAGGCAGAGCTCGGTCTGGACGCCGCGCTTGGTGCTGAGAAGCTCGTGCCACTCGTCCACGACGACGCAGCGGAGGGAGGCGAAGCGTGGCTCGGCGCCGGGCTGGCTGAGCAGGACGCCCAGGCTCTCGGGCGTGGTGACCAGCGCGGTTGGGAGTCGCTCCTTCTGTTTCAGCTTCAGGTGCGAACTGGTGTCGCCGGTGCGCTTCTCGACGGTCCAGTTCAGGCCGAGGCCGTGCAGCGGCTCCTCGAGGGCCGCGGCGGTGTCGGTCGCCAGGGCACGCATGGGGGTGACCCACAGGACACGGAGCGGCTCGGCGGCGGTACGCCGGGGCTTCCTGAGCATGCGGCCGGGCGCTGCTGGATCGCTTTGTTTGTCGAGCGCCTCGCTCAGCGGCCCCAGCCACGCTGCAAGGGTCTTGCCGGTTCCTGTTGGCGCGTGGATGAGCCCGCTGCGACCCGATCGATAGGCCTCCCACGCCTTGAGCTGGTAGTCAAACGGCGTCCAGCCGCGGGCCGCGAACCAGGATTGCATCGGCGTGTGCACGGGGTATCAATGTCCACGGCCCGCTACCCATCGTCCACCTTTCATGCGCCCGTCGCGGAGCGCGGCGCCGGGTGGCGCGCCCCCTTGCGGAGCCGCCAGCAGCATCGGAGCACATCGGCGAACATCTGGAAGGTGTCGGTGCTCACGCGCAGGGTGCTGGTGGTCGGGTTGTCCCAGTCAACCGGGACCTCGGCGATGGCGAGGCCCTGGCGCTTGGCGAGCATGAGCAGTTCAACGTCGAACGCGAACCGGTCCACGCGGGCGAGGGGGAAGATCGCGCTCGCGGCCCGGGCCGAGAAGACCTTGAAGCCGCACTGGGTGTCGCTGAGGTCCGGCAGGGCGAGGGCGCGGACAAGGTAGGGGAAGCTCTTGCCGAGCATCTGGCGGACGCGGTGCTGGCGCCGGACGATGGTGGAGTGCCCCAGGCGGCGCGAGGCGATCAGGACTTCTGGCGCCGTTCCCCTGGCCCGGGCCTCCAGCACCGCCACGCCGAAGCGGTCGAGGTGGTTGATGGTGGTGGAGTTGTCGGCGTCCATGAAGAGGCGCCAGGGCCGGGTGGCGCGGGCCATGCCCCAGCGAACCGCGTGGCCTTTGCCCCGGTTTGCCGGGTATGACAGCACGGTCACACCGGGGCCGGCGCCCCGGGCGAGGGCGGCGGTTTGATCGCGGCTGCCGTCGTCTACCACAAGGATCTCGTGCTCCAGGCCGGCTTCCTGGAGCCACGTGCGCACGTCGGTGAGCGTGTCAACGATGAAAGCCCCGGCGTTGTACGCCGGGATGACCACCGAGACGGAGCCGAACACATCGCGAGCCGCGGGCATGGGGGGCATGGTAGAACAATGGGGTTGGTTCTCGAAGCCCCACCGATCGACCGATAAGCACACCCATGGCGACCACTCGCGAAACCGCTCAGCCACGCGGCGAGGCAGCATCCGGCGGAACCGGCGTCCCGGGCTGGTTCTTTGACACGCTGATCGCGCTGGCGGCGTTCGTGCTGGCGGCGGCGCTGTACTTCGGCTCGCTGGACGGCGAGTTTGTTTACGACGACCACCTTCAGATCGAAAAGAACAACCTCATTCAGGACCCGCACATGGCGTTACGGGCCCTGCGGTCGGACGTCTGGGCCTTCAAGGGGGAAGCCGGGCGGGCGTGGAGCAACTATTGGCGACCAACCTTTGTCGGGGCTTTGATCGCGGAGCACCGGCTGTTCGGGATCGGGCGGACCGAACCTTGGCACGCGGTGAACATCTTCCTGCACGCCCTGGCGTCGGCGCTGGTGGTGCCGCTGGTGAGGAGGCTGGGCTTTTCGAGGGCGGCGGCGGCCCTGGCGGCGCTGGTCTTCGCGTCGCATCCATCGCGGGTGGAAAATGTCGCGTGGGTCAGCGGGCTGCCCGACCTTCTGCTGACCCCGGCGATGTTCGGGGCGCTGATCATCGTGCGGTCGATCGCGGATCGCGCCACGCCGCTGAAGTGGGCGGCGGCGCTGGCGTTGTACGCGTTGGCGCAGGGGGCCAAGGAAGTCGCGATTTTCTTCCCGGTGTTTGTGGTGCTGGTCTTCATGTGCTCGACGTCCGGGGGCGGCGGCTGGCGAGACGCGTTGGTTCGGCGCCGGGCGATCAAGGCGGCGATCCCGTTCGCGCTCATCGGCGCTGTGTACCTGGTCATCCGCTGGCGGATTGTGGGCTCGGCGGCGCTCAACGTGGTGGGCGGGCCGAGCTTCGCGCAGGCGGTGCTTACCTCGCCGGCAGTGTTGGCTTTCTATCTCAATCAGACAATCTGGCCGGCGGTGCTGGGGCCGAACTACCCGCTGGGGGTGTGGACGCTGAGCAACCTGAGCCTTGGGGCGGTGCTGGCCAGCGCGGCGTTGATCGCGCCGTTCGCGGCGCTCTCGTGGTGGCTGTGCCGACGGGACCCCCGCGCGGTGTTCGCGCTGGGCGTTTTCCTGCTGCCGCTGGTGCCCGCGATGAACATCTCGGCGTTCATCCCGGGCCAGTTCGTGCACGACAGGTACCTGTATGTTTCGCTCCTGGGTGTGGTGCTCCTGATCGCGCTGGGCTTGGAGCAGGTGATGTCGCGGTCTGCCCGCGGGTGGACGATTGCCGCGGGCGTCCTCACGTTGACCGCGACCGGCCTGGGCGCCTGGCGGACCGTGGGGTACGTCCCGGCGTGGTCGAGCGACCTGGCCCTGTGGACGCGCGGGGTCGAGGTTGATCCGGGCGGCGCGTTTGTCAACGCCCAGCTTGGGGTCTATCTGGCTCAGGCGGGCAAGCACACCGAGGCGGTGGCGGCGTTCGACAAGGCCGTTGCTTCGGGCGATTACAACGCAGCGGCGCAGGCACGGCTGGGGCGGGCCGAATCGTTCCTGGCGCTCCAGCGGCCCGGCGACGCCGAGAAGGACCTACTGGCGATCATGGACTTTGACAACCCGCAGATGCGGTACCGCGCTGTGGAGCGACTGGCGGTTGCGTACATGGACCAGCAGCGTGCCGGCGACGCCGAGGCGCTGCTGCGCAAGGCGCGCGCCGAGCTGGCCATGTACTACTGCAAGATCACCGAGAAGCTCGCGGTCATTCTGTACACCGGCGGGCGCAAAGACCAGGCTTTGCGCGAGCTGGAGGAAGCCAGGCCCAGGGCCGCGGGCGAGCTGGGTGCGCCCGGCAAGCTGGTGCTGTACCGTCTCGGCATGCTGTACGCCGAGTTTGGGAGGCCTCAGGACGCCGCCCAGGCGCTGCGCGACTACCTCTCGCAGACCGCGGCGATCGCCGACCCGGACGTCGTGCCGTATCGGCGCGACGCCGAGGCGCGGCTGAAGGCGCTGGGGGGCTGACCGCGCTTCGCGAGGCGTGGGCGAGCGGCTGGGGGCGGGGCGGGGGCGGGGCCGGTGGCGGGCACTTGCAGTCCGGGCGTTGGGGCCGCATCATGGTCGGGCCGAGCCGTCGCTCGCCCTAAAGGAATCCGAATGAACCGCAACGAGATCTTCGAGAAAATCAAGGAAGTGCTGGTCGACGCCCTCGGGGTGGATGACGAGGATGTGACTGAAGCGGCCCGGTTGCAGGCCGACCTGGGCGCCGAATCGATCGACTATCTGGACATCTCGTTCAAGCTGGAGCAGGCGTTCGGGATCAAGATCGGCCAGGGAGAGTTGTTCCCGGATGGCTCGGCCCAGAACGCGGGGTTCGTCAAAGACGGCAAGATCACCGCCGAAGGTGTCGCTCTCTTAAAGGGCAAGCTGCCGCACGTGGACTTCTCGCAGTGGGAGAAGGACCCGCAGATCAGCAAGGTCGGGCACCTGTTCACGGTGGGGGTGCTGGTGAACTTCGTGGAGCGGAAGTTGAAGGGGTAGGAAAGCACTGGGCACTGGTGCGACAGACACATCCGGACGTCCACGGACACCTGACTCCGATTCCCCTCCGTCCCCTCCGAGGCCTCCGCGTTCAACTCCCTCCCCATGCGCTGGATGTGGATCGACAGAATCCTTGAACTCGAACCCTCCAAGCGGATGGTGGCGATCAAAAACGTCTCGCTTGCCGAGGAGCACCTGCACGACCACTTCGCGGCCGACCCGGCGCGGGGCCTGCCCGCCACGCCGATCATGCCCGGCAGCCTGATGGTTGAGGGCATGGCTCAGACGGCGGGCGTTTTGGTGGGGCACTCGGTGGGGTTTGCCGAGAAGGTGGTTTTGGCGAAGGTGAACAAGGCGGAGATCGACGCAGATGTGCCGCCCGGACGCACGATCCGCTACACGGCGGTGGTGGAGCGAATGGACGCCAGCGGGGCTTCGACCAAGGGGACGATCGAGGTGATGGAGTCCGGGGCCTCGGGCGCCGCCGGTGCCGCCCGCGAGATCGGGCGCGTGGACCTGATGTTCAGCTTCATCGACCGCAACATGGGCGGCGTCGAGTTCCCCAAGGAGAACTTCGTGTTCGGCGAGGGGTTCAAGACGCTGCTGCGGATGAGCGGGATCGGCACTTGAGTTTGCGCGCCAGTTGCTATTCAGGGAGCTGCAGTTCCAAATAGGCTCCGGGGTGGATGGAGTCAACCGCAGCGGCGATCCGAGCGGTGTGCATTCTCAAAATCGGCCAGCTTGTCGTGGGCAGCACGATGATGGCCAGCCGACGGCCTGCAAGGGACTGCTGGTATCGGAGTCGTTTGTCCGTGGTGACGATCGCATCGAAATCGCGTTCGGCGCGCAGGAGCAGCTCGCCGTTTACGAGTTCCTGCCACCGCATTTCGTAGGCGGCCCGAACTTCGTGGCCCTAGATATGCCACCGGAGCGGGGCGGGAGTTCCTTGATCGAAGAGAACGCGCATGGCTTGAGGAGATCGAGTTGTCAGGCGGCCAGGCTGCGCTCGGTGTGTGCGAGGACCGCCTCAACTTGTTCGCGGGACACTCCCGGGAACCACTCCACGAACTCGCCGACGGTGGCGCCGCCCTCGAGGTTCTCGAAGAGCGCCGAAACGGGGACGCGGGTGCCTTTGAACACCCACGCGCCGCTGACCTTCTCGGGCACCCGTTCGACCGCGGGGCATGTAGACCAGTCAAGCATGTGAAACAATAGGTGCTTGGCGGCGCCGCCGTTGCTTGGCACGAACGGTCAGTTGGATTGGCACGGCGCGGTTTCTCGGCGACGCGCATGAAGAGCTTGCCACGCTGGGTCCACCAGCTCCCGTGCTCGGGTGACGTCGATGCCAACCCACGGGTCCGGCGAAGTCGCGCAGACCGACTTGGCCCACTTAAGCACGTTATCGCCCAACGCCTTCACCTGACCTTCCATCTTGTTCGAGACCCACACGACGTGCTGATGGCCGTCGGTGTCGCTTGCTACGAACAGCCACTGAGAGCCGTCCGCGATGTTGGGGTTGATTTGATCGGTCATGTCCCAGAAACCGTTGTCGGCAAGACATACGGCGATTGCGGTCATGGCGCCCGGTGATACGTCAGTCCGGAGATAACCGTGATCCTGGTAACTCCCCGGCGACGACCGCTCGGAGAACCCGGCGCACCACCCGGAATGGCAGATGATTGAGAGGCGCTTGTTCCGCAGCACGACCGCGCGGTCCGCCTGTCCAAAGCCGCAATCGAGAAAGCAGAACTCTGATATGGGGCGGAACTCCGACACTTTGTGAGGTGGGGAATTTCGGGGTAGGAGAACGAGAAACCCCGCCGTGATGATGGCCGCACCGCATGCCACGAGCGTCTGTGGTCGCCTCCATCGGCATTGCATCGCCCAGCGCTCCCGGGTGCTTCGGTTACAACCACCCCACCCTTGGCAGATCCCCCACCAGCGAAGTGCACCACTCAACAAACGCCGGTGTGACACCCGCCCCGCCGGGCGCGATGAACTCCGCGGGCATGTGGCGTGTCTTGGCGGCGACCTGATCGAGCCGCACCACGCCGATCTGGGCGCGGTAGGTCTCTCCGGGCTTGCTCGCGCGCTTGATACAAACCGACCCCTCGCCCAGCTCACCCTTGAGCGCCGTGGCCACGGCGAAGCGCCCCACCTCCCGGGCCTCGGTGGCGTCCACCGGCGACGCGTCGGGCCAGAAGCGCTGGGCATAGCCGAGCGTGTCGGCGCGGGCACGCGGGGCCTTGCCGCCGGCGGGGGTCAATCGCTTCTTCAGCATCTCGACAAGCTGGTCGCCCAGCGCGCCGGAGCCGGAGAGCTGGGCGTTGCCGTGCGCGTCCTTTTCGCCGTGGATGAGCGACGCACCGATGCTCTCGCCCTTCTCATTGTTCACCCCCTCGCTGACGGCGATGTGGCAGCGGCCGAGCTTGCGGTAGACGCTGTCCACGTCGCTCACCAGCTTGTCGATGCTCAGCGGGGCCTCGGGCATGTAGATCAGGTGCGGACCGTCGTCCTCGCGGACGCGGGCCAGGGCGCTGGCGCCGGTCAGGAATCCGGCGTGCCGCCCCATCACAACGTTGAGCTTGATGCCCGGCAGAGCCCGGTTGTCCAGGTTGTCGCCCATGAAGAAAGTGGCGACGTAGCGGGCCGCCGACGCGAACCCGGGGGTGTGGTCGTTCTCCATCAGGTCGTTGTCGATGGTCTTGGGGACGTGGAAGGCTCGCAGCTCATACCCGGTTGAACGAGCCATCTCGCTGACGATCCGGCAGGTGTCCGACGAGTCGTTGCCGCCGATGTAGAAGAAGTAGCGGACGTCGTTTTGTTTCAGCGCCGCCAGGATGCGCTCGCAGTACGCCGAGTCGGGCTTGTCGCGGGTGGAGCCCAGGGCGGAGGAAGGGGTGCGGGCAACGCGCTCAAGCTGGTCGGGGGACACGCCAGAAAGGTCGATGATCTGGCCGGTGGTCATCCCTTTGACCCCGTGCCGGGCCCCGAGGGTCTTTTTGATCTGCGGCACGCCGCGCAGGGACTCGATCACACCGACCAGCGATTGGTTGATGACGGCGGAGGGGCCGCCGGACTGGGCGACGATGGCGTTTCCCGGAGGGGTGGGGAGGGTGGGCATGGGACCAAGACGTTAGACTGCTCGCCATGGGTTGTCGCTGGATTGGAATGGCTCTGATTGTCGCTGCCGGGGCGCTTGCCGGGTGCGCGTCCCGTCCTGGGGCAGCGTTTGTGGACGTGCCGGCAGGGCGGTACCCGGCGGTATTCCAGGCCGCCAAGGATGTGCTGCGCGACGCGCAGTTTGAGTTGGATCGGGTGGACGCCGAGGGCGGCGTGATCACGACGCGGGCGCGGGGGTCGTCCGGACTCGCGACGCCGTGGCTCCCTCATTCGGCCGGATTCTCCGACGCGGTGACCGGCCTCGCCCAGCGCGAGCGCAGGCGCGTCGAGGTGGTTTTCAGCGCGGCGGGAGAAGCCGACCAGCAACGTGAGTCCCTGGGGTCGGACGTCGCCAGGCCGGCGTTGCCGCCGGATGCGCCCCTGCGGCTTGAAGTCTTGGTGACGGTGGAGCGGGTGTATCGACCGGGCAAGCGCGTCGATGCGACGGGCGTGCGGCTGACCAGTTACGCGTCGGACCCGAGCATGCGCCAGGATGGACTGGAGCCGGCGTTTGCAGTGGAATCCAGAAAGGACAAGGGACTTGCCGGGGTGCTGGCAGAAAAAATCCGGAGGAACGCGGGCATCGAAGGCCCGCAGTGACCCCGGTTTACTGCGCCGCGCAGCAGTTCCAGAATCTCGGTGCTTGTTGGGATGTCCTTGGGTCGAGGATATCTGTTCTGAGTTGCGCAAACCGCCGATGGAAGGAGCCTCAGGGGCGACCGGTTCGAGTTGTTCTCACACATTCGTACGGGCGTTGTCTGGGAGTATCGTCATGATGATCGGTGTGGTAAATAGTCGCCCCGACGCGGACGTGGCGCGTCGGGGGATTTTGTTGGGTGCGGCTCTGGGAGCGTTGCCGGGCCTGGTGACGACACGCTGGTTTGCAATGGCCGCGTCGGCATTGGCGGCGGCGTGGGTTGCCAATCCCTGCCGGATTCGCGGGCGTGCCTTGGGGGTCGGCGGCGCTGAGGATCGTCGCTTTGGAGTCGGCGCATACGACCCCAGAACGCGCCGCACCGTGTTGTGTGAAAGCACCAATGGGCCGCACGATTGCTCGTCCTCGTGGCTGGTCGATTCGTGGGACGCGGGCGACCGGTGTCTGCAGTCCGAGCCGGTGGTGAGCCTGGTGGACCACGCCGCGTGGTCGAATCGGGCCGGGCCCGGGCAGTCGGTTTTCTGGGTGGAGCGGATGGGGTGCTCGTCTGCGCTGGTCGCCACGGTCACACCCGACAGGCGGGCCTCGGACGGTTCTCAAATGGTCATCGACGTGGAGATCGGTGGGCTGACGGGCATGGCGGCGCCGAGCGATGAGGACGCCGCGCTGCTGGCGGCGGCGATGCGGGTCCTCAGCGGGCGTGCTTCCGACGCCTTCGGGCGTGCGCTGGATGCTCCGGAGACCAAGCCGCTCACGGAGCGCGAGCGGGAGGTGCTCGAGCTGCTGGCGACGGGGATGTCTGTCAGGCAGGTCGCCGAGCAGTTGTCCCGCAGCCCACACACGGTGCACGACCACGTCAAGGCGCTTCACAAGAAGCTGGGCGCGACCAGCCGGGGCCAGCTTGTCTCGCGGGCGCTGACCGCGTTGTCCCCCGCGGCGTAGCTTGAAGCGGCTCAACCGAAGAGGCGCCGGCGCGCTTCCTCGTAGCGGCACCGAGTGCCCTCGACAACGCCCGGCGGGAGTTGCGGGCCGGGGGCCTGCTTGTCCCACTCGCCCCGGGCCACAAGGCCGTTCAGGTATTCGCGGAGAAACTGCTTGTCGAAGCTGGGCTGCTCGTGTCCGGGCTTCCAGCCGGCGGCGTCCCAGTATCGAGACGAGTCGGGGGTGAGAACCTCATCGATCAGCAGCAACTGGTCGGTCGGGTTCCCGCCGGCGTCGAGCTCGAAGCCGAACTCGAACTTCGTGTCGGCGAGGATCAGGCCGCGCTCGAGCGCGAATGCGTGGGCGGCGTCGTAGATCGCAAGACTGGCCCGGCGGACGCGGTCGACGACATCCCTTCCCACGCGCTCGCACGCGCGCTCATAGGAGATGTTCTCGTCGTGGACGCCCACGGCCTCCTTGGTAGCGGGAGTGAAAATGGGTTCGGGCAGCCGGTCGCCGCGCTGCAGCCCGGGGGGGAGCTTGACGGCGCACACGGCGCCGGTTCTTTGGTAGTCCACCCAGCCGGACCCGTCGAGATAACCCCGGACCACGCACTCGATCGGGACGACGCGGCAGCGTCGGCAGATCATCGACCGCCCCGCGATCAGCCGCCGGTCGGCCGCGCTGAGGCAGGTCAACAGGTCGGTATCCGTGGAAAGCAGGTGCGACCGGGCGAGCCCCCTCTCGGCGATGAAGGCGAACCAGCGGGACGCGAGCTCGGTCAGCAGGGCGCCCTTGCCGGGGACGGCGGTCGGCATCACCACGTCGAACGCCGAAATCCGGTCTGTTGCGACCATGAGCAGCGACGCGCCGGCGGTGGAAAGGGCATCGATGCCAGCGGGCAAGTCGTACAAATCCCGAACCTTGCCCTGGCGGCGGTTGGGGAGGGCCAGATGGGTTTCCAGCACGGCTGACATGGCCTTGGCGTCACAGGGGGGCATGGTGCTGATGCAGTTGGTGGGCTAGGCTCGGCGCCGATGAGCGGCGGATTCTACGGGGAGTCTTCTGGTGCCGGTTGGCATGGCAAAGGCTCATTTCCCAACAAATGCCGGATCCCGGCGGGCGAGGTCCGGCGTCGGCTCGGTTCGTGAAGTTCGTGGAGAATGGCTGTGAGCTCGGGGTCGCTTGCCAGATTCGCCCAACCCGTCACAATGGGGCCAGCCTCAACCGAGGTCGCCCGCGGCTCAGCCGTGGGGGCCGCGCCGACCTTCGAGACCCCCACGCCCCGGCTCATGCTGTCGTTCGCCGTTGCCGATGCTCCGCAAGCCCCCGCCGCGACGGCGGTTACATCCGCGATCCGCGGGGCGTACCTGATCGGGAAGGAAGACCTCCCGGTGCCGGGGTCGGTGGGCACGGCCACGGTGGGCGGTGCTGGCGGCGTGGCGGGGCTGTCGTGCCGGAAGTCGTTCGCGGGCTCGGCGGCTCTCAGCGTGCCGGTGGAGTGCGGGCCGCTGGGGGTGCTGCAGCTCCGGACGTGTCTTCTGCCGGACCGGGAGGCGCCGTATTCGCTGGAGACCGAGCTTGCACGCCGGCGGATCATGCTCCTGCTGAACAAGATCGAGGAGTGGGGCTGGTCGGACCTCTCGGCGGACGACCCGATCATGCGCGGGCTGGACAAATCGCGCGAACTCTTCACGCAGGCGCTGACGGCGCCGGCGGGATCAGGGGCCAACGCGGCGCGGGAGAGCCTGCGGACCGCCCTGGTGGCGGGCGAGTTGCTGGCGATGCGCGATGCGCAGCGCCGCCTCATGGCCCGGCTCGCCGACGATGACCGACCGCAGGTGGGCGTCGCGGTGCACGCGGACCAGTTCGCCGAGCCGCTGCAGAAGGTGGTTTCCGCGACGGCGGACTTTGTGCATGTTCCCCTCCGGTGGAGCAAGATCGAGCCGGAGGAGGGCCGGTTTGACTTCACCCGCAAGGACCGGTGGGTGGAGTGGGCGGTGCGTCACGCCAAGCTGCCCGTCAGCGGGGGGCCGGTGATCGACCTCACGCCGCGGGGGTGCCCGGAATGGCTGCACGTCTGGAACCACGACTACGAATCGTTGCGAGAGTTCGCGTACGAGCACGCCAAGCGGGTGGTGACGCGGTACCGGAGGACCGTGTCGAGATGGGTGATCGCCGGCGGGCTGAACGTGAACCACGGGTTCACGCTGACGGTCGAGCAGATGGTGGACCTGACGCGCGTGGCGGTGATGACCGTCCGCAAGCTGCACCCGGCGGCGCCGGTCTTTGTCGAGATCAGTGAGCCGTTCGGCGAGCACGCGTTCAGCAACACCCAGAGCGTGGCGCCGCTGCTGTTCGCGGAACTGGTGCTGGGATCGGGTGTCCAGGTCGACGGGTTTGCCCTGCGGGTTCAGATGGGCGAGCAGCGTTCCTCGAATGGCGGCCGATGGGCCCGCGACATGCTCGAGTTGAGCGCCATGCTGGACACGTACGCGGAGTTTGAGAAGCCGCTGCACGTCTCGGCCATCGGTTGCCCGAGCGGGCCCGCCAACGGGACCGCCGACGGCGGCTCCGCCGGATTCTGGCGGGCCGCCTGGAGCCCGGAATCTCAGGTGAGCTGGATGGAGCACGCCCTGCTCGTCGCCCTCAGCAAGCCCCAGGTCAAGAGCGTGTGCTGGCAGCAGCTGTTCGATACCCCCGACGGTCCGGATATGCCTTTGGGGGGGTTGGTGACCGTGGACGGGCGGGCCAAGCCCGCCTTGAAGCGGCTCGGCGAGATCACCGCCGGGCTCCGAGCCAAGAAACCGGTTATTCCCAGGTCGCCGTGAACCCGATGCCGGGGCCCGGCGCTTCACCCTGGCGAGCCGGAACCCGCACCCGCTTGGGCGATGGGGCGTACATAGGATTGGTTGCTGGGCGGTCCGCCGAGAATCTCATCCGGTGTTTCTGAGCTTCATTGGAGCCTTCCCATGAGCGAGATCGACAGGGTGCTCACCCGTGCCGCGTGGCGGATCGCGCTGGATTCGCTGGGTCGGCGGCTGGTGGTGTGCCTGACGGCGGCGGCCGGGGCCATGCTGGCGATGCGGCTCGCCGAGAGAGTGTTCGCGTTCATCATCGATTGGAAGTGGGCGTGGGTGGCAGCGTTGGCCATGGCGGCGGCGGCCGCGGCGCTGTGGACCTTCCTGGCCCGTCCCTCGCGCCTGGTGGTGGCCCGGATGGTCGACGCCGGGGCCCAGCTCCGCGAGACGCTCTCAACCGCGCTGTGCGTTCGGGGGCAGGACGACCCGTGGTCGGCGGCGGCGGTTGAACTCGCCGGCGGCGTGGCGCGCCGCGTGGTGGTGCGCGACGCGGTCCGGATCACGGTGCCGCGGACGTGGTGGGTTCCGCCGGCGCTGGCGGTGGCGTTTCTTCTCGCGGGTTACATCCCGCAGGGCGACGTGCTGAGCCTCTTGTCCAAGCGGACCCGCGTCGAGCAGCAGCGGGCGGAGATCATCAACGCCAAGGCGGAGATCAAGGCGCAGGAAGACAAGCTGAACGAGCTGCTGTCGAAGGTGGACAAGAAGCTCGCCGAAGAACCCAAGACCGAAGACCCCAAGGGCCCCGACAAACCGGACGACGCGACGCAGCCGCAGTCGGCCGATGACCTCAAGCGCGATCAGATCAAGAAGCTGACCACGCTGGACGACCGCCTGAACGAGCTGCGCGAGAACGATCAGGCCAAGGCGATGGAGGAGATGAAGAGCCGCCTGGAGGGTCTGCGCCAGCCCAGCGGCGGGCCGGAAGAGCTCCAGTCCATGGCCCAGGCGCTGCAGAAGGGCGACATCAAGCAGGCCAACGCCGAGATGTCCAAGCTGATGGCCAAGGCGGCGGGGAACCAGCTCACCGACGAGCAGAAGAAGCAGCTTGCCAAGGCCCTCGAGCAGATGGCCAAGCAGATGGAGCAGCTTTCGAAGGACCAGAAGGAGCTGGAGCGGAAGCTCGCCGAGGCGGGCCTGGACCCGAAGCTGGCGATGGACCCCGATGCGCTCAAGAAGGCGCTGGAGAGTGCGCAGAACCTGTCGCCGGATCAGAAGAAGCAGATGCAGCAGCAGGCGCAGGCCAACAAGGGCGCCGGCAAGCAGATGAGCGGGCTGGCGCAGGCGATGCAGAAGGCGGCGCAGGGGGCGCAGGGGTCCAAGCCCGGCGCTTCGATGGGCGACATGGGCGACCAGCTCTCGCAGATGGAGATGGCCGAGGAGGCGCTGAAGAACATGCAGTCGGCGTCGGACGCCGTGAAGCAGCAGCTCGCGCAGTTGGGGCAGTCGATGTGCCAGGGCGGGAACGGGTCGAAGTTGTCGCAGAATCCCGGCCAGTCGAACTCGTGGAAGAACGGTCCGCGCAAGGGGCCGGGCCGGGCCAACGGCGGCTCGGGGCGAGCGGTCGAGGCGGAGTTCAATCTCGACAAGCAGAAGGTCAAGGGCCCCAACCAGGGCGGCCCGATCATCGGCACCCAGGTGCTCGAGGGCGGCGAGCAGGTCAAGGGCGAAGCCAAGCAGCAGTTCACCGAGGCGGTGGACGCGGGCAGCAAGGCGGCCGCCGAGGCCATTGAGAACAAGCAGGTGCCGCGCGAGTATCAGGACGCGGTGAAGAACTACTTCGGGCGGCTGGAAAAGAAGGCCAAGCCCTCGGCGACGCCGACGCCCGCTCCATCGGCGACCGCCCCCGCTCCAGCCCCAGCCCCGGCCAGCGACGCCAAAAGCCCGGCTCCCAACCCCAAGTAAGCGTCGAAGTGCACGCGGCCCCGAGCCACCACCGCCCTGCGCCCATGAGCGCCCGGATGCCCGACATCTCCCGCCGGCGTGCACTGTTTTCCATGACCTCCGCGCTCGCCGGCGCAGGCTTGGCCTTTTGTGCTCGTCACCGCCCTGATCCTGCAGACTCCGTCGTGGTGTACACCAGCGCCGACGACGTGATCGCCCGCCCCCTCCTCGCTGTGTTTGAGCGCCAGACCGGCCTGACCGTCCGCATGAAGGGCGACACGGAGGCAACCAAGACCACCGGCCTGGTCGAACGGCTCCGCGCCGAGCATCGATCCGGCCGCGCCGGGGCGGACGTTTTCTGGTCGAGCGAGCCGTTCCTCACCGCGATGCTGGCCGCCGAGGGCGTCCTGGCGGTGCTCCCACAAGACCTGCTGCCGCTGGCGGAGCCGCCTCCGAGCGGGGCGGCAACGGTTCAGGTCGACGCGCCATCCCGCTGGATCGGCTTCGCCCGGCGCGCCCGTATGGTCGTGTACCACACACGCCGCTTCGCTTCCGCCAACGACCCGGCGCTGATGAACATCATGTCAGACCAGTTCTGTGCCGCCGCGCCGGCAATCGCGCGCCCGCAGTTCGGGACGACCCGCGGGCACTTTGCCGCGATCCTCGCGTGGGCGGGTGAAGACGAGTTCAGCCGCTGGCTGCGCCGGCTGAAGAAAGGCGGCGCCCGGATGGTCGATGGCAACTCGGCGGTGGTCCGTGCCGTGGCACAGGGCGAGTGCTCGCTGGGCCTTACCGACACCGATGACGTGTGGAGCGGGCAGCGCGAGGGGTGGCCCGTGGCGGGGCGGGCGGTGTGCCACGGGCCGACCGATGCTCACCCCGAGCGCTGGGGACCGATGTACCTGCCCAATACCGCCGGCGTTGTCGCGGGCGGAGCGAACCCCGTCGGCGCGGCGCTCCTGGTGCGGTTCCTGGTGTCCGAACAGTCCGAGCGATGGTTGATGGAGTCGGAATCTCACAACATGCCCGTCCGCCCCGCGCTGATGGACCAGATGCGCCGCGACCTGGCGCCGTTTGTGGTCGAGGGCGCCGCCGACTCGGCAGGCGGCCCCTCGATGCGCGAAGTGATGGGGGCCATGGCACGCTCACAGGCCATCGTCGCCGCGGAGCTGGGCTGATGTCGTCTCGGCGTGAGGGCGCGACGGCGCCGCTGATTTCCTACGCCGCGCTGGGCGTTGCTTTGGGCTGCACCGGGCTGGTTGTCGCGGGCGCGGCGGTCGCGGCCGCCCGCGGTTCTCCGTTCACGGCTCCGGCGTTCCCCCCCGGCGCGCCGTCGGGCCCGGGCCCCGGTGGGACCGGCGTTTGGGCCATTGGCGCCCGCACACTTGGTGTCTGCGTGGTTGTCGGCGTGCTGGCCACGATCCTCGCGCTGCCCGCCGCCTGGGCCGCGCGGACCCGCCCACGGATGATCGCCCTGAGCGCCCTGGCCCCGCTGCTGCTGCCGCAGTACCTCGTGTACGCGTCGTGGGGCTTGCTCCGCGCCCCGGGCACGAGCCTCGGCGACTGGCTCGAGCGCCTCGGACCCGGGGCGTGGTGGGAGGTCATCCGGTGGGCCCAGGCGCTCGGTGGACTGGTGCTCTGGGCGTGGCCCCTGGCCCTGCTGGTGCTCGCGCCGGCGGCGGCCGGCGTGGATGCATCCACACTCGATGCCCTGCGGCTCAGCGGCGCGGGGCCCATCCGCACGCCTCTTGTGCTGATATCTTCGCTCACCCGTGCGATCCTCGGGGCGGCTTGCGTCGTATCGCTCGTCATGCTCGGCAGCGCGGTGCCTCTCCATGTCGCGCAGATCGACACGTGGGCCATCTCCGTCTGGCGACAGCTGCAGGAAACCGGCGGCTCGCCCGGCGCCTGGCGCGCCGCGTTGCCCCTGATGTTCTGCACCCTGTCGGCGGGTCTGCTGCTGGCATGGTTCATCACACGCGAGCGCCCCGATGGCGGAACAGAGGCCGCCGAGCCGCGGGAGCCCGGCTCGCGGCGGACCGCCGCCCTGGCGATGCTCGTCTGGTGCGTCGCCGTGGTCGTGCCCGCGATTATCCTGGCGCTGCACCTCAAGCAAGCCTCGTCGCTGCGCCGGTTCTGGCAGGAGTCCGGCGGGTCCGTGTGGGTTTCGACGCAGGTTGCCCTCGCGGTGGGGTTCAGCGGCGTGCTGATCGCGGCCGCGACGTGTGTTGGCGCCGGCGCACCGGATCGCTCGGGTCCGCGCCGCGCGGCCCGCTGGACGCTCGCGCTCTGGCTGGCCGGCGCGCTGGCCCCCGGGGTTCTCATCGGTTCGTGCCTGTCGGCCCTCGGCGCGGCGTCCGCCCGCCTCGGGTTCATCACCGATACCTACGCCGGCGTGGTGATCGCCCACATCGTCCGGTTCGGAGCGGTCGCGGCGC
Source organism: uncultured Phycisphaeraceae bacterium (assembly GCA_964510955.1). Taxonomy (GTDB): domain Bacteria; phylum Planctomycetota; class Phycisphaerae; order Phycisphaerales; family UBA1924; genus JAFLCM01. The sequence goes on from CAZEDW010000004.1 coordinate 63,166, forward strand.
TGGCTGGATGGTGGGCGGGGCGCGTCGAGCCGGGCGAACTCCGCGACGCCCGCCTGCTCGCCGGCGCCGGGCTGGCCCCGTGGTGGGCCGCTCTGGGGCGCCCGCGAGCCGGGTTGTTCCTGTCGTCGGGGCTGGTGATGCTGGCCCTGAGCTTTCACGACATCGAGGCCGCGGTGGTAGTCTCTCCGCCTTCGGAGGCCACCCTCAGCCAGCACATGCTCAGCCTGCTGCACTATCTCCGGGACGAGCAGCTCACCGCCGGGACGCTCTGGTTGCTCCTGATCGGGATCGCGATCACCCTGCTCGCGGGGCTTGCGTGGCTCCGGCCGCGCGCCCTGATCCGGGGCGGAGCGGCGCTGATGCTGCTGATGGCGGCGATGAGTCTGATCGGCTGCCGTGAGGCCGCGGGTCAGGCCGGCGACGCCGCCGCAGCGCCCTTGCCCGACGCCCGGGTCATCGGTGAGCCCGGGCGCGCCCCCGGCCAGTTCGTCAAGCCGCGGGCCATCGACACCGACGGCGAGAACATCTGCGTCGTGGACATGACCGGTCGATGCCAGATCATCGCGTCCGACGGCAGGCCTGTCTGCTGGTGGACCATGCCGGCGCTGGACCGCGGCAAGCCGACGGGGATTTCGTTCGTTGAACCGGCGACGCGCGGCGGCTCGTCCGCACCGGTCTGGTTCGTGGCTGATTCGCACGAGCACCGGGTCGCCGCGTACCCGCCGCCATTGACTCCCGGCAGCGACAACCCGATCGCGTTGCAGTGGGGAGGTTACGGGCCCGAGCCCGGCCACTTCACGTTCCCATCCGATGTGCTCGCGGTTGAAGGAACATCGCCGGAGGGAAGGCGTTACTACGTCAGCGAGTACGGCGGGAACGACCGCGTCAGCGTGTTCGACGCCAACCGCGACTTCATCTTCAGCTTCGGCGCCGAGGGCGACGGTGAGGACCCGGCGCACGTTCAGTTCCGGCGCCCGCAATCACTCGTGCTCGACAAGCAGACCCGGACGCTCGTGGTTGTCGATGAGTGCAACCACCGGGTCGGGCTGTTCACGCTCGACGGGACGCTCAAGAAATGGATCGGGCGAGCCGGCGCGGCCCCGGGCACCGGTCTGGGCGAGTTCAACTACCCCTGCGGCATGTGCCAGCTGCCGGATCGGACGCTCCTCATCGCCGAGCAGGGCAACAGCCGGGTGCAGCGCGTGGACATCGACCGCGCGGCGGGCGTGGCGGTGTATGGCCGGCGCGGGCGGGGCGTCGGCGAGCTCGATGCCCCCTGGGGCATCGCCTACGCCCGCGGCGAGGCCTATGTCTGCGACGCGGGCAACCACCGGATCAGCGTGTTCAGGGTCCCCGGCCTGGGAGGCCCCGGATGATCTTCGGCCCCTTTCAGACCGAGCGCCCGCTGTGGCTGCTGCTCGCCCCCATCTGCTGGGTGCTGGTGTTTGTCCTGTCGCGACGCAGCCTGTCGGGGCTTGGGCGCACCGGGCGGTGGACGGCAATCGTCATCCGCTGCCTGGTGTTCGCGATCCTCGCCGCGGCGCTCAGCGAGCCCAGCCTGCGCCGCGTGGCCAAGGGCGTGGCGGTGGTGCTGGTCGTGGACAAGAGCCAGTCGATGCCCCCGTCGGGCATGGACAAGCTGAAGAAGCAGATGTCGGAGGCGGTCAAGAGCGCGCAGCGCGACGACCGGCTGGGCGTCATCACGGCGGCGGAGCAGGGGCGGGCGCAGGAGATTCCCTCGGCGGCTGTGCCCCCGGCGGTGCTGGTGCAGGACCGCCTGGTCAAGGGGGATGACTGGGACCCCGGCCCGCGCGAGGCGACCAACCTGGCCGAAGGGGTGCAGCTTGCGCTCGCGGTCAAGCCGGAGGACGCCGCGGGGCGCATCGTCGTGCTCAGCGACGGGAACGAGAACAAGGGGAGCCTTCTCGACGCGGCCCAGGCCGCCAAGGCCGCGGGCGTCCCGATCGACGTGCTGCCGGTGGCGTACGACATCAAGGGCGAGGTGATGCTCGACCAGGTGGTGGCGCCGTCCACCGCCCGCAAGGGGCAGACCGTGGACGTGCGCCTGATGCTGACGGCGACGCGGGCCACGTCGGGCAAGATCGGCCTGATGGTCAACGGCAAGCCCTACGACCTGACGCCGCGCGAACCGGGGAACATGGAGAAGGTGCAGCTCGTCGAGGGCAATAACGTTCTGAAGGTGCCGGTCGAGCTCGCGCAGGGCGGGCCGCAGCAGTTCGAGGCGGTGTTCGAGCCCGACCAGCCGGAGGCGGACCGCTACGTTCAGAACAACAAGGCCCAGGCCGTCACGTTTGTCAGCACCGAGGGCCGGGTGCTCCTGCTGGCGGACGACGACAAGGCCGCCGACCCGATCGCGCGGGTGCTCAACGCGGGCAAGCTGGGGGTCGAGGTGATGCCGCCCAGCAACGGGCCGCAGTCGCTCGTGGAGCTTCAGAAGTACGACGCGGTGATGCTGGTGGACGTGCCTGCGTCGAGCTTCAGCGGGCGGCAGATGCAGGAACTGGTGGCGTATGTGCGTGATTCAGGCGGCGGGCTGGTGATGGTGGGGGGGCCCAACTCCTTTGGGGCTGGAGGCTGGATCGGTACGCCCCTGGCCGATGCCCTGCCCGTGAAGCTCGACCCGCCCCAGAAGCGCCAGATCCCGCGCGGCGCCATGGTGCTGATCATGCACTCGTGCGAGATGCCGCAGGGCAACTTCTGGGGGCAGAAGACCGCCGAGGCGGCGGTGGGGGCCTTGAGCCGCCTGGACCTGGTCGGCATCATCGAGAACGCCATGACCGGGCACGGGTGGGTCTACCAGCTCGCCCCCAAGGGCGACGGCGTAGATGTCGGCAAGGCGATCCAGAACCTGCGCTTCAGCGACATGTTTGATTACACGCCCTCGCTGCAGGACGCGCTCACGGCCCTGCAGAACGCCAAGGCGGGGTTCAAGCATGTCCTGGTCATCTCCGACGGCGACCCGCAGGGGCCGCCCGCCTCGATGCTGGCGCAGTTCGTGGCCTCCAAGATCACGATCAGTTGCGTCGAGGTCTTCCCGCACGGCGGCTCGTTCGGGGGCACCATGGCCAACATGGCCAAGATGACCGGCGGCAACCACTACGCCATCAACCAGCTCGGCCAGATCGCCAAGCTGCCGCAGATTTTCATCAAGGAAGCGCAGACCGTCAGCCGGACGCTGATCTGGGAGGGCGATCCGATCCGCCCGAGCGTCGGGGGCGCCACCGAAACGATGCGCGGGATGGGGCAGCTGCTGCCGCCGATCACCGGCTACGTCGTCACCGCCGACCGCGAGGGCCTGTCGCAGATCACAAGCCGCGCGCCCGGCGAAAACCCCGACCCTATCACGGCGCAGTGGCAGTTCGGGCTGGGTCGGACCGTGGCGATCACGAGCGACTCGGCGTCGCGCTGGAGCCCGTCGTGGCTGTCGTGGGACCATTTCCGCTCGTTCTGGGAGCAGCACGTGCGCTGGGTCATGCGCCCCGGCGGGTCGAACAACGTGAGCGTCGTGACGCAGAACGAGGGCGATCAGACCCATGTGATCGTGACGATGCTCGACGCCGCCGGCGAGCCGTTGAACTTCGCCAAGGTCGACGCCCGGGCGATCTCGCCCGAGCTGGCCTCGCTGCCCTTCGAGGTGCGTCAGACCGGGCCGGGGCGGTACGAGGGGCGATTCACCAGCGCGGGGGCAGGGGCGTATCTCGTCAACCTGCGATACGACGCGCCGCGACCCGACGGCGCCGGCTTGGAGAGCGGTTCGGCCCAGGTGGCGATCACCCGCACCGGCGCCGATGAATACCGCACCCTGCACGACAACGCGCCGCTGCTGGAGCAGGCCGCGGCCCTGACAGGTGGGCGCGTGCTCGGCCCGGACCCGACCAAGGACGACCTCTTCACCCGTGACGGCCTGACCATGCCCGTGGCCCTTCGCCCGGTGTGGCTTGCGACAGCACTGGCGGCGATCGGCCTGTTCCTGGTGGACGTGGCGGTCCGGCGCGTGCGCATCGACATCCCAGCGATTGTCCGCACGCTCCGGCGCGGGGCTTCGCGGGCGGCGGACAAGCGTGGCGTCGAGGGCCAGACCCTTCTGCAGGCCCGAGAGAAGGCCCGGGCCCGGATGGCCGAGAAGGCCGCCGACGCCGCCGCCAAGGCGCAGACCAAGTTCGAGGCGCCGACCGACGGTCCCGCGCCCGGCCCGGTCGTCTCCGCGCCGAGGGCGCCCATCGAAACCAAGGCCGTCAAGCCCTCCCAGGGCGATCAAGGCACCGAGCAGGACGGCATGTCGCGCCTGCTCCGCGCCAAACGAAAGGCACGCGAAGGGATGGGGGATCAGGAAAATGAACAGTGAAAAGTGAAAAGCGAAAGAATCAGGAGCTTTGATTCCACTCCCTTCTTCATTCCCCTCCGAGCCCTTCCAGCGCATCTCGATCTCGCGGCGGTCCAACGACTTCCCGACACTGCCCACATCCCAGCGCCCACGTCCAACACGCCCCTCTGATTCCGCTCTGCTCCCTCCGAGCTCTCTGAGTTGAAGAAATGACCACCACACCAGAAGAAGTCAAAGCCCTGTGCGCCAAGTTCCGCGACACGTTTGCCGGGCTCCAGGAGGAGATCGGCAAGGTGATCGTCGGGCACCGCGAGATCGTTGACGGCGTGCTGACCGGCCTGTTCGTCGGCGGCAACATCCTGCTCGAGGGCGTCCCCGGCCTGGGCAAGACGCTGCTGGTGCGCACCCTCGCCGAGAGCCTGAACCTGGCGTTCAGCCGCATCCAGTTCACGCCCGACCTGATGCCCAGCGACATCACCGGCACCAACATCGTCATGGAGGACCCGCAGACCGGACGCCGGAAGTTCGAGTTCAGCAAGGGCCCGGTGTTCGCAAACATCGTGCTGGCCGACGAGATCAACCGCGCCACGCCCAAGAGCCAGAGCGCCATGCTCGAGGCGATGCAGGAGCGCAGCGTGACGGTGAGCGGCACGCAGTACAAGCTCCCCGCCCCGTTCCTGGTGCTGGCGACCCAGAACCCCATCGAGCAGGAGGGCACCTACCCGCTGCCCGAGGCCCAGCTCGACCGCTTCCTGTTCAAGCTCATCGTCGGCTACTCCAAGCTCGACGAGCTGATGACGATCATGGACCGGACCACCGGCGGTACGACGCCCAAGGTCTCGCCGCGGCTCGACGGGCCGGGGATCATCGCCGGCCAGGAGCTGGTCCGGGGCGTCATCGTGGCGCCGCACGTCAAGGAACTCGCCGCCCGGCTGGTGCTTGCGACCCACCCCGACAACGACTCGGCCCCCGAGCTGACCCGCAAGTACATCCGTGTCGGCGCCAGCCCCCGCGCGGCCCAGGCGCTGATCCTGGGAGCCAAGGTGAAGGCGCTGTGCGATGGGCGTTACCACGCGGCGTACGCCGACATCGACGCGGTGGCCAAGGCGGCCCTGCGCCACAGGATCATCCTGAACTTCGAGGCCGAGGCGGAGAAGGTGAACCCGGATGATCTGGTGGGCGAGATGTTGAAAATCGTGCCGCGCGTGCCGGCGAAGGGGACGTGATGTGTTTCAACTCAGAGGGATCGGAGAGGACAGAGGGGAATCGGAGGGCGGATTGAGATTGGGTCATCGGCGGCCGATGGCGTGGGGTGAATACCGGTAGAGATCGGAGTTGGACAGAGTGGGCGGATTGGGCGGGTCTCGTGAACTGGACGCCTGTGTCAGCGTGATCGCGATGAGTGCTGAATCAACAAACGCCCGGTGTGTCCCGATTCCGCCAGAGTGGAACGCGCTCACGGAGCGCATCATTGGGTGCGCGATCGAGGTGCACCGGCTTCTAGGCCCGGGGCTGGTTGAGAAGCTGTACGAAGCCGCGCTGGTTCATGAACTCGGGCGTCAGCAAACTAAGTGCGCCGAGCAGGTGGCCGTGCGGGTGCCGTACAAGGACATCGTGCTACCCGAGCAGCGGCTCGATTTGGTGGTGGCCGATCTGGTGATCGTTGAACTCAAGTCCGTGGACAAAGTAGCAAACATCCACCTCGCCCAGGTGCAGAGCTATCTCCGCGCCACCAATCTCCCGCTCGGGCTATTGATCAACTTCAACGAAACCCGCCTGGTGGAGGGCGTCCACCGGCGCATCCATGGCCCCGGCGTCACGGCGAAACTCAGGCATCAAGCCGAAGTCGCCGCCAACAGTCCCAGTCCCACCGCTTCATAGACATGGTAACTCCGATTGCAATCCGGTTCTCTGCCTCCGTCTCCCTCTGTTCTCTACACGCGTTTTCCCAGACCCCACGACAACCAAGACCCACACAAATCTCCCCTCCGATTCCCCTCCGTTCCCTCTGTTCTCTCTGAGTTGAATTCGAGTGCTCCGCACCGCTGCTCCAACCCGCCCCGCCAAGCTCGACGACCTGCTCTCGGGCCCGCTCGTTGCGCGCCTGACGCAGCTCGACGTCGCCTCACGCAAGGTGTTTGTGGGCCGGATGAAGGGCGAACGCCGCTCCAAGCGCCGCGGCGAGTCCATCGAGTTCGCCGACCACCGCCAGTACGTCGTCGGCGACGACCTGCGGCGCATCGACTGGAACATCTTCGGGCGCCTCGACCGCCTCTTCATGAAGCTGTTCCTGGAAGAGGAAGACCTCTCGCTCCACGTCGTCGTTGACTGCTCCGAGAGCATGGGCTGCGGCGAGCCAGAGAAGTTCGCTTTCGTCCAGCGGGCCGCCGCCGCCGTGGCGTATGTCGGTCTGGCCAACCTCCACCGGGTCAGCGTGACGGCGATCGCGGACCAATCCGTGCCTGTCGACGCGGCCGAGTCTCCGGTCAACGGGGGTCCGAGCGCCCCGCCTGTGTCCGGTGGCGCCGGGGGCATCGTTGGCACCGTGAAAAACCTCCGCGGCAAGCGCCGCGCCGCCGAGTTGGGCGCCTTCCTGTGCGCGCTTTCTCCGTTCGGACCCTCCCGCTTCACCGAGGCGTGCAAGCGCATCGCCCTTGCCCGCAGCGGCAAGGGCGTCATGGTCATCCTCTCCGACTTTCTCTACAAGGAAGGCTACGAGCAGGGCCTCCGCTACCTCGTCGGGCGCGGCTACGACGTGGTGTGCATCCAGGTGCTCAGCCCTCAGGAGATCGACCCTACCCTCGGCGGCGACCTGCGCCTGCGTGACGTTGAAGACAGCGACCGCACCGAGGTCACCATCTCGGCGCCGCTCTTGAAGCGGTACAAGCAAACCCTCGCGGCGTACTGCGACCGGCTCCGGCTGTTCTGCGCCCAGCGCGAGATCGCCCACATCGTCGTCCAGAGCGACCTCTCGGTCGAGTCGCTCATGCTCGAATACCTGCGGGCGAGGGGGGTGCTCAAATGACGTGGCTCACCCCCATGATCGGCGCGATCGCGGCGTCCATCGCCGTGCCGTCGCTCATCATCCTCTACTTCCTCAAGCTCAAGCGGCGCGAGCTGGAGGTGTCGAGCACGCTGCTGTGGAAGAAGGCCGTGCAGGACCTGCAGGCCAACGCGCCGTTCCAACGGCTCCGGCGGAACCTGCTGCTGTTCCTCCAGCTTCTCGTGCTGGCGGCGGCCCTGCTCGCGGTGGCGCAGCCGCAGCGCAAGGGGGACTCCGGGCCGGGCGAAAAGGGCGTGATCCTCATCGACCGCTCGGCCAGCATGGCGACCATGGACGAGATGTCCAACGGCCGCCCCATGTCGCGCCTCGACAAGGCCAAGATCGACGCCGAGCGGTTCGTCGATGAGCTGCCTTCGGGCGGCCTGTTCGAGTCATCCCAATCCGGCGAGGCCATGGTGATCGCCTTCGACACCAGCGCCGACGTGGTGCAGACGTTCACAACCAACAAGGGGCTGCTCAAACAGGCCATCCGCTCGATCCAGCCCAGCGACGCGCCGACGTCGATCGATCAGGCGATGAAGCTCGCCACGGCGTACGTCGGCCCCAAGGTCATCGAGGGCGTCGGCATGACCCCCGGCTCGCCGCTGTACCTCTGGTCCGACGGCGCCATCCCGGATGTCAACAAGCTCCAGTTGCACCCCGATACGCGTCTGGAGTACCGCGCCACGGGCAAGGCCAAGACCGTGAACACGGCCATCACGGCCCTCCGGGCCGAGCGACCCTACGACAAGCCGGGCGAGCTCGCGGTGTTCGTCGGCCTGCAATCGAACGACCCGGGCGACCACAGCGAAGACGTCGAGCTGAGCATCGACGGCGTCGTGTCGGCGGTCAAGTCGGTGCGGGTGCAGGGCGCCAAGCCCGGCGACGTGACGACCGGCGGCGTGGTGTTCCGGATGGAGAAGCCAGAGCGCGCCGTGATCGCGGCGCGGCTGACCAAAGACGACGCGCTGATGGCCGACAACGCCGCGCGCATCATCGTCCCGCCCGCCAAGCGGCTGAACGTCGCGCTGGTGACCGCGGGCAATCTGTTCCTTGAGTCGGCGCTGGGCGGCCTGATCGTGAACAAGGCCGAGGTGCTGACCCCCGCGCAGTACGCCGACGTGCTCAAGACCGGACGCACCAGCGAGTACGACGTATTCGTAATGGACCGGGTGAACCCCGCCGACCCGCTGGGGGAGGCGGGCAAGAGCGCCGCGGGCACGTCGGCGCCCATGCCGGGCGGTAAGTTCCTGATCTTCGGGGCCGTGCCGCTGATGCGGGGGCTCTCGCTCGGCCCCGCGATCGAGAACCCCCAGCCCGACGTCGCCGCCGACTGGGTGCGCGATCATCCGGCGCTCGAACTGATCTCGCTCAACGCCCTGGTCGTGTCCAGGCCGATGCCGGTGCGGGCCGACGAAAACGTGCGCGTGATCGCGCGGGGCACCGGCGGTCCGTTCATCATCGAGGCCGCCCAGGACGCGACGCGGGCGCTGATCGTGTGCTTCGATTCGCTGGACAGCAACTGGCCCTTCGACGTGAGCTTCGTGCTGTTCCTGGCGTCGAGCGTCGGCTACCTGGGCCAGGCGGACGCCGCGCTCGCCCAGCAGATCCCCGTCGGCACGATGCTCAACACCGACCTGCCCGAAGGCGTGCGCGACGCGGTGCTCAAGACCCCCGACAACCAGTCGGTGCGTCTGATCGCGGGCCAGGACCGCGCGGTCACCTTCGGCCCCCTGCGCAAGACAGGCGTGTACACGCTCCGCTGGTCCGGCCCCCCCGGGCCGCGCGATGAAGCCGACGGCGGCAGCGCCGTCCGCACCATCGCCGTCAACCTCTTCGACCCCCCGGAGTCCAGCGTGGCAGCCCGCGACACCCTCGACCTGCCCGCCAAGTCGGTGCAGGCCTCGGGCAAAGGCGCTGACGACAAGACCCAGCGCCGCCTGTGGCCCTGGCTGCTGCTGGCGGCCGTGGGGCTGGTGATGCTCGAATGGCTGGTCTACAACCGCAAGACGTATGTGTGAGCCGTCGTGACCGGTTGCGCCATTTGGCGGTTTCGCGGCATCCAAAGGGCCCCCCGTGGCGATGCGACTGGGCAAGCCCCCGTTCGCTACACTTCGCCGACCACAGCCACCCGCACCCCGCCCGGAGCCACGCCATGAAGATCTACGTTGACACCGCCAACCTCGATGAAATCAAGCAGGCCAACGACCTGGGCGTGCTCGACGGCGTGACCACCAATCCTTCGCTCATCGCCAAGGAGAAGGTCAACTACCACAAGCGGCTCGAGGAGATCTGCAAGGTGGTCTCGGGCCCGGTCTCCGGCGAGGTGATCGCCACCGACTACGCCGGCATGATGAAAGAGGGCGAGGTTCTCGCCAAGATCGCGCCCAACATCGTCGTCAAGCTGCCCACCACCGTGGACGGCCTGAAGGCGTGCAAGGCCTTCTCCGACCGCGGCATCAAGACCAACCTCACGTTGGTGTTCCAGCCCTTGCAGGCCATGATGGTCGCCAAGGCCGGTGCGTTCCTGGTCAGCCCGTTCATCGGGCGACTCGACGACGTGGCCGACGACGGCATGGACCTCATCAAGAACATCCGCACCATCTACGACAACTACGGGTACAAGACGATGATCCTGGCCGCGTCGATCCGGCACCCGATGCACGTGGTCGACTGCGCCGTCGCCGGCTGCGACGTGGGCACCATGCCCTACAGCGTCATCGCTCAGCTCCTGAAGCACCCGCTGACGGACATCGGGCTGAAGAAGTTCATCGAGGACTACCAGAAGGCGCTCGGCTGAAGGCGAGCGAGTTCGACGCAACACCTCAAAGCTCAAATGCAGATCGGTCCTCTCGCAAGGACCTCTTCATTTGAGCTTTGCTGCTTTGAGCTTCGCGCTGCGGAGCAACTGGGTTGACCCCCCGGGGAAGGCTCTCGCGCCCGTCCTACACCTTTTCGACCGCCCCCGCCGGAACCCACGTCGTCCGCCCGTCGCCCAGGCGCACGTTCAGCCAGTTTGCGCGTGATTCGAGCACGTCCACCTCGACGCCCGCCCGGAGCGGCTCGGTGAAGCTCGGCTCATAGGCGCGCTCATCCGGGCCTTTGCGTCCGACGGCGCGGTCTTCGACAATGACGCCGGGCGGCGCGACCGTCTCGGCGCGGTGCTGCATCCAAAGCGACGCCGCGCACAGCACCGCCACCGCGGCGAGCGCCCCTGCGGACCAACGCGGGGGCATGCCGCCTCCGCCCCGCAGGCGCAGCAGGAGCAGCAACCACACGCCCGCGAAGGCGCCGGCGCCGGTCCACAACCGCAGGCCCGGGGGGATGAGGGTGTGCCATGAGAGCAGGGCCGACGTAGCCCGCGCCCCGGCCTTGTCGTCGATCTTCAGACCCACCCGGGCCCGCGCCTCGGCGAGGTTCCTGACGGCGTCGGCGAGCGTCGGGTCGAGGCGTTGGGCCCGCCGGTAGTCGGCGATGGCGCGCCCATAGTCGCCGGCCAGGAAGCGGGCGTTGCCGCGGTTGTAGTACAGGCCCGCCGAGTGCATGCCTCGCTGTTCGATCAGCTCGGAATAGCCGGCGATCGCCGACGCCATGAGCGAGGCGGCGTTGCGCGGGTCCTTGACCGCCTCGCGGGCGGCGGCGGCGAAGGACTGGTTGGCCTGCTGGAAGACGTCGGCCGCCGACGGCGTGTCGGCGCGGGCGGGCGCGCACGCGACAACGATCCACAGCGCCGCGCAAAGGGAGAACATGAGCGCGTCGATGACCGCGGCTCGCCGCACCCTGCTCCGGATCACAGGCGCGACGCCCGTCGTTCGGGCAGGGTCGCAGCGGGCGACACCGGGTGTTTGGGCTGGGCGCGTCACGCTTTCCCCCTCGCGCGCAGCGCATCGAGTCGTTGCAGCACCTCGCCCGTTCGGGTGCGCATCTGGCCCACCTCGCCCGCGGGGATACCCGCGAATCGTGCCGCGTCGCAGCGGTCCAGAACGGTTCGGACTTCCGCGGCGATGGCGGCGTCCAGCGGCGCCAGGCGGGCCTCGCACTCCACCGGCGTAAGGCCCTCGGCGCTGAGATTGAAACGGTCGGCGACATAGACCCGCACCGCGCGGCTGATGGCGGCGGGGGCCTCGGCGCCCTCGGCCCGCTCGAGGTGCTTGCCGGCGGCCGCGAGCGCGCCGCGGGCACGCTTGGCGGAGGTGTTCGCGCCGCCGCGACGACGGACCGCCACCAGGACCGCCGCGCTGAAGTACAGCGCGGGCGGCCCCGCCAGGGCCGCCCGCGCCATGGGCGACTTGAGCGACGCGACGAGGTCGAACCGTTGATCCGCGAGAACCGCCGGGCTCTCGATGTTGGCCGCGATCCCGCCCTTGCGCTCCTCCACCGTTGGCGCATCCACCGCCCCCGCGCCGGCCGCTACAGCGTCGCCCGCGGTCACAACCCGCGTCTGTGCCACGGCGATCGGGATGGGGTTGCTCCGCGCCACGGCGTAGCGACCGGACTTGGTGTCGAAATAGGGGATCTCGATCGGCGGGATCTGCTTCACCTCCGGGCTGAGCGGGCGGACGGTCTGAACAAACGTGACCTGTCCCTTGGCCAGCGACGGGGCGGCCATGTCGTCGGGCACGCGGAACCCGCCGGACGAGAAGCCCGGTTTCGCGCCGCCCGGCGCCAGATCGCGCTTCAGCTCGCCGCCCAACAGCCGCTTGAAATCCGGGCGGGGCACGCGGTCCATCGGGCCGGTGCCGCTCACGAGCACCTTCAGCGTGATCGGATCGCCGATGTTGACATTGACCGGGTCGGCGGTGGCGGCGACCGTGAACTGGCCGACGAGACCGTTGAAGTTCGACGGGCGGCCCTCGGCGGGCAGATCGCGGACGGTGAGCTTCAGCTCGTTGGACGGCACCGACGCGCGGCGGGCCTCGCCGCGGTCGAAGAACCCATCGCCCTGGCGAGTGACCACCGCGCACGCGGCCGTCGCGCTCAGCGTTGCCTCGCCCGGTTGGCGCGCCACGATGGGCCGTTCGGCGTAGAACACGAAGTAGTCCGCCCCGTCGATGCTCTCGCGCGACGGGTGTGCCCGAACGCTGTCGCCCAGGAGCTCCAGTGACTGCTCGCCCATGCCGGGCTGCTCGAAGCCCTGCTGAGGGACGTTGAACAGGTCCTCGACGCCCTTGGTGGCGATCTCGACGTCCTTGGCCGTGCGCCGAAGGTACAGCGTGACCCGGAGCATCGCGGGCTCACCAACGTACGGGCTGGGTGGGTCCAGCGAGATGGCGAGCTTGACGTCCGGGTCCTCGCGCGGCGGCGTCACGCGGATCATCAGCGGCTTGGTCGCGTACTCCTTGCCCTCGATCGTCAGCTTGAAAGCCGGGATCGTCAGCGCCCCCGCTCGACGCGGGCGCAGCGTCCACTGGTAGATGTACCCGTGGAACTCCTCGCGGTGCACCTGCCCGTTGATGATGGTGACCGAGGAGCGGCTCTGGGGGCTCTCGCCCTCGAAGATCGCCTCAAAGTCAGCGAGGTTGCCCAGGTCGGGGCGTTGCGGCGAATCGGAGCCGTTGACGCGGATCTGGAACGTCACGCCCTGGCCGAGCGCCACAGCGGAATCGCTGACGTTGGTATCTACCTCGATGCCCTCGGCGCGCGCAACCGCTGCGAGGCCGAGCACGGCGCTGAGCACGAGGGCGAGGAGGTTGAAGAGGCTCGGCTTCATCGTGTGTGATCACCAGTCCCGCTTGACCGGACGCTGCTTCTGCAGGGCCCTGGCCCGGGCTTCACGGGCCTGGCGGAGCTTCTTCTCCTTGTCCAGGAGACGCTCGATGGTGCCCTGTTCCGGCGAGGGCTGGGCCTGCTGATTCTCGTCGGGTTGCTGCTGCTGGGCGTCCTGTTGCTGATCGCCCTCCTTGGGCTGGGTCTGATCCTGCTGCTCCCCTTGGTCGTTCTTGTCCTGCTGCTTCTGATCCTGGGGCTGGTCCTCTTCCTTGCCCGTTTCTCGCTGCTTGGCGACCTGGTCCAGGGCTTCCTTCAGCTTATCCGCCGCTTCCTGCTGGCTCTGGGCGGCCTGCTGCTGCTGGTTCTTTTCGAGTTCCTGTTGGGCCTCGTCCTGCTTCTGGCGGGCCTGGTCGATCTTGTCCACCGCGTCCTTGATGGGGTCCGAAGGCTGCTGCGCCTTGTCGGGCTGCTGCTGTTGCTGCGGGTCTTTCTGGGCCTGCTGATCAGGCGTTGTGTCCTGCGGGCGCTGCCATTGGCCGGCCTGTTGCTGCAGCTTGTCGCGGAGCTGCTGGGTCTGGTCGCTCAGGTCCTCCTGCTTCTGTGCGGCCTGGCTCTTCCCCTGCCTTGACTGGGGCTGCGGCTGCTGAGGCTGGCCGGATTGCTGCGGCTGATCGCCCTGTTGAGGCTGCTGGTTCTGCGGCTGACCCTGCTGGGGCTTGCCCTGCTGCGACTGTTGCTGCTGATTCTGTTGTTGCTGATTCTGTTGTTGCTGATTCTGTTGTTGCTGATTCTGTTGTTGCGGCTGCTGTTGATCCTGCTTCTGCTCCTGATTCTGCGGCTGCTGCTTGTTCTGGTCGGCCTGCTGCTGCTGCTCTTTCTGGAGCTTCTGCAGGTCCTTGATCATGTCTTCGAGCTTCTTGCGTTCCGCTTCCTGGCGCTTCTGCTCTTCGCGGAGCTGGCTGATGCGCTGGCGGGTGAGCTCAAGGTTGCGGGCCGCGTCGGCGTCGTCGGGGGTCTGGTCGAGCACTCCACGGAACAGACTGGCGGCCTGGCGCAGCGCCTCGATCCCCTTGGCGGGGTCCTGGGCGCTTTTCTCCACCGCCTTGTCGAACACCGCGCGCCCGAGGTTGTAGCGGGCGCTGGGCGAGAGGTCCGGGCGGCCCAGCGCGACGTCCACCAGCCGGAAAAGATCCTGCGCCTCGGACACCTTCCCACTCTTGTACTGGGCGCACGCCTCGTTGTAGACCGCCTCGAGCGACTCGGGGTCTTCCTTCTGCGCGGCCTTGTAGCTGGCGACGGCTTCACTGAAGTTGTTCGCCGCGTAGGCCGCGTTGCCCTCGCGGATCAGGTCACGGGCCTTCTCGGGGGAGCAGACGCCGGCGGGCACGCCGAGCCAGCCAGACAACACCGCGCCGAGCAGGACGTTGTTCAGGCGGCTACGCACGCTTCCACTTCCTCCTTTCACCCACCAGCATCTCCACGCTCAGCAACGCCAGGGCAGCCCCCAGAGGCCATTGGAACCTCTCTTCATACTGCTCGGCGTCGTCGCCGTTGCCGAGCTTCCGCTTGTCGGCCTTGTCGATGAGCCCCTTGTAGATCTCGTCGAGTTCGACGGTGCCGACGCCGACGCGCAGGAATACCCCGCCGGGGGTGGCCAAAGCCATCTTCTGGAGCGTGTCGGCGTCGAGCTTCGAGTAGACCTCCTGGTTGCCGTCTGTCACGAATGTTCGGCGTCCGCGGTCATCGGTGGTGGGCACCCGGGCGCCGCTGGTATCGTCACCCAGCCCGATGGTGATCAGCCGGACACCGAGCTGGCCCGCCTTTTCAGCGGCTTCGACCGGCGACGAGTTTTCCAGGTCTTCGCCGTCGGTGATGAGGATGATGTCACGGTAGTTGGCCTCGACGGGCTTGTCGTCCTTGAGCTCGAAGACCTCGGTCAGGGCGACGCGGACGGCGTCGCCGAGGTTCGTTCCGCCGCGCGTCACGCTCGTGGGTGAAAGCTCTTCGAGCGAAAGCCGCGCGTACGCGTAATCGTGCGTGAGCGGGCACTTGACCACGGGCACGCCCGCGAACGCCATCACCGCCACACGGTCACCGCGCACCACTTCCAATACGTCCTTCACCCAGAGCTTCGCCCGTTCCAGGCGTGAGGGGCGGAGATCCTCGGCGAGCATGGAGCGGGAGACGTCGATGATGAAGCAAACGTCGCGCCCGGTGCGCTCGGTGGGCTTTTTCGGCGCGTCCTCGCCGGGCAGGTTGAAGCGGGGCCGGGCCAGCGCGACGACGATACAGCCCAGCGCGAGCACCAGCATCGACCACTTGAGCACGGCGCGGGCAAGACCCGGGCCGCCCCCCGAGACCAGCCTCGGCCCCAGCACCGTCCCCGCGAAGCGGCGCAGGGCCGCCTTCCGGCGCACCAGGGCGTACACGCCCAGCATCGCCACCAGCGGCAGCACCCACAGCCACGCCAGCATCAGCGGCTCGCCCCACTGCATCACGGCGTCCTCCTGAACAGGGTGGCGATGAGCAGCGCCTCGGCCCCGGCGGCGACGGCCGCGACGGCGGCCCAGAGCGTGAACTTCTCGTCGTACGTCGTGAACTCCTGCGTCTTGATCTCGGTCTTCTCCAGCGCGTCGATCTCCTGGTAGATGCGGCTGAGCGTCTGCGCGTCGTTGGCCGGGAAGTACTTGCCGCCGGTGATCTCCGCGACCTGCTTCAGCGCGGCGTCGTTGAAACCGCCCGGCCCGCCCGGGAACACCAGCCCCCCGAACCGCTGCGCCCGGCCGCCAACGCCCCCGGCGCCGATGCCGATGGTGTAGACCTTGATGCCCCACTGTTTGCAGAGCTGGGCCGCCTGGGCGGCGCTGATCTCGCCCATGTTCTCCTCGCCGTCGGTGAGCAGCACGATCACCTTGCTCTTGATGGTGAAGGACTCGTCGGCCTGCACCTCCCCCACCAGGTTCTTCTTGCCCGAGAGCGCCGCCCGGCGCGTCAGCTCGCGCTCGACGTCTTTGAGCCGTGCGGCGGCGAGCGCCAGGCCCTCGCCGATCGCCGTCCCCGCCTCGGGGTCCGCCGCCGTTGCTCCCACGAGCTGGATGCGGTCCACCAGCTTCGTGAGCACGTCGTGGACACGCACCAGCGGGCACACGGTGTCGGCGTACTTGGCGAAGCTGCACAAGCCGATCATGTCGCCGGGCCGGCCCTTGAGATCTTTCCCGTTGCCCGCGACGAACTGCTTGACCACGTCCTTGACCACCTCGATCTTGCGCCCGCCGCTGCGCAACGGCTCGTCCATCGAGGCCGATCGGTCCACGGCGATCATCATCGCCACGCCGTTGGTCGAGGTTTTCACCTCGCCCTGGCCAAACTGAGGACGGGCCAGCGCGATAATCAGCAGCGCGAGGCTCGCGAGACGGATCGTGAGCGGCAGCCAGCGCAGCCGGCGCCGCAGTCCGCCGCGGAGCTCGCTGACGAGACCGATGGAACTGAACCGGGCGGAGGGCCGGGCCCGCGGCGCGATCATCAGGCGCAGCGCCAGCAGCGCCGGCACCAGCAGCAGGAGCCAAAGGAAGCTGGGCGAGGCGAAGCGCTCCACGCTAGGCGGCCTCCTTCATCGCTTCGGCGCCGATGGGCTGTGTCGCGAGCACCGGCATGACCGGGGCGGGGCCACCGGGGCCGGAAACGACCACCGTCGCCTCCGGGGCGCGTGTCCGCTCCACGAACTCACGCACCGTCAGTAGGGCCCGGTCGGCGTCGCCCGGCTCGGGCGTGTGCTTGGCGAACTTGATGAGGTCGCACGCGGTGAGGAACCGCGCCAGGACCTCGACGTCGGCCTCTCCGAGGTGGGCGGATTTCTTCGCGTCGACGAGAAACTCCTCGGTGGTGCGTTCGGGGGCGTGCAGGTGGAAGCGATCTTCGATGTACTGGCGCAGGATCGCCGAAGCCTGCTCGAAGAACTCCTTGAACCTGCCCGTGTCCGGCAGGCGCTTCGCCCCCAGCGCGCTGAGCCGTTCGAGCGCGATCTCGTGCGCCGGACGGGTGACGACGCGGAGCGCCGCGTTCCTCCGCGCCCGCGCCACGAGCCACCACGTGCCCGCGATCAGCGCAAGCGGGGTGAGCGTCGCCGCGGTGATGAGCCCCCACGGGGTCGGGTCTTTCGGGTCGATGACACCCTTGATCCCGGCCATCTCCGCGGCCTGGTCGCCGCCGGGGAGCACCGAGGTCACCTCGACGCTGATCGCCTCTGTTGTGCCGGTGAGCGGCGGGGCATCGGGGGGTGCGGGCGTGGCCGCGGCGGGGGCAGCCGAGGCGGGGGATCCCGAGGAATGGGCGGCGTCGCCGGTCATCGGGCGGGCCAGCACCTTGATGGGCTTGATATCCGCCTTCCCCGGCAGGAACGGCTCGATTTCGAAGGTCCAGCGAGAGAATCGCCTGCCGTTCTCGATCCGCTCCTGAGGCGTCGGCGTGCTTCGGATTTCCCAGCCCTCCGGCAGCGACTCCTTCGGGTCCACAGGGTCGGGGCGGAACGCCGCGGGGCACTCGGCCTCGATGCGGAGCGTGAGCTTGTCGGCGGTGCGCAGCGTGGGGTGATCCACCGAGGCGCGCACCGTGAGCGACGGCGCGTCGACCGCCGCGGGCAGTCCGAGAGACATCGCCATGGCCAGAACCGATCCGATCATCGCCTTCCCTCCCGTCGCTTGAACAGCTCGATGAGCGAATGGATGTACGGGCGGTCGGTCGTCACCTCGACATGGTCAAGCCCCAGGCGGCGCAGCTGCATCCGCAGCCCCTCGCGCCGGCGCAGCCCGGCGGCCTTGAACCGCGTGCGCACGCCACGGCTCGACGTGTCCACCACGAACCGTTCGCCCGTCTCGGCGTCCTCGAGTTCGATCAGCCCGACCTTCGGCAGCGAACGCTCGCGCGGGTCGTCGATGGAGCAGCAGATCACGTCGTGCCGCCGCGCCAGCAGTCTCAGCGACGTCTCCAGGTCGGACGCGGCGCCGCCGGAAGGCTGGGCCGCTCGCCCGGCCTGGACCCCTCGCACCAGGAAGTCCGAAACGACGAAAACCACGGCCCGCTTCTTCAGCACGCGCGCGAGGTGCTGCAGCGCGCCGGTCAGGTCGGTGCCCCGGTGCCCCGGCGTCGGCGTGAAGTCCAGCAGCTCACGGATGATCCTCAGGACGTGCTTGGTGCCCTTGGCCGGTGGGATGAACTTCTCGATCCGGTTCGTAAACAGCAGCAGCCCCGCCTTGTCGTTGCTCCGCGTGGCGGCGAACGCCAGCACCGCGCACAGCTCCGCCGCCAGCTCGCTCTTGAATCGGTCCTGGCTGCCGAAGGCGCCCGACGCCGAGAGGTCCACCGCCAGCACCACCGTCAGCTCACGCTCCTCGACGTACCGCTTGATGTGCGGCGTGCCTGTGCGGGCGGTCACGTTCCAGTCGATGCTCCGCACGTCGTCGCCGGGCTGGTACAGGCGAACCTCGGAGAACTCCATGCCGCGTCCCTTGAACGCGCTGGAGTATTCGCCCGCGAAGACCTCGTTCACCGCCTTGCCGGTGGTGATCTCGATCTGCCGGACTTTCTTCATCAGCTCTTCGGTCAGCATGGGGATCGCGAATGGCGAATGGGCAGGTGGCGATTGGACGGGACCAAGGGTCGGGGATCTTGCGAGCCGCGGCGGAGGCGTTGGGTGATCATGTCCGTTCGCCACACCGCCATTCGCGACTCGCCCGTTACGGGACGGGCACGCCGTCAAAGATCTTCTTGACGACGTCGTCGCTGGTCATCCCCTCCGCTTCAGCCTCATACGAGGCGATCACGCGGTGCCGCAGCACGTCCATGCCCACCGTCTTGACGTCCTGCGGCGTGACGTAGCCGCGGCCGTCCAGGAACGCGCGGGCCCGCGAGGCCTGCGTCAGCGCGATCGTCGCACGCGGCGAGGCGCCGAACTCGATCAGCCGCTTGGCGTCGATCCGGTACTCCTCGGGGCGGCGCGTCGCGTGAACCACGTCCACGATGTAGTCGCGCACCTTGTCGTCGATGTAAATCTGGTCCACCACCTCGCGGCACGCCAGGATGTCCGCCACCTCCACCACGGCGGGCACCTCCACCCGGGTCTTCACCGCCGCCATGCGGTCCAGCACCTTGCGCTCGTCGCTCTTGCTGGGGTAGCCGATCTTGAGTTTGAGCATGAAACGGTCCACCTGTGCCTCGGGCAGCGGGTAGGTGCCTTCCTGCTCGATGGGGTTCTGCGTGGCGAGCACCAGGAACGGCTCGTCGAGCTTGTAGGTGGTGTCGCCGATGGTCACCTGGCGCTCCTGCATGGCTTCGAGCAGGGCCGACTGCACCTTCGCGGGCGCCCGGTTGATCTCGTCGGCCAGGACGATGTTGGCGAAGATCGGGCCCTTCCGGGGGGTGAACACGCCGTCGCCCGGGTTGTAGATGAGCGTGCCGATCAGGTCCGCCGGCAACAGGTCCGGCGTGAACTGGATCCGCTGGAACTTGGCGTGCAGGCTCCTGGCCAGCGTGCTCACCGTCAGGGTCTTGGCCAGCCCGGGCACGCCCTCCAGGAGCACGTGCCCGTTGCACAAGAGGCCGATGAGAAGGCCCTCGATCATGGGCTTCTGACCGACGATGACCTGCTCGACGGCGGTGGTCAGGTTGGTGAGGAGCCGCGAACGGTCCTTGACGAGATTGGCGATGGCTTGGACGTCGGTGGTCATGCGTAGATTTGAAGGGAGGCGGGGTCGGCGCGTTGTGAACAGGGGGCTGTGAGCGCGGTCGTGGGGGCGAGAAGATACCGGCGAGCGGCATCCGGACATGCACGTGAAATGGTTCAGCGTTGCCCCTGGGCCCGGGCCAAGCCCCGTCCGGCACCCACTGGACGCCTGGGATGCCGACTCCCGGCACCGCGCCGCGGGGGATTCCCCAGCCGCCGGGCTGGATTATTGGCCGCAGGTAAGATGACCGCGAGCATCGACCCCAGCCGTGCGTGCACCCCCGAGGAGCCCCACATGAGCGACGCCAAGAATCCGGTGAATCACTCCACCTCAGAAAGCGCGATCGACCGCCGGACCGCCATCGCGGCCATGGGCGGCGTGGGCTTGTTCGCCGCCGGCGCCGCGGCGCTCGCCGCCGACGACAAGCCCGCGGCGGCCCCGGCCCCCGGCGTGTGCCCGGTGGTCGGCGACCTCGGCGGCTTCGACCCCGCCAAGGGCGAGTTCGTGCTGCCGAAGCTGCCCTACGACTACAAGGCCCTCGAGCCCCACCTCGACGCCCAGACCATGGAGATCCACCACTCCAAGCACCACGCGGCCTACGTCGCGGGTCTCAACAAGGCGTTGAGCGAGATGGCCAAGGCCCGCGACGCCGGCGACTTCGCGCTCGTCAAGCACTGGACGCGCGAGGCCTCCTTCCATGGCGGCGGCCACGTCAACCACATGATCTTCTGGGCCTGCATGGCGCCCGCCGACAAGGGCGGTGGCGGCAAGCCATCGGGCAAGCTGGCCGAGGCGATCAACAAACACTTTGGGTCGTTCGACAAGTTCGCCGGCGAGTTCAGCGCCGCGGCAGTCGCCGTCGAGGGCGCGGGGTGGGCCTGGCTCGTCCGCGACAGCGTCTCGGGCCGCCTCGCGGTGGTGCAGATGGAGAAGCAGCAGAACATGCTCCTCACCGCGTGCACGCCGCTCTTGGGCATCGACGTGTGGGAGCACGCGTACTACCTGAAGTACCAGAACAAGCGGGCCGACTACGTCAAGGCCTGGTGGAACGTCGTGAACTGGGGACGGGTGCAGAAGGTCTTTGACGCGGTCGGCGGCTGAGCGGCCTGAACTGGTTACAGCGCGTCGCCCCACATCGTCAGGTTCATCATCGGCCACGCCAGCCGCCAGAGTTCTTGCGGTCTGCTCGCGACCAGTTCCACCGCCGCGTCGGTGAACACTTCTCGCGCGAACGCGCTGGCCCGAAGCCGCTGAGCCTGATCGCCCAGCCAGCCCTGGAACGGCAGCGGGAAGCTCGCCTTGGGGCGCTCGACGATCTCGTGCGGGATGCGACCCTCGAACGCCTCCCTCAGCGCGATCTTGGTGCGCAGCGGCGGGGGCGATCCGTCGTCTTGCGGGGCGTTGCCCGGGGCGCCGATCCCCGCGTACGCCTCGGCGGCGCACTTGACCTCCATCGGGAGTAGCGTCGCGATCCGGAGAATCTCCTTGTCGGCCAGCGGCGTGCGCCCCTCGACCCCCGCCAGCATGGTGGCGGTGTCGAGCCGCTGCAGCAGCCCGACGAG
Source organism: uncultured Phycisphaeraceae bacterium (assembly GCA_964510955.1). GTDB lineage: Bacteria > Planctomycetota > Phycisphaerae > Phycisphaerales > UBA1924 > JAFLCM01. Next base: position 84,544 of record CAZEDW010000004.1, read on the forward strand.
GTTGACGCGCTGGTGAAAGCGAAGGTGCGCCGCGGGGCCGTAGCCGCCGGGCGTCTCGCCGACGGCGCGGTCGAACTCCTGCTCGTACCACTTCACGAGCGGCTCGTCGCTCCCCGCATCGGCGTGAACCCGGTCGTTCAGCACCGCGGTCTTGGCTGACAGCGGCGTCCACGCCGAGTCGTTCAACTCCACCAGCCCCGGCGAGGCCCGCTCCCCGGCACTGATCCGCGCTGCGCAACCGAACGCCGCCCGCATCGGGCTCTCGTAGCCCGCGAACAGCTCGTCCGCGCCCTCGCCCGAGATGGTGACGACGCACCCGTCTTCGCGCAGGCGCGATGCCACGACCCAGATCGCCACCTCGTTGGGTGTGCTCAGCGGCACGCCCAACTCGCGAACCATCCAGGGCCACCGCTCGCCGAAAAGCTCACGGGTGACGTGGGCTTCGCTGTGCCGAGTTCCCAGGTGCCGCGCCGCCAGGCGTGCAAACCGCAGGTCGCCGGTCGTCGAGGTGTCCGAGCACTCGCTCGGAACCGGCGCGCCCGCGGCGTACGTCCGCAACTCCGCGTGGCGCCCGCGCGCGATCGACGCAACGATGGTGCTGTCGAGCCCCCCTGACAGCAGGCAGCACGTCGGCACGTCCGCGCGGAGGTGACGCGCGACGGAGTCCTCGACCGCGGCCCCCACCACGCCGCTCGCCCACGGCCCCTGAAGCGACTCGGCGAGCGACTCGCTTGTCTCGCCCGCGGGCTGCGGCGCACCCAGGACGCGAAGGCACACCCCGCCGCCGCCCAGGTCACAGGTGACCGTCTCTCCCGCCCGCACCGCCCGCACGCCGTCGTACATGGTGCGGTCACCCAGCACCGTGCGGATGGTCGTCAGGTACGCGCTGAGCATGAACGGATCCGGGCGCACCGGCCGGCCCAGCGCGTCCGCGACGATCCGCGCCTCGCTGGCGAACACGATCTCGCGCCCGTTCTCGGCGTAGTACAGCGGCTTGATCCCCAACGGGTCGCGCGCCAGCGTGAGCGTGTCGAGCTGGCAGTCGTACATCGCCAGCGCGAACATCCCGCGCAGTCGGCGGAGGGCCTCGAGGCCCCAGAACGCCAGCGCCATGATCACGGTCTCGGTGTCCGACCCCGAGCGGAACTGGACGCCCCGTGCCGAAAGCTCCCTCCGAAGCTCCGCGTCGTTGTACAGCTCGCCGTTGTAGACCAGCGCGAACAGCGCCGGCCCACCATCCGTGACGTGCGGCCCGTGGGGGCGAGCGAGCCACGACCCCGGATCGGCCCGGCGTCCCGCCAGGAGCATCGGCTGCGCACCCGCTGACGACGGGTCGATGACCGCCAGACGCCGATGAGCCAGCACCACGTTGCGCCGGCGCCACAGCCCCGCCCCGTCCGGCCCCCGCCGGGCCATCCTGTCCCGAGCGCGGCACACCGCCGCGTCGTCAAGCGACGGGGACAGCCCGACCCCGGCGGCGATGCCGAAGAGCCCGCACATCGTCCCCTTTATCGGCGTTCGCGTGCGGCGCGCATCACCGTGCAGTGGCTCGGAACCGCCACCACGTCCCCTCCAGCGTTCCGAGCCACCGTCTCTCACCGCCAGCGAACCAAGTTTGAAACTCCGTGACGCCCGGCTCATCACGCCCGATGCGGCACCAACCCGCCGCGATCCGTGTCACACAGCCTCGGCCCCCACCGATATCCCCCTGCAGCGTGAGGTACGCCGCGCGGTGGTCACCGATCCGCTCGGCGATCAGTTCGGTGACGCTCTGATCATCCGGCCGCTGGCGCGTGCGCAGGGTCAGCAGCGTGCCCAGCCCAGGTGGGGCGTCGGGGGGCGACGGGTGCCGGGCCAGCATCCAATCCCAATGCCACGACCCGTCAGGAAGGTCGTGACGAAGCAGGACCATCGGATTGCGCAGCGCTGGGTCCATGTGTCGCGGATGCCGGCCGGGCCGAGTGCGGAGCGCCCGCACGCCCGGTCGATCAAAGACTACACTTCCGCTCTCTCCCTTTCCTCGCCCCGAGGCTCCCCGATGCGATCCCGCCGAACTCTTCTTCTCGCGATCAGCCCCGTCATCCTCAGCCTCGCTTCGTGCAAGACCGCGGGCGAGCGGGCCCTGCCCATGGTGCAGGAGTCGGGCGACCACGCCCTGGCCGTCGGCGACTACGACAAGGCCACCAAGGAGTTCGGCGAGGTGGTCATGCGCCGCCCCGGCTACTGGGAAGACCGGCTGAAGTACGCCAAGGCGCTCCTGGGCGCTGGGCGACCGGCCCTGGCCCGGGAACAGATGGAGATCCTTTACACCTCCCGCCCCAACGACTTCAAGGTGCTCAACACCCTCGCCCAGGCGCTCCTGGCCTCGGGGGAGGTCAGCACCATGTCCAACCTGCTCCGCGACGAGGCCTACGCCCGCGGCAAGGCCAGCGACTGGCTCCGCTACGGCTGGTTCATGGCCCTGGCCGGCGACGCCGACGAGGGTGAGCGGGCCCTGAAGAAGGCCGCCGAGACCGACCGGGGCATGGGCGCCGGTCCGCAGATGGCCCTGGGCGAACTCTACAAGGCCGCGGGCGACAACAAGCGAGCCCTCGAGCGGTTCCGAATGGCCCAGTACTGCGAACCGCACAATCTCGAGATCAAGGATTCCATCGAGAAGCTCGGCGAAGACTCCGACCCCAGGCTATCGATCGCCCCTGTGGAGCGCGGATATCCCAGCTCCGCCGCCGTCGGGAAGTAATCAAGCGCGACAACTCAGCAGACCCTACAGGCACGGGACACTCGCCGCACGGGCCTCGCCGCGTTGGCCGACGGGCAGGAACCGATCCAGAAACGGCTCGACCCGCCAGATGTACCGCTCGCGGGCGGTCTCCTGGGCCCGCTGCCCCATCGCGCGGAGGCTCTCGGGCTCGTCGCACGCCGCCGTGATCTGAACCGCCAGATCTTCACTGGTCCTGAACACCCGCCCCCCGCCGGTGTCGAGCTTCTCCGTCAGCACCGGCAGGTCGTACGCGAACACGGGCAGCGCCGTCAGCATCCCCTGCGCCATCACCTGCGAGAACGTCTCCGACGACGTGCTCGGCACCACCAGCGCATCGAGCGTCCGCATAAACGCTCCCACCTGCGAGGGCTTCAGCCAGTCGTGCAGCACGATGTCGGGGTGCGAAATGGCCGGGGGGTTCTTGTACGCGCACAGGTGCAGCTTGGCGCGCCCGGACAGACGAGCAGGCAGCTTTGACCACGCATCGATCGCCAGGTGCGCCCCCTTCCACGGGGTATCAAGCTGCCCGATCAGCCCAAAGTGGACCGCCCCGCCGGACTCTATCGGCCGCTGCGCCGGGAAGAACTCCTCAGGGTTCTGCACGCCGTAGTGCACCCAGGTGGGCCACGGGCCGGCCTTGTTGATGAGGCTCGCCACCGCACCGCTGGCGCAGATGTACTCGGGCTGTATCGCTGCCGCCTTGCGCAAAAACGTGGTTTTGGGGTACTGGTGCGAAATGACCGCCACCCGGCCCACCCGGCCCGCCCGCACAAGCACCCACGCCGCCGGAAGCACGCCCCGAGCCACGTTTCCAATCACCAGGAGGTCATACCGGCGCGTCAAAACGCGCGGCAACAGTGCCAGCGACGCTGCGATCGGCTTGCGCACCGGCGGGCTGTAGACCACCCGCAGCCCCTCCCCCAGCCCCGCGAGGTGTTCACCCAGCGCACCCCGCCAGGCGTGCTCCGCCATCACCGTGACGTCCACGCCCGCCTCGACCAGCCGCCGGATGAGCAGCAGATTGAACACCTCGGCCCCGTGGATGCGCTTGTGACGCCGATCCGCGAGGAAGCTGGGGGCCATGAAGAGGCATGTGCCGCGGGTGCTCGCGTTCGACGCCATCGGCGCGATGGTACGGCATTTCCGGTGCGCCGAACCGCATTTGAAAGCACTATCGCCACGACCGAATGCCCTATCGGGGGGGAACGGAAACGGCGCATCGGACTGGCGTTCTTTCCAGCAGCGCGGCATAGCGTTAGCAGGAGTGGCACCGGATGGTCGGGGAGTCCCCAGGCCTACAGTCCCACGGTCCGTTCCAAGCGTCCCGGCAGTCCGGGTCGCTTCCCGTTCTCAAGTCTCCCCCCCGAAGGCCCGAGAAACCGAAAACCCCGGTCACGGCATCCTACGCTTTGGTGCCTGTGAACCGATCAAAGACCTATCAAATACAGGCTGCTACCCTCACCCCATGGCCAAGACTCTGACCAAGAAGCCCTCCACCAAAACCGCACGTGGTGCCAGCGGTAAGCCCGCCGGCGCTGCGTCGGATGATCAATCGCCTGATTCGGGGGCCTCCGAGGGCAGTTCTTCCGCTTCTACAAGCTCGGCCAAGGGCAAGAAGCTCGTCATTGTCGAGTCTCCCGCCAAGGCCAAGACCATCAACAAGTACCTCGGCAGCGACTACCTCGTCAAAGCCTCCGTCGGCCACGTCCGCGATCTTCCCAGCAAGAACCCCAAGGGGGTCAACGCGCCCGTCCCGGGGGTGGACCTCGAACGCGACTTCAAACCGACCTACCAGGTCCTTGAAGGTAAGGAAAAGACCGTCAACGAGCTCAAGCGGGCGGCCAAGGTGGCCTCTGAAATCTGGTTCGCGACCGACTTGGACCGCGAGGGCGAGGCCATCGCGTGGCACCTAGCCCACGAGCTGGGCATCCGCCCCGAGCAGGCCAAGCGGGTGATGTTCAACGCGATCACCCGCGACGAGATCAAGCGCGCCTTCGGCAACCCGCACCCCATCGACCAGAGCCGTGTGGATGCCCAGCAGGCCCGGCGCATCCTCGACCGCATCGTGGGGTACCAGGTCTCGCCGCTGCTTTGGAAGAAGGTGGCCCGCGGCCTGAGCGCCGGGCGCGTCCAGAGCGTGGCCGTGCGCGTGGTGGTGGAGCGCGAGCGGGAGATCCGCGCGTTCATCCCAGATGAGCACTGGGTGATCGAGGGTCGCTTCGCGCTGTCCAAAGACGAGGCCGCCAAGCTGGGCCCCGCGTGGAAGGCCCTCCTGGCCAAGCGCGACGAGAAGGGCAACGGGCCCACAAACAAGGCGCAGAACGCCTGGCTGGCCGAGCGGCGGGCGATTAGCGCCGAGCTGGTCGAGATCGCCGGGCAACCGGTGGACATCTCGCAGCCCGGCATCGCGGACCTCAAGAAGGTGCAGGACCTTTCGGGGCGCGTGCGCGAGGTCGCCGAGCGTGCCGGGCTGGTGAACATCGAGGTCGGCGCCCACGAAGATGAGAACGGCAAGGGCCCTGCCCGCTTCGTCCGCACTCTCACCGGCGACGCCGACCCCGCGACGCCGTACACGATCCGGAGCATCGAAACCAAGCGCACCAAGACCCGCCCCGGCGCGCCGTTCATCACCTCCAGCCTGCAGCAGGCCGCCAGCACGCGGCTGGGGTTCGGCGCTCAGCGCACCATGCGCACCGCCCAGCGGCTCTACGAGGGTGTCGAAATCCCCGGCGAGGGCGCCGTCGGCCTTATCACGTACATGCGTACCGACTCGACCCACCTGTCGGGCGATGCGCTGAACATGGCTCGCAGCTACATCAGCCAGACCTACGGCGACAAATACCTCCCCGAAAAGCCCAACTTCTTCGGCTCGTCCAACAAGGACGCTCAGGAAGCCCACGAGGCCATCCGCCCCACCAGCATGGCCTACCCGCCGGACCGGGTCGCCCGCGCCCTCGAGCCCGACCAGCTCAAGCTCTACAAGCTCATCTGGGAGCGGTTCATCAGTTGCCAGATGACCGCCGCGGAGTGGGACTCCACCAGCGTGCTCATCGACGGCGGCAAGGACCCCAGGAACAAGCTCACCTTCAAGGCCACCGGGCGCGTGCTGGTGTTCGACGGCTTCTACCGCTGCTCCGGCGTCCCAACCGCCAGCGACGAGCAGACGCTGCCGCAGATCAAGGAAGGCCAGGGCGTTTCGCCGTTCGCCATCGAGCCCGAGCAGAAGTTCGGCTCGCCGCCGCCGCGCTACAGCGAGGCGAGCCTGATCAAGAAGCTGGAAGAGGAGGGCATCGGGCGCCCCTCCACCTACGCCAGCATCGTGAGCGTGATCCAGGAGCGCAAGTACGTCGAGCTGAACGAGCGCCGTTTCTACGCGACGGATCTGGGCGAAGTCGTGACCGACAAGCTGATCGAGGCGTTCCCCGACATCATGGACGTGGGCTACACCCGTGAGATGGAGGCCGAGCTCGACCACATCGAGGACGAGCGCAAGGACTGGGTGCAGGTGCTGCACCACTTCTACGACCCGTTCAGCAAGCGCCTGGAATGGGCCCACGAAGAGCTCGGCCACGCCAAGGCCGAGACGGTCCCCGCGCCCAAGGAATACAAGTGCGCCAAGTGCGGCGCGCCGACCGTGTACCGCTTCGGCAAGAACGGGCGCTTCCTCAGTTGCGGCACCTACCCCAAGTGCGACTACGCCGCCCCGGTGGATAAGGAAGGCAAGCCGCGCCCGCCGGAGAACGCTGGCGTCGCCTGCCACAAATGCGGGCGTCCGATGCTGAAACGCACGGGCCGGTTCGGGGCGTTCCTGGGTTGCTCGGGCTACGGCGCCAAGCCGCCCGAGGAGCCGTGCGACGGCCTCCTGAAACTCGACAAGCACGGGCGCGTTCTGGCCCCGGCGGTGCCGCCCTTGGCGACGGAGATCGCGTGCGAGAAATGCGGATCGCCGCTGCATCTCCGCAACGGCCTCAAGGGCCCGTGGCTCTCATGCTCGGCGTTCCCCAAGTGCCGCGGTCGTGGCAAGTGGGCGGGGCTGCCGGAGGATCAGCAGAAGAAGCTGGTGAAGATGCTTGAGGCCCATGAGCGGGCGCACCCGATCCCGGTCATCAAGGACCTGGAGGGGAACCCGCTGACGGACGCGAAGGGGAAGCCGCTGGCGAAGGCGGAGGGCGGACATCCGGGAGCGATCGCGGAGGTTGAGGAAGAAGTTGTTGCCGACGCCTGAGCGTCGTCTGTTCCGGCTCCCAACCCGATCGTCGCTACCCGGGCGATCGTATTGCGGCTTGGGAAGTCGGTGCTGCCGGTCGGTCACTTAACTAGGTAGCAGCGAGCTGCTCAGGGCAGCATCGTGGCGGGTATTGATTGGTGTGAACTGCATGCGATATCGGATGTTTACAAAAGAATCCTCAATATCAAATATAGCGAACAAAACGTCGCAGGTGCAAGTACTGCAATACCAAGGGCAACGCTCGCGCGTGTTTTTCTTACTACAAGTACCATGATTCCGAGCGCGAGCGGGATGAGTGTCATGTGCAAATAACCATGGAGCTGCCAAATCCAGTATGGGCCTCGTATTAGGAATGGTGCAAAGAAAAACAGCAGCCAGCCACACGCGAGACCCAATATCACCGGGTGTTTTCGCACGATACTTCTACTGAGTTTGTAGGCCCAGCTTGGCGGCGCCGATGAGGTCGGCCTTCCTTCTCGATACGCCAATGTGTCTGAAAGCAGGTCCTTGACCGTATCGAACCGCATCGAGCGGTCCTTTGCAATCGCTCTCAGCACAATCCAGTCCAAGTCACCTCGGAGTTCACGTGCCAGCTTTGCGTTCGGCCTGTCTGGCGACAAGTCTCTGCGGGTGGTAGCCTCACGTCGGATGAACTTGACCGAGTCCGCCCGCGTGCTCGGCTTGGTCGGCTCTTCTTCCCGAATAATCCGCACCATCTCTGCATACGCCGCCGACCGCAACCTCTTCGAGTCAAACGGCGTCACCCCGCACAAAAGCTCGTACAGCATCACCCCCAGCGAGTACACGTCCGTCCGCGTGTCGATGTCCAGCGACCCCTCGGCCTGTTCCGGGCTCATGTATTCCGGCGTGCCGATCATCGCCTGGAAATCCGTGAACAGCGTCTTCTCCGTCAGCCGGTGGTCGGTGGCCTTGGCGATGCCGAAGTCGATGACCTTGGCGTGGGGTTTGCCGTCCTGCGTGCTCACCAGGACGTTGCTTGGTTTGATGTCGCGGTGGATGATGCCCTTGGTGTGCGCGTGCTGCACGGCATGGCACACCTGCTCGAACAGCTCCAGCCGCTGCGGGATCGTCAGCCGCTCGCGGTCGGCGTACTGCGTGATTGGCACGCCCTTCACCAACTCCATCACGAAGTAGGGCCGCCCCGTGTCGGTCGCGCCGGCGTCCAGCACCCGCGCGATGTGCGGGTGGTCCATCATCGCGAGCGCCTGGCGCTCGGCCTCGAACCGCGCGATCACCCGGCGCGTGTCCATCCCCAGCTTGATGACCTTCAGCGCCACCCGCCGATGCACCGGCTCGGTCTGCTCGGCCATGTACACGCTGCCGAACCCGCCCTCGCCGATCACTTGCAGAAGCTTGTACAGGCCGATGCGCGTGCCAACGCCCGGAAGCGGTGCGGTAGGACTCCCGGCTGCGATGAACATCGCGTGTGAGCCAGTTTCCGCGGTCGGGAGCTGTTCAGGGGTCTCGGGCATGGGCAAAGGAGGGATAGCGCGTCAGGCATGCTACAAAGAGATGCGCGGGGTATGGGCGCGCGCGTGGCAACCGAGAATGCCGAAATGTGTGTGAGCGATGCCGAGAGTTGTCGCCTGACCCCCATGCCCCCGCACGCCGCGGGGTGACCAGGAGGTTCGATATGCCCACCCTCTCGAAAATCGTCATGGTGCTCTCCGTGCGCGCTCTGCCCGTTGTTCTGGCCGCCGGCTCGTCGCTGCTGGCCGTGCCGCCTGCCCATGGCGCCCCGATCACGTGGACGGCGGCCGTCAATGGGCAGTGGAAGGATGACGGCAAGTGGACCCCGAACGGGGCCCCCAACAGCGATACCGCCGATGCCACCATCGCCAAGGCCGCGACGGTGACGATGAACGGCGAAGTCACCGTCAACACGCTGACGCTCGACGACCCGGGGGCGAAGCTGGTCGGCAACGGCACACTCAAGATGAAGGACACCACGCTGCTCAAGCAGGGCAACATCCTCTGGAAGGACTCCACCTTCGAAGGCATCGGCGCGAACCGAAAGGTCGAGGTCCGGGACGCGGGCACGCTGGACCTGGTCTCCACGAACAAGTTCGTCAAGAGCTACCTCTTCAGCCTGGGCACCACGAACATCAAGGCGGTCAAGATCGGCACCAACAACGTCCCCGCCAAGGTGGACATGGACAACTCGTTCAACAACTACGGCCCCCTCACCTTCACCTCGGAGGTGCCCGGCGACGTTGAGCTGAACTTCGCAACCGGCAAGCAGCTCGTGAACGGCAACGGCGGCGACGTGAAGTTCGAGGCGGGCATGGGGGGCAAGCGCACCATCAACGGCGGGGTGCTCAACTACCGCCTCATGAGCTTCAACACGCCCACGACGATCAACGGACCGTTCGAGAACAGGGCGGTGATTGACTACGACGGAAACAAGGTCTCGGTGAACGCCGACACCACCGTTGGGACCGCCGACAGCACCTCGTCCAACGCCGGAGTGATCGAGATCGCCAAGGACAAGCGGCTCATCGTCAAGGGAAAGCTGAACAACCTCGCGGCGGTTGCCAGCCCCACAAACAACCCTGAGGGCGTCATCCGCGGCGCCGGCACGCTGGTGATGCCGAACGACAAGCTGAGCGATAAGGGCAAGATCACCTGCAAGCGGGCCCAGAGCCTCTTCGCCATGACCGGCGACACCGGCACTCCCGGGGAGCCCGACCCCGTCCTGACGATCGAGGGCGACTACGAGAAGTCGGGCGGCACGCTGGAGGTCGCCATCACCGGCCTTTCCTCGTACAGCTATGAGGTGCCTCGGATCGACGTGCAGGGGCATGCCGAGATTCTGGGCGGCGACCTGGCCGTATTGTTCGCCGGCCCGCTGCCGGGACTCGGGGCCAAGTTCTGCGTCATGACTTCGTCGCAGCCCGTTTCGGGAGCGTTCGCTTCGTCGACGGTGCAGGCCGGCGACGTGGTGTTCGGCGTGCACTACAACGACCCGGACAACCTGTTCAATCCCTGCAACGTCACGCTCGAGGTGCTGTCGGTGCCCGCGCCGGGCACGGCGATGCTCATGGGGCTGGCGGGCTGTTTGGCAGTGAGCCGGCGGCGATCCGCCTGAATCGACGGTGACTCCCGACGTCCCGGCACACCAGGCCCCGGTAACCGTGTTCATTCCGCCGCAACATGCTCGCCCTTAGCCGCGGCGGAGCGGCGCATCAGCAGCAGCAGCGGCACCAGCGCGGCCGCCAGCGCCGCGCTGGTCCAGAAAACGTCGAAATACGACAGAGATAACGCCTGGCGGTGACGGGCATCGGCCAGGGCCCGCACGCCCATCAGCGAGGCATGGTGGGGATCGCCCGTGGCCCTCAGAAACAGCCCGTGCGCCTGCGCCGTAAAACGCGCGACCTGCGGCTGCAGCACATCGATGTGCTCCCCCAGCCGCTCGGTGTGAAGCTGTTCGCGGCGCTCCAGAAGCGTCCGTGCGGCAGAGGTTCCGACGCTGCCGCCCTCGTTACGCAGCAAAGCGAGAAGTCCGACGGCGGCGCCGCGGAGCTCCTTAGGGATGTACATGAACGCCGCTACGTTCAGCGGAGCGAATACAAACGACAGGCCCAGGATCACCACCACGCGAGGCCACACGACGTGCCATGGGCTGATCGCAAGATTCAGCCGCGACATCCAATAACAACCGGCGCTCAGCACCACCAACCCGATCCCGATGAGCCAGCGCGCGTCCACACCCCGCCCGAGCACCCCGCCGACGATGAACAAGGCGATCACCGCGAACACCCCGGCGGGCGAGAGAACCAGGCCCGACGTGGTGGCGTCATATCCGAAAAGCGACTGCAGCAGCCCCGGAAGCTGGGTGGTGTTGGCGTACAGCACGCCGAACGTGCAGAAGATCACCAGGCAGCTTGCACGCAGGTTCCGGTCCTTCAGTACCCGGAAGTTGATGAGCGGGTTCTCGATGCGCAGCTCACGGAAGATCAGCCCGACGAGACACCCGACGAAGAGCACCGACACGGTCTGCACACGCCAGAACGGGTCGCCAAACCAGTCCCACTCCTGGCCTTTACTCAGGATGACCTCCCAGCACACCATGGTCGCGGCCAGCAGGCACAGCCCGGGGGTGTCAAACCGCGTTCCGGAAGTGCGCATCTCCTGGCGCTGCTCACGGATGTACGCCGGGTCTGTCACCACGAGCCGGCACAACAGCAGCGCCACGATCCCGACCGGGATGTTGATGTAGAAAATCCAGCGCCAGGAGTAATGGTCTGTGATCCATCCTCCCAATGACGGGCCGACGACCGGTGCGAGCAGCGCCGCGACGCCGAAGAGCGTCATCGCGGCGCCCTGGCGGTTGGGCGGGAACGCGTCGAGCAGCACGCCTTGGCTCGAGGGCTGCAGGCCGCCCCCCGCCAGCCCCTGCAGCACGCGCGCCGCGATGAGCATGCCCAGGCTGCTCGCCATGCCGCACAGCGCCGAGGCGAGCGTGAAGACCGCGATGGAACCCAGGAAGTAGTTCCTCCGGCCCAGAAACGAAGACAGCCACCCCGACATCGGCAGCACGATCGCGTTGGCCGCGAGGTAGCTGGTGATGACCCACTCGCTGTCGCTCGCCGGCGCCGACAGGCCGCCCGCCATGTAGCGCAGTGCTACGTTGGCGATCGTCGTGTCCAGCACCTCCATAAAGGTCGGGATTACCACGGCGGCCGCGACGATCCACGGGTTGATCGCCCTCGACGCCGCGGGGGCCCGCACGGTGACGCCCGGGGCGCTCACCGCTTCGGCTCCGGGGCCGGCGCACCCGGGTCGCGTTCTGGCACGGGCGGAGCGAGCACCCTCCCCGCGTTCTCGCCCGCGGGTGTGGCTCGGATGTCCACGCGGGGTGTCACCGAAAGACCCGTGAACAGCGGGTACTCGTCCGGGTTGTAGCCGATCAGCTCGATGCGCACCGGCAGCCGCTGCACGACCTTGACGAAGTTGCCCGTGGCGTTCTCCGGCGGAAGCAGCGCCAGCGTGGACCCCGTGCCCATCGTGAACCCGCTCACGCGACCCGAAAACGTGCGGCGAGTCCCGTACATGTCGGTCTCGATATCGACGGGCTGGCCGATGCGCAGGTCAACGAGCTGCGTCTCCTTGAAGTTGGCGTCCACCCAGATGTCCGTGAGAGAGCGGATGGTCATGAGCGCCTGGCCGACGACCACGTTGTTGCCCGGGTAAGCCTCGCGCCGAGCGATCACGCCGTCGATCTCCGAACGGATGTCGCAGTACGACAGGTCGAGCTGGGCCTGCTCCAGATCACGCTGCGCCTGCACAAGACGAGCCCGTGCCTGAAGCATTGCGGGGGCTTGCTCGCGGAGCTTCTCGTAAATGCGGTCGATGTTGCCGTCGGGATCGCGCCGGTAGAACTCGGCGATCATCTCACGAGGCGATGCGCTCCAGGAACTGGTGGTGACGCCGAACTCCGACGCGGCCCGGATGAGCTCCGCCTGCGCTTCCCGCACCGTCGAGAAACTCTGGCTTAGGTCCGACGGCACCTCGGCGAGCTCGCCGCTCTCGGGCCGCGCCGGCAGCCCCAGCAGCACCCGCACCTGGTACACCTCCTGCAGCGATTGCTCGACCTGTGCGTCGGCGACCTGCAGCGCCTCCTTCCTCCGGTCGAGGTCCTCGCTCGAGATGGCGCCGCTGGTGACCAGGGGGGCCCCGCGCTCGAGATCCGCCTTCGCCTTCGAGGCGTTCGCCTGCCGCGCGCGCAGCGTGGCGATCTTTGATTTCAGCAGCGCGACCTGGTTGTCCACGTCTTCAACGGCGTGCTCGAGGCGGAATCGCGCGGCGCGCGCCTGAGCTTGACTGGCCCGGACCTTGGCATCGGCGGCCGCAACATCGGCCCCCGCGGCGTCGACGGACGCCTGCCGTATGTTCACAACCGCGCGGTAAGGCGCGTCGTCCAGCTGCGCAAGCAAGTCTCCCTTGCGCACCCGGTTGTTGTCCTCGACGAGCACCCGGGAGATCTGGCCCGGAACCCGCGCCGCCGCCAGCGACACGCGACCGTTGACAAACGCATCATCGGTGGAAACCGTGCGGAGCGACCGAGCCAAACGCGGCGCACCCCAGAACACCCCGGCGGCGATCAGGCTCAGCACCACCACCCAGCGCCACGGATGTGCTCGCCGAGCACCGCCCAACCCGGCAGCCGCAGGGGGCTTGGTCGGCGGGTCTGCCTGCTGAACCGGCGGCGTCGCGATTGCCATGGCTCCTCCGGGGCTACCCCGCTCGCCCGCCGGAAGGGTAGCACAAAGCGGACACGGGGGTCCGGTTATGCCCGTGCGCCCGCCCGATCGGCCGCTCTCTCAGCGGGATTCGGCCTTGAACGCGCCCTAAGACAACCGGCCAGCGCCCCGGCGCGGTAATCAAAGATCCGCTCGACATCACGCCGGACCATCAGCGGGTTCACCAGCCAGTGCAGCGGCGCCCGGTACTCGACGTGGTCGACGACCACTGTGCCGCCCGAAGCCAGTTCTTCAAAGCGGTGCTCGTGGTGCCACCAGCGGTAGGGGCCCTTGATCTGGAGATCGACAAACCGGGCTGCGCGACGGGGGCCCTCGGCGGCGGGGGTGGGGCCGGTGGCGGGGCCGGGGGCGGGGCCGGGGGGCTCCCACGTGATAATCTCCGTCCGCCAGCGCATCGGCAGCCCGCGCACCGTGATCCGGTAGTCGATCAGGGCGCCGACGTGCATGGGGATCGGGCGCGGGGTGAGTATCTTGAAGCTCAGCCACGATGGTGTGAGCTTCTCCAGGTTCCCCGCGTCAGCGAAGAACGCGAAAGCCTCATCGAGGCCGAACGGCACGGTCGTTTCCCGGTGAATCGTCGAGAAGCTCTTGGGACGGGTTCGGGTGCTCATGATGGTGGTATTCGGTGCGCGGCTACAGCTCTGCAAACGCAGACAGGTGATCGTTCGTTCGTGCCGTCACGGGCTTAGGATTCACCGTGACGCCCAGCGGCAAGGATAAGAGCCGGCCCACCGGACCCTCGCGCGAGGTTGATGCCGCCTCCGCCGAGCGCGGGGCGGCGACCCTGCGATTCCGGCGCAGCCGGCGGCTCACGAACGCGCGCCAGTTCCAGGCGGTCTACGCGGGCAAGGTGCGCGGATCGGCGGGGCCCATTACTGCCTTCGCCCTGCCCAACGGCCTCGCCCACTGCCGGCTGGGCCTCAGCGTGGGACGCCGGGTCGGCGGCGCCGTGAAGCGAAACGCCGTCAAGCGGCGGCTCCGCGAGGCGTTCCGGCTGCTGCAGCCGAGCCTCGCGGCGGGCGGCTCGCCGGGGCTCGACCTGGTCATCAACGTCGCGCCGCACGAGCTTCTGAAGATGCAGGATTACCGCGAACTGCTGGGTCGCTGCACCGAGCATGTCCGCCGGGTGTTTTCGAAGCGCATAGGACGCCGCCGCGACGAGCCGGCCGAGGCAGACGAGGTTGGGCCATGAACGCACCGAGCACGGATCCCCGGCCCTCGTCGCGCTGGCTCTGGGTCAATCTCCCGGCGCTAGCAGTGATCGGCGCCTACCGGCTGTGCCTCGCGCCGCTGATGAGCGGGCACTGCCGGTTTCAACCCACGTGCAGCCGGTACGCGTGGGAGGCCTTTTGCACGCTCAACCCGCTCCGCGCCGCCTGGCTGAGCGCCCGGCGGATCGGGCGCTGTCACCCCTGGGGGGGGAGTGGGTACGACCCGGTACCGACGCCGGGCGAGAGGCCACGAACCGAATCGGCCTCGGCGCATCGAACAGGCGTTTGAATGCGCAGGAACTGCTCGGCTGGCAGCCAAGTCGGAGCCTGTTCGCACGATCACCCCCGAACGCATCCCAATCCGCGCGTATTCGCATGATTTTCGCGCTTGATGGGTCAACCCCCAGCGGACTTCGGGCGAATGTTAGCGTACACTGAACCACTCGACGGGACGCCCGTGGGGGCTCCCGGCGAGGCGTCCCCGCACCTCCGCCTTCGGCCAGGTCTGCCATGACCCGACTCCCCAAGGCCCAGCGCCGCGAGCAGCTTCTCGACACCGCGGTGTCGCTGTTCGCGCACCGGGGCTTCGGGGGATCAACGACCGCCGAGCTTGCCAAGGCGGCGGGGGTGACCGAGCCCATTATCTATCGGCACTTCGACAGCAAGAAAGAGCTGTTCATTGCGGTCATCGACCGCGCCGGCGAGCAGACGATCTCGATGTGGGACCGCCAGCTCCGCGGCTCGCGCGACGCCGCTCAGCGGCTTCGCCGGCTGATCGGGGCGAACCCCATGGTCCGCGACCGCGGGCGCGGCATCTACCGCGTCATCGTGCAGGCCATGATGGAGATCCAGGACCCCGACATCCTGGCCGCCCTGCAGCGGCATATCTCGACGCTCCACGAGTTCGTCACCCGCGAGGTACGTAAGGCGCAGGACGCCGGGTATGTGTCCAAGGCGTTCAGCCCGGAGATCACGGCGTGGACCCTGATGCACCTGGGCATGGGCTACGGGATCCTTGCGCCGCTGGGACTGACCCACCACGCCGAGGATGAGCGGGGGGTGCGGGTGCGCGACGTTGTGGCGCGGCTGATGCTCGGGCCGAGGGCCGATGAGCCCGGCAACGACGACGACAACAACCACGGGCTCGGGCGGGGGGACGGGGATCAGCCGCCGGAGTAATCTCAAGGCCATGTCACGCCGCGACAAGCTGCTCGAGCGTGTGCTGCTGGGATTCTCGGACGATGCGATCCGGTTCGATGACCTCCTGCGCCTGGTTCGGGCGCTAGGCTTTGATGAGCGAACGAGAGGAAGCCATCACATTTTCACGATGGAAGGCATCGCGGAGATCATCAACCTGCAGCCCAAGGGCGCAATGGCCAAGGCGTATCAGGTGAAACAAGTGAGACAGATCGTGCAGAAATACGGACTCGGGAGCGAAGCTTGAAGTACGAGATCATTATCTACTGGTCCAAGCAGGACAACGCTTTCATCGCCGAGGTTCCGGAACTCCCCGGCTGCATGGCGGACGGCAAGACGCACGAGGCGGCGCTGAAAGCGGTTGCCCGCGTGGCGCGGGAGTGGATCGAGACGGCGGAGGAGCTCGGACGCACCATCCCGACGCCGCGCGGGCGGCTCAACTACGCCTGATTCACAACCGGCGGCGCTGATACTCTCCCCGCCCCATGACCGCTCCCGCCGCCCAACCCGCCTTCCCCACCCGCGTCCTCACCGGCGACACCCCCACCGGTCGCCTGCACCTGGGCCACTATGTCGGCTCCATCGAGAACCGCCTGGCGCTGCAGGAGAAGCACGAGTGCTTCTTCCTCATCGCCAACATGCACGCTTTCACCACGCGGGCCGACAAGCCCGCGGAGATCAGGGCCGACACCATCGAGATCGTCAAGGACTGGCTGGCGGCGGGCATCGACCCGCGCCGCTCGGCGATCTTCCTGCAGACCGAGGTGCCGGCCATCGCCGAGCTGACGTGGTTCTTCGCCATGCTCATCCCCTTCAACAAGGTGATGCGCAACCCGACGCTCAAGACCGAGATCGAGACCAAGGGGCTCGGGGATACGTATCCCTTCGGGTTCCCGATGTACGCCGTGGGGCAGTGCGCGGACATCCTGGCGTTCCGCCCGGCGTATGTTCCGGTGGGTGAGGACCAGGTGGCGCACATCGAGATGTGCCGCGACGTGGCGCTGAAGTTCAACCAGATGTATTGCGGCGTGGGGAACCGGGTGGAGCCCAAGGACCACCCCAGCGCGGGCGGTGTGTTCCCGATCCCCGAGGCGCTGGTGGGTCGGATCGGGCGCCTGCCGGGCATCGACGGCAAGAACAAGATGTCCAAGAGCCTGGGCAACGCGATCTTCCTGAGCGACCCGGCCAAGGAAGTCGAGAAGAAGATCGGCAAGATCACCACCGGGCGGCAAAGCCTGACGGAGAAGGGCGATATCACCAACGCCCTTTTCGATTTCGTGCGGGCGTTTGTTAAGGACGCCGGGCGCGTGGCGGAACTGGAGCGTCGCTACGCGGCGGGGGACAACATCGGCGACGGGCACGTGAAGAAGGAACTCGCCGAGAACATCAACGCGCTGCTCGAGCCGATGCGCCAGCGCCGGGCGGAGTTCGAGAAACCGGGCGGGGATGATGTGGTGATCGACATCATCAAGGCGGGGACGGCCCGGGCGAACGCCGTGGCGGAGGAGACGCTGGCGATGGCGAAGTCGGCGATGCAGCTGGGGTTTTGGGGGAGGTCTCTCGGCGCTCGATGAGGAGGAATTCACCGCCCGCCGTTGCCGCCAGAACTGCGACGCGGAGGAACTGGAGACTGAGTAATGGAGCGCCGGGAGCGGGTAGGCAGCAAGTTCAAGCGGCTTGCAACCCGGTGTAAACGGGCGTGCTACGTCCTGATCGCGGCGAGCGTGGTGGCACTCTTTGGAGGCCTCGTTCTGCTTGGTGGCATTCAAGGCTACGGCGCGATTGGGATTATTCTCAGTTTACTGTTTCTGACCCTCGCGTTGATTGCGGGCCTGGTTGGGTTGGTTGTGGGGGGCACCGG
Organism: uncultured Phycisphaeraceae bacterium; assembly: GCA_964510955.1. GTDB lineage: Bacteria > Planctomycetota > Phycisphaerae > Phycisphaerales > UBA1924 > JAFLCM01. The sequence continues at coordinate 102,086 of CAZEDW010000004.1, forward strand.
CGTTACGCTGGCACCTGAGCGGCCGACCGGCTCAGTGGGTTATTGCGTGACGCCACTGGCGGCGCACGGACTCGATCCGGCGGAGCCGGGCGTCGAGTCTGAGATTGCTCTCGCGCTTGGAAAGCGAGGAAATGACAGCTCTGTACAGCTGCCGTCGGATCCCGGTGAAGTGGTCCGGTTGATCGAGCGACTTGGAGCGCTTGGCCCGTGGAGCCCGCGCGAGCAATCCGCAGTTTGGACGATGTTGGTAAAGGCGATCTCGGAGCAGCATCCGCACCTCCCGAGTTTCGTCCGACTGGAGCGGGCGAATGCGTTGCTGGGCGGCGGCGTGCCGCGAATCCGGCTCGCGTGGGGGCTCGACCCTCAATGCGCTTTGAATACCGCGAAAGGCCTTGGCCGAAGACTTCGTCAAACCGCGGTGGACGCCGCGGGCGCACGCTTGTCCGGGGTTGGAGAGCGGGCGATTGTCTTGGTGGCCAAGCTCGGCGCGGCGGGCATTCTCGTGACGAAGGTTTTGCATGTGTTCCTGGCCGGTTCGACGACTCAGACCAAGCAGTCCATCGCAGGATGGGCGCTGGTGGTAATTCTCGTCGGGGGGTTCTTCGTTGGTCTCCGATACTTCCTGAAATGGCGGCGTGTTCGTGCGGCGAGTTGGGACGTCGAGCTAGTTTCGAGCGGGTTTCATGCTCGCAAGCGATCCGATCCGCTGAGGCCGGTGTGCCGCGTGGACGCCGAGCGGTGCTGGGTGATCGTGGCGGCAGACCCGGATTATCGCGGCGAACTGAAAGCACCGAGATGTACGTGGCTCTTTCTGTTCCCGGACGAGCCGGGGTCGCTCGAGGCTAGCGGCTTTGATCCGAGTGGCACGCCATGGGAAACGGGGCTGCGCCAGATGTCGGAGGCGGTCAGGTTGGCTGCTTCCAATGGACTGAGCGATGATGCCGTTGACGAGCGGGAGCGTGCGTGAGTGCGCGTTCGTGCAGGGTGCATCGGAGCGGAACCTGTGAAAGCGGATCGTGTCGCGAGGCTTCTCCGCGAGCGGTGCAGCGTCAGTTGGGTTGACAGCGGATGTCGGTTCCTCCGCCGCGCTTGGGCGGCTTTTCACACCCCGGCCTTCCACGGGTTCCGCGCCGCCGCATACGGCGTCGCCTCACCCGTGGCCACACACCTGCGCCCCGTTGGGGCGTGGAACGGCGCGCGGCGCGGCACTGCGCGGAGCGCGGGACGCATCGGTCGCCCGTTTCACGGGCTCGGTGTGTTGTCCCGACTTTCCAGCGGCTGCGCCGCCGGCAACCATCGGCGGGCCCGTTTCACGGGCCTGGTTTACGGCCCACGCCCTCCCCGCCGATGCAGCGGCGGGAAGCCCTCGCGCTCCAGCACCTCGGCGCAGGTCGCGAACCTGCGTGTGGAGAGCAGGCTGCGGAGTTTGCCCTCGGTGGTCTTCATGCCGGTGTAGCACTTGAAGCGGCGTTTGAGCGGCATCGGCACGCGCGGGCAGTCGGGGTCGAAATCGCGGGGGTGCAGGTAGATGACCACCGGGATGCTGTTCTTCTCGAACTGCTTTAAGCCGCGGTGGATGAGCCACCTGGGGAGGAAGCGCATGTAGCCGCCGCCGGAGAAGGGGATGGGGGCGGGGCCGTAGCGCTGGATGCTCATGGGGAGCTCGGGCATGACGCGGCCCGAGGGTGTGGTGATGTCGTGGGCTTGCTGGGGGCACGGGTAGCCGCCGTGGCCGCGCGGGGCGGGGAAGAGGGAGGCGTCGTAGGTGAGGCCGAGGTCGAGCATGACGTCGAAGGCCCACTCGGTGCCGGGTGTGATGGAGAACGAGGGGGCGCGGAATCCGTGGATGGGGGCGCCGATCTGATCGGAGAGGACATCGATGGAGCGCTTCATGTCCTTGCGGAACTCTTCCGGCGAGAGCTCGTAGACCTTGCGGTGCCAGTACGAGTGCGTGGCGACCTCGTGCCCGGCGGCGTGGGCGGCCTTTGCGATCTCAGGGTACTTCTCGGCGACCCAGCCGAGCATGAAGAAGGTGGCCTTGTGCCCCCCCCCGGAGTATTCACCGACGAGATCGATGATCCAGCGGGTGCGCTTGACGACGATGGTGGGCCAGGAGTCCCACTTGGCGGGGTCGGCGACCGCTTCGATCTCGACCATGTGGAACCAGTCTTCTATGTCGAATGACAAGGAATGGACGAGTTCAGAGGTCTCACCGTGGAGACGCGGCGAGCGCGGAGATGGGGATTGGGGGACGGGTTGGTTCACTTGGCGCGGGACTCGGCGAAGTGTTGGTTGATGCTCGTCGCCATCTCGTTTGCCATTGTGGCGGCGACGAAAGCAAAGAGTCCAAAGACAAGTGTCTTGACAATCAGACCGGGGATGGACTCGCGCCGCAGGCCCGTTGCGATCAGCAGTGACAGGAAGAACATCACCGTGGCGACGACCGTGCTAGTGGTAGATGGTGCTTCCCATACTCTGCCTTTCCTGGACGAGGGAGCGGGCAGTAACGCCGCGAGGGACAAGCTGAAGAGCGCGATCTCCAATAGCCACGCCACGGCGCGGAACATCTTCGTGCGCCAGCCGCGACGTGCCGTACCGGCTGCCGCCGCGGACTCGGGTTGGGCTGGCATTTTGATCATGTCGACTTCATGACTCCCTCGGCTTCCTCCGCGTTCCGCGATTGGTCAATAGAAGCGATGGCCGTTGGTGCGGAAGCGGCGGACGTCTTCGGCGGTTGGTGTGCCGAAATGGGTCAGCTGGGAGGCGTCGTTCGGCATGGTGGGGCATTCGACGCCCTTGGCCGCGGCCTCTTCGACGGTCTTCACGCACTCGAGGATTGCTTCCGCGGCCAGATCCTTCGACCGGGCCATGATGTCCTCGAGAGTGTCAAACGAATGAATGCGGTACTTCTTCTGGACAACGATGGGGCCGTTGTCGAGCTTGGCGTCGACGAAGTGGACGCTCACGCCGCCTTCTTTCTCGCCGTTGGCAAGGGTCCAGAAGCTGGGCATGAGACCGCGGTACTTCGGCAGGAGCGCCCCGTGGCAGTTGACGATGCCGTACTTCGTCTGCTCGCGGAGTTTCTTGCGGTAAAGCTGGGTGCCGGAAATCGAGACGATGAACTCGACGCCCTTCTCGCGGAGGTGGGCAAGGAACTCCTCGGAGTTGACGTCGCAGGGGCCGGTGACGGGGACGCCGTACTTCTTCGCCACGGCCCTGATCGAGTAGCACTTGCGGGTTGAGCCGAGCACGCCGTTGACCAGCTTGCCCATGAGCTTGCACCACGCCTGCTGCCAGCACTTGCGGAAGAAGTAGACGGGCCCGTAGATGCGGTAGAAGTCGCCAAGGGTCTGGAGGAAGGTCTTCTTGGCCTGGGTGATGGGCTGCAGGTTGATGCCTGCGGTGGAATCGGCGTAGTCACGCAGGTACTTGTCCAGCACCTTGGTGAGGAGGGCGCCCTCATCTTGGATGAACACATACTTGGTCAGTGTCATGATTTTGTTTTCACCGCGGAGACGCGGAGGACGCTGAGAGGGATGTTGTGTGGAAGCTGGCTGTCGGACTCGGTTGGTATCAGGGAAGCACTTGAGAAGATTCAAGACCCAATCATGATCCCCTCCGCGAACTCCGCGCCTCCGCGGTGATTCCTTCTTCAACGATGGAGCAGAACCGCCCGCACAGCGCCGACTTGCTCATCTCTTGGTCGATGTACGCCTTTGCCTTCCGCCCCATGTCGGCGAGCTTGTCCTTTGGCATGGCGGCGATCTCGCGGAGGGTTTTCACGGCGCCGTCGATGTCGCCGTGCTTGATGTGCCAGCCCACGCCGTGGTCCTTGATGATGTCGCTGGCGTGGCAGGGGTCGGGGGCGACCAGCAGGATCGGCCTGCCGACGGCCATGGCGCCGTAGATCTTGCAGGGGTGCACCACGCCCACCACGTCGTTGCCCACCGTCACAAGGTGCACGTCCGCCGCGCTGAGCGAGTAGGCGAGGTCTTTGAACGGCTGGTACGGCATCGAGCGGATGTTCGCGGGCTTCTGCTCGGCGATGGTCTGGTCGACTTCCTTCTTGCCCACCCCGCCGCCGATGAACATGAAGAGCGTGTCCTTGTCGCGGGGGTCGGACTGCATGGCGAGCCCGGCCTTCAGGACGGTGGTGACGGGGGTCGAGTAGCCGTGGTTGCCGGAGTACATGAAGACGAAGTGGCCGTTGAGGCCGTGCTTCTCGCGGAACCAGTTCTTCTCGTGCGGGATGTCGTCGAGGGCCTCTTCGTGCGGCCAGGGCGGCATGATGGTGACCTTCGCCTTGACGCGCTCCGCCTCCGCAGGCGATAGCTTCCTGTAGAGCCTGTCGGCCATGAACCTGTCCAGCGGAACCACCTGGGCTGAGCGGCGCAGCACGAACCGCTGCAGGGCGTTGAGCATCTTGGCGGCGAAAGAATCCGCCCTCATCTTCCCCAGCTCGATCATCTGGTCGGGGTTCAGGTCCATCACCCAGTAGGTGATGGGCACCCCCCGCAGCGAGTGGGCCAGCCCGGCCGCGAAGCCGCACATGGGGGGCGAGGTGCTGACCAGGATCTTCTTCAGCCCGCCGGTGGTCAGCCCCGCCCAGATGCAGTGCATCATGAAGATGAGCATGGCGGTGGCGCGGATGGGGATGGACTTCTTGCCGAAGCTGGACCAACGGACGCGGTGGACGTCGACGCCGTCGCGCTTCTCGTAGCGGTCGTACTTGATGGTGGGGTCGTCGTAGCCGCGGTCGGCGGTGATGACCTTGACGCGGTGCCCGCGCTTGACCAGCTCGGCGGCCACGTCGTGCATGTGCTGGCCGACGCTGGCGGGGTCGGGGGGGTAGACCTGGGAGAGGATGAGGATGGTGTCGGACATCTCTATTAACCGCGGCTCCGCGGTGCATCAGCCCGCGGTGAAAAAAACTGAGCCGATGCTCTCTGGAACATCGGCTCGTTGGGTTTGTTCGATTGCTTCCTGACGACTGTCAGGCTCAGACCGGCGACGCAGCCCCGGCCTTGATCTCGTCGTAGATCCAGGCGTAGGTCTTGGCCATGCCGTCCTTGAGGCGGATGGACGGGGCCCAGCCGAAGACCTCCTTGATACGGGTGTTGTCGCTGTTTCGGCCGTTCACGCCCTTGGGGGCGTCGAGCTTGTAGCGGCGGTTGAGCTTGACTCCGGCGATCTCCTCGGCGATCGAGACCAGGCCGTTGATGGTCACCAGCTCGTCGGAGCCGAGGTTCAGCGGCTCCTTGAGGGTGTCGGAGTCGGTGAACATGCAGATGCCCTTGACGCAGTCGTCGATGTACATGAACGAGCGGGTCTGGTTCCCGTCGCCCCAGATCTCGATGTCGAGCTTGCCCGAGAGCTTGGCGTTGATGACCTTGCGGCAGATGGCGGCGGGGGCCTTCTCGCGACCGCCGTCCCAGGTGCCGAAGGGGCCGTAGACGTTGTGGAAGCGAGCGACGCGGGTCTGGAGGCCCCAGTCTTCACGGAAGTGGCGGCACATGCGCTCGGAGAAGAGCTTCTCCCAGCCGTAGCCGTCCTCGGGCAGCGCGGGGTAGGCGTCCTCTTCCTTCAGGGCCACGACGTTGGGGTTCTTCTGCTTCTCGGCGTTGTAGACGCAGGCCGAGGAGGAGTAGAAGAAGCGCTTGACCTTGGCCTCCTTGGCGGCCAGCAGCATGTGCGTGTTGGTGAGCACGCTGAGCATGCACAGGGCCTTGTTGTTCTCGATGAAGCCCATGCCGCCCATGTCGGCGGCGAGCTGGTAGACGCGGTCGGCGCCCTGGCACGCCTTCTTGCAGTTGTTGAGGTCCTTGAGGTCGAGCTGGAAGTTCTCGGCGTCGCGGTGGACCTGGTACCACTCGTCCATGGGCTTGATGTCCGCGACGCGGACGCGGTAGCCCTGGGAGAGCAGGTGCTTGGCAAGGTGGCCGCCGATGAAGCCGCCGCCGCCGCCGACAACGCAGAGTTCGTTTTTCGCCATGGGTCTTGAATCCTCTCTCGCCTCGTTTGAGGCTCGGCGTGGCCCGGGTCGAGACCCTGTCTCGGGTCCGGGGTGTGGCCTTGGGTTCCAGGGAGATTTGTCGGATCAATCCGGCCCGCGCTGTTGGCGGGCGCCGGGAACGGTGTTGGTTGATATCCGCCGGTGCCGACGGCGCGGGCGGGGAACTGATGCGGACCTTGACTGCTCGGGCTTGCCCGTCCCGAGTCAGCGTGGGGGGGGAAAGAATAGCACCTCGTCCCGTTCCGACCAACGTCCGGCACGGGCCGGTGATACGAGGCAGGCGACGCCAAAGTTCGTCAGGACCGGGAATGCTCGCCCCGGCACTGTGCGTTGTCCGAATAAACAGGATCGGCGCCCCGGGGAACCCCGGCAGCGAAGCATTGGCAGGACGGGCCCGGGCGTTTGATCGGATGATCCGTTGGGTCGCTTCGGGCGGTCTACCGGTATTGTGCACGGAGCCCCAGAGACCCTCCCGTTGACGCAGAACCCCCGTTCTGACAACTCCCAGACCGAAGGCTCCCCGCCCGGGGGCCCAGCGCCAAAGCGCGAGTCGCTCGCCGGCGCCGTCGGCGCGGGCATGACGTGGGTCATGCTCGCGACCTTTGTCAGCAAGATCGGGGCGTTCCTCCCGTTCATCTATGTCCCCAAGTTCATGCAGCCCAACGAGTACGGGCTGGCCATGCTGGCGGCGTCGGTTGCGGCGATGATCACCTGGGTCCGCGACGGGGGCGTCCGCGACCTCTTGATTCAGCGGGGCGACGACGAGTACCGCCGCATCGGTGGCGCCGCCTTCTGGTTGGCAACGGCGTTCAACCTGCTCGGCTTCCTGCTGCTCTGCGGCGTCGCCGCCGCGATTCCCCTGGCGGCGCAGGGCAACGCGGGTGTGCTGTCCACGATCATCCAGTATTTCGGAGGCGGGGAGGGCGGCACGCCCGAGCAGTGGACCAATCCCGCGCTGCCCAGGCTGCTTGTCGTGTGGGGCATCTGGCTCCCGGTGCAGACCCTTTCGTCGCTGCTCATCGCCCGGCTGCAGATGCTGCTTCGGTTCGGGCACACCAGCACAATCTCGACCGCCTCCAGCCTGCTCCGCAGCGTCCTCACCGTGTACCTGGCGTGGATGGGCTACGGCCCCATCTCGATGGTCCTGCCGATGCTGACCTCCGCGGTGCTGGAGGGCGTGTGGGCGTTCGTGCTGCTCCGCGACCGCATCTGGCACGGGGGTCCGCAGTTCGGCAAGTGGCTTGGAATCCTGGATTCCACCAAGTGGCTGATGTTCGGCGTGCTCGCCACCAACGCCTTTGACTGGGCCGGCGTGCTCGCGAGCGGTTTCAAGGTTGAGTCCGAGGTCCTCGGGCGGTACACCTTCGCCCGGAACATCCCGATGCAGATCTACATCATCCTGAGCTTCAACCTCAGGTTGGTGCTTTTCCCGGCGATGTCGAAGCTGAAGGATAATCCGGCCCGGCTGCGCGATGCCACGCTGCGGGCCATGCGGGTGCAGATGCTGCTGGCGGCACCCATGTGCGTCGGACTGGGGCTGGTGTGCGAACCGCTGATCCAGGCGATCTGGCCGGGGAAGCCAGAGTGGAACCAGTCCGCCGTCGCCGCGACAATTCTCTCAGTGTTCTTCGCATTCCGTACGACGTTCGGCCTCACCACGAGCGTGCTCATCGCCGCGGGCAAGTTCCGGGCCTGGGCGCTGCTCACGCTCCTGGAGGGCATCGGTCTGGGGGCGGCGGCGTGGTACGGAGCATCGCTGCACGAGCTCGCTCGCTGGATCGCCGGGACGGTCGGACTCTACCTGATGATCAGCCGTCTGCTGATGATCTCGTACACGGCGCGCGTCGTGGGTCTGCCGGCGCGCCAGGCGATCCTCGCGGTGCTCCCCCCGTGGCTGTGGTCCGTTGTGGTCGCCACCGGGACCACGGTGCTCGCCAAGTGGGCCACAGACCGTCTGCCGCCCTTGGGCGATCTGGCGGCCCTCACCGGGCTCTTCGCGGTGCTGTTCCTCTACGGCACCCGCCTGCTCATGCCCTTCCGACTCAATGAGTTCGTCCAGGTGCTGCCGGGCCGGCTGCGCTCGTCCGCGCGGGTGGTGCTCCGATTGCCTGAGCTGGCATAAAGCCCCCTGGTGCCGTGCCCGGGATGCACTCCCGGCAGGTTCTCGGAGCACGCTTGAAATATCCGGTTGCTCCATGCGTTTCACCCCCGGAGGCCGCCGCGTCCGGCGGTCTCGTACGCCGGTCGCGTCATCGCGGCCGTCGCTGGGAGACTGAAAGGGAGCATCGACATGGTGTGGTCAAAGAAGTGTTGGATGGGCCCGGCAATTCTGGCCCTCGTGGCCGGCGCGGCGCCGGCCCAGAACGGCTTTTGGAACTTCGAGTCGTCGCAGGTCCACCCCTTGGCGCTCACGCCCTCGGGTTCGACGCTTCTGGCGGTGAACACCGCGGACGATCGGCTGGAGACTTTCGACGTGTCCTCCGGGACGCCGGTGTGGACCGGGTCGATTTCCGTCGGCATGGACCCGGTGAGCGTCCGTGCCCGCACCGATTCGGAGGTGTGGGTGGTGAACCGGGTCTCGGACTCGGTCAGCATCGTTGACCTGGCCACGCGCAAGGTGACGCGCACCATCGGCACCGGCGACGAGCCCCTCGATGTAGCGTTCGCGTCGGGCAGGGCGTTCGTCACCGTCGCGGCCCTCAATCAGGTGCGCGTGTGGGACCTCGCGAATCTCGGGAACGCACCTTCGGTCATCGCGATCCAGGGAGAAGACCCCCGCGCCCTGGCCGTCAGCCCCGACGGCTCGACGGTGTACGCGGGCATCTTCCACTCCGGCAACAAGACCACGGCGGTGCCGGTGAACGTGGTCTCCCAGGCCAACTCTCCGTACGCGGGCCAGAACCCGCCGCCGAACTTGGGCAACACCTTCAGCCCGGCACTGACCCCCGGGAACCCGGCCCCGCCGCGCGTCGCCCAGATCGTGCGTCAGAACGCCGCCGGCCAATGGCTGGACGATAACAACCGGAACTGGACGGCGTTTGTGAACTGGGGCCTGAACGACCAGGACGTGGCGATCATCAACGCCGCCTCGCTGGGCGTCAGCTACGCCAAAGGGATGATGACCACCGTCTTTGCGCTGGACGTGAGGCCCGACGGCACCGTCACCGCGGTCGGCACCGAGTCGCTGAACCAGGTCCGTTTCGAACCCAACGTTCAGTCGGTGTTCATCCGCTCGCAGTTCGCCAGTTTCAGCCCCAGTGCGCCGTCGACCGTCAGCAGCCTGGACCTGAACCCCCAGATCAACTACGCCGTCCGCACCGTGCCCGAGGCGCAGCGCGTGGACGCCCTGGGCGACCCCCGCGCCATCGCGTGGCTGCCATCGGGCGCCAAGGGCTACGTGGCCGGCATGGGCTCCAACAACATCGCCGTCATCTCCGCCTCGGGCGGGCGCCTCGCACGGATCGATGTCGGGCAGGGGCCGACGGGTCTGGCCGTTTCCCCGACCGGGGCCCGCGTGTTCGCGCTGAACCGCTTCGCCGGGTCGGTCTCGACCATCGACACCGCCACCGACACCGAGCTGTCGCGCGTCAGTTTCTTCGATCCCACGCCCGCGGCCATCAGGAGCGGGCGCCCGATGCTCTACGACACCAAGCTCACCAGCGGCCTGGGCCAGGCCTCGTGCGGATCGTGCCACATCGACGGGCGCAACGATGGTCTGGCGTGGGACCTCGGCAACCCCGCCGGCACCGTGAAGACCATCGACCAGGCCTGCCGCCAGGGCCCCAACGGCTGCCGCGACTGGCACCCCATGAAGGGCCCCATGATCACGCAGACGCTGATCGGGACCACCAACGGCACGCCGCTGCACTGGCGCGGCGACCGCGAGAACATCGCGGCCTTCGCCCCGGCGTTCACAGGTCTGCAAGGGCTGGCCGCGGAGCCCTCCGCGGCGGACATGCAGAACTTCACCAACTTCCTCGCCACCATCCGCTTCAGCCCCAACCCCAACCGCAACCTCGACGGCACGCTTTCGGCCAGCCTCCCCTCATCCGGCGGCGGCACCGGCAACGCAATCACCGGGCTGAACGTGTTCAACACGTTTGGCAGCGTCGGGCCGCCCGGCCCCGGCGCCCTCACCTGCCGCGCCTGCCACACCGACCGCCTCGGCTCCAGCCTCGCCCTTGACGACCCGCAGCTCCCGGCCAACACCCAAGCCCTGAAGATCTCACCGCTCAATGACGTCTACGAACGCGCCGGGATGTTCTTCAACAGCCTCGTGAACAACCGCGGCTTCGGATTCAACCACGACGCCCGCAGCGATTCGCTCTTCAACCTGCTCGGCCCCGGCTTCAACTTCCCCAACAACGCCACCGGCATCCAGCAGCGCAAGGACGTCGAGGCGTTCATGCTCAGCTTCTCCACCGACACCCACCCGGCGGTGGGCCAGCAGGAAACCCTGGACGGCACCAATAACGCCACGCCATCCGTTGCCGCCCGCCTGACCACCTTCCAGAACCAGGCCAACGTCCCCAACGTCGGCATGATCGCCAAGCGCGTCATCGGCGGCGTCGAGCGCGGCTGGCAGTACCTCCCCGGCGGCAACGCCCAGAGCGACACCGCCGGTAACGTGGTCAGTTGGAGCGCCCTGCTCGCCAGCGCCACCGTCAACTCACCGGTCACCGTGACGGTGGTCGCCCTCGGCACCGAACGTCGCATGGGCATCGACCGCGACACCGACGGCGCCCTTGACGGCGACGAGCTCGCCCTGGGCTACAACCCCGCCGACGCCGCCAGCGTCCCGCCCCCGTGCCCGGCCGACCTCAACGGCGACAACACCACCAACACCCTCGACCTGACCCTCCTGCTCTCGCACTTCGGCCAGAGTGTCGCCGCCCACACCAACGGCGATATCAACGGCGACGGCGTCGTGAACATCAACGACCTGACGCTGCTGCTTGGGCGTTTCGGCGGGTGCTGAGCCGATCGCGTCCCCCCAAAGCGCGAAATCCCGAACTGTTCTACCCCGCGTCCCGCGCCGGCTCTTCGGCCGGGACGCGGGTTTTCGTTTCTCACGCCCATAGCATCCGGCATGTCGAATGACGCGCATCGATGGAGCATCTCGTCACGCTCGGTGGTCTTCAAAGCCCGCAAGTGGGAAGTCGAACGAAGCCTTCGGCGCCGCGACGGCGATGATCGTGAGCACGAGTTCTTCACGCTCCGTATCCCCGACTTTGTTCACGTGATCCCCGTCACGCCGACAGGCGAGCTTGTCATGGTCCGTCAGTTCCGTCATGGGCTGGAGGCCCCGACGCTGGAGTTTCCGGGCGGCCTGCTCGACCCCGGCGAGGCGCCCGAATCGGCCGCCCGCCGGGAGATGTGCGAAGAAACCGGTTACGACGCGCCCATGCTGGCCGCGCTCCCGGTGCTCCATCAGGCGCCGGCGCTGATGAACAACCGGGCCTGTTTCTTCGTGGCCCAGGGGGCCACCCGCGCCAGCGTGCAGGCCCTGGAAATCACGGAAGACATCCGCGTGGTCCTGGTGCCGCGTGCCCGAGCGACGGAGTTGATCCGCCGGGGCGAGATCACCAGCGGCATCCAGGTTGCCGCCCTGTTGCTCTACCTCGCGGGGGCATGAATCGCCAGGTCCGGCGGGGGGGGGGGACCGGGAGGGCCGCCGCGAACTCGCCTCGAGAAGCCTCTCGGGCACCCCCGCTTCGCCGCGGCGTTTCCGAACCTGGGAGCGCCAACGGCCGATACAAGCTGGGCTATCCTGAAGGCCCCCGGCTCCTTTGCCCCGTCGAAAGACCCTTCCATGACCCGAACCTCCAGACTCCTCGGCTCGCTCCTCCTCGCCGTCGCCCCGCTCGGCGGCTGTTCGGTCGTCGGCGGCGGTGCCCGCACCGCCATGCTCGCCGTGCCGCCGGACACCGAGGTGCTTGCGGTTGACGTTCGCAACGTCCGCGGGAGCGTCGAGCTGCGGGTGGACCACCACCTGACCGAGGCGCGCGTCGAGAGCAACGTCGCGGTGAATCCCGGCGGCTCGGTCAGCCCGAACCAGGAGAAGGAGATCATCGGCGCCGTGGACGTGACCGCCGAGATCAAGTCCGAAGCCGGGCGTTCCATCCTGAAGGTCGATTCCACCAGCCAGCGCGCACAGGCCGAGGACCAGCGGGTGGACATCAAGATCACGGTGCCGCGCTGCGACGGGGTCAGCATCGAAAACCGCGGCGGCCTGGTGATGGTGGTCGGCGCCGCCGGCGCCCACCACATCGTCAACCGCGCCGGCGTCATCGAGGTCCGCACCGACAAGCCGATCATCGACCCGGTTACCCTCACCACCACCGACGGCAACATCTACTACCAGGTCCCGCCCGGCTCCAGCGGCAAGCTTGACCTTGCGACCCTCAACGGCGAGTGCGCCTACCGCGACGAGGTCAGCAACGCCAAGGACGTGTACTACACCAAGCAGACCTTCTCGACCGTTCTGAACAACGGCGAAAACCCCGTGGTGGCCCGCACCAACCAGGGCGACGTGCGCGTGTGGGTCATCAAGGACCCGATCGGGCTGACCCGTGCCATCAAGAAGTCGCTGCCGGACTTCCAGGATTACCTGTACCTCGACGGCTCGCAGCGGTTCAGGCGGAACCTTCCGGACGATGAACCGCGAAACACAGATTATGCCCGCTGGTACAACTTAAAGTGATCCGCCGGCAGGCGTCCCAGGCGCCGGCTTCCGCGTCGGGCGCCGGGGGCGGCTCCACCCAGCGCACCTTCCCCGCCAGTCGGGAGGCGATTTCGCGCAGTTCCCGGGGACTCACCGTGATGGCGATCCGCCGGTAGCAGCCCGGGGCTGCGCCCATCACCGGGCGTGGGAGGCAGCTCGTGAAGCTCACCACGACGCCGGGGCAGCCCGGGCGCACAAACCGCCGGGTTTCGTCGGAAAACCCCTCGCGGATGCGCTCGACTTCCTTGAAACCAAACAGGCCGCACCATTCGGACGTGGTGGCCTCCAGGTTCTGGCATTCGAGATTGACCTCGAAGACACCCTGCGCGGGGGCGAAATAGGTGGGGTGGGCCGGGGTGGACATCGGACCCACAGTAGCACGCAGCGGGTATCCCCGCGCGGTGCGCCGCCCCCAAGCGGTCCGGCCATCGCGGTCGCTCGGACCGTCCCGCCCTCATCCCACGTCGCTCGCCTGACGCTTGAGCTGCTCGCGCTGCACCTGGGCGACGTACTTGCAGAGCTGCTCGACAATGAAATCCTGGTGGTCCTTCTCTCCCCCGAACTCGAACATCATGCCGGCGTAGAGCCGCTGCGTCGAGTCGATGTGGGTGTGGCGCACCCGGGCCGCCACGCCGATCGGCGCGGGGATGTGCGGCTCCAGCCGCAGCCGGAGCCAGTAGAGCTTGTTGCCCTCCACGGCCCCGCGCACGTCCTGCTCGAACATCACCCCCACGCCGCCGCCGCCGATGTTCATCAGCGTGCCGTGAATGGGGGGGCCGACGTGGGGCATCACCGCGTCGTTGTGCGGCTTGCCGATGCGCCCGATCACCGGGCTGTGCCCGGCCTCTTCGACCTGCACCCGCACCGCGGCCTCGGCGACTTCCACGCTCGCCGGGTCCAGCACGGGGAAGCACTCGATCTTCGGGAGCACCAGCCCGACCGTGCCCACGCGGTAGAAGTTGCGGCGCTGGCAGCGCTCGACCTCGACCGGGGCGGCCAGACGGAGCGCACCCACGCGGACCCGCCCGTTGAGCTGCACGCTGGCGCGCCCGAGGTTCTTGGTCCGGAACATCCAGCGGTTCTGCCCGATCGCGATGATGGCGACGAGGTCGATGCCGTTTTCGATGCGGATGGTCTGGCCGAGGGCCATCGGCTCCTCGACCTGGATCTCGTCGTCGGTGATGCTGAGGATCCGCACCCGCCAGATGACGTTCTGCCCGGCGCCGGAGTCATTCGGGTCGGACGTGCCGTCAACGTACCGCGGCAGCGTGATCTCCAGCGAGCCGTTGCGCTCGTGGATCTGCTCAAGGCTCTGACGCCAGTTCTCGCTGCGTGATCGTGTGGCGGGCACGGCGTGCTCCATTGACCCCCGGAACCAGGGACGCTTCGACCATCGGGCGCGCGGACGCGCCGGTGGGGGTTACCCCGATAGATCGGGTCGTTTATGGGGACGGTTGAGCCGGCTTCGCGCACGCCCTGGCACGGGCCTTGGCGCGGACTCCAGCGTGGTTATTGGTCCGGGTGGTCGCCCGCTTGGGGAGCCGTGGTGCGCGTGCCGCACTCGGGGCAACACCCGTCCGGAAGCCCGTGAAGGCCACATCCGCAACCCTGGCCGAGCCCGGGACGCCGCCCGTGTTCCGGCCAGGTTCAAGCCGCCAACCGCGGGCCACGCGAGCGACGGGGGCGGCGCGCCGCGCGTGAAAATAACGACAGCGTTTTCTACATGCTCCGCGAGGATCAGTTGGGGCGATTTACGGTCATCGCCACTGAGCAGCGCGGCGGATGCAAGCATCGCGGAACCCAAGTGAAGCGTTTTACCAACTCGAGTGTTTGGGCTACTTTGAAGACCCGTCAAAAAAGACATGTAAAACGGTTTACTTAGCCCCTTGCTTGTGGCACGATATCCGTATCGAGTCCCCCGACCCCTCGGAGCTGACCATGCCCAGTTTGCCAGCGTGTTGTCGTGTGTCCTCCCGCGGCCTTCCCCGCGCGGTGATAGCCCTGTCGCTGCTGGCCGGTTCCTCGAGCGTGCTGGGGCAGGCCAACCCGGTCATGCTCGAGTGGTTCGAGTGCTCGTGGGCCAACATGGAATACCGGATGCCGGACTTCTTCATCGCTGGCTACGCCAGCGTGTGGGTCCCGCCGGTTTCTCAGGCGTCCGACCCGACAAGCCCCGGCTACGACGTGTTCGACCGCTTTGACCTGGGCTCGCCCGCCGACAGGACGGTCTACGGCACCGAGCAGGGCTTTGACGCCGTCGTCGAGCAGTTCCACCGCGCGTCGACCCAGGTGTTCGTCGACGCGATCATGAACCACAACTCTGGGCGCAACGGGAGCACGTCGTTCTACAACGACGGCGGCTATCCCGGCTTCTGGCTTGGGCCGGGGCCGACGCCGCTCAACAGCGGCAGCAACTGGGGCGACTTCCACAACGGTGCGACCCAGTCGCACGACCCGTCCGGCGGCGCCGGCGCGTACAACCTCTGGCTCGGCGACCTCGTGAGCCTGATCGACATCGCGCAGGAGAGCAACAACCAGTACATCCGCCAGCCGGCGAGCGCCTCGCCGCCGCCGGGCGGCGTGAACATCCCCGCGGGCGCGGTGCGGAACCAGCCGAACCCCGCCAACGTGCGGTATTACCCGGACAAGCAGCTCTCCTCCACGGCCGTCAACAACCCCGGCCAGAGCCGCCCGGCGTGCTGTGGGTTTGCCGACGCCAGCAGCGGCTCGCTGAATCTGACGTTCTACCCGTTCAACGCCGACGCATCGCAGGGCGATCCGTCGATGGAGAACACCACCGGCTACCTGATGCGCTGGGTGGAGTGGATGCTCGACGTGAAGAAGGTGGACGGCTTCCGCTGGGACGCGAGCAAGCACATCCCGCCGTGGTTCTGGGATCAGTACATCGACAGCATCGTGTACCAGCGGCGCACGGCGCCGGACGGGTCGAAGGTCACGCCGTACAGCTTCGGCGAGAACGTGATGGCCAACGACCAGATCTGGAACTTCTACATCCGCAAGGGCACGCTGCGTACCGGCTATTCCTTCGGGAACCGTGACGCGCTGGACCTCTCGGGCTCGGGCACCATCCGCAACATGGTCAACGCCCGCGGCAGCGAAACCTGGAATAACGTGCTGGGATCTCACCTGGACAACGCCGACGACGCCGACAACAACGGCTCGATCGGCGTGAACCACATCTACAGCCAGGACAACGGCTCGGCGGGCACCGGCAGCACGCAACCCGCGCTGCCCGCCGCCGACAAGGCCGCGTGGCCCCAGTTCGCCTATCTGCTGCTGCGCACCGGCGTGCCCGAGGTCTACCACAACGCCCGCCAGTTCAACACACGCACCGGCGGCTTCTGGCCACGCGAGGGCAGCCCCGAGGCGCTTGGCCTGGGCCGGTCGCTCACCGGCACCGATCCCACGCTCACCAGGCTCGTGCAGCTCCACAACCGCTACGCCCGCGGCCCCTGGGACGTGAAGATCCTTGAAGGCGACGTCATCTGCTTCGAGCGTCACAACGCCGGGCTCACCAACATCGTGTGCTGCGCCAACGACTCGTACTCCAACGGCTACGACCAGCGCACCTTCGTCACCCGCTACCCGCAGGGCACGCGCCTGGTCGAGCTCAGCGGCAACGCCACCGACCCGGTCGTCGACCCCAACAACGACATCTTCGACACCGTCACCGTCGGCGCCGGCGGCAGCGTCACCATCCGCGTCCCCCGCAACCGCAACGCCAACGGCGTCGAGCACAACAAGGGCTTCGTGGTCTACGCGCAGGTCACACCGCCGGGCACGTTCTCGATCTCCAGCGGTCTCACGCTGGTCGCCCCGCCCGACAGCTCCGGCGTCGCCGCCGCTGCCCGGCGCCTCAGCCCCGTCGATGTTGTGCAGGGCAACAGCTTCACCATCCAGCTCCAGACCCAGAATGATCCCACGGAAGGGGCGCTGGACGACAGCGCGATCTACCGCTTCAACCAGGGCTTCTTCAACGCCAATTTTGGCACCAACGGCACCGCGTCCGGCGAACCCACCGGTGAGTTTGCTGGATACGAGAACTTCGTTACCAACCGTTCTCCCCGCATCGGCGGCGGCACGGGCCTGTACCAGCAGGCCGTCAGCACCAGCACCCTGCCCGAGGGCATGAACTATCTCAGCGTCGTCGCCTTCCGTCAGCGTGCCGGGGGCACCAGCCCGATCTATTCCGAGTGGCGCGACGCGATCTACGTCGACCGCACCGACCCCGTGCTCGCGGTGGACCCGTTCGCCGTCGCGTGCGCCGACGGCAGCGCCACCATGAGCGTCCGCAACGCCGACCGGACCGCCGCCCGCGTGTACGTGTTCATCGACCTGCCCGCCGGCGACCCGCTGCCGACGCTCACCGGCGCCAACCAGGCGCTGCAGTACGACCGCACCCAGTTCCTTTTCTCGTTCACCGGCCTGACCAACGGGACGCACACCTACACGCTGGTCGCCCAGGAAGCGGTGGGGGCCACGACCGTGCGCACCAGCCGGTATTCGCCGGTCTCGTTCAACGTCAACCGCCTGACGGGCGATTTCAACGGCGACAACCAGGTCAACACCAGCGACCTGACCATTATCTTGGGCTTCTTCGGCACGAGCGTCACCCCCGGCAGCGTCCCGGACCTGAACAACGACGGGTTCATCAACACCGTTGACCTGACGCTGTTCCTGGGCGGGTTCGGCGGGTCCTGTAACTGACCCGGAGACCCGAACACACGCCGATGTGGAGCCGAGCCGGGCCAATTTCCCGGCCCGCACGCGGCGTGCGCTGCAAGATTGGGATGGCCCGCGCGAAGTCGAATCGGCGTGCGGCCGTCGGCCCGCGCCTGGAGGTGCCCATGTCCGTACTTTCGTCGACTTGGTTCCGCGCTCGATCTCAGGACGCTCTTCGCCGCCGCGTGGTTGCCGCGCTCTGGGCGGTCGGCCTGGTGCCGGGGGTGCAGGGCGTGCCCACCATCACCGCCGTGCCACTCCCCGCGGGGGCAACGTACAACGACGTGCGGTGCCTGAGCCGCAACGGCGCCGTGGTCGCGGGTCTCGCCGGCCCGCTCGCAAACGATTACCTCTACACGTGGAGCGCACCGTCGATCCCGGTCATTATCCCCAAGCCGCCCTCATGGGGGTACTACCGGCCCGACGGGATGAACCTCGACGGCACAGCGTTTACCGGCTACCGCACCACCGGCGGCAACCCCAATAACTCCATCGCCTACCGCTGGACCCAGGCGCTGGGTTTTCAGGACCTCGGCACGCTCGGTGGCGACAGCTCGTGGGGCTACGCCATCAGCGACGATGGCCAGGTTGTCACGGGGTACAGCTGGACGGGGAGTAACCCCGTTGACCTCGCGTTCCGCTGGACCCCGGGCACGGGCATGGTGGGGCTGCCTATCGCGGGCGGACTGACCAACCATTTCGGATGGGCGATGAACGGGGCGGGCACCGCGATCGTTGGCACCGGCTACACCAACGCTGGCGAGGTGATCTTCCGCTGGACTCAGGCGGGCGGGACGGAAAATCTCGGACCCGGGGCGGGTAGCGCGTGGGGCGGCGGCACGGCCGTCAGCGCCGACGGCACCGCCATCGCCGGTTACTCTGCCGCCGGCGCCTGCTATGACGGCCTGCGCCGCACCGACTCGGGCGGATTCGAGATGTTCGGTGGGTTCCTCAACTACAGCCGCATCACCCCCAGGGGAATCACCCCCGACGGCACCGCGATCGTGTCCAACCTCCAGGTCCAGTGCGGCCTGTACACAGCAACGAACCGCGCCGGCGTGTGGACGCAGGCCCGGGGCATGGTTGAGCTGATGTCGTATCTCAGCGGCGAGGGCGTCAACCTCACGGGGTGGACGCTGTACGACGTCGTCGGCGTCAGCAACGACGGAACCACCCTCGCCGGCAACGGTGTTCTTGGGGGAGTCAGTCGTGGCTGGGTCGTCCGCGGCATCCGACCCATCTGCGGGCCCTGGATCGCGTTCGAGCCAGTCAGCCTTCAGGCGTGCGTCGGCTCGACCACCGGGTTCAGTGTCCAGGCGTACGCGCCGACGATCCCGGGTCACCCCTCGTTCCAGTGGTACAAGCGCGTCTACCAGATCGACGGCGAGCCGAACGACACCCCGCTCGCCAACGGACCCAGCGGGACCGGCTCATCGCGCACCGGCGTGTACACACCGTTCATGCAGATCAGCAATGTCGGCGCCCCCGACGCCGGGTTCTATTTCTGCCGCGTCTACGAGGGATGCGCCCCCGCCGACACGCAGATCGTCACGCTGGGCGTTTCCACCGTCGCTCCAGGCATCGTCAGCTCGCCCGCCAGCGCCAGCAAGTGCACGTTCAAGACCGTCACGTTCTCCGCTTCCGCCGGCACGCCCTCGGCCGCCCCGCTCAGCGTCACCTGGAAGAAGGCGGGCGTCCCCATCAACCTGAGCAACCCCCGATTCACGGTCGTGACCGCCCCGAACACGCTCTCGAGCACGCTGACGATCACCAACATCCAGATGTCCGACGCCAGTTCGGGCGCCGCGGGTTACACCTGCGAGTTCGCCAACGGCTGCGGTTCGCCGCAGACCGCCGCCGCCGCCCTCACGGTGCTCCCCAACCTCTCGGGTAACGGCGGCCCCATCGGCACCGCCGACCTGGTCATCGTGCTGGGCAACTTCGGGCAGAATGTCACGCCCTACACCAACGGCGACCTCAACGGCGACGGCGTCGTGAACACGCTCGACCTCACCGCGATGCTCGGGCAGTTCGGTCAGTCGTGCCCGCCGTGATCCGAGCCCATACGCCGGCTCGGTTCGAGGGCCGTCGGGCGGGTCCGCCCGCCGGCGAGGTGTTCCTCGGTTGCGGCGCCTCTCCGCGGGCCGCGAGTTCTGCTTAGTCACCGGCTTCCCGCCGCGGTTCCCAGGAGTGCTCCCCATGCTGCGCAACGTGATCCGCCGGCCACAGTTCACTTCGCTTCGGATATCTGTGGTGATCACATTGGCGCACTGCCTCGCGCTCGGGGCCGGCGCGGCGCCGACCATCACCGCGGCCCCGCTTGTCGGCGGCGCAACCACAAACGACGTGCGCTGCATGAGCTACAACGGCGCGGTGGTCGCGGGCGTGCAGGGCATCGCCGGGGCCAACGTCTACCGATGGAGCGCGCCCAGCGCACCGGCCATCCTCCCACCGCTGGGCACATGGGTTGAGTACGCGCCGGTCTCGATGAACCTCGACGGCACCGCTATCGCCGGCACCTGCCGCGAGTCGCCATCGCCGACGTGGGTGTCGCGCTGGACGCAGGCGGGCGGCTGGGCGGCCCTCGGCGCATTCGGCGGCATTACCGCGACGCCCGCCGCCATCTCCGCCGACGGGCAGGTCATCTCCGGGAGCATGCTGCTCATCCTCGGCGCATCGCGGACGTTCCGCTGGACGCCCGGCGGCGGCGGCGTCACCATCGCGCCCCCCGCGGCGTACCCCGAGTCGTACGGCGCCAAGCTGAGCCAGGCGGGCGATGTCATCGTCGGCGGCGCCCGCATCGGCGCCTCATTCGCCGCCACACGCTGGACCCAGCCGTCGGGCAACCTGCCCATCGGCGCCCTGCCGGGCGACCCCGAGTCGCTCGCGCTGTGCACGAACTTTGACGGCAGCCGCATCGCCGGATGGTCGGGCAACTCGACCTGCTACAAGGGTTTCTACTACGTCGAGGGTGTGGGGTTCTCGCAGATCGGCCCGGTCGCGGGCTTCGGCCGCATCCAGGGCGATTTCATCACACCCGACGGCGGCGCCGTGTGCTGCAACATGACGGTGGCCTGCGGCGGCGCGCCCGCCGCCACCGACCGCGCCGCCGTCTACACCCAGTCCCGCGGCGTCACCGAGCTTCAGACCTACCTCGCCGGCGAGGGCGTGAACCTCACCGGCTGGGTGCTCAACACCATCACCGGCGTCAGCAACGACGGCACCGTGCTCTGCGGTAACGGGACCTACCTCGGCGCCGCGCGCGGGTGGGTGGTGCGGGGCATCAACCCCATCTGCGGCCCGTGGATTTTCCAGCAGCCGCCCTCAAACGTGCAGGTGTGCGCCGGCAGCGGCACCGCGCTGGGCCTCACGGCCTTCGCGCCGACAGTCCCAGGCCACGTCGTCTTCCAATGGAACCGCCAGTACGTCGGCGGCGACGGCGAGATCACCCGCGTCCCGCTGGCCGACGGGCTGACCGGGAGCGGGACCCTCGTCACCGGCTCCAGCAGCCCCAACATGTCGCTGTCCAATGTGCAGCCCGGCGACGCGGGGATGTACGTCTGCTCCGTCACCGCGGGTTGCGGCAGCATCTGGTCGTTCGTAGTGAACCTGCAGGTGGTCACGGGGCCGCCCGTCATCACCGGCTCCCCAGGCACCGTCTCCAAGTGCGCGTTCGGCACGGCCACGTTCTCGGCGTTTGCGAGCAGCGCGAGCGTCGCGCCGTTCACCGTGACGTGGAAGAAGGCCGGGGTGCCCGTCAACCTGGGCGATCCGCGGTTCGCCGTGCTCACCGCGCCCAACACGCTCTCCAGCACGCTGCATGTCTCGAACCTGAAGATGTCTGACTCGGGGGCTGGCGTGACGGGCTACACCTGCGACTTCGCCAACGCCTGCGCCGCTGTGCCCACAAACCCCGGCGCGCTCACGGTGCTCCCGGACCTTGACGGCAGCGGCTCGATTGGCACCGCCGACCTGACCGTCGTGCTCGGGAACTTCGGGCAGACCGTCACGCCGTGGACCAACGGCGACCTCAACGGCGACGGCGTGGTCAACACCGCCGACCTCACCTTGGTGCTGGGGCTGTTCGGCTCGTCCTGCCCGCCGTGAGCCGTGCGACGGGATCGATGATCGCATCGGCCTACGCTCTGAGTTCATGGCCAGCACTTCTTCCGGTGAGTCTCCTGTTGCGCCTTCGCCGATCCGGACCCAACGGCTGACACTCGTTCACGCCACGGCTGACAGCGCCGCCCTCGCCGCGCGCCGTGACCCTGCCGCGCTCGGCGCTGCGCTCGCGTGCGAGGTGCCGCCGGATTGGCCCCCCTGGACGCTGGAGGACGTGCTCGACTTCATCGCGGCCAAGCTCCGTGGGCGGCCCCAGGACGCAGGTTGGTGGACGTGGTACATCATCGCCGAGACCGGCGTGCTTGCGCCCGCGCGGCGGCTGATCGGCACTTGCGGCGTCATGCCGCCCGATGAAGATGGGCGCTCGCTGTGCGGCTACGGCGTGGTGCCCTCGGCCGAGGGCCGCGGCCTGACGAGCGAGGCGTTCCTGGCGTTTCTGGCGCTCGGCGGCTGGCTCATGTCTCAGCCGCGCCTGAAGGTGCTGGAGGCCACCACCTTCGAGCGGCATCCCGCCTCGCGGCGCATCCTCGAAAAGGCCGGATTCGTCCTGATCGGCGTCAGCCCCGATGACGCCCAGGCCGCCGAAAGCGACCGACAGGGGCGCGGGCCGCTGCTGCTCTACCGCCATCCGGCGAGGTCGTGCGCATGAGCAAGAAACACAAGAGGTCGGTTGAACCTCCGCGCCGCAAGGGCGCCACGCGCGTGGCCGATGTGCCGCCGGCGGTGCTCAGGCGGCTCAACGCGGGCGAGATTGAGAGCGTCACCCTCGCCGAGCTTCTGGCGATGGACCTCGGGAAGGTGTTGAAGGCGGTGGTGCCCTCGTCGTCGGCATCGGACGTTTCCCGCCTGCGCGAGGGCGGCATCGTTCAGCGGATGGCCGCTGGCGGTGCGGTCCTGATGGAGCGGCTGGGGCCCGATGCCGCCGAGCGCTTCGCCGGGCATCCGTCGGACGTGGTGCGTGCGTGGGCGGCGTACGCGATCGGCCTGGACCCCAAGGGCGGCCTCGGGCGCCGCCTTCGCCGTGTCCGCCCGCTGGCCGACGACCCCAACGCGGGCGTCCGCGAGTGGGCGTGGATGGCCGTCCGCCCGCACATCGCCACGGAGGTCGATGAGGCCGTCGCGCTGCTGACCCCGTGGACCACAGAAGCCTCGCCGAATCTCCGGCGATTCGCCAGTGAGGCCACGCGCCCCAGGGGAGTCTGGTGCGCCCACATCCACGACCTGCGCGACAGCCCCCAACGCGGCCTGCCCATCCTCGAGCCGCTGCGAGCGGACCCGCACAAGTACGTCCAGAACTCCGTCGCCAACTGGCTTAACGATGCCGGCAAATCCCACCCGGACTGGCTGCTCGAGCTGTGCAAGAGGTGGCGCCGGCAATCACCGGGCGAGGCGACCGAGAAGATCGTCAAGCGGGCGACGCGCAATTTGCGCAAACCATAACCCCCTCTCCCCGCGCGGCCCCGGACGACGGGCGGGAAAAATCATGGATAAGCATATCCGCGTATCTATAATGAAGTCCAGCGGGCCGCCGGCCCGCGCCGTCAACCTTCCCGCGGGCGACCCCCGCCCAACCGAGACCCCACCATGCAACGCCGATCCTGGGCCGAGCCCTTCAAGATCAAGATGGTCGAACCGCTGCGGATGATCACGGCGGACCAGCGCGAGGCCGCCGTCGCCGCCGCCGGGTTTAACACGTTTCTGCTCCGCAGTGAGGATGTCTACATCGACCTGCTCACCGACTCGGGCACCAGCGCCATGAGCGACCGCCAGTGGGCCGGGCTGATGCTGGGCGACGAGGCGTACGCCGGCAGCGCCAACTACTACCACCTCGAGGACGCGGTCCACCGTTACTACGGCTACAAGCACCTCATCCCCACCCACCAGGGGCGCGGCGCCGAGAACATCCTCAGCCGCATGCTCATCAAGCCCGGCGACGTGGTCCCCGGCAACATGTACTTCACGACCACCCGCGCCCACCAGGAGCTCGCCGGGGGGCGGTTCATCGACATCATCTGCGACGCCGCCCACGACCCTACCAGCGAGGAGCCTTTCAAGGGCAACGTGGACCTGAACAAGCTCCAGGCGGTGATCGACAAGCACGGGGCCAGGAAGATCCCCTATGTGAACCTGCAGTGCTGCGTGAACATGGCGGGGGGGCAGCCGGTGTCGCTGGCGAACATCGCCGCCGTGAGCGCCCTGTGCAAGAGTCACGGCATCAAGCTCATGCTCGATGCAACCCGCGCTGTCGAGAACGCCTACTTCATCAGGCAACGAGAGCCCGGCCAGTCGCGCAAGAGCATCGAGGAGATTCTCCGCGAGATCTGCTCGTACACCGACGGCTGCACCAACTCGGCCAAGAAGGACTGCCTCGTCAACATCGGCGGCTTCCTGTGCGTCAACGATGACGCGCTGGCGGAGGAGGCCCGCAGCCTGGTGGTCCTGTTCGAGGGCCTGCACACCTACGGCGGCCTCGCGGGGCGAGACATGGAGGCCATCGCCATCGGCATCGGCGAGTCGGTCCAGTACGACCACATCCGCGCCCGGGTTGGGCAGGTCGAGTACCTGGGCGAACTGCTGCACAAGGCGGGGGTGCCGATCGTCCGGCCGATCGGCGGGCACGGCATCTTCGTGGACGCCCTGCGCTTCCTGCCGCACATCCCGCGCGAGGAGTTCCCCGCGCAGGCGCTCGCCGCGGCGCTGTACGTCGATTCCGGCGTCCGCGCCATGGAGCGCGGCGCCGTGTCCGCCGGGCGGGACCCGGACACCGGCAAGAACATCTTCCCGAAGCTGGAGCTGATCCGCCTGACGATCCCGCGCAGGGTCTATACCCAGGCGCACATGGACGTGACGGCCGAATCGGTCATCGAGCTGCACAAGGACCCCGAGCGCATCGTGGGGCTGAAGTTCACCTACGAGCCAAAGTTCCTGCGGTTCTTCCAGGCGCGGTTCGAGCCGGTGCGGGGCGATGCCGTGCTCTGGCGGGCCGCCCCCGCCCGCGCCGGCGCTGGTCGTTGACGCACCACCCATGCCGGAGCAGCGGATGCCAGAGACCAACCCCGACCTCATCAGCGCCTGGTTCGCCGGCCCCAAGGCCGAGAACGCCCCTTGGTTCAACGGGTGGCTCTCGCGCATCGCCGAGGACTACAGCGCCTGGCGACGGAACTACTACCCCGAGGACGGCGTCGTCGTCGATTCGGCGCTCCGTCGGCACAACGAGGCGTTCGCCGACGCTTTCGAGGACCGCCTGCTCGAGCTGCTGGCCCGCCTGAAGGGCGACGTTCCGTTCTACAGCCCGCGCTACGCCGCCCACATGCTCGCCGAGCAGACGCTCCCGGCTATCGCCGGCTACTTCGCGGCGATGCTCTACAACCCCAACAACGTCACCGCGGAGGTGGCGCCGGTGACCGTGCGCCTGGAGCTCGAGGCCGGGCGGATGCTCTCGAAAATGATCGGCTACGAGAGCGACAGTTGGGCCCACCTGTGCTCGGGCGGCACCACCGCGAACATCGAGGCGCTGTGGGTCGCCCGGTCGGTCCGCTACCTGCCGTTCGTGGTGCGCGACATGGCCCGCGCCGTCGGCCCCGCGGGCGCCGCCACCGGCGCCAGCCACGACCGGTTGCTGGCCCAGGGGCCCACGGCGGCGCTCGAGAGCTACGTGCGTCTGTGGGATCACGCGAAATCACCCGAGCAGGCTGCGCGGCTCCGGGGAGCTTTCGATGCTTCTCCGTTCAACATCGCGCAGCGCGGCATCGCCAGCATCTGCACCGCACTTGGCTCGTCGCCCGTCCTGCTCGCCCCAGAGACGCACCACTACTGCTTTGAGAAGGCCCTCGATGTTCTGGGCATCGGGCGCTCCGGCCTGGTTGCCGTCCGCGTTGACGAGCACTTCCGCATGCGCGCCGACGAGCTCGAGAAGGCCCTCGACAGCGTCCACCGGCAGGGCCGCCACGTGCTCGCGGTCGTAACCGTCGTCGGATCGACCGAGGAAGGGTCGGTCGATCCGGTCGACGCCATCGTGGCGCTGCGCGAGGCCCGCGAACGCGAGGGCAGGCCTTCGTTCTGGCTCCACGCCGACGGCGCCTACGGCGGCTACCTCCGCACCGTCACCATCCCGCGGCGGACCGGCATGGGAGAGCCCCGCGCGGGCGTGAAGATCGGGGGAGAGGTGCGCGAGATCAACATGGCGCTCCCTGCCCACGACGAGTGCCGCGCACTGGAGAACCTGCGCCACTGCGACTCGGTGACCATTGACCCGCACAAGCTCGGCTATATCCCGTACCCCGCCGGCGCCGCGTGCTTCAAGAGCGACGCGGTCAAGCCCCTGATGCGGCAGGTCGCGGCTTACATCGACGACGCCCCGCCGCACATCGATCAGGACCGCAAGAAGGACGTGATCGGTGTGTACGTGCTGGAAGGCAGCAAGCCCGGCGCGAGCGCCGCGGCGGTGTGGCTCAGCCACTCGATCATCCCGCTCGACGCCACCGGGCACGGGCGGCTCATCCGCGAGAACATCCGCAACGCGTGCGAGCTGCACGCGCTGCTGGAGCAGTTCCCCCGCCTGGACCCCGCGCGCGGCGCCGGGGTGCAGGCCGTGTGTCTTTGCCCGCCGGGCTCGAACATCGTGTGCTACGCGTTCCGTCCGGTGCGCGACGGCGTCTCGCTGGCGGAGATCAACCGCCTCAACCGCGCCGTCTACGAGCGGTTCAGCATCGAGTCGGGCCTGCGCGTGTCCGAACAGTCGTTCTTCGTCAGCCGCACGTCGCTATGCAAGCAGCAGTACGCGCTGGAAACAGTGGGGGGGTTCCTCGGCCGGCTGGGCGTCGACCGCCACGAGTACGGCGAGCACGGCGTATTCCTGCTCCGCTCGGTCCTGATGAACCCCTGGTACGCCTACGCCAAGCGCCGCGGGCGCTACTACCTTTCCGAGCTCGTGCAGGAGCTGTACGGCGTTGCGGCGGCTATCGCGACGGAACGCTCGACGGGCGCCTGACGCTCGGACCTACGCCCGTTTCCCGGCCCACCCGTCCAGCACCCGCGTCGCGTTGTCGTGGTAGAGCGCGCGGAGCAGGTCGGCCGGCAGCGCCTTGCCGCACAGCCGTGGCGAAGACTCATCGGTGTGCCGATCCGGATCGACCATTTTCAGATCGCCGTCGGCGATCGGTGACGGGCCGTCAAAGCCCGTCTCCCACAGCGTCCGCAGGGCCCAGTAGCGGCTGGCGTACAGATCGAATGCCTCCGCATCGCTCGACGCCTGCCGTGACTTGTCGCCCCCGGCGAAGGCGCTCGACTTCGCCGTCTGCACGTGATCATCCAGCGCCACGATGTCCGATCCAAAGAGCAACCTGTCCTTGAACCGCGAGACAAACCCCACGACCTCCTCGCGCGGGTGCTTGCTCAGCTCCCGCACCATCCACTTGGTTGCCGATGTGTCAAGGAACAGGTTGTCGTGCCGAGACAGCAGCCCCGTCAGAAACCCCAGGTCCTCCGGCCACCCGCCCATGTGCGCCAGCAGCCACGGCAGCCTGAACTCGTCCAGCAGCTTCTCGACCGGCTCGTAGTGCGAAGCCTTGGTGCCGTAGACGCTCGCGTCGGCGTACTTGGTCTTGAACCAGGTGTCCGGGTCGGCGACGTGGGCCATGAACATCATGCCCAGCTCGGCCGCCCGCTCCATGTGCCGGCGCCGCCAGGGGGAATCGAACGTGACCAGCGACGCGTCGCCCACCGTGCGCCCGATGTCGCGTCCGCGCGGAGCCGTCCAGAACTTGCAGACGCGGACGCCTTCCCTGCTCCAATGGGTCAGATCGTCCAGAAACCCCTGTGTAAAGGCGTGTTTGCGGTCCGGGTCGCTGAACCTCGGCACGGCGATGAAGCTCACGCTGTCGCCGAGCGACTTCCTCACCGGGTCGAGCAGGTCCAGCGCCGTCATCGACCACGTGCGCACCACGCCGAACACCTCGCGCGCCCGCGCGTAAACCTCGGCGCACCGCCCGCCGTTGATGTGGGTGTGCGCATCGATCATCGGCGCCGGCGGCGGGCCGAGGCGCGCTGCTTCGGCGCGGTAGTCCAGCCCGAACAGGTTTGACTCAGGGTTGATCGTGGGCACGCTGCGGGTCCTGGTGCTCGATGGGCGCCGTGAAATCGACGTCCCAGCCGCCGCCCAGCGCCTTGTAGAGCGCGATGAGCGACGCGGCGACGCGTTGGCGGCTGGCCACGAGCTGATCCTCGGCCTCGAACTGCGCCCGCTGGGTGGTGAGCACGTTGAGGAAGTCGCGCAGGCCCGAGGTGTACTGCTTCTGGGCCAGTTCAACGGCCCGGCGGGACGCCGTGACGGCGTCCTCCAGCGCCGCCCGCCGCTGGCGTTCCTTGTTGTAGTCCACGAGGGCGTTTTCAACCTCTTCAAAGCTCGTCAGGATCACGCGCTCATAGGCCATCAGCGCCTGCTCGGTCCTGGCGTCCTGGACCCGGATGTTGGCGCGGATGCGGCCCCAGTCCAGCACCGGCCACGAAAGCCCCGGGCCGATGGACCAGAACCTCGACCCGGCGTTGAACAGGTCGTCGGCGCGCCCGCTCTGCAGCCCCAGCGACCCCGCGAGGTTGATCCTCGGGAAAAGCTCCGCCGTGGCGACGCCGATCCGCGCCGTGGCCGCCGCCAGGTCCCGCTCGGCCTTGTTGATGTCCGGGCGCCGCTCCAGCAGCTCTGACGGCAGCCCGATGGGCACCTGGGCCGGGTCTGCCGGGATCTCCGCCACCGGCTTCAGTTCCTCCTTGAGCGCCCCGGGGTCGCGCCCCAGCAGCACGCTGAGGCGGTGCACCGAGCGCTGCTCACCGGCTTCGAGCGTCGGCAGCGTCGAGCGGGTCGACGCGAGCTGCGTCGCGGCCTGCTGCACGTCCAGTTCGCTGGTCAGGCCGGCCTCGAACCGCTTGCGGGTCAGGTCCAGCGCCGACGCCTGCACCTCGATGTTCTTCAGCGAGACGGCCCGCCGCTGCTGGAACCCGCGCAGCTCCACATAGTTCCGCCCGACCTCGCCCAGCAGCGTCACAAGCACCGCGTCGCGGTCGAACCGGGCCGAGCCGATCTCGGCGTCCGCGGCTTCGACCGATCGCCTGATCCGCCCCCAGAAGTCCAGCTCCCACGACATGTCGAACCCGAGCTGAAAGTTGCTGTTCTCCAGGGGGCCGAACGATCCGGACGTCGTGCTGCTGCGGCGCTTGCGCGAGGCGCTCCCATCGGCGTTGACAGCCGGCCCCAGGTCCGCCGCCGTCACGCCCCGACGCGCGAGCGCCTCGCGCACCCGCGCCTCGGCGATTCTCAGGTCGTGGTTGGCATCCACCGCGCGGGCGATGAGCGAGTCCAGCACCGGGTCGCCCAGGGTGGTCCACCACGCGGCCGCCGCGGGCTTGCCCGAGTCAACCCCCTGCCCGTCGGGCTCGGCCCACGTCGCCGGCGCGGCCGTGACCGGGCGGTGGTAGTCCGGGCCGACGGCGCAACCACAGAGAATCAGCAGAAACGGAATAGTGATGGTCGCCTTGTGAGTCACGGAAGCTCCGGGATGAGTCTTGAGGGAGAGAGTTGGGGCGCGGCGCCGACGCCTCAGGCGCCGGGGTCTTTGCGGGCGGGCGCCGTTGTGGACCCGGTGTCGCCCGCCCCGGCCGCACGCGGCGCGTCGATGTACACGTCCATCTGCTGCCCGACATACACGGGCAGCCCGCGCGGGTTGAAGCTGTACAGCACCTGCAGCACGCGGGTATCGACACGCTCGGTGCTGTCGCCCGTCAGCGACTTTTTGGGCACGACGTACGGCTCGATGCGGACGAACGTCAGCGGGGTCGAGATGCTGGCGTTGCCGCGCACATAACCCGTGGCGGGGGCGGCTTCCTTGACGCGCCACGCGTCGTTCTCGTCGATATCCACCCGCACGTTCAGCACCTCGCAGCCGCCGAACAGGATCAGCGGAGTCGCGAGCGCCCCGGCTTGGGCGAACTCGCCCACACGGATGTTCACCTGCATGGCCGTGCCGTCAACCGGCGCGCGGACCGTCAGGCGGTCAAGGTCGGTCTTGACGGCGTTCACCTGGGCCTGGGCCGATTCCACCTGGGCCTGGGCGATCTCGATGTCGGGGCCCCACGCCCCCGCCTTGAGCAGCCGAAGGTCGCTGCTGGACTGATCCAGCCGCGCCTGAGCCATAGCCACCGCGAAGCGACGCTTGCTCAGGTCGTCCTGGCTCACCGCCCGCTCGTCCTGGACCGCCTCCATGATCTTGAGCTGGCTCTTCATGTCCTCCAGCATCGAGGTCATCTCGGCCACCCGCGCCTCGACCGGCGGCACATCCTCCGGGCGCGGCTGGGCCTTCAGCTTCGCCAGGCTCTGCTGCGCGATGCGCAGCGCAGTTTCCTTCACCGCCAGCTCGGCCTTGGTAGCCCGGTCGTCGATCTGGAACAGGGGGTCACCGGCCCTGGCCCGGTCGCCGGCCCGCACGAACACCTTGGTCACCACCCCGGCGATCTGCGTGCCGATGGCGATGTTCTGCGTGCTCGCCTCCACCAGCCCCGCGCCGGCGACATGGTCCGAGTAAGGCGGCGTGGCCGGCTGCGCCACCGGCTGCGCTGGTACAACCGGCTTGTTCTGTTTCATCACCGTGTACGCCGCCAGGCACACGCCGGCGACGGCCAGAGTCGGGATCACGATGCTTCGGACAAACATGGCGGGAATCCTTGGAGTGATCTGAGGTCTGTGCGTGTCTGACGCGGTGTTCTGAACTGCGTGTCCTGAGTCCTTTGAGTCCTTTGTGCCCTGTCGGCGGTGCGAGTCAAGCTTCCCCGCAAGAATCCCGTTACTCCTCGCGGCACCCCCTACAGCTCGCCGGGGTCCTTCACAACCCGTTCAATCCGCCCGTCGTCCATCCGCGCAATGCGGTCGGCGAACCCGAAGATCCGCTGGTCGTGCGTCACGATCACCAGCGCCCGATCCTCGCGCACCGCAAGCGTCTTCATCAGCCGCATGATCACGTGACCGGTGTCGTGGTCCAGGGCGCTCGTCGGCTCGTCGCACACGATCAGCCGGGGCTCGTGGATCAACGCCCGGGCGATCGCCACCCGCTGCTGCTGACCGCCCGAGAGCTGCGCCGGCAGGCTCTTCCAGCGCTCGCCCAGCCCTACCCGATCGAGCATCTCGCGGGCCTTCCTCACCGCCGCCGACCGCCCCTCCCCCAGGATCATCAGCGGGACGGCCACGTTCTCGGCGGCGTTGAGCGTGGGCAGCAGGTTGAACGCCTGGAACACGAACCCGATGTTCCCGCCGCGCCACAGCGTCCGTGCCCGCTGACGCATGAGGTTGTAGTCGTGGTCGAAGACGTTGCACTGGCCCTCGTCCCGGTCGAGGATGCCCGCGATCACGCTGATGAGCGTCGTCTTCCCGCACCCCGACGGCCCCACCAGCATCAGCAGCTCGCCGCAGGCGATGTCCAGGTCGATCCCCCGCAGCGCCATCACCCGCGACTCGCCGCTGCCATACGCCTTGGTCACTCCGCGGCAGCGGACGGCGAGCCGGGCGCCGTTGGGCGGGGGCGCGTGATTGCAGCCGTTGATGCCGGCGGCGGGGGTGGTTTCTGTCACGACAGCGCTCAAGCCTTAGGCTCCTCTGAAGACGATCCCCGGTTCCTGACGGATCACGCGCCAGGCGCTCAGCCCGCCCGCCGCCCCGCACATCACAACAATACCCAGCCCCGCGATCACCGGCACCCACCACGGCATGTAAAAGGCCAGCCCCGCGTCCGCCACGAGCTTTCCAAGCAGGCTGCCCCCTCCCACGCCGATCCCAAACCCCAGCAGTCCCACCGTGAGCACCTGCACCCCGATCATGGTCAGCAGCCGCAGGTTCGTCGCCCCCATCGCCTTGAGCGCGCCGAAGTGCCGGATGTTGTCGAGCGTGAAGTTGTACAGCATCTGACCCGAAACCAGGGCACCGACAAGAAACCCCAGCCCGACCGCCAGGCCGAAGTTCACGAGGATCCCGGTTTCAAGCAGGATGTACTCGGTGGTTTTCCAGATGAACTCCTCGTTCGTGCGGGCCTTGAGACCCGTCGCGTCTTCGATGTTCCGCGCCAGCGCCTTCAGGTCCGTCCCCGGGCGGGCCTTGAGCACCACGTAGCTCATCAGCCGCCGCTCCCGCGGCGCCACCCGCATGGCCCGCGAATACGTCGTGTACATCGTCGGTTCCCAGAAGAACGATTTGCTTGAGCGG
Source organism: uncultured Phycisphaeraceae bacterium (assembly GCA_964510955.1). Taxonomy (GTDB): domain Bacteria; phylum Planctomycetota; class Phycisphaerae; order Phycisphaerales; family UBA1924; genus JAFLCM01. The sequence goes on from CAZEDW010000004.1 coordinate 133,928, forward strand.
AACGTCCCGACGATGCGCATCTCCTGGTCGTTGATGCTCAGCCGGTCGCCCACCCGCAGGCCGCGGTCGGCGCCGCGCCGCATCCGCATCTTGGTGTCCCGCACGCTTTCGTCGATGATGATGCCGCCGTCCTGGCGCAGGTCCTCGAGCTTGCCGCTCACCATCTCCGGCGGCCCGCCCATCAGCGTGGCGTCATCGATCCCCACGAGGATGCACAGCATCCGGGTCCCGTCGGGCATTCGGATCCTGACGAACCCCTGGTATAGCGGCACCGCCCACTTCACCCCCGCCAGGCTCCGGACCCGCTGCAGCGTGGTGTCCTTCAGCGGCATCGAATCCTGGCTGAACCGCACCTCCGCGTCCATCACCCACAGGTCGCCCTGCGCCGTGTCGCGGATGAACGAGCCGGTCTGATACGCCAGCCCCACCAGGATCGACCCCTGCTGCGTGATCATCAGCGCGCTGAACGCCAAACCGATGACCAGCCCGAAGTACTTCAGGCGGTCGCCGACCAACATTTTCAGAGCGACAAAGTGCATGGTGTCGTGAGATCGTCTCCGTTCGGCGGCGGATCAGCCCTTGAACACGATCGCCGGCTCCAGGCGGATCACCTTGATCATCGAGATGGCCGCCGCCAGGACGCAGATGACCAGCACCGCGGCCCCCGTGGCCGCGAGCGTCTGCCACAGCAGCCGGAACGCCAGCTCCGTGCGCCCGGCCAGGTAGGCGATGCTCGCCGCCCCGCCCACGCCCAGCCCGTACCCCAGCACGCCCACGGTGATCCCCTGCAGCGTGATCATCCGCATCAGGCTCCAGTTGGTCGCGCCCATCGCCTTGAGGGCGCCGAAGTGCCGGACGTTGTCCAGCGTGAAGTTGTAGAAGGTCTGCCCGGCCACCGCCGTGCCCACGATGAACCCCAGCAGGATGGCGATGCCGAAGTTGATGGGGATGCCCGTGTACTTGATGAAGTACATGATGGTTTTCCACGAGAAGTCCCAGCTTGTGAGCGCCGTGAGCCCCGTCTCGGCCTCGATCCGCCTGGCGACCTCGGTGATCGTGAACCCCTGCTTGGGCTTCACCAGCACGAAGCTCAGCAGCTTCCGCTCGCGCGGGGCGAACTTGGTGGCCCGTGTGTAGGTCGTGTAGATCACCGGCTGGCTCTGGAACGTGCGCTGCGTCTTGCAGATGCCCACCACCACCGCCCGCCGGTCGTTGAGCTCCAGCGTGTCGCCGATCCGCAGCGGCTCGGGCACGGCGCCGGGGACCGGGTCGCCCCCCGGCAGCCGCTGGACCTTGGCGAGGCGCGTGGTGGCGCCGACGATGTCGACGATCACCCCGTCGGCCTGCCGCAGGTCGCTGAGCGAGCCCTGGATCATCTCCGGCGGCCCGCCGATCAGCGTCGCGTCGTCCAGCCCGATCACGTTGCACTGCTGGAAGTTCCCGTTGTCCAGGCGGGCCTTGATCAGCCCCTTGTACAGCGGCACCGCCCACTCCACGCCCTCGACGCCCCGTACCCGCAGCAGCATCGTGTCGCGCAGCGGCTTCACGTCGTCGATGAACTGCACCTTGGGGTCCATCACCCAGATCTGCGGCAGGGCTGTGTCGGTGATGAACCCGAACGTCCGCGTCATGATCCCGACGAAGATCGCGCTCTGCTGGGTGATCAGCAGGCTCGCGAAGGTCAGGCCCATGATGATCCCCAGAAACTTGGCGCGGTCCCCCATGAGCATCCTGAGCGCGACGTAGTTCACCGCGCCGCCCCCACGACGCCCGCCGGCGCGCAGCTCTTCAGGCCCGCCAGGCTGAACCTCACGATATGGTCGGCAAGCTCCTCGATCTGATCCCGCCCGTCGCGCCGGTCGCCGTGCATCCGCTGCATGACGTTCCGGCAGGTCTGGTGCACCAGCACCTGCGACACCACGCTCGAGGCGCACCGCCTCACGGTCGTCTCGTCCGCCCCGCGCCCCAGCAGCCCGCGCACGATGTCCGAGAGCAGCTCGTACTGCGGGCGCATCCCCTCGGCGATCAGCCCGTCCAGCGCCGCCGTCGGCTCAACCATCTCGCGCGCCAGCAGCCGACCCCACGCCGGCGAGCCCTCGTCGAAGATCCGGTGCAGCATGCCCATCACGAAGGCCCGCAGCCGGGCCTCCGGCGGGTCGTTGGGTGTCACCCCCGCCGTGACGGGGTAACGCTCACGGGCGGCGCGGTACGCGCTCAGAAGCACCTCCTTGTAGAGGCTCTCCTTGTCCCGGAAGTGGTAGTTGACCGCCGCGATGTTGGCGCCGGCCCGCTGGCAGATTTGCCGGACCGAGACGCACTCAAACCCGTGACTTGCGAACAGCTCGCTGGCCGCCTCGATGATGCGGGTGCGGGTGGTCGCGCCTGACTCTGTCTGCGCCATGTGGCTTCTCCAAATGTCTGATTCAATCATGTGTTTTAGGCCTATCGAAAACCGGAGTCAAGGGTCCGCCTTTGTGGCGAGCAGCCCGGATTGCACGCGGGTAGTCTCCCCCGTCGCCTCAACGCCGCACTCAGGTCCTCGGGAGTCACCCATGCGAACCGTCGCATTTGCCGTTGCCTCGCTCGCCGCACTCGCCTCGTGCGCGTCGAGCCCAAAGACCGCTCAGCAGGCCCGCGGGTTGCACCTGCTTTCCTCGTGGATGGCCGGCACCTTCACCAGCGAGGCCCAGGCCTCCACCGACCCCGAGCACTACTACAACGTCCGCCTCATCATGGCCCCCATCTGGACCGACCGGACCGACGGTCGCTGGCTGTACGTCGAGCAGGCCATGGCGACCGCTCTCGACAAGCCCTACCGCCAGCGTGTGTATCACGTCACCGCGGTCGGCGACGGCTACCAGTCCGCGGTTTTCACGCTGCCGGGCGACGCGCTCGACTACGCGGGCGCCTGGAACGACCCCGCCAAGCTGGCCAACCTCACGCCCGAGTCGCTGACGCAGCGCGACGGGTGCGAGATCGTCCTGCGCTGGGACGAAAGCGAATCGGCGTTCCGCGGCGGGACGCAGGCCGCATCCTGCCCCAGCGATCTGCGCGGCGCCAAATACGCCACCAGCGAGGTCAGCGTCCGCGCCAACGAGATCGTGTCATGGGACCGGGGGTTCGACGCGCAGGGCAACCAGGTGTGGGGCGCCACGATGGGGGGGTATCAGTTTGTCAAGGTGTCGCAATAGCAGGAAGGTGGGCGCGCGGGCGGGGATGTAACCCCGCGGATGTAACTCCGTGGCGGGCATGGTGTTGAACACCCGCGCCGGGTCGATAACCACATCCGGGCCACGACCGAGAACGCGGATTTTCCGGCAATTCGCACGATCAACGGCACGAAACCGGAAGATTCGGTATTCTGTCATCAACGCGGCAGAGACAGGATGTCTCGCGGGCAGCAGCGCACACAGGGCGCGCCCGGCGCGGAACACGGAGCGTGGAACGCCATGATCGACACTCACTTCTTCTCCATCTCGGATCGCGGACGCCGGATCACGTGGGTTGATGACCGCGCCGTGATCGCGCGCGTCCGTCCCGATGCGCGATTGACGGAGTTCAAGGCCAGCCGCGACCTGGCGGCCCGCATCGCCGACCTGCGCCGCCTCGCTCGCCGCTACCGCGCCATGGGCCGCGAGCTTCAGAGGCCGCGGTCCTTGTCTTTGGCCGGCTGAACAAGCTGCGCCCGGTCCATGGTGAACAGTCCGAGCAGGAAGTCCCGATTCACATACGGGTCCACGTCGAGCACGCCCTCGACCGACACGTACGAGATGTACGCGTCCTTGCGGTCCGCCGCCTCCTTCAGCTTCACCTCGACCGCGTCGTAGGGCGTCGGCGGCACGCCGATGCAGCACCCGTCCCACTGGTTGCGCATGAGCAGCAGCTCGGTCGCGCCCGTGCCCATCAGGGGAAACAGCACATAGCCGGTGATCTTGACGTGCTTGCCCTTGAGGTCCGCCACCCGCCGCGGCATCTCCTTCAACCCGGTGCGCGGGCGGTATGTCTCCGACGCCGAGACCAGGAGCTCCCACGGCACCAGCATCGGGTCCTCCGCGGTCCCCGCGCCTTTCACCAGGAACCGGTCGTCCAGGCGCGTCCAGCCGTCGTCCTCCTGCTGCGCCTTGGTGGGCGGCCCGAGCGTGAACTTTGCCGCGTCGCTGGATGGGGCGGCCCCGCTCGCTCCCGGAGCATCCGGCTTGGCGGCGGGCGAATCAGACTTCACCGCCGGGGCCGCTGATTCCTTCTTGTCCTCGGTCGCCTTCGGCTCAGTCGGCGGGGCTGGCGAGTGTGGGGGTGGGGTCGTGGGCAGTGTGGGAGTGGCTGCGCTCGCCGGAGGTGTGGCCGAGGCGCTGTGATAGCCGTTGTGCTGCGTCGCGGGCTGGGGTTGCGAGACGTCAGGAGCCGGAGCCTGAGCCGGCGCACTCGGCGGGGGTGGGGACGCGGCCACCGAAGAGGCTGGCGTGGGTGGCTTGGCGGCCTCCGGGACCGCCGGCTTGGCGGACTCCGGCGTGCTCGCTGTGACCGGCGGGGGGTTTGTGGGCGCTGGCGCCGGGGCTGGGCGCTTGAACAGCATCACCCCCGCCGTCAGGGCCACCAGCGTTCCAATGATCAGCCAGAAGTACTTCAAGGTCGGCCTCCAACAGAGATACTCGGGCCAACTGTAGGCTTGAGCGGTTCCAATCCAGCCCTTCGCACGCCGCCCAGCCGCAATTCGGGCGGATAGAGTGAACCTCCCGGTCACCGGGCGCGTTTCAATGGACGTTGCACACCGGGAAAGGACCAACCCCATGACCATCCGAGCCATCGTCCCCGCCCTGATCGCCGGCACGGCCATCAGCCTGCTATCGCCCATCCTCCAAGCCGCCGACGCGCCGGCACTGGCGGCGGCGGGCGACCTGCCGATCAAGCGCATCACCCTCTACCGCTCCGGCGTCGGCAGCTTCGAACGCCGTGCCAGCGTTGATGGCGACAAGCACTTTGCCCTCCGCTTCGAGACCGGCCAGATCAACGACATCCTCAAAACCATGGTCCTGCTCGACCCCGACGGCGGCAAGATCGGCGCCGTCTCGTACCCCTCGAACGATCCGCTGGCGCGCCGCCTGTCGGGCTTCGGCGTGGACATCTCCAAGAGCCCCGCTGTCGATGAGCTCTTCCGCCAGCTGCGCGGCGAAAAGATCAAGATCACTGTGGGCGGGAACACCGCCGAGGGCACGATCCTCAACGTCGAGCAGCGCCCCGCCTACGTCCCCAACGCCGCGGGTGAGCAGACCACGCACCTGGAGTGGTACGTCGTGCTCATCACGCCCGGCGGTTCCGGGGGGGCGGTCAAGAGCTTCGCCATCCCCCAGATCGGGAGCTTTGAGCTGAGCGACCCCAAGCTCGCCGAGGAGCTTGGCAAGGCCCTCGCCGCTGTCGCCGAGCAGCGGGCCGAGCGGAGCAAGACCATCGAGCTGAGCTTTAACGGCCCGGCGGGCAAGCCGCGCAGCGTGACCGTGGCATACGTCCACGAGATGCCGGTGTGGAAGGCCAGCTATCGCCTGGTACTACCCGATGAAAGCGCCAAGGACGCCGAGGACGCCAAGGACGCCAAGGCGGCCAAGGGCGTGCTGCAGGGCTGGGCCATCGTTGAGAACACCACCGACACCGATTGGGACGGCGTGAGCCTCTCGCTCGCCTCGGGCCGCCCCGTGAGCTTCACCATGGACCTGTATGAGCCGATCTACGGCTCGCGTCCGGCAGTCCCGGTGCCGGTGATGGGAGGGATCATGCCGCGGAACTTCGAGGATGCGATGCGGGGGCGCACGATGATGGGGGATATCCCAGCCCTCAACGCACCCGCTCCTGCAAAGATGCTTGCAAACCGAGTTGCCGCGGAAAATCGCTCGCAACCTGCAAGCCCCGATGCTGAATTGGCTGTCAAGGGCACCATGGGTGGCATGGCGAACGTTGACTTCGATAGAGACGAGTCCGTGGGTCGCTACCTCGGGTCCTCCATCACAGCATCCGCCCAAGCCTCCGGCGTCGACGCCGGCGAGCAGTTCCTCTACACCGTCAGCGCCCCCGTCTCCATCGCGCGCCAGCGCTCCGCCATGATCCCCATCATCGGCGCCGACATCGACACCAAGCGCGTCAGCATCTTCAACCCCGGCGACAACCTCAAGAACCCGATGCGCGGCGTGCGCCTTACCAACTCCACCGGCCTGCACCTCATGCCCGGCCCGCTCGCCGTCTTCGACAGCGGCACCTACGCCGGCGACGCCCAGATCCCCCACACCGCCCGCAACAGCCAGCGTCTGTTCGCCTACGCCCTGGACCTCGACGTCTCGGCCCGCAGCGAGGCCAAGGCCGACAGCGCAGTGATCAAGATCGTCATCGCCGACGGCCTGATCCGCCAGAGCGTGGTACACACGCTCGAGCGCACCTACTTCTTCGACAACCACGATCCGCAGCGCGGGCGCACCGTCCTGATCGAGCACGCCCGGACCCCCAACTACGAGCTGAGCGAGCCCAAGAAGGCCGACGAGACCACCGAGTCGCTCTACCGCTTCGAGACGCCGCTCGCCGCCGACAAGCCCGCCGAGTTCAAGGTGGTCGAAAAGTCCCAGTCCGTCGAGAACCTCGGCGTGGTCGACATGAACCTGGAGACCTTGCTGGTCTACGCCAAGAACGGCAAGGTCAGCCCCGCGGTGGTCGAGGCGGTCAAGAAGGCCGCCGCCATGCAGAGCGAGATCAACGCCACCAGGAACCAGATCGCCCAGCTCCAGGCCGAGACCGCCGAGATCAGCCAGGACCAGTCCCGCGTCCGCGACAACATGGGCCGCATCGACCACAACAGCGAGCTCTACGGGCGCTACATGAAGAAGCTGAACGAGCAGGAGGATCGGCTGGAGAAGATCAAGGCCGACCTCGAGAAACTCCGCGCCCAGCAGGCCAAGCAGGAGTCGACGTTGCGGGACTACCTGACCAAGCTGAACGTGGAGTAGTGGGGGGGATAGAAGAAATGGCAAAGGGCAAATAGCAAATGGCAAACTCGGAGCGGGCAGCCGCTTCCTGATTTGCCATTTGCCGTTTGCTATTTCCCCGCCACCCTCCCCTCCCCCTATTCGCAAGCCCATCACCCCCCCCAGCCGATACCCCTCACGGAGCCATGCTCACGATGACCATCGACATGGGGCAATCCAAGCGTCGCGCGCGCGAACTTGCCCGACGGGAGGTTGCGCGCCTGGCCGCCGATCAACGGACCGCGGCGGCGCGGTCGCTCTGCGACCGCCTGCTCGCCTGGGACCGCTACCAGCACGCCTCCGCGATCTTCCTCTACCTGTCCCCGGCCGGCGCCGACGATGAGCCGGACCTGGCCCCGCTGATCGCCGAAGCCCACCGCACCGGCAAGGTGCTGGCGGCCCCGCGCATCGGCTGGAACGCCGGCACCATGGACCCGGTCACCCTCGCCTTCGACGTCCAGGGCCGCCAGCAGACCGAGGTCCGTCGCATGGGCATCCCCGAGCCGCTCCCCGGTTCCGGCAAGCTGCTCACGCCTAACCAGCTCGACCTGATCCTGGTTCCGGGCCTGGGCTTCGATACCTCCGGCGGGCGCGTCGGCAGAGGAGCCGGCTACTACGACCGCTACCTCTCCCAGATTCTCGCCCTCCCCCTGCCCCGGGCCGCCATCGTCGGCGTGGCCTTCGACTGCTCGGTCATCGCCGAAGTCCCCATGGACCAGCACGACGTGCGCATGGACGCCGTGATGACCGACCGACGTCTTATCATCCCGTAAACGCGCTTGGTTTGTTCCCACTCGATGCCTCGATGCCTCCTGCCTGGATGCCTTCCCCATGACACTCCCCTCCCAGGTCGCCCGCCCGATGTCCGCCAGCACCGCCCGCTTCAGCGCGGCCCGGTCCAACCGCATGTCGGGGAAGAAGCTGGCGGGCTGGGTGCTGCTTTTTATGATCGTGATCGGTTTCGCGTGGTGGGCGCTGGCTGACCGCCACGCCCCGGCCGCCGCGGCCCTCGGCACCGACGACGCCGCCAAGCTCGCCGCCGCTGACGCCGTCTCCAGGCAGGCCGCACCTCCAACTGAAACCGCCCCCTCGCAGGCCCCAGCGCCCAAGGCGAGCGAGCCGCCCGCGCCAAGTTTCACCATGGGGAACCGCCCGGCCGGCGAGCCCGCCGGGAGCCCGCTCATCGCCGGCAGCAACACACCCGGTGGCCCGGGCGGCTCCGGCGCCTCGACCGTGGGAACCTCGCCCAGGTCTGAGACTGTTGGCAACCCCGCAAGTGCCGAGCCCGCGTCGTCGTCGCAGCGCCCTGCCGCGACTTTGGGCGCCGGCTCGCAGGTGTCTCTGCTGGTGAGCCAGGGCGACTCCCTGCTCTCTCAAGGCAAGCCCGTCGACGCCCGCGACGTATTCAACCGCGCTCTGTACGACAGCCGCGCCACCGAGGCGGACCGCTCGGTCATCCGTGAGAAACTGACCTCGATCAGCGACCTCATCACCTTCTCCCCCCGCATCGAGCCCGGCGACGCCATGTGCGAGGCGTACAGCTTCCAGTCCGGCGACCGTCTCGTGAAACTGCCCTACACCAAGGACCTCAAGACCGACTGGCGCCTCATCACCCGCGTGAATCGCATCGCCGATCCCGGCAAGATCGGCCTCGGCCAGCGCATGAAGCTGGTGAAGGGCCCCTTCCACGCCGTCGTGAACAAAGGCGCTTTCCGCCTCGACCTGTTCTCCAACGTCAACGACTCGGCGGGCAACCGCCTGTTCATCCGCTCTTTCCAGGTCGGACTCGGGGCGCAAGGCTCCACGCCGATCGGTTCGTTCGTGGTCAAGCCCAAGAGCAAGATGGTGAACCCCAAGTGGGTGAACCCGCGCACCGGCGAAAAGTTCGACGCCGATGACCCCAAGAACCCCATCGGCGAGCGATGGATCGGCCTGCAGGGCACCGACAAGACCACCGAGACCCTCAGCGGCTACGGCATCCACGGCACCGTCGACGACGCCTCCATCGGCACCGAGGCCTCCATGGGCTGCGTCCGCATGCACGGGCCGGACGTGGAGCTGGTGTACGAGCTGCTGTGGGAGGGGGCGAGCACGGTGGAGATTCGGCCGTAGTCTGCGCGTTGATCGCTAACTCGCCAACGGGTCGTCGTCTGATCGCCCGGGCGTCGGGGCGGTGCTGAGCGCTCCCAGCAATACCGCCCGCTCAAACTCATATTTCTTCCCCAGAAGCGCCGCCGACAGCACCAGCCGCGGCGAGCCCGGCGGGTCGATGAGCACCATTCTTTTGGGCAGCACCACCAGCACGCCGCAGTGCCGCAAGCTCCATGACCGCACCGTCACCGGGCCGCGCGCCAAGAAGCCCGTGCGGACCTGGTCGATCCGCCCCGGCATCACGCGGTAATACACCGGCCACAGCACGCTCGCCAGCAGCCCGCCCAGCAAGACGCCCAGCATCAGCACGCCCCAGGCTTGCCCAGCCGCCCCCGGTGCGAAGAACCACGCCCCTGTCGCGAGCCTGAATCCAAAGGCCGCGACCGTAATGCCCGCGATGCTCGTCAACGCGCGCCCCGTCGCGCTCGCCGGCAGACCCCCGTGCGCCAGCGAGCCGTCGAACATCTCCGGCTCGAACGCCTGATCGGTCAGCGGGCCAACGCGGTCGATCTGGGCCCGCGAGCCCGAGCACCGCACCCGGTACGCCGCGTCCGGACCCGGCGGCAGCCCCGTGGTTGTGCGCGCCCCGGTCCAGTTCGGCGCCATGAGTCCGACGATGTGCCACACCACCACAGCGCTGGTGCCGGCGTAGATCGCATACGCCGCCACCGCGGGCAGCACCATCGCGTGGCGTAGGATTGCGGCGCAGCCCAACGCCGCCATGCACCCCAGCATCGTCAGGCTCGTCGAGTTGATCGTGACTCCCATCTCCGGCGTCATCGCGGACGTCGCCCCGCGCACATAGTCGGGCGGCCTGGACATCGAGAGACCCGCCGTGCACGACAGGTGAACGCGCCCCTCGTTGGCCTCCAGCCAAGGCGGTGCCGCAGGCGGGCGGACACCCGTGTTGGGCGCTGATGCGGGGTTCACACCGGCCAGACTACCACGCCCCCGGCGGCCACCCCCGGCGTTGCGCAAAAAGCCCAACAATTCCAGCCCCAAACCACACGTGGAAATCCTCGCATCACCGCGCAAAACACGGGCGATTCGCCTATACTTTTCGACTCCCCTCACCCCGCCGGCGCACCGTGCTTTGGTGCCGCGCCGGGCCCACCTTCAGCCCCCGCGCCGTCCCCCTCCGGGCCTCCCCCAGCCACCCCATGACGCGCCCCGCCGCCATGCCCGATACACCCACCCCGCCTCATCTCGCCGAGTCCAAGCAGGCCTACGGCGCCGATCAGATCAAGATCCTGGAGGGCCTTGAGGCCGTCCGCAAGCGCCCCGGGATGTACATCGGCGACACCGGCGCCGGCGGGCTGCACCACCTGGTCTACGAAGCCGTCGACAACTCCATCGACGAGTGCATGGCCGGGCGGGCCACGATGGTCAGCGTCCGCATCCACACCGACAACTCCATCAGCGTCACCGACGACGGCTCGGGCATCCCCGTCGAGCCCAAGAAGCACGACAACCCCGCCTACAACGGCAAGCCCGCCGTCGAAATCGTCATGACCGTCCTGCACGCGGGCGGCAAGTTCGGCGAGGAAGGCTCGGCCTACAAGGTCTCCGGCGGTCTGCACGGCGTCGGTATCTCCTGCGTCAACGCCCTCTCCGAGCGTCTCGCCGTCGAGGTCATGCGCGACGGGAAGGTCCACCAGATCGTCTTCGAGCGCGGCGTCACCAGCGAGAAGCTCCACGTCATCGGCGACGCGCCCAAAAAGCCCGACGGCAAGCCCCGCACCGGCACCAAGGTCACCTTCAAGCCCGACCCCGAGATCTTCCCCGAGATCGAGTTCTCCTACGCCACCCTCAGCCACCGCCTCCGCGAGATGGCCTACCTGAACCCCGGCGTCACCGTCCGCATCACCGACGAGCGTGTCGGCGCCGACGGCAACATCAAGGACGAGACCTACCGCTTCGACAAGGGCCTGATCGATTTCGTCGCCCACCTCAACCACGCCAAGCAGACGATGCACGAGATCGTGCACCTCAAGGGCGAGGATAAGGCCCAGAACTTCTCCTGCGAGATCGCGCTGCAGTACAACGACTCGTACAACGAGATGGTGCTCAGCTTCGCCAACAACATCCGCACCATCGACGGCGGCACCCATCTGTCCGGCTTCAAGACCGCTCTCACCCGCACCCTCAACAACTACGCCAAGAACGCCAAGCTGCTCAAGGAGTCGGACCCCGCACCATCGGGCGATGATCTGCGCGAAGGCCTCGCCGCCGTGGTGAGCGTCAAGCTGCCCGAGCCCCAGTTCGAGGGCCAGACCAAGGGCAAGCTCCGCAACACCGACGTCGAGGGCTGGGTCAGCGCGATCTTCAGCGAGCGGCTTCAGAAGTGGCTCGATGAGCACCCCAGCGAGGCCAAGAAGATCTGTCTGAAGGGAATCGTGGCCGCGCAAGCGAGAGAGGCGGCCCGCAAGGCCCGCGAGCTCACCCGACGCAAGAGCGCACTCGAGAGCGGCTCAATGCCGCACAAGCTCCGCGATTGCACCACCAAGGACGTCGACCGCTCGGAGATGTTCATCGTCGAGGGTGACTCCGCAGGCGGCAGCGCCACCCAGGGGCGCGACGTCGAGACCCAGGCCATCCTGCCCCTCCGCGGCAAGCTCATCAATGTTGAGAAGGCCCGCCTCGACAAGGTGCTGGCCTTCGAAGAAATCCGCACCCTCATCAGCGCCCTGCGCTGCGGCATCGGCGAAGACTTCGACATCTCAAAGTTGCGATATGGCCGCATCATCATCATGACCGACGCCGACGTGGACGGCAGCCACATCCGGACCCTGCTGCTCACGTTCTTCTTCCGCCAGATGCCCGAGCTCATCCGGCGCGGCAAGGTCTACATCGCCCAGCCGCCCCTCTACCAGATCACCCGCGGCAAGAAGAGCCAGTACGTCCTCAACGAGGGCCGCATGACCGAGGTGCTCGCCGAGCTCGGCCTCGACGGCGCCTCGCTCCTGGTGCGCGATCTCCCCTCCGGGGGCAGCGCCGATTCCCGGCCGGTGTCTTCTCAGGACGGCCTTCACGCCAAGACCATTGAAGGCGACCAGCTCCGCAAGCTCATCAAGCTCCTCCGGCGCATGCACGAGCTCGTCGAGATCGCCGAGCGCCGAGGCGTCAAGTTCACCGACCTCCTCTCCGCCTCGCGCAACGACCCCGCCGGCGGCCACCGCCTGCCGACCCACCGGGTCACCTGGGCCGGCCAACCCGGTAAACCCGGTGGCGACGAGTTCGCCTGGAGCGACGAGCAGGCCGCGGAGATCGTCCGCAGGCACAACCTCCGACTGCCCGAGTTCAACACCGACGCCGCCCACAACGGCGCCGCAACCCCCACGGCGCCCTCCGCGGCCCCCGCCGATCCGCGCCCCGTCGCCGTCGTCCGCGAGCTGCATGAGAACCGGGAGCTCTCGCACCTGTTCGAGCAGTTCGCAGCGTTCGGCCTGAGCTTCAGCGACTACGCGCTCGTTCGCCAGGAGGCTGTGACCGGCGAGAAGCTCCCGACCCGGTTCGCCTGGTCCACGCCCCTGCGCGCCGGCCCGATCAAACCTCGCGGCGCTGAAGCCGGCGATGAGGTCGTGAACGAGCTGGGCGCGAACCGGGCCGCCGACGACGAGACGGACGGCGCCGAGTCAGAGCCCGCCGCTCACTCGCCAAGCCACGCCGACGCGGCGTCCCGCCTTGTCGAAGCCCCCAACCTCCCCAGCATCCTCACCACCCTGCTCGACGTCGGCCGCCGCGGCATGGAGGTCAAGCGCTTCAAGGGCCTGGGAGAGATGGACCCCGAGCAGCTCTGGGAGACCACGATGGACTACTCGAAGCGCACGATGCTCAGGGTGACCTGGGACGACGCCTCCGCCGCCGACGAGCTGTTCACCATCCTGATGGGCGAAGACGTCGACCAGCGGCGCAAGTACATCGAGGACCACGCGCTCGAGGTCAAGAGCCTGGATGTCTAGGCTGGGAAGTTAGCGCCCCACGAACTGAACCGTCTGCGCCAGCACATGCACGTCCTGCGGCAGGCACCGCGACGCCGCGCTCGCGTAGCACGCCGGCGAGCCGTCGCACTGGCGCGGCGCGTCCGTCACGCACTCCACCAGGCTCTCGGCCTCCGCGGGCGTCCGCGGCAGCATCTCCGTCGGGCCCTCCAGCGCCACCAGCAGAATCCGGTCGGGCGACGGCGCGCACGCGCCCTTCAGCGGCACGCTCAACAGGTCCGTCGGCGCGTGATCGGCGAGCCGGCGTCCGTCGGTGAAGTCATGAGGCTGCAGGTGCACGCAGCTGCACCCGTCGCGCGAATCCTTGAAGATCGCCACCACTACGCAGCCGGTGCACGAGGGCTGGGCCGCCCGTGCGCCGCCCGCGTTCGACAGGCTCGCCAGTTGCACCGCGGCGCCCTGCGCCGCGCCATTCCCGGGCGACACCGGCGACGGGCCGGGCACCACCAGCGGCCTGGGCCGCTGAGTGCCCGCCAGCTTGGTGCTGCTGTCCGCCGGCGTCGGGGTGGCTGATTTCTTGCTACCGCTATCCGCGAGCGTCCCGCGCGTCTGCGGGGCCGAGGGCAGATTGGGCGGCGAAAGCACCAGCTCCGCGAACGCCCACCCCAGCGCCACGCACGCCGCCAGCGCAAAGCCCGCCTTGAACCATGTGCCAGAGCGTGCCCACCGGAGCGTCGTGGCCTGCTGGCGCTCGCGCCGAGCCGCGTCGATCCGCAACAGCGCCTCCCGCTCTTCCGGGCCGGCCTGGGTCATCCGCAACTGGGGGCGCCCGCCCCGCAGCACCTCGCTCTCAAACGCCTCCGCCTCCACGGCCATGCGGATCAGGTTGTCGAGGTCATGTTCGGTCATGGTGGAACGGTCCAGTCGGTCGATGGTCCCCCGGTCTTATTCGATCGCCGCCCCCCCCGCGCTCGGGAGTCCCGGCACTTCGGACAAGTCCGGAACGATTCTCAACCCCGGGTCCCTCCGGGCCCATCGCCCGGCGACTCAGGACCGTGGGATTCATGGAGCCCCCGGAACCCCTTGGAGGCCAGAAAACGCTTGATTTTCTCGAACGCGGCGCGTTTTTTGACGTTCGCTGTCGAGGGCGCCAGGCCGAGCCGTTCCGCCAGGTCACGGTCCGAGAGCCCTTCACCCGCCCAGCGGACGATCGCCCGCTCCTGCTCGCTGAGCCCGGCGCCCTGCTCGCCAGACATCGCCGCGCGGACCGCCTGGATCAGCTCGCTCTCGGCCCGGACCGAGTCGTCCGGTAAGGCCTCGCCCGCCTCCTCGCTCAGCGCCGCGACCCGGCCCGCCTTGCCCGCCCGGCGCAGGTGCTGCAGCCACACGTTGTTCCCGACCGCGTAGACAAACGTCGAGAGCGTCGCTTTGCCGGGGTCGTAGCGCCCCATCCGCACCGCGTTCCATACGAGCGTCCATGTCCGTTGCGCAAGGTCCTCCGAAAGGTCCTGGTCGCCCCCGCACCGCTTCAGAAACAGCCGCACCAGCCCCGCGCTGAAGCGCCGGTGCAGGTCGCTGAACGCCGTGGCGTCGCCCGCCGCCGCAGCCCGCGACAGCTCAACGAGGCGCTGAGGGGTCAGCTCTCCCGAAACGTCCCCGCCCGCCCCCCGGCCCACAGATCGCCCCCCGCCGGTTCCGGAATCAGGCGCGGCGGGGGGCGCGGCGGGGGGCGCGGGTTGGTCCGGATTGGCCATGAGAAAGAAAAGGAAGACGTGGCTATCGGCGATTCGCACCCCCAGACCGTTATGGGGACGATACCGCTGCCCCGCCCGCGCCGGTATGAGAGAACGCTTCCGCGAGCGCCGGGGGCGCCGGGCGGGAATAATCCCCGTCCCACCCCGATGTGTTCGATTGCCCCGTCCAGCGCCGCCCCCCCGCCCCTGAGGCCCCCATGCTCGCAGTAACCAGAATCCTCGCCGTCGCGATCTTCGCCGCCCTGCCCATGGCCGCCGCGGCGCGGCAATCGTCGGCGCCCTCGCCCCAGATCCACGGTCCGCAGGTGGTCTTCGAACAGGAATCGTTCGATTTCGGGAGCATCTACGACGACAAGCCCGTGATGGCCAAGTTCCTGCTCCGAAACGTTGGCGACGCCCCGCTCCGCGTCGATCAGGTCCGCCCGCTCTGCGAGTGCGTCACCTTCGTCAAGCCGGCGAAGCTGACCTTCGCCCCCGGAGAGTCCGGCGAGCTGGCGATGGTGTTCGACCCGTCCATGTCTCGCGGCGGCGTCCAGGCCCAGACCGTCGAGGTCCGCACCAACGCCTCCAGCGATTTCACCCGCCTCTACATCCGGGGCACCGTTAAGCAGCTCGTCGAGATCAGCCCCCTGGTCGCCCGGTTCGGCTGGGCACGCCCCGCCGAGAAGAAGTCCATCAAGCTCACGGTCATCGGGCGAACCCCGGATTTCAAGGTCACCGCCGCCAAGTTGCTCCGCCAGCCCGACTTCTTCCAGGTCTCCATCGGCGCCCCCGAACCGCTCGACCTCCGCGACGAGAAAGGCGCCAAGGTCACCGTCGAGGTCTCGCTGAACGGCATGACCGCCGGTGAGTTCGTCGATGAGCTCGAGTTCACCACCAACGACCCCCGCAAGCCCACCGCCAGGGTCACGGTGACCGGCTATGTCGGCGACAGCCCCCCCCCGAAGCGCACCGCCGAGCCCATCATGACGCACGACGGCAAGCCCATCGATCCCAAGCAGCTTTCCAACGATCAGATCCGTGATCACGCGATCAAGAACCTGAAGGACCTCCCCTCGTCCACGCCGGTCCCGGCGCCGTCCACCACCGACGCGCCCAAGCCCGAGAACCCCAAGAAAGACAAGCCCGGCGCCTGAGGCCCCTCGGGCCCCTCACCCATAACGCGTGTCGGCGGCGATGCCTGAGCCGCCCATGACGACCACGACGCCCCCTCGAACTGCGGGGGCGTTTTCGTTGCTGCGGATCCCAGCCGAGCGGTCCGATCCGCTGGGGGCGCGGACCGCCCGATGTCGCGGCGCCGCCGGGGACCCGCACTTGAGGAGACGCGTGATGGCCAGCCTTCCGGATCGGTTCACGTTCGCGCAGCGCGCGGCGGCGGTGCTTGTTTGGGCCGCCGCCGGCGCCGCGCTTCCCGGCTGCGCCTCCAGCGGCGGCGCCCGCGCCTCCGCCGGCCCGCGCGCCATGCAGGTCGACGCCGTCGCACTGCGCGTGGTGGGGGGGCGCAACGCTCAGGAGGCCATCACCGCGCTCGCTCCCGACACCGGTCGCGCCGGCACGCCCGTGCTCAGCGCCTCCACGCAGGACGTGCTGGCGAGGCTCGCCGAGGTCGCCGAGGTGCAGGTGATCGGGCGTCCGAGCGTTGTCGTGACCCCGGAAAAGCCGCGCCAGCTCCACATGACCGGCAGCCCTTCCGAGCAGGCCGCCGAGCTGGGGTTCCTCGCCGGCGTCAACACCGATGTGCGACTGGTCCTCGAATCCACCAGCGCCGGGCGTGACACCATGGGCCTCAAGGTCTCCGGCTCGGTGCTGCAGTTCACCCCCGACAAGCCCGGCGCCAAGGGCGGCGCCAGCGCCGCCAACGCCGCCTACACCCGCCTCCGCGATTTCGAGACCGACCTGAAGCTCCGCCCCGGCCAGCCCGCGCTCGTCACCGGCCCCGCCCTGGTCGAACAGGCCGACGGCGTCTGGACCGGGATCGTCATCCTCCTCACGCCCCACGAGGCCACCCCCGCGCAGGTCGCCGCCGTCGAGACGGCGGGCGACGAGAACTGAGCCGAGCCACTATCAAGGCCCGCGTGCCGCGGTCCGTGTCCCCCTGGCCTGCTCGATCGCGTCGATCACCTGCTGCGGCGTGTAGGCGTTGCTCATGAAGACGACCTCGCCCGCCGCCGAGCCGTCGTTGCGAACCACCACCAGCAGCGGGATCCCAAGCTGCTTCAGTTCTTTCAGTTTGGCCCAGCCCGGCGCCTGCTTGCTGGTCACGTCCGCCTTCACCGGCACGATCCCCTGCTGATTCATCGCTTTGACCACCTCGGGCCGGTGCAGCACGGCCTGTTCCAGCGCCTTGCAGTTCAGGCACCAGTCCGCCGTGAAATCGATCACGACGACCCTGCCCGCCTGGAGATGGTCCGCCACCTTCGCGGGCTCATAGGCCTGCCACGGGATCGGATCGGGGCGCGTCAGGTTCACCGCCACCAGCACCGGCACCCCGGTGAGCAAGAGCCCAAACACCACAACCAGCGTGCGCTTGATGTTCGAGCGGGCGATTGCCAATCCCCGTACGACCATCCACACCGCCGTCAGCGACGCTGTCGCCGCGATTGACCACCACATCACCCCCGCGATCCACGGGGCGCCGGCGATCCAACCCAAGAGGCCGGTGCCGAGGAAGAACAGCGCGACGCCGATCATCAGCCCGCCCATCACCTGCTTGAGAAGCTCGCTCCCCGGACCGGCGCTGGGGAGCTTGCTCAGCAACTTCGGATTCGCCGCCAGGATCAGGTACGGCACCGCCATCCCCGCCCCGATGGCGCCGAACACGCTCAGCACCTTGCCCGGGTTGCCCGTCTGCGCTGCCCACGCCGCCGCGGTCCCCATCAAAGGGGCGGTGCACGGCGTCGCCAGGATCGCGGTGAGAATCCCGAAGACAAACGAGCCGCCGGTGGTCTCATGCTTGGGGTTCAGCATGTACACACCCTGGGGCAGGTTGACCGTGAACACCCCGAACATGCCCAGCGACATGAACAGGATGAACGCCCCGATGCCGAGAATCACGGGCGGGTAGCTGAACAGCGAGCTGATCGCCGTGAACCCCGAGATGGTGAGGATCAAGACCCCAAGCACCATCCAGAAGAACACCACCCCAATCGACATCACTGTGCCCAGATACAGGCACCGCCGCGGATTGCCCGCCGCATGTGAGAGGCTCAGGATCTTGAGCGGGATGACCGGCAGCACGCACGGCGTGAAGTTCAGCAGGATCCCGCCCAGAAACGCCACCACCAGAAGCAGCACAAACCCGGCACCGCGCGGGTCCAGGGAGAAGTTGATCCAGAACAGGTTGAACTGAATCGGCTGCGAGCCCGCGACCGCGGACACCGCCGCTGCCACACCTTTGCCCGCGTGCAGATCAACCAGCCGCTGCGGATCGAACTTCGCGAACAGCGCCGGGTCGCCGTTCCCCGCCGGCGCGGCGGCACCGGGCGCGATGACCGTCACCGCCACCTTTACCACCACCTCCTCCGCCGGCACGCACACCGACTTGTCGCACGACTGAGAGAAGACGCGCACTTCCAGCGACTGCTCCCCCGGCGGCGCCGACGCCGAGACCAGCACGGGGACAAACGCCACCGCCTCGCCGCCGTACGTCGGCACCGTGACGGTCCTTGCCTTGCCCGTGACATCGCTGACTTCCGCCTCATGCAGTTCCGGGTACTGCGTCGCGCCCACCGTCGCCACCCACGCGGGCTTCTCGCCGCTGATTCCGATCTCCGTCCGCTGTGCAAACTCCGCTATTTCCTTCGGCAAGGGGTCCTTCTGCCCCTCGCTCGGCAGCGCCGGCCAGCTATGCCACCCCTCCTTGTGCTTCAGGATGACCGCGATCACGAGGTCGCCACCCGGGTTCGCCCATGACCGTTGCGCAACTGCCGATACGGTCGTCGGCTTGAACTCGCCGTCGTCACCCGCATCCGCCGCCGGCGCCGCGTTGGCCGGCGCCGCGGGTGCAGAAAAGCTTGACCCGAACTTGCCCGACTTTCCGTCGCCGCCCCCGGCCCCCGACGCCGTCACCGACGCCAGCAACGAACACAGGACGAACGTGATTGCCAATGCCCATCGTGCCATGCAAATCCCCATGAACGGACCTAATAGAAGCGCAGCGCGGCCCCATCGTAGGGTCGCCCACCCTGCCGATTCCCCCCAAATCGTTGAGAGCCGTCTGGGTGATACCCGTTGCATGGCTCCTTGGATGCCCGCGGCCTTCATCCATGCACGCCGGGCAAGCCCCAAGGTCCTCCCCGGTCCGCTTCAAGGGCGATCAAACCCCTATCCGATAGTCCCAGTGGCCCACTCCCGTGGGCCGGTGTTGTTCCGTGCTGTCGCCGCGCCCCCGGTCCCGCCGCCGCCCCGCTCCCCCCTCCGGTCCTCATGCCAGATGTCCTTGACCAATCCGAGGTAGACGCACTTCTGGCGGCGGTCGATACCGGCGAGGTCAACGAGTCGGTCTCGCCCAGCGCGATCTTCAGCCGCAACCGCAAGAGCCTCGAAGGGGTCGAGGTCCGCCCCTACGACTTCAAGCGCCCCGAGCGCGTCAGCAAGGACCAGATGCGCTCGCTGCACACGCTGCACGAGAGCTTCGCCCGCAACTTCGGGGCTGCCCTGTCGGGGTTCCTCCGCACCATCGTTGAGGTCAAGGTCGCCACCTGCGAGCAGATGACCTATTCGGAGTTCATCGCCGGCCTGCCCAACCCCACCAGCTTCAACCTCCTCACCGCCGCCCCGCTGGAGGGCCGCGTGTGCCTGGAGCTCAGCCCGCTCATCATCTACCCGATCATCGACCGGCTGCTCGGCGGCACCAACAGCGAGCTCTTCATCCCGCAGCGCCCGCTCACGGTCATCGAAACCCGCCTCATCAACAAGGTCATCGCCCGCGCCCTCGACGCCCTCAAGGACGCCTGGTCGGGCATCAAGGCCCTTGAGTTTGCTCTGACCGATTCCGAGAGCAACCCGCAGCTCGTGCTCATCGTCGCCCCCAACGAGGTCGTGGTGGTGGTGGGCTTCGAGCTCAAGATGGGCAACCGCGCCGGCACCATGAACCTCTGCTTCCCCTTCGCGGTCATCGAGCCGGTGATGGAAGCCCTCTCCAGCCAGACCTGGTTCAGCACCGGCAAGAACACCGGCAGCAAGGAGCACGAGATCGCGATCGGCAGCACCCTCAACCGCGCCGCCCTCACCGTCACCGGCCTGCTCGCCGAGACCACAATCACGCTGAAGGACCTGATGCACCTGGAGATCGGCGACATCATCTCGACCGAAAAACCCGCCCGCGACCCCGTGGTGGTGTGCGTTGAAGGCGAGAAGAAACTCCTCGCGTCGGTCGGCCAGGTCAAGGGCAGCCGCGCCCTCCGCGTCCTGCGCGATGTGACGCCCAAGGACAGGGTGTAGCGGGCGTCAGGCGTCCAGCCCCGCCACCGCCTCGTCCACCCCACGCGCGTACGCGAACTTGTCCTCCAGCTTCAGCATTTTCAGGAACTGCCGCTGGCGCTCCGGAAGCCCCGCCAGCACGAGCTTGGCGCCCCGGTCGCCGCAGTGCTCCTGAATCTGCAGCAGAGCCGTGATCCCGATCGAGCTGATCAGCCCCACCCGCGTCATGTCCAGCACGCACGCCGCGTGGTCACGGTTCGGAAGGTGCCGCTTCACCAGCCGGTGCAGCGCCTCGCCGGAGTCATGCGTCAGCTCGGCCGGCACCGGCACCACCAGCGCCTCGCCGTCTCGACCCGCAAAGTGGTGGGTAGCGCCCGCCATGAGGCCCCCAGTGTGGCCCGGAATCGGCGTTCCGTCAAAGCCCGTTCACCTTCGGTTAGGACGCCCCCCGGACCATTGACCCCGCAACCCCGTTCTGATAATCTTCCCGGCTCAATATCGGTGATCCGCCGCCCCCATCCTTTCGGCTGGGACGACGGAAGAGGACATCCCCGCGATGCGATTTGTCACCCGCCATGGTTGGTAATCCCACCCCAGTGTCCCGCCGCGAGTCTCGCGGCGACTGGGTGTGGCGCGTCGCCTCACCGCTTCGACCGGTTGCACGGTCGTCCCGCTCCTGACTTTTCCATAGGTCGGAAGCGCCGACGCTCCGACGCCCCCGGCTCAGGGCGGCGACGGCGCGACCGGGCCTTCACCAGCCCACCACCCCAACCCCGGCGAACCCGCGCTCGGTCCATGTGCCCGAGCACGGTCCACGTTTCGTAGTCCCCAGGCGGCCCGGACCACACGCTGCCCGCTGCCCGCTGCCCACCGCCCACTCCCGCCCCCACATCCCGACATCCCGACAAACCAGGACCAACATCATGAACGCCCCCGAAATGCTCCGCATCCTTGACTCCATCGCCCGCGACCGCAACGTCGATCGCGAGCTGCTCATCGCCGACCTTGAGACCGCCATGGTCTCGGCCGCGCGCAAGTTCTACAACTCCATCGACGTCGAAGAGTTCGCGTGCAAGCTCGACCGCGTGAGCGGCCAGATGGTGCTGACCCGCCACGGCGCGCCCGTCTCGATGGACCCGCAGAGCTTCGGGCGCATCGCCGCCCAGACCTTCAAGCAGGTCATGATCCAGAAGTTCCGCGAGGACGAGCGGAACACCATCTACGACAGCTTCTCCAAGAAGGTCGGCGAGGTCGTCACCGGCGTGGCCCAGCGCTACGAGGGCGGCGCCCTGGTCGTCACCGTCGAGCGGGCCGAGGCCTTCATGCCCCGCAGCGAGCAGATCCCCGGCGAGCAGTTCCAGGCCGGCGACCGCGTCCGCTGTCTCGTGCTCGACGTCCGCGACTCGGGCTCGCAGGTGAAGATTGTTCTCAGCCGAAGCCACCCCGATTTCATCAAGAAGCTCTTCGAGGTCGAGGTCCCCGAGGTCGCCGAGCGCGTCATCGAGATCAAGGCTATGGCCCGCGAGGCCGGCTACCGCACCAAGCTCGCCGTTTCCAGCGTCGATAACAAGGTCGACGCCGTCGGCGCCTGCGTCGGCGTCCGCGGCAGCCGCATCAAGAACATCGTCGACGAGCTCAACGGCGAGAAGATCGACATTGTCCGCTGGAACGAGTCGTCGCAGATCCTCATCGCCAACGCCCTCAAGCCCGCCGAGGTCGCCGAGATCTCGCTGTGCTTCGAGCTCGGGCGCGCCACCGTCGTCGTCAACGACGACCAGCTCTCGCTCGCCATCGGCAAGCGCGGCCAGAACGTCCGCCTCGCCGCCCGCCTCACCGGCTGGGACATCGACATCCTCACCCCCGTCGAGTTCAACAAGGGCCTGGAGATCATGGCCGAGACCCTCAAGCAGGTCGAGGGCGTCACCGACGAGAACCTCGACCGCCTGGCGGCGCTGGGCATGATCAGCGTCTTCGACATCGAAGACGTCGGCGCCGACGTGCTGGCCCAGGAGCTCGAGGTGGACCCCGCCGTCGCCGCCCGCATGGTCGAGCTCGCCGGCATCCGTTCCAAGGAAGTGGCGGCCCAGCAGGCCAAGGACAAGGAAGAGGCCGAGAAGAAGCGGATCGAGGACGAGGCCGCCGCCCGCAGGCTGCTCGAAGGCGGGCTCGGCGGGGGCGCCCCCATCGAAACTACCGCCTCCGACGAGGCCCGCGCCGACGACATCCTGGGCCTCGGGGCGCCCGCACCGACTCAGGAAGCAACACCCTCCTGATCTGATCCCCGCGCGCCAGCGCGGGGAACCCCCGCTTCAACAGCGCGACACGCACTTTCTCCCCGTCGTTCACAGCAGAACCCGCACCACCCCCGCCCGCGAACACCCGCACCGGAGCACCCCTTGGCCAAAGCGGCAGTCAAAAAGCGCAAGATCTACGAGATCGCCAAAGAACTCGGCGTCGAGAACAAGGCGATCATCGAGAAGTGCAGAGCCGAGGATATCCCCGACATCAAGGATCACATGTCGGCGGTATCCGTTGGTCTCGAGGCCACGATCCGCGAGTGGTTCAGCGTCGGCGAGCACAAGACCACCGTCGAGCACGCCGCCAAGATCGACGTCGACGCCGTCAAGGCCCCCGCCAAGCGCAAGGCCGCCGCCCGCAAGCCCGCTGGTTCCGAGACCAGCCCCGACATGAACGGCTCGCCCGTGGCCGAGGCCCCGCACGCGCCCCACGTTGAGGCCCCCCACGCCGAGCCCCCGGCCCCGGCCGCTCCGATCGCGACCGAGGCCGCCGCCACCGTTACCGAGCCCAAGCCGCCCGCGGGCGCCGGGATCGGCAAGGCCCACCGAGTGGCCCGTCCCGCTCAGCCCCCTGCTCATCCCCCGGCACACCCCGCTGCCCACCCACCCGCCGGCCCGCAGGC
>CAZEDW010000005.1:0-27560 GCA_964510955.1 uncultured Phycisphaeraceae bacterium
GGACATCAGGCGCCGCCCAAACCCGGGGGCGTGCTGTCGGCCGCCTCGGGGCACAGCTTCTGGCCCGCGATCGCCGCCAGCATCCGATCGCGCACCGCGCGCACCGTTTCGCCGGAGCCGCCGGCTTCTGTCTGGCCCGGCGCGGGGGTCAGCTCGAATCCGGCGCGCACAACGTGATCCAGGCTGATCGTCTCGGGCGGGCGCGCGAGCGCCCACGCCTCGTCGTCCTGCGTCCGGCTGACGCGGTGCACCAGCCCCGCGCGGTGCAGCGTCCGCAGCAGTTGCTCGGCCAGGTTCTCGGGGATGCGCGTCTCGCGCGACACCTGGTCCAGCGCCAGCGATTCACCCCTGGCGAAAGCACCGGCGAGGGCCCGCATGACCGCCACCGTCGCCGTCGGATCGACCGTGTTGATCTGGCCGGCGCGGTCACGCTGGCGCAGCCGCGCCTCCCCCACGGTCTGGATGGTCCACGCAACCTCAAGCCCCAGCAGCACGACGTGCCAGGTGCAGTAGAGCCAGAACAGCAGGATCGGGACAAGCGCCAGCGGGCCGTAGACCTCGAGCTGACCCCCGGCGGTCTTGCGGATGAACAGCACCAGCAGCCCCTTGCCCGCCTCCCAAAGCACCGCCGCCACCAGAGCCCCGACGGCGGCGGTGCGGATCCGCACCCGCGTATTGGGCATCCGCGTGTACGCCACCAGCAGCAGTAGCCACACGATCCCGATCTTGCCCAGCGATTGAAGCGGGCTCCCCGCCCACGCCGCCCAACCCGGGAGGCGGTTGGTGGCGTCGATCCACACCCGGCTGATGGCCACGGTGGCGCCAACCCCCAGCGAGCCGAGGGTCAGGATGGTCCAGTAGTTGGTGAAGCGGCTGGTCCATCGGCGCCCCTGCGCCGCCAGGCACACCGTGTTGAAGCTCTGCTCGACCTGGACCAGCAGGCTGATGGCCGCGTACACGAAAACCAGCACGCTGATGGCGGTGATCGCGCTGTAGTTCAGCCCCGTGAACCGCTGGACGGTGTTGCTCACCCACTGCTCGACGAGCTGGCCCACCACCACCTGCGACTGCTCCTGCGTCAGGGCGCCGCCAGCCCCGGCCGCGTCCGCGCCGGCCGCCCCGGGCGCGCCCTCGGAAAGCGTCAGCTTGTTGAAGCCCAGGAAGTCCGATGCGGACTCGAACGCCGAGCGAATCCCGTGCTCCCCGTAAAAGCTGCGGGCCACGACCAGCGCCAGCACCAGCACCGGGACGGCGGAGAAAAGCGTCCGGTAGGCCAGCGCCGCGGCCATCAACGGCGCGTTGTCGCGCACGAGCTGACGCCACCCGTGGCGGGCCAAATCATACGAATAGACCACCAGGCGCTGAAGCCGGTCGAGCTCCTCCTCGGGATGGGCGATCCCGTGACCCAGTCGCTGGGCCAGCCGGCGCGCGCTCTGGACGGCGCGACTCACCAAACGCCGTCTCCGGCGAGCTCGTCGTCATCGTCGATCCGCGCGGCGCCGGAACCAGCGCCGCTCGGCAGGATCAGGTTCACGCCGTCGTCGGTCCGCGCGGGCCCCCTGGACTTGCTGTCCCTCTTGGCCGGGGCCTTGGCCAGGCCCACGGCGACGCGGAGCGCCTTCAGCTCCTCGCGCGTCAGCTCACGCCACTTGCCCATGGCCACGCCGCGGAGGCTGAGCGGCCCCATCCGGACATGCACGAGCTTCTTCACCAGGCAGCCGGCTTTCCCCAGCATCAGCCGCACCTGCCGGTTGCGTCCTTCGCTCAGCGTGATCTCGATAACCGAGCGGTCCTTCGCGGCCTTGATGAGCGAAAGCTTCACACCGCCGGTGCGGGTCGCCCCCGCCAACCTCCCGGCCTTGCGCTCCGCGAGCGAGATGCTCTTCTCCAGCTCCGCGACCGAGTCCTCCGTCAGCCCGCCGCGGACCAGCGCGCGGTAGCTCTTGTGCACGCCGTAGCGCGGGTGCGTGAGCCGGTTCGCCAGCTCGCCGTCGTTGGTCAGAAGAAGCAGGCCCATCGTGTCATAGTCCAGGCGTCCGACCGGGTACAGCCTGGCGCCCGACGGGTGCTGCACGCCGTCGGCGACGGTCTTGCGGCCCTCCGGGTCGCTCAGCGTGCTGACCATGTGGCGCGGCTTGTAGTACATGACGTACAACTGCCGCTCGGCGAGCGGCAGAACCTGGCCCTCGACGCTGATCACGTCCGTCGCCGGGTCCACCCACGCCGGGAGCCGGTTGACCACCCGCTTGTTCACGTGCACGCGGCCCTGCTCGATGAGCTGCTCGCACAGCCGCCGCGAACCCACGCCCGCCGCCGCCATCACCTTCTGCAGCCGCACGCCCCCCCCACTCTCCGGCGCGGCATCATCAGGCGGCTCGATGAAGTTGACGGATTCGGCGCCGCGCTTGGGCCGCCGCGCTGGCGGGCGCTCCGCCCCGGAACCCCGGGTCATGTCGCGCCGGGCCGTGGTTCCTCGGCGCTTGGTGCCGCGCGTCCGGGTGTGCGGGGCCGCTGGTTTTCGCCGGGGAGGGGGCATCAGACGATTGTACGGGCACAACACCGAACGCGGCTCGCTCACCCATGTCGGCGACCGAGATGGGCCGCACAAGGCCCGGGCTGCTCCCGTCCCGTCACGCCTCAACCATCAGGCCGCGTGCTCCGAGCGCCTCCGCGTCTCCCGCGAACAAGCCCGGCGCCTCGCCGCGCTAGACTCCCCGTCACCCCGCGGCACTCAAGACGGACCTGCAATGCCCAGCCTCGCCGGAATCGGCACCATCGAACTTCTCGTCGCCACCAGCAACCCGCACAAGCTCACGGAACTCCGGGCGATCTTCGCGCCGCTGGGGATCACCGCACTGGGCCTGGACTCGCTCGGCCGGCAGCTCCCCGAGCCCTATGAGGATGGCAGTACCTTCGAGGAAAACGCCGCCAAGAAGGCACTGAGCTACGCGTTCCTCGCCGAGCGCGTCTGCCTCGCCGATGACTCGGGCCTCGAGGTCGACGCGCTCAAGGGCGAGCCGGGCGTCCACTCGGCCTACTGGGCGGGGCGCGGCGAGGACCGCGCCGCGCGCGACGCCGCCAACAACCTCAGGCTCATCGCCGAGATGGACGGCGTGGCGGCCGCCAACCGCGCCGCGCGCTATGTCTGCTGCATGGCCCTGGCAGCCCCCGATGGGCGCCTCCTGGCCACCAGCCGCGGCGAGATGCCCGGGCGCGTCACGCTGCGACAGCCGCGAGGACGCAACGGCTTCGGCTACGACCCGTTGATCGAGCTCGCCGACGGTCGAACCGTCGCGGAGCTGCCCGACGACGAGAAAAACAAGCTGAGCCACCGCGCCGCCGCCGCCCGAGCCATCGCGCCGAAGGTGGCGGAACTGCTCCGCGCCAAGTAGGGCTCAACGTGTTCCCGCGTGCCTACAGCTTGAGCGCCTCGACGAACTCGACAACCAGCGTCTCGATATCGATGTCTTCCTGACCTCGCCCTGTCTTTGCCGCCACGTCGGCATCAACCGACCTGGCGAGCAACCGCGCCATGCGGTCCGGCGCCAGCCGAGGCCCGAGGGCCTGGACCCTCTGGTTGAGCCCAAAGTCACGCACCCAGTTCACCTTCGCGACGACGCCGGCGGGGATGCCCTGGGCAGCGCCCCGGGCATGGGCGTGGAGTTTTCTCGCCAGGTCAATGGCCGCGAACCGCAGCATCACCTCGTCCACCCGCGACACCTCCATCAGCTCGCGCACCTTCGCCACCGCGACCTCGGCGCTGCCCGACACCAGCGCCGGCTGCAGGTCCCACGCCTCCTCTTCGCGTGAGACGCCCACAACCTCCTTGATGTGCGCCGTCTCGATCGTGCCACCCGGGCCGACCAGCGCCCCAAGCTTTTCAAGCTCCTGCACCAGCACACCCAGATTCGTCCCGCACCGGCTCACCAGGTAGTCCGCCGCCTCGCGCGAGATCTCGCACGACAGCCTGTCTTTGGCCCGCCTGATCAGCGCGGTCGCTGCCAAGGCGGGCGTGGGTGATTCGCACGCCTCGACCACCCCCACGCCCGGGATCAACGCGTCGATCTTCCCCGGCCGCCAGGAATGCGCCCGCAGCACCAGGGTCGCGCCATCGGTGGGGTTCTTGATGTAGCCCTCCACCAGCTCGCGCTTGCTCTGGCGCGCGGGGGCTCGCCGACCGCCGGGCCTGGGCGCGCTGGGGCCCGCGGCCTCGTCATCATCGACCTCCAGGAGCCACTGGTCGGCGTTCTCAACCACCACCAGCTTGTGCTGCGCCATCAGACCGAAGCTGCGGCACTCGTCCAGCACGTCGGCGATCTGGGCGTTGATCCCGTCGAAGCGGATCACCTCAACAGGCACGCCGGTCTTCTCGACCGCGTCCTTCAGCCGGTCGGTATACGCCGCGCGAAGGTAGGCGTCCTCGCCCTTGAACAGCGCGACGCGGACCCGCGGACCGTAGGGGATCGCGGGTGCATCGTCGGATTTGGCGGGGCGTTTGGCCATTGGGGAGTTTCCGTTCAACTCTGGACGACGCCATCGTAACGCGGACTGTGGCCCCAGGCCCGGATAACTCCCCTTCCTTCGCAACGATAACCACACCGACCCTTCGCACCCAGGAAGTGGTCTCGCGCACGCGCCGCCCGGGCGCACCGGCGC
Organism: uncultured Phycisphaeraceae bacterium; assembly: GCA_964510955.1. GTDB lineage: Bacteria > Planctomycetota > Phycisphaerae > Phycisphaerales > UBA1924 > JAFLCM01. The sequence goes on from CAZEDW010000005.1 coordinate 4,657, forward strand.
GGTATACTCGACCCATGCGGACGACCGGCCCGTCCATCCCGTTCTTCGCCGCCCGCGCCTACGGCGCAACCCAGGCCCAGGCGCCGCGCACCCGCACGACCGATGCGCCGGCGGGCAACCGCGCCGACTCGTTCCAGCCGAGCTTCACACGCACGCCCACCGGCGCCCAGCGCCTGGTGGCCGCGGTGGTCCCCGGCGGCATCGATTTCTCCGGCGACACCGCCCAGCCCTCGGCATCCGGCGCACTGCCCATGTACCGCCGTCCCGCCGACAAGAACGCCGCCGCAACGTCGGTGGCCGCCGGACGGATCATCGACGTCCGCGGGTGAGCTTCCGCAAGGCCGAGCCGCGGCGGTGCGCCCCATTTCGGCTCCGCCACCGCGCTGTCCGGCTATGCTTCACGGGCTGGTGGAGGAGACTGGAGGAGAACCATGAAGTCTGGCGTTGCCTGTGTTCTGCTGGCGTTCGCGACGCCCTCCGTGGCACGCGCTGCCGTGCAGGTGTATTGCTCGGAGGCGGCATGGACGAGCGCGACAACGAACCCAACGGCGCTGACGGACTTCGAGGAGTCCTTCTGGCTGCACAACACGCCCCTGAGCGGGCCGCAGGCGCACCCTGGCTTCACTATCGAGGGATTCGCGGGCGCGCCGGTTCCGAATATTGACATCGGCCTGTTCGGTCCGCCCGGCGTGACGAGCAATGTGTGCGTGGCCAACGGTGACGAAAACATCGACGTGACCCCGCAGACGGCGCGGACCGCGTTCGCGTACGACGTGTTCGTCAACGGCCTGGGCCCCGCGACGATCACGGCGTACGACGCGGCGGGCGCGGTGCTGGGCACCACGCAGGCGCCGACGTCGTACGTGGGCTTCCTCGGCCTGACATCGGGCACGCCGATCGCGCGGGTGAAGTTTGTATCCACCGAGGGGGCGCTGGTGGACGCGGGGTTCGACAACGTGCGAACCGCCGACCGAGTCCCGCCGGAGTGCCCGGGGGATTTCAACGGGGACGGCGTGGTCAACACGTCGGACCTGACCCTGCTCTTGGCACGGTTCGGCTCGAGCGTGACGCCGGGCTCGGCCGGTGACATGAACGGCGACGGCGTGGTCACCACGCCCGACCTGACGGCGTTCCTGATAAGGTTCGGCGCGGCGTGTCCGTGAGGCGCACCGGATCAAGCGCGACGCGTACCTACCTCATCCAGGATGGAGCCAGAAGGCGAGCCTTCCGCGGTTTCGTACGGTTTGATCTGGAGATGAAGAGAAACACTTGCGGGCAAGCCGCAGGTAGCACCCGCACTCAATCTCACCCGGCCGGGCGCCGCCGTGCCTTACGGGCACGCCACCCCGAACAGCCCCAGGAACGCCGTCAGGTCGTTGGTGTTCACCACGCCGTCGCCGTTCATGTCACCGGCCGAGCCCGGCGTCACGCTCGAGCCAAACTGCCCCAGGAGCACCGTCAGGTCCGCCGTGTTGCGGGCGTGATCGTTCGTGAAATCTCCCGGGCACTGCGGCGGCGGGATGGTGCCGAAACTGAAACTCGACGGCGACGACGACGTCTGCCCCTGCCCGTTCACCGCCGTCACACCCCAGTAATACGTCTGCCCCGCGCTCAGCGCACCGCCGCTCACGCTGTAGCTCGTTGAAACCAGCCCGCTCGCCGAATCAACCACGGTCGTCAGCCCGGGGTCCGTCGCCACCTTCACGCTGTACGTGACGGCGTTGGCCGAACTCCCCCATGTCAGCGTCGGCGAAAGCGAGACATTGGTGGCACCGTTGGAGGGCGCGAGCAGCGCAAACGCTCCGGGCACGGGCGGCGCCGCCAGCGGCATGATGAAGTCGGCCACCACCGGCCGGTGGTCCCCCGCCGTCGTCGTCGCGCCGACCCCACCGCCGGTGAACCCCGTCAGCTCCGGCGGCATCCCCCCCGCAGGGATCGACGGCGTGTAGAACACAAAGATCCTGCGCACGCCCGCCACGCTGTCCTGCCACAGCAGGTAGTCGTCCTTGTACTGCGTCGAACTCGGCGAAGACTGCTGCGTCGTCGGGCTGTTGGTGAAAAGGTCCCGCGCGTCGTCAAACGTCGCGTCCGAGCGGTCCTTGTCGCAGCCGTCAGTCCCGCCGTCGGTCGGGCCCCGGGTGATCCACTCGGCGGGGCCGCGACGATGCTCCGCGGCGAAGCTCTCGTTCAGGTCGCCGCCCAGGAAATACGCCGAGTTGGGGCCCAGGACCGACGTGGGCCGGGGCGACATGACGACGTGGTTCCGCGGGTCGGGCACGCTCCCGCCGGCGCCGTTGTAGAGGTAGTCCATGTAATACGCGATGTTCTGGGCAGCGGTAAGCCGTTGCGCAAGATCCCCGCTGGCGCCCCCGGATTTCAGGTGCAGGCACGCCATCACCATGTCGCCGGCGTACGTCGCGTCGGGCAGGTCGATCTCTGCGTGAGCCATCCCGCGGATGCCCCCGTTGCCGCCCGGTGCGTACAGGTCTGCGGTGATCGTAAAGTCGCTGTAGGTGCTCACCCCGTCGCCGTTCAGATCGGCGAACGGGTACCGGCTCAGAATCACGTTGCGGTTGAACCCGTCGTTCGCGCTCGAGACGAACACATACGGCAGGTCATAGACCGGCGCGTACTTCTGCACCCAGCTGGTGATGGCGGTGTTCTCGTGGAACGAATCGGTCCCGCCGTGAAGGAACATGCTGACGGCGCTGGTGAGCTGCGCGACGGTGTCGATGGTCGAGCCTGTGCCCTGCCCCGAGTTATCGCCGCACTCCTGCATGATGAGCACGTCTGGCTTGAGCGCTGCGATCGTCCGCGCCAGCGCGCACCAGTCGTTGGTCCCCTCGACCTTGTTGTTCGTCGAGCAGATGTCGTCGTGCACGTTGTAGGTCATGATCCGCAGGTCGGTAGCGACGCTCTTGCCCCACTGGCCCGCGTTGGGGTTCCACTGGGCACCGGCCAAGCCGCCGCACGAGAGCCAAGCCGCAACGCTGAAAAGACCGATCCGCCGAGTCATTCCGGGCTCCTTCAGGAAATCTTCACAATCCAACCATCGAGTATGACCGGCCCATGACACGCCGCAATGCCGACGGCGGTAAATCAGCGGGTTTGAGCGGTCAAGGTGGTTGATCCGAGCCGACCACAATCGGGCGTGCAGGCTCGGCTCCGCGGCGCGAAAATGCAGCGACTGCCCCCAAAGGAAGTACCGCTCAGACCCAACATCTGCCGACCAAGCCCCTCGGCCGACCGCACCGGGCCCACCCAGCCGACAATTTCAAGCCGCAAACCCAGCAGCCACAGGTGTTTGGGAAAAACTCGCAGATTCCTTTGAAACAGCGCTTGCACCACCCCACAAACGTATCGGACCTTTACACGGTCAGGGCAGCGCGTCGCGGCGGTCAGCCGCTCTCACACGCTGAGCCGCCGCCACGAACGCGGAGCACTCATCCCCGCTGGAGAAGCGCCAACCGACGGGGACACCCGACTCACGGCGCGAGAAAGAGGACAAGGAGAAAGCCATGAAGAATCTGATCTCGAAGCTGGTTGCTGTCGCCGCGGTGTGCGGCGCCGTCGCCTCGGCGTCGGCCCAGACCGTCTACCCCATCGCCTTTGCCAGCTTCAAGTGGAACCAGGCGTGGACGGCGCCGCGTGCGACGTTTACCTCGAAGGTGACGGCGTGCGCCCAACCCGCGCCCGCTCCCGCCGTCGCCGCCGACGATTGGTTGTGTACCAAGCCCGGCCCGATTATCCGCATCGGCTGGTGGGGTTGGCTCCGCACCACCGCCCAAGCTCAGCGCCGGTACTACGTCGCGATCTACCCCGACGTGAACTGCCGCCCCGGCACCGCCCCGATCTATCAGGCCTGCGTCACCCCCGACGTGGTCAAGCTGGTCGGCAAGGACTGCGATCTCATCCCGGGCACCAACCTGACCCACGACATCTACTACCTCTCCGCCAAGCTCCCCGCACCCTACTTCCAGCAGACCGGCACCGCCGCCGCTCCCCAGCACTACTGGCTTCAGATTTCGGAGGATGACTCGGCCTCGGTCCAGTTCGGCGTCGAGGACTTCCGCTGGGCCGGCCGGCGCCCGCTGCTGGTCTGCCCCGCCGTTCAGTTCAACTCGTCCTTCACCTTCCAGCAGCCGATCCTCGACCGCTGCGATCAGATCGAGGACGACCTCTCGTTCCGCCTGTACTCCAGCACCATCATCATCGTGAACCCCACCGGCGTCGGCGGTACCACGCTCCACGCCTCGCTCCTGACCCCCGCCGGCGACGTCGTCGAATCGCGTGACATCACCACCGACCCCAGCGGCCGCTGCGACGTCGACTTCGACGCCCCCGACGGCTCCTACCTGCTCGACCTCAGCGGCGCCGGCACCATCCACCGCCGCATCCCCATCACCAAGGCCGAGGGCGTCGAGACCACCGCCAGCTTCTTCGATGTCTTCTACGGCGACCTCGACAACGACGGCTTCTGCAACACCAACGATCTCGTGAAGCTCCTCGGCAGCTTCGGCCAGTCGGCCCACTAAGCCTCCATCAACGCCAACGAGGCAACCGCCTCACCACCTCAACACGGGGTCGGGCCCAGCTCGGGTCCGGCCCCGTTTCTAATTCGGCGATCGCTGCGCGACGCGAACGGTTCCAGACGCGTCACAACCAGCGTCGCCGCGACTACGATTCCTTCCCTACCCGACACCCCGAGCGCCAAGCCGCTGACCACTTCACCGCGATCCTCCACCATGCCAGCCACTTCAACACCAAGCCCCGCCAAGCCCAAGTCCGACGACGCCTCGATCCTCCACCCCTCCGACACCTTCGCCCACCGGCACATCGGCCCCTCCGAGGCCGACGCCCGCGACATGCTCGCGCTCATCGGCTGCCGCTCGATGGACGAGCTGATCGACCAGACCGTCCCCGCCGACATCCGCCTCCGCCGACCGCTCAAGATCGACCCCGACCTCGTCCGCGAGCGTGGCGAGCACGAGACCCTCAGCGAGCTCCGCGCCCTCGCCGGCGAGAACCGCGTCCTCACCTCGCACATCGGCATGGGCTACTTCGGCACCATCACGCCCGGCGTGATCCTGCGCAACATCCTCGAGAACCCCGGCTGGTACACCCAGTACACGCCGTACCAGGCCGAGATCTCCCAGGGCCGGCTCGAAGCGCTGCTGAACTTCCAGACCATGGTGAGCGACCTCACCGCCCTACCGCTCGCCGGCGCCAGCCTGCTCGATGAGGGCACCGCCGCCGCCGAGGCCATGGCGATGTGCTGGTCCATCGCCGGCGCCGGCTCTGACGCCGAAAGCCCCCGCAAGAGCTTCTTCGTCTCCGCATCGTGCCACCCGCAGACCATCGGCGTGGTCCAGACCCGCGCCAGGAGCATGGGCGTCCACGTCATCGTCGGCGACGACGCCAAGATCGACTTCGCCAAGGGCGACCTGTGCGGCGTGCTGGTGCAGTACCCCGACACCCACGGTGCAATCACCGACCCGTCGCGCCTCGTCGACGCCGCCCACAAGGCCGGCGCCCTGGTCGTCGTCGCGACAGATCTCCTGGCTCTCACCCTGCTCAAGCCGCCCGGCGAGTTCGGCGCCGACATCGCCGTCGGCTCGGCCCAGCGCTTCGGCGTCCCCATGGGCTTCGGTGGCCCCCACGCCGCTTTCATCGCCACCAAGACCGAGCACGCCCGCAAGATGCCCGGCCGCATCATCGGCGTCTCCAAAGACGCCCACGGCAGCCCCGCCTACCGCATGGCCATCCAGACCCGCGAGCAGCACATCCGCCGCGAGAAGGCCACCAGCAACATCTGCACCGCCCAGGCGCTGCTGGCCATCATGGCCGGCATGTTCGCCGTCTACCACGGGCCCGAGGGCATCCGGCGCATCGGTCAGCGCGTCCACGCCCTGACGCGCGTGCTCGCCTACGGCCTGCGCCATCTCGGGCACGAAGTGGTGAACACGGGCTACTTTGACACCCTCACCATCCGCCCCAGCGCCTCCAAGGGCGCGCAGGGAGACCCCAAGGCGATCCTCCGCGCCGCCGTCGACGCCGGCTTCAACCTCCGGGACTTCGGCGACGGACGCCTGGGCGTCTCGCTCGATGAGACCACCACCCTGGAGCAGGTGCGCCAGGTGTTGGGCGCGTTCTCGTGCGGGCGCGGCTTCATGTTCGAGAAGGACCAGGCGCCGCCCTCAGACCCCGCCGCAGGCGCGCTCCCCCCGGCGCTGCAGCGCTCCAGCGGCTACCTCACCCACCCGGTCTTCAACTCCTACCACTCCGAAACGGAGATGCTCCGCTACATCACGCGGCTGCAGAGCCGCGATCTTTCGCTGGCGCAGTCGATGATCTCGCTGGGCTCTTGCACCATGAAGCTCAACGCCACCAGCGAGATGATCCCGGTGACGTGGCCCGAGTTCGGCAACATCCACCCCTTCGCCCCCGCCGACCAGACCCGCGGCTACCAGAAACTCTTCCGCCAGCTCGAGGGCTGGCTCGCCGAGATCACCGGCTTCCACGCCATCAGCCTGATGCCCAACGCCGGAAGCCAGGGCGAGTACACCGGCCTGCTCACCATCCGCGCCTACCACGAGTCGCGCGCCGATATCCACCGCAACATCTGCCTCATCCCCGAGAGCGCCCACGGGACGAACCCGGCGTCGGCGGTCATCGCGGGCTTCCACGTCGTCCCCGTCAAGAACCTCGCCGACGGTTCGATCGACGTGAACGACCTGAAGGCGAAGATCGCCGAGCACTCCGGTGCGATCGGCGCGCTCATGGTCACCTACCCCAGCACCTACGGCGTGTTCGAGGAGGGCATCCGCGAAATCTGCTCGCTCGTCCACGCCGCCGGCGGCATGGTCTACATGGACGGCGCCAACATGAACGCACAGGTCGGCCTCTGCCGCCCCGGCGACATCGGCGCCGACGTCTGCCACCTCAACCTCCACAAGACCTTCTGCATCCCCCACGGCGGCGGCGGACCGGGCATGGGCCCCATCGGCGTCAACAAGACCCTCGCCCCCTTCCTCCCCACTCACCCCGTCGTCAACCCCGACAGCTCCGGCGCACAGGGCATCGGCCCCGTCTCCGCCGCCCCCTACGGCTCGCCCAGCATCCTCACAATCTCGTGGGTCTACATCGCGCTCATGGGCGCCGCGGGTCTGAAGAAAGCCACCGAGGTGGCCATCCTGAACGCCAACTACATGGCCAAGCGCCTCGAGAAGCACTACCCCGTGCTCTACCGCGGAAGAAACGGCCGCTGCGCCCACGAGTTCATCATGGACGTCCGCCCCTGCGAAGCCGCCGCCGGCGTCAAGGCCGAGGACTTCGCCAAGCGCCTCATGGACTACGGCTTCCACGCCCCCACCATGAGCTGGCCCGTCGCCGGCACCCTCATGGTCGAGCCCACCGAGAGCGAGAGCAAGGCCGAGCTCGACCGCTTATGCGACGCCTTGATCTCGATCCGCGAAGAGGTGGCGAAGATCGAGAAGGGCGAGTGGCCCCGCGACAACAACCCGCTCAAGCACGCCCCCCACACCGCCGCCGCCGTCACCGCCAACGAGTGGGCGCATCCCTACTCGCGCCAGACCGCCGCCTTCCCCGCCGCGTGGCTCCGCGGCTCATCCTCGCAGAGCTACAAGTTCTGGCCCGCCGTCGGTCGCATCGACAACCCCTACGGCGACCGGAACCTGGTGTGCACCTGCGTGCCGATGGAGGCCTACGCCCGCAAGGCGTGACATTCCCGCGTGCCCGCGATCACCATGGAATCGAACCCGCCCCTCAAGATCGACGCCCTCCGCTTCCGCTACGCCGACCACAGCCCCGAACGCGGCGAAGGTTGGACCGTGGACGTGTCTCACCTCGAACTCACCCCCGGTCAGCAACTACTCCTCACTGCCGGCTCAGGCCGCGGCAAGAGCACCCTCCTCTACCTCATTGCCGGGCTCCTGGAGCCTCACGAAGGAACCGTCCACGTTGCGGGCAAAAGCGTCCACGCCCTCCGCGGCCACGACCGCGACCTTCACCGCGGGCGCTCCATCGGGATGATCTTCCAGACTTTCAACCTGCTGCACGGCTTCTCCGCCGTGGAGAACGTCATGGCCGCCATGATGTTCTCCACGATCCCGCCGCGCGAACACCGCCCCCGCGCCCTCGAACTCCTTCATCACCTCGGCGTCGACCGTGTCGACGCCGACCCCGATCGTCTCAGCGTCGGCCAGCAGCAGCGCGTCGCCGTCGCCCGCGCCGTCGCCTGCGACCCGGTGCTGGTCCTCGCCGACGAGCCCACCGCCAGCCTCGACCCCGAAAACGCCGCCACCGCCATCGAGCTGATCAAGTCCGCCTGCCGCGAAAAGAACGCGGCGCTGCTGTGCGTGAGCCACGACCCGTCGATCTGGGAGCGGTTCGAGCACCGGGTCAGCCTGGAATCGCTGGCGTCCGCCAGCCCCGGCGAACGCGCCGCCGCCGCCGCGGCGAAGCCCTGAATATCGGTGTGAAATGCAAATCGGGGCGCGCCCAACTGGGCACGCCCTGAGGAAGCAGAGGCCGGCTGAATGGAGCGACTTACCGGCGACGACGGCTCAGCATCAGCCCGGCCGCGCCCGCCAGCGACGCGAACCCCGGCGCCGGCACCCTCGGCGTCAGCGCGATGTCGTCCACCGCGTAGTCGTTGCCGCCCGCCGCCTGATTCGTGTCCCAAAGCTCGATCCACACCGTGCTGAACCCGCTGGAGTTGAACGCGAACGCGCGCTCTTCCCACGTCGCAAGGCTGTCGGGAGCGAAAAAGTCACTGGAGCCCAGCAGCGTGTCACCGCGCTCGTCTGCAACGCCGTACACCCGCATCGAAAGGCTGGCGATGGCCGTGGGGTAAAGCGAGGCGAACCAGGCGCTCAGGGCATAGTCGCTCTCGGGGTCGACATTGACCGACTCGGCCCACGCGGGCCCGCCGCCGCTGGCGGTGCCGTTGACGATCATGAAGTGCCCGTCCGAGTTGCCGCGGGTGTGATCGAAGAAGTCGACCCACAGCGGGTGAATGGTGTCGTGCGTCACAACGTTGTACGTGGACTCGGGCCACATCGTGTTGTCGAGGGCGTAGTTGCTGATGGCAGGCGCGATGCCGCCCGTCTCAAAGTCGCCGTTGGGAACGATCTGCGCGTTCACGGTGCCGGCGAGGGCAACGACGGCGAGGCCAACGAGGCTGATGGACTTCATGTCTGCGACTCCTTGCGGCTTGTGTTTACGCGCCACGCCCCCGAAAAGGGCGCACGGACAACTCCCGGCGGGCGCCCTGTGCGACGCCCCGCCCCGCTCGTCGATCCGAGCCGAGGTCCCTCGACTCTGCCATGCATCCGCAGCCCGGTCCACCGCAGCGAGGCCCGAGTGCACAAACAAGGACGGCTTGTGCCGCCGACTCCCCGCCCCGGTCGCACAACCGAGATCATTCTCGGAACCCTCGCATTGGACGGGCCAGCCCGCAACCCCGATCGTGGTCCAGGAATCCATAACACGAAGCCGCCGCCCCCCGCCGTGACCGCCGCGAGACCTGGCGCGACTCTGATTCAAGACTCCGCCGGGCGCCGGGAACACACTTCAGCCATGAACCATACAAACGCTCTGCTCGGCATGGGTGTCGCCACGCTTCTCATCGGTTCCGCGAATCAACTCCGCGCCGATCCGCTCTACAGCCAGCTCCCCGGCGACATCGTCGGCTACGGCTTCTACTCCATGAGCCAGCCGGTGCCGCAGCGGAGCTACAAGCACGCCGACGACTTCACCCTGCCAGCCGCCGGCACCATCTCCGGCGTGCGCTTCTGGGGCATGAGCGAGGGGCGGGTCTCGCAGGGGATCGGCAACTTCTCCTCATTCAAGGTCGAGTTCTACAGCCTCAGCACCAACGGCAACATCCCCGGCACGCTCCTGCGGACCGAGACCTTCTCCGCCGCATCGACCAGCCCCACGCTCACCGGTCGCACCGCGTTCGACACCGGCGCGCTCGAGTATGTGCACGAGGTCACGCTGGCCACGCCGTTCAGCGTGAACGCCAACCAGAAGTACTTCCTCGCCATCAGCGCCGCCCCGGTCGTACCTTCCAACGACGTCTGGCTCTGGCAGGACGGCCAGTTCGTCAACGGCACCAGCGCCCTGCTCACATGGGCCACCAACTCCTGGGGCGTGTTTCAGGACACCGACAGCGCGTTCCAGTTGCTCAGCGTTCCCGCGCCGGCGACGGTCCTCGTTGGCATGTTCGGCCTGCTCACCGTGTCGCGCCGCGCCCGGCGCGTGCCGGACCGCCCGTGAGCCGCGCCAGCGCCGCCGGCGTCACGCCAAGATCCGTGCGCAGCCAGCGGGTGAGGTGCGACTGATCCGCGAAACCCAGCGACCTCGCCGCCGCCGCGGGCGACTCGCCGGCGGCCAGATGCTTGACGCTCTCGCGGAGCCGCACCCGCCGGTGGAACTGGCCCGGCGTCCGCCCCGTCGCCGCCCGGAACCCACGGGCCACCGTGCCCCGGTGCACCCCGGCCGCCGCCGCGATCTCACCAAGCCCCACCGGGCGGTCGGTCACCGACTCGAGCATCTCGATCACCCCGGGCAGCCAGGCAAGGTCTGCGCCCGATGTGCCGGGGGGCGCGAACGCCGCCGCGGCCAGTTCCCAGCACAGGCACTCCACGTGCACCGGGTCCCAGCCCCCGGGTCGCATCATCGAGCCCAGAACGCCCAGCGCCGGGCGGAGGGCACCGGTCGGATCGACCGGGATGCCCCGGTCCGCGCCCGGCGCGCCCGACAGCAACGGCTGGATGCTCTCGCCCGCCAGTGAAACGTGCATGGTGCGGATGCCGTTCGGCCCGCTCCTGAACGTGTGCTCCACACCCGGGGCGTAAGCGTCAATCTCCCCGGCGACCCCCAACCGCTCGCGTCCGGCGTAGGTCTCGAACCCGCCGCCGGCGAGGTTCAGGTCAACGACCGCGTACCCGTGCGCATGGGCGGGCTGCTCAAAGTCCGAGCGGTACGCCCTCAGCCCGATGTTGAACGGCCCCGCCGACCGACGCGCGTAGGTGAGCACACGCTCGTCGTCGGCGTGTACCGCCGCGAAGCTCCCCCACCGCTCATTGACCGCCGGCCAGCGTTTCATGCCCTTTGATACGCCCGAAGCCGCCAGCGGTTTCGGCGAAACGAAGCCAGGCGCCCGGTGCTACCCGGCGCGCAGGGCCGCGGCCAGCAGCTCCCGCTCCTCGGGCCTTCCCACGAGCGATAACGACGCCTCCAGGGCACTGTCCAGCGCCGCGTCGTCGAGGGAGCCGTCCACTTCGTTGAGCCACGCCTTGGTCCGGGCCACAGCGCCGCGCGGCTTCAGGGCCAGCTTCATCGCCTCGGTCTGAGCCCGCGGCACCACGTCGTCGGCGAGGTCCACCAGCACGTGCGCCAAGCCGATCCGCCTGGCTTCCTCGCCCGAGATCACCGACGGGTCCAGCAGCCGCTCGCGCACGCGCGAGCCGGCGAGCGACATTCTCAGCAGCGGCGCGTTGACCGCCGGGCTGATCCCCAGGCGCACCACGGGGTAGCCCAGCTTGGCCGACTTGTCCGTCACGACAAGGTCGCCCGAGCACGCGACGGCGCAGCCGCCGGCGATCGCGGCGCCGTGGGCCGCGATCACCACCGGGCGAGGAAACCGGCGCAGCGCCCGCGTCAGCACCGACAACCCCCGCAGCATCCCGCGGAGTTGCTCGGGGTCCTCCAGGCACGGCGGCAAGTCAAAGCCGGCGCAGAACACGCGGCCCTCGCCCCGCACCACCAGCGCGCCGATCCAGTCTTCGCGGGCCAGCTCGTCCGCGGCGCGAACCAGGTCGCCGAGCATCGCCACCGTCAGCGCGTTGCGCTTGTCCGCGCGGTCGATGACGATCTCCGCGAACGGTCCGCGGGTGCTCTGGTGGCGTTCGACGCGGATCACGCAGGGGCTCCACCGGGCGCGGCGCGCAGCGTGCGGGCGAACTCCGCCGCGCTGAGAAGCGCCTCGGCGTCCACCATCGTCTGATAGCCCGCTTCCACGATGGTCCGGACAAGCAGCTCGGTCGAGATGTTCCCCGGCGCGCGGCGCTGGGGCGTCGAGGCGTAGGGGCAGCCCCCCAGCCCGCCCGCCGCGCCGTCGAACGACTGCACGCCGAGCTCCAGGGCCGTGCGAACGCACTCGGCGGCCCGCCCGGTCGTGTCGTGCAGGTGCAGCGTGACGCCCTTGCGCCGGAACCAGCCGGGGCCGATCCGCTTCTCGACCGCGCCCAGCATCGCGCCGACGGTCTCGGGCGTGCCGGCGCCGATCGTGTCGCCCAGGTCGATCTCGGTCACGCCGATGTCCAGCAGCTTCGCGGCCACCTCGGCGACCTTCGCGGGCGCAACGGGCCCCTCGAACGGGCAGGCAACGGCGCACGAGATGTACCCACGGACGCGCTGGGCGCAGGCGCCGCCGCGGGCCAGCACCTCGCGGAAGCGGGCGATGGTCTCGTCGATGGTCGCGTTGGTGTTGTTCTTGCTGAAGGTCTCCGACGCGGCGGTGAACAGGGCGATCTTGGTCACCAGCGGCGGATCGAACCCGGCGGCCTGGCACGCCTCGGCGTCGGCGGCCTCCAGCGCCTCGAGCCCCTTGAGGTTCGGCACCAGCACGCTGAACGCCGGCTCACCGGGCCACTCGCCCCGGCGCTCGGCGGCCAGCGCCGCCACACCGCGCAGCACGTCCGCGGCGTCGGCAAGCTGCGGCACCCACCTGGGGCTCACAAAGCTCGTCAGCTCGATCTCGTCCACGCCGGCTTCACAGAGCAGTTCGATGAGACGGACCTTGTCTGTCGTCGCCACGGGCGCCCCGCTCACGCCCAGCGGCTCGTTCTGCAGGCCGTCGCGCGGCGCGACGTCGGTGATGCGGCACAGATCGCTCATCGCGGGCGATAGTAACCGCTCTATCCGAGCCCCGTGCGCGAGGTAAGCGTTGGGCCGCTCGCGAACTCACGGGCACATCACCCCAAAGCTCCCCAGCAGCCGCGTCAGGTCGGCGGTGTTCACCAGCCCGTCGCCGTTCAGGTCGCCGAGGTTCCACGGGCCGACGGACTGGCCGAACTGGCCCAGCAGGATGACGAGGTCCGCGGTGTTGATGGCTCCGTCGATATTCAGGTCGGGCAGGAGGCTCAGGGAGGCAGCGCCCGACGTCGCGCTGCCGCAATGCCCGGTGACCACGCAGTCGTAGGTTCCGGTGTCCGGTCCGTACAGCCACGAGAGCACCAGCGTGTCCGTGGCCGCCGACGGGTTCAGGCCCGTGTCAATCGGCACACCTTCCTTGCGCCACTGATAGGTGAACGGGCCCGAACCCGACCCGACGACGGTGAACACCGCCGTGCCTCCCAAGCACGCGGTGGCGGGCGCCGGGTCCTGCGCAACGCCCGCGGGCACGCACGCCCGCGTGACGGTGATGATGTCGGCGAGGAAGATCGGGCCCCAGTCCTGGCAGGTCGGCGGGCGAGCGTCGTAGTGGACCACCACGCTGTTAAACGTCGCGGGCGCGGGCACGGCGATGCTGAGTGTTCCCGTGGGCCAGGTGCCCGGCTGCGGCACTGTCGCGGTGGCGGTGGCGACGAACGATCCGTTCATGTACGCGGTCACGCGCATCGTCGCGGAGTTATCGCAGCCCAGCTCCTGCGGCGAGTAGAGAATGGAGAAATCGGTCAGCGGCTGCGAGAACGAGACAAGGAGATCCGCCGCGAATACGCTGTTGGGGTAGAGACAGATGCCGTAGAAGCCGGCGGGATGGATCTGGATGCTTCCCAGCGATTGCACGGAGAAGCCCGAGCCCGTGGCGGAGAGGGTCGCGGTCAGGCCGTCCACCGTGTAGCTCAACGGGAGCGAGACCGACACTGGCCCGTTGTCGAAATCGAACGTGGCGGCGAGGGGCGCCGGGGCGAACATCGCGGGGAGCACCATGTCGCTGGTGGCGGGGAACGAATAGACGGGCGAGGTGCTCCAGCCCTGCCACTCGGAGAACTGCCAGCCGTGCTTGGGGGTCGCGGTGACGGTGACGGTCGATCCCTCGTTGTACACGCCGTCACCGGTGGTGGTGCCGGCCCACGGCGGGTAGGCGGCGGTGGTGATGGTGTAGGCGGGGACGAAGTGGGCCACGAGCGTGCGGTTGACCGTCGCGGTGAACGTGTACGTGGCGTTGGTGCTCACCTGATTGCCATTCTCCGTCCAGTTCACGAACCCCCAGCCCGCGTTGGCAGCGGCGATAAGCTGGGCGGTGGAGTTGACGGGGTAGGCGCCGGCGCCGCTGACGGTGCCCGCGCCGGGCGGGTCGACCGAGGCGGCGATGTTCACGGTGCTGGTGTTCGACCCGTAGAGAGAGAAGGCGCAGTCGCCGGTGATGTTCTGGTACTGCCCGCCGACAATGAATCGGAAGTAGTGATTGTCGCCTCCTGTCGCGTTGCACAGGCCCCAGTCCGGCGGCCAGTAGATGAGCGGGCGCACCCCCTGCGACGCCTCGATCTGCACCCAGTACTTCGTGCCCGCGGCGGCCTGGAACACGACCGGCAGGGTGAAGCGGTAGTCGTACACCGGGGTGCCACCGAACGTGCCGACGCTGGTCTCGTTGCAGTTACCGCCGGCGGTGTAGTGGACGAGCCGCCCGCCCGCGCCGAGGTCGGGCTGAGTGCCGGCGCCGATGGAGCGGTAGATCGAGATGTCGAAGTCGTAGACCGGGGCCTGGCCGGCGCCGTAGGCGTAGCCGCCGCGCCAGCGGATCTCGGTGATCGCGGCGCTGGATGCGAGGGTGAAGCTGTCCCAGGCGTACTCGTCGCCGTCGAGGCCGTCGGGGGCGTACCACGACGACTTGTGCACCGCGCCCGACCCGTCGTGGGGCTGGTTGAAAACCTGGGCCGCCGGCGCCGACGGGAGCGCAAGCGAGGCGGCGAGAGCGGCGAGGGCGAGCGTGAAAAGCTTCATGGTGGCCTCCTGGCCAAAGCCAGACCGAGCGGCGCGGTTCGTGGATTACAGATTTGTCGGTCTTGTATTCGTGATCCTACGGAGCAAACCTTGCGCCGGGGCCTTTTCAGAGGAGATCTGGAAAATTTCCTGTCGCCATGCGGTGGCATGGTCGGCATGCGCCGCCGCGGCGCGGCTGGCATCAGCCGGCGCTTATCATCCGGACCGAGAACCGCCCATGTCTGCCAACCAACTTCCCCCATCGCAGATCGAACCCCGCCTCGCCGCCGAGCCGTCCGACCCGCTCCACCTGGCCCGGCGCGTCTTCACCAGCCGCCTGCTGGTGGGCACGGGGAAGTACCCCGATTTCGACACCACGCGCCGCGCGCTGGACGCGAGCGGGTGCGAGATCGTTACCGTGGCGGTGCGGCGCGAGCGACTCTACAACGAGCGGGGCGAGTCGCTGCTCGATGCCCTGGACCTGTCGCGGTACACCATCCTGCCTAACACGGCGGGGTGCTTCAGCGCCGATGACGCGGTGCGCGTGGCCCGCCTGGGACGCGACCTTCTCGAGCAGCTCGGCAACCCCGGCGCATCGTGGGTGAAGCTGGAGGTGCTGGCCGACAAGAAGACGCTGCTGCCGGACCCGGTCGGCACGCTCGAGGCGTGCAAGGAGCTGGTCGCCGACGGGTTTGAGGTGCTGTGCTACACCAGCGATGACCCGGTGATGGCGCGCCGCCTGAAACAGGCCGGCGCGACGAGCGTGATGCCCGCCGGCTCGCCGATCGGTTCGGGGCAGGGCGTCTTGAACCCCAATAACATCCGGATCATCCTTGAGGAACTCAAGAGCGGGGACGCGGCGTACCCGGTGATCGTGGACGCGGGGGTGGGGTGCGCGAGCGATGTGGCGATCGCGATGGAGTTGGGCGCGGACGGCGTGCTGCTCAACACGGGGATCGCGCACGCGAAAGACCCGGTGCTGATGGCGCACGCGATGCGCCACGCGTGCGCGGCGGGGCGGCAGAGCTTCCGCGCGGGGCGGATCCCGCGGAAGCTGTACGCGACGGCGAGCAGCCCGTGGGAGGGGGTTGTGACGCAGATTCCAGGGGAGTGAGTGGTGAGGGGGATGTGGACTTTTGGATTTTGGATTTTGGATTCGGGATTTGGAATGTCGGATGTAGGTGGGTAAGCCCGTCGACGGGTGGTGGCGGTGTGGGCCCTTTCGGGCTTGACCGTCGGTGGTGGGTGAGCGTTGCGTGGTGTTTGGCACGCGCGGCTCCCCCTGGGGGTGCAGGGTTTCCCCCGCCCGATACATGGTTCGGGCCCGTCCCCGATCTTGTCCATCGGCGCGGCGGTTCGCTTCGCCCTTGGAAGGGCTGGGCTCATCGTCGGCGTGCGGCGGCTTGAGATCGGCCAGAAACCCGAAGAGATGCGCCCGCTTGGCCGTCGCTCGCGAGTCGGGGCCTTGCGGGAGAGGGGTTGGCTCGCTTTGGCGCGAGGGCTCGCGGGTTGTCATGCCGCGGGGCGATCTCGTGCCTGGGCGCGTGTGGCCTCTCTATCCCTTCTGACCCGGGACAGGTTTCGGCGCACGGATGTGGTCGATGCGCGCGGGGTGAAAACCTGCAATCGATTGCGGCGATTGGAGTTGCAGGTGTCTCACGAAGTTTGTTCGGGGGGGGACGGTGGCGACCGTTTTGTGCGCACGGGAGCGGTCGATGCGAGCGGGCGTTGGAAGCTTCACGCCCGTTTTTCGGACCAATATGCGATGAATGACGGACGCACGACTCAACCGTAGCTCACGCCCGAAGTCACGCCTTTGACCAGAAGCCCAGGCTCTCGCGCACCGTCGCCCCAACCGCCCCGGCGTCGGTCTGCACGTCGACGCGCGTGCCCTCGACTGCGGATTCCCACTTCACCTGCGCGAAGCAGACGGGGCGGTCGCCGAGCATGGGGCTGCGGGTGGAGCTTGTTACGCGTCCGATGCTTCGTGCCGCCGCGCCCGGCTCGCCCGGCGCGGCCAGCACGTCCGCGCCGCCCATCGGCTGGCGCTCCGGCGCCTCGGCGCCGGCTTGGGGTTCATCGAGCAACAGGCCCACCAGTCGCTGCTTGGGGTGCCCGAGGCTCTGCATGCGCGCCACCACTTCCTGACCGAGGTAGCACCCCTTGGTGAAGCTCACGCGGTCCTTGAGCGTTTCGGCGCCGCACTCGTGCGGCAGGCTCTCGGGGCCGAAGTCGATGTTCAAGAGGGGGCGCCCGGCCTCGATCCGGGCGATGTTGAAGGCGTGCCAGCCGGCGGTGCGCATCCGGATCGCGCCGGCGCTGTTGCCGGTGGCGTGGCCGTCGGCGCTGAGGCCGTGCTCCAGGAACTGCTCGTACGCCGCGGTCACGTCGGCGGCGTCGAGGAGCAGCTCCAGGCCGATCTCGCCCGAACTGTCGTCGCGGAACACCAGCACGGGCTTGCCGGCGATCTCGACCATCGAAGCCCGGTCCGGCGCGAGCGCATCGAGCCCGGGCCCGCCCTGGGGGGTGCTGACGAGTTTCAGCAGCCGCAGCGCCGCCGGCCCGTGCAGCGCCAGGCGGTGCTTGGATTCGGTCGCGTCGCTGATGGCCACGTCCTCGCTGAACAGGAACGACGACAAGCCCTCGACCGTGCGCTGAGCCGCGAGCGCGTCGACATCGATCCACAGGGCGTCTTCGAGCTGGATCATCCGCAGGTCGGCGTCGATCCGGCCCTTGCGGCTGAGCCAGAACGAACGCCTCACCTCGAACGGCGCGAAGCCCTTCATCTCCTGCGTCACCATCCGACCCAGGAAATCCAGCCTATCGCGCCCGCTCACCCGCACCACCCCCCGGTGCGGCAGGTCAAGCAGCGCACACCCCTTGCGCAGCGCGGCGTACTCCGCCTCCAGCTCGCCGAACGTCTCCACGACCGCGATCGGCGACGGCGCCGAGCCGTACATCACAAAGGTGGCCTCGGCCTGCTGGTGGAGAGAGTTGAGGGGGCTTGACCTTGCCATGTGCGGGGAATCAAGACGGGCGGGTGCGGGTGGATGGCGCATCGTATGCGTTCACGAGCGCCCGCCTGTAGGATGCGATCCCTGAGTTTCGGACTGGATCGAAGAAGACTCAGATTTCACTCCCTCCCTCCACGACGCCCCCGCCATGCCCACGCTGAACACCGACCTGCTCCGCCGCCTGTGTGAGACCCCCGGCATCCCCGGCCGAGAGGAACGCGTCCGCGAGCTGATCCGCAAGGAGGTCAAAGACCTCTTTGACGTGATCGAGGAAGACGGCATGGGGTCGATGATCTGCCGTCGGTTGCCGCGGCTCGCCGGCGGCAAGCGGGCCTCCAAGGCCGCCGGCAAGGGCGCTGGTGCCCCCACGCGCGTGATGCTGGCCTGCCACATGGACGAGATCGGGTTCTACGTCAGCCACATCGACGACAACGGCTTCATCCGCGTGAACGCCGCCGGCGGGTTCGACACCCGGAACCTCTTCTCCCGGCGCGTGCTGGTGTGCACCAAGAACGACGGCGACCTGGTGGGGGTGATGAACCCCGGCGGGCGCCCGGTCCACATCGCCTCCGAAGAAGACAAGAAGAAAGTGCCCGAGGTCAAGGAGTTTTTCATCGACCTGGGCCTCCCCGCCGCCAAGGCGAAGAAAACCGTCACCATCGGCGACATGGTGGTGATGCACGAGCCGTTCGTGCTGGTGGGCGAGAAGGCCGTCAGCAAGGCGATGGACAACCGCGTGGCGTGCTGGCTGGGGATCGAGTGCGTCCGCGCCATCGACAAGGCAGCCAAGGCCCACAGCGCGGAGATCATCGTCGCGTTCACCACGCAGGAAGAGGTGGGCCTGCGCGGCGCCAAGACCGCCGCCAGCACGGTCCAGCCGCACATCGGCATCGGCCTGGACGTGACCCTGTCCTGCGACACGCCGGGTGTGCCCAAGGAAGAGGCCGTGACGAACCAGGGCCAGGGCGTGGCACTGCACGTCATGGACTCCTCGATCATCTCCGACTACCGCCTGATCGACGAGCTTGAGACGCTGGCCAAGAAGAACAAGATCAAGGCCCAGCGTTCGATTCTCGCCCGCGGCGGCCAGGACGGCGCGGCGATCCAGCAGTCTCTCGGCGGCGCTCGCGCCTGCGGCCTCACCGTCGGGACACGCTACATCCACACCGTCACCGAGATGATCGACCTGGGCGACCTCGCCGCCGGACGCGATCTGCTGGCGGCGTGGCTGCCGACGGTCAAGTAATCACGTCGCTGGCGTGAGGCACCGCGCCGGATGTTCATTCACTCTTTCCGGTCAGATCGGCATGGTCCGGCATCAGCCAGCGCACGGCTGGTCCCCGCCGAGCGTGGCTGATTTCTGCGAATGGGCCCGCGAACGCGTCCAATAATCACCTGAAGACTTAGAAAAATTCCGGACAAGTACATCCTTTCTGCGCCTGATTGCGAATCGCGTGGGATATTCTGTCGTCCTGCCCACTCGGAGGCCCGGCATGGAAGCCAGAGGCGATTGCAACGGTTGTGGGTTCGCGCGCCGTCATGATGCGGCGCGGGATCGTGCGAGGAGAGATTTCGATTGATTGATCGGCGTACCTTGATCTGCGCGGCGGCCGCGCTCGTTCTCAGCGGCCCTGCCCACGGACAGCAGGCTGTCGTCAACTCCCGCGTTCAGGCGGTGAGCGTTGACTCCGGCTGGGTCGTCCCGTCGGGCCGCACGTCCGGGCCGGAGGTCGTGTTCGCCAGAGACGTGTCGGTCGCGGGCGCCGCCTGGATGCGCCTCACCTTCGATCAGACTTCGCTCCCCGGCATCGACGGGTCCGGCGCCGAATCGCGCCTGGTCCTGACCGCTTCCGACGGCGCTTCGCAGGTCTTCAACGCCCGCAAGCTCGCCGAGTGGTCGAGCGCCTCGGCGTACTTCAACGGCTCCACCGTCCGCGTCGAGCTGCTCTCGTTCCCCGGTGCGGCGCCGGCGCGCGTATCGGTCGGCGCGGTCGAGTTCGGCGTCGCGCCCGGGCCCGACGCCGAGCGAACCGTCTGCGGTTCCACCGACGAGCGCACGCTCGCCGCCGACGCCCGCGTGGGCAGGCTCCTGCCCCAGGGCTGCACGGCGTTCCTCATCGACGACGCCAACCACACGCTGCTCACCGCCGGTCACTGCGCTCCCGCCGCGGGCAGCGTGGTGCAGTTCAACGTCCCGCTCTCCAACCCCGACGGCGGCATGGTGTTCCCGCCCCCCGAGAGCCAGTTCGCTGTCGATGCCAGCAGCGTTCAGTTTTCGCAACTGGCGCTGGGCGACGACTGGACCTACTTCGGCTGTTTCGCCAACGCCAACACCGGGCTGACGCCCTTCCAGGCCCAGGGCGCCTGCTTCTACAGGGCCGGCGCGCCCGCGCCGGCCACCGGCCAGCAATGCCGCGTCACCGGCTACGGCACCGTAACGCCCCCCCTGCCGCTCTCGTGGAACTACGCCCTCAAGACCGCTGTCGGGGCTTACCTGGCGCTGGCGGGCAGCACCGTTTCCTACGAATCCGACACCACCGGCGGAAACTCCGGCTCGCCGGTGATCAACGAGTCCAACGGACGGGTGATCGCCATCCACACCAGCGGCGGCTGCACCGCCACCGGCGGCGCCAACGCGGGCACCGCCATGCAGGCCGCGCGGCTGCAGTCCGCCTTCGCCTGGCCCAAGGGAGTCTGCGGCAGCGGTGTCTCGGGCACTCCCGGCGGCCCGCTGTTCGCCATCGGCGACGCCGCCAACAACCTCGGCACCATCAACCGTTCCTCCGGCCAGTTTGCGCGCATGACGGCCCCCACCTCGCACCCATCGGGGCTGGGATACCGCCGGTCCGAAGACTCGTTCTACGCCCTCGACGCGTCGCAGCGCCTCGTCCGCGTCAGCCCCGCCACCTGGAACCCCGTAACCCTCGGCCCGCTGCTCAACGCACCCGCGACCGTCACTGATCTCTCGTGCGACCCGAGGACCGACCAGCTGCTGGGGCTCTGCCAGAGCTCCGGTCAACTTGTCACCATCGACAAGACCACCCGGGTTGTCTCCACGCTCACACCCACGCCGGCGACGCCCGGCAATCTCGCCGGACTCGCCGTCGTCACGTCAATAGGCCAGATTCTCGCCATCGACAACGCACCGGCGTCGGGCGGCGGCACGCGACTGGTTTCCATCAACCGCGTGACCGGCCAGCGCTCCACGATCGGCGCGCTGGGCCAGGGACTCACCAACTGCACCACGCTGGTCTGGTGCGATGACACCAGGTCGCTCTACACCATCGACGCCGATTCCCAGCGCCTCTTCCGCATCGACCGCACCACCGGCGCCGCCGCCCCCGTCGGCGGCACGGGAGCGACCTGGACCACTGGCGGCGGCATGGCCTACCGACGACTCGAAATCGTCTGCCTGGCCGACGTCAACCTCGACGGCGCCGTCAACTCGACCGACCTTTCCCAACTCCTGCTGCGCTGGGGCCAATCGCTCATCCCCGGCACCGGCGGCGACCTCAATGCCGACGGCACCGTCAACACCTCCGACCTGGTCCTGCTGTTCGCCAGCTACGGGTGTCAACCCTGAGGCGGCCACCGGCCCGCGCCACCCACCACGCCAGAGCCCGAGTCCATTGGCTGGGAGCCCTCGGCGAGCCCACGGGCCTCGGCCTAACGCCAGCCGGATTCTGGGGCAGCCCTCTCGCGGCCAAGAATTCCGCCGCCTTTTTCTTGGCGGCGCTTGTTGCCCGGACCCAACGGGGTCACAATACTGGTGCCGACCGATCGACCCCGGACCCACGGGGCACGCCGGATCGGAGCGCGGGGATGTTCCCCGCGCGCTGCAAGAGAGGCAGTCCGGCGTCGTGCCGTGGCGCGAACGGGTCGCGTCCGAAGAAGAGGAACCGAGAACATGATGAACTGTCGCAACGTGTCGATCGCGCTCAGCGCGATCGCGGGCTTGGCGCTGTCGGCCATCGCCGTCCCACCTTCGCCCGCCCCCGCTCCTTCGACCGGGCCCGACGTTGTCGTCGGCGGCATCGGTTCGGGCAGCGGCACCGCTCCCTACGGTGACTCCGGCGGAACCGGTGTGACCACCAACGGCTCATCCGGTTCCATCACCGCGTACTCCGTCGGCACCATCTCGTGCAACCTCGGCAATCAGCTCTTCATCTGGATCCGTGACACCAGCCCCGGCAACCGTCACCCGGTCATCGGCACGCAGATCTTCCGCTACCGCACCGTCAACGGCGCCGGTCAGTTCGAGCAGGTCGGCATGAACTGGCTCAAGCACGGCTTCTGCGCCGCTGATGCGTCGAACTGCTCCCAGCTCACCAGCCCGAATGGAACGCTGGCCAGCAACGGCAGCTGCGACTGGCTCGGGCCCTTCGCCACCGACACCTACAGCGCCAGCCTCAACGGCAGCCAATCAAACCTCGGCCCCCGTTCCGAGGTCAACCCCTGGACCGGCGCCTACCCCTACCCGTACGTCCTGCAGTGGGGCGGCAACGGTGGCAACGCCACCGTCGGCAAGCGCATCCAGGTGCTCACCTCTGACCTCGTCGCCGGCGCCAACTGGCTCTTCGAGGTTTGCTACATCCCCTCGCAGAACACCGAGCCCACCGCCAACAAGTACAACAACTACTCCTACCGCCCCGCCACCCTCAGCGGCACGACATTCACCTTCAGCGGCGCCACCGAAGCTCTCCGCCCGGCGATCGTCGGATGGAAGGAAAAGTTCGACAACGCCGTCACCCTTGTCAACGTTGACCCCAGCGGCACCTCCGATGGCCGCCTGATTCTGGGTTACAAGGTTACCCAGACCGGTCCGAGCACCTGGCACTACGAGTACAACCTGCACAACATGAACAACGATGCCGGCGTTGGCTCGTTCGCCCTCCCCGTGGACTCCAACGTCGCCCTCAGCAACGTCGGCTTCCA
>CAZEDW010000005.1:27660-153087 GCA_964510955.1 uncultured Phycisphaeraceae bacterium
CCACCTACTACTGGGGCGTCACCGCCAACAACGGCGCCGGCAGCACCGGCTCCACACCCGCTTCCTGGTCTTTCATCACCCCGCCCCCGCCCTGCCAGGGCGACATCGACGGCGACGGCCACACCAACACCGCCGACCTCGTCATCCTGCTGGGCAACTTCGGCCAGCCCGCCGACCACGGCTGCTGCGGCGACCTCGATGGCAGCGGCACCGTCGGCACCGCCGACCTCACCATCCTCCTCGGCGGCTTCGGCTGCTGAGTCAGGCCCGACCGCAAACTAGCCGGTCGAGATTCAACCGCCTCTCATCAAGCCCGCGCCCCTTGGCGCGGGCTTTTTTTCCTTTACACCCACCACCACCACCACGATAATCCAGGAGCAGTCCCGACCAGCCGCCCACGAGGAGAGCGCATGCGAATCGATCAGAACAATGGTGTCATTCTCGCCGCCATCGCCAGCCTGGCGCTCTCTGCCTCCGCCGTGCCGCCCAACCCCGCGCCGGCGCCTTCAACCGGGCCGGACGTGGTGACCAGCGGCGTGGGGTCTTCCAGCGGCTCCTCGCCCTACGGCGATTCCACCAGCGGCGGCGTGACCACCAACGGCACGGTGGGGTCGATCATCTCCTACTCCGTCGGCACCGTGTCGTGCAACATCGGTAACGCGACCGCCATCTGGGTGAGCAGCACCAACCAGCACCCGCTCATCGGCCAGCACCTCTACCGCTACCGCGTGGTCAACGGCGCCGGCCAGTTCGATCAGATTGGCATCAGTTGGCTCAAGCACGCCTGGTGCGCCGCCGACAGCGCCAGCTGCGCCCAGCTCACCGTGCCCAACGGGGTGCAATCGTCCGCCAGCGGGTGCACCACGCTGGGCCTTTTCGCCACTGATACCTACGGCGCCGGCCTCAACGCCGATCAGACCGACCTCGGCCCGCGTTCGGAGGTAAACCCCTGGACCGGCGCTTACCCGTACCCCTACACGATCGCCTGGAACCAGACCGGCGACGCCATCTTCAAGCGCACCCAGGTGCTCACCGCCGATCTCATCGCCGGCGCCAACTACATCATGGATGTCTGCTACATCTGCACCGACGAGCCCGTCGCCAACCGCTACAACAACTACTCCTACCGCACCGGCACGCTCAGCGGCACCACCATCAGCCTCAACGGCTCGACCGAGACCATGCGCCCCGCGATCGTCGGCTGGAAGGAGAAGCTTGACAACGCCGTCACGCTCGTGAATCTCGATCCATCCGGCACGGCCGACGGCCGGATCATCCTGGGCTACAAGGTCACCCAGACCTCGCCGACCAACTGGCACTACGAGTACTGCATCTTCAACATGAACAACGACGCGGGCGTCCGCTCGTTCGCGCTGCCGGTGGACGCCTCGGTGCCGCTGTCGAACGTCGGGTTCCACGACATCTTCTATCACTCCGGCGAGCCCTACAGCGGCACGGACTGGGCGTTTACGAACAGCGCCGGCACCGCCAGCTGGGCCACCCAGACCTTCGCCCAGAACGCCAACGCCAACGCCCTCCGCTGGGGCACCATGTACAGCTTCCGGTTCGACGCCCCCAACCCGCCGACCAACGGCACCGCGACGCTGGGGATGTTCAAGACCGGCGCGAGCGTGAACGCGGCGGTGCAGGTTCCCAGCGCCCCGCCGCCGCCGGCCCCCGGCGCGTTCAACCTGACGGCGCCCGCCCCCGGCGTAACCGTGGGTTCGCTGACCCCGGTGCTCTCCTGGGCCGCGTCGAGCAACGCCACCGCCTACACCGTGAAGGTCGCCACCGACGCGGGCCTCGCCAACGTCGTCTCCACCGGCACCGGCCCCGGCACGTCGCACGTCGTATTCCCCGCCCTCTCTTACGGCGGCACGTATTACTGGGGCGTCACCGCCGCCAACGGCACCGGCAGCACCGCGTCTTCGCCCGCATCACAGTCGTTCCTGACGCCGCCACCGCCGTGCCAGGGCGACGTCAACGCCGACGGCCACACCAACACCAGCGACCTCACGATCCTCCTCGGGAACTTCGGATCGTCGGTCCCGCCCAACACCCTCGGCGACCTCGACGCCAACGGGACGGTGAACAGCGCCGACCTGACGATCCTGCTCGGCGGGTTTGGCTGCTGACGCGTCGTTGTTCAAGTGCGGCATGCGGCGCATCCGCCGCCCCGCTACCCTTGCGCCCGCATGACCCAGCAGCCCCACGCCGCCGACTATCACGCCGACGGGACCGCCAAAG
Organism: uncultured Phycisphaeraceae bacterium; assembly: GCA_964510955.1. Classification (GTDB taxonomy): domain Bacteria; phylum Planctomycetota; class Phycisphaerae; order Phycisphaerales; family UBA1924; genus JAFLCM01. The sequence continues at coordinate 29,908 of CAZEDW010000005.1, forward strand.
AGACGGTCATCTCGATGGTCATCAGCCTCGCCATGGCGCTGGTGGCCAAGAACTACGTCGTCGAGGCGTTCGTCATCCCCACCGGATCGATGGCCCCCACGCTGCTCGGGCAGCACATGCTGTTCCGCAGCCCGCAGTCGGGGTATGAGTGGACGGTCAACCCTTTCTACTACGCCGACACGCAGGGCCAGGTGCCCCTGCCCATCCAGGGCGGCGGCGGGCGCCCGCTCCCCACCGCCACCGACCCGATGTCCACCAGCCAGATCAACCGGTGGATCGCCAACCGCCAGGAATACCGGGTCAACGAGGGCTACGCCCCGCCGCAGGAGACGCGGCCCGCCCGCGCCGGCGACCGCATCCTCGTCGAGAAGTACCTCTACGAGATTTTCCCGCCCCACCGCTTCGACGTCGTGGTGTTCAAGAACCCCGAGCAGCCCTCGGTGAACTACATCAAGCGCCTGATCGGCCTGCCCAACGAGCAGGTGTGGCTGGCCGACGGCGACGTCTTCGCACGCCCCACCGACGCCGGCAAGGCCCCGGACGGCGCCTGGAGCATCCAGCGCAAGAGCGACCGCCTGCAGAGCTCGCTGTGGCGCACGGTCTTCTCAACCGAGTACACCCCCGCCCAGACCGAGTTCGGCGGGGTCCGCAAGTTCTCGATGCCCTGGATCGGCCAGGGGTGGACCCAGGGCGAGGGCGCCGCACGCTCCGAGCTCCGCAGCGCCGCCGATGCCCCCGCCTCGCTCGCGTGGAACACCGCCAAGTGGCCCGTGTGGGACTGGGTGGCGTACAACGACACGATCATCCAGGACGCCGCGACGATGCCCAAGTGGCCCGTCTCAGACCTGCGCGTCCGGGCCGGTATCAACCCCGACAAGCCGGGGCTCTCCACCAGCGCCACCATCACCGCGCGCCGGCACCAGTTCCGCGGCGCCGTCGAGAACGGCCAGGCGGTGCTCAGCATGCGCCCGCTCGCCGAGGGCAAGGCGCTCGGCGCGACCGGCGACCCGTCGCAATGGACCGAGCTGGCCCGGGCGCCCGTCTCCGCCGGCGTGCTGGCCCCCGGGCGCGTGACCAACTTCGAGTTCTGGCACTTCGACCAGCGGCTCGAGCTGTGGCTCGACGGCACGCGCGTGGTGAGCGCCGACTACGACTGGACCGCCCAGCAGCGCGTCGCGTTCGTGTGCGGGCCGGAGAACCAGGCCTCGACCTTCGGGGCCGCGCGCCTCGCCCGCCCGGAGACCTACGAGGACGGACGCACCGGCACGCCGGGCGCCACCCGCCCCACGATCGAATGGAGCTTCGCCGGCTCGCCTGTCACGCTCACCCGCGTCGGCCTCGACCGCGACGTGTACTACGAGCCGCGCTTCAACGACCGCATCGGTCTCCCCGGCCTGGGCACCAGCCCCGACCGCCCCGCGAACCTCGGCCCCGATCAGTTCTTCTGCTGCGGCGACAACAGCCCCAACAGCCTCGACGGGCGCCTGTGGCCGGGCATCGACCCGTGGGTCGCCGCCGAGATCGACCCCGACGTCGGCATCGTCGACCGCAAGCTGCTGCTGGGCAAGGCCTTCTTCGTGTACTTCCCGGCGCCGTTCTACCTGCTGGACCGCATCCCGATTCCCGACTTCGGACGGATGCGGTTCATCCGGTAAGACAATCCCGCACCCCGGAAAGCGGCGGCGCCGGCGAACCGCGCGCCCCGCGAAGGGCAGGATTTCAAGGGCAGTTCTGCCCGAACGTCGCCAGGAACGCGGTGAGGTCGGGGGTGCTCACGACGCCGTCGCGGTTGATGTCGGTGCAGGTCCCCGGCGGCAGGAAGCTCCCGAAGTTGACCAGCAGCAGGACCAGGTCGGCCGTGTCGCGCCGCCCGTCGCCGTTGAAATCGCCCACGCATTCCGCGGGCAGGTGGTGCGTGTGCGGGGGAACGTTGGCCACCGTGAAATCGGCGTTCTCCGTGCCCATGACGGTGCCCACCGGCAGCCCGGGGCCGGCGCACACGGGGATCCGCCCACGCAAGTCTGGCAGTCGGATGGTGTTGACGCCGTCGCCGCCGTAGCGCGTGCCCATGAGCAGCGCGAGCGCCTCGTTCCCGCTCACGGGGAGGTAGCGCCCATCGCAGGGCTGGAAACCCTGCGGCGCGTAGGTGCCCGCGAACATGATGATCTCGCCGAGGTAGGTGCTCTGGTCGTCGGCCCCCGGGCCGCTGGGGTATACACCCAGCGTGCAGATGCAGTAGTTGATGGCCAGGGAAGGCTGATGGTTGTCGACCGGGAGGTTTCCCCCGGCGACCTGGGTGTCCGGGCGCCCGGGCACAGTGTGCGAGTGCGCCGGCATCTGGAAGACATTGAGCTGCGTGTCGCCGGTACCGATCTTGGTTCCCTGGTTGACGTTCGCCAGCCCCGCGCCCTGCCCATAGTCCAGCGCCGCCCGCCCGCGCAGGTCCGGCAAGCCGAAGGTGTTGCGCGCGTCGCCGCCGTAAAGATCGAAAATCAGCGAGAACATCGCCTGGTTCTGAAACACCGACAGCAGGCGCCCGTCGGCCGGGAGCAGCCCGTTGGCGTTGACGGTCGGCGCGGCGTTCAGAAACACCTGGGCGTAGAACGGCAGGCCGGGGTTGCCCACACCGCCACGCGTCGCAACACCACGGATCGGGAATGCCCCCTGCGTCGCGATCGTGTAGTACATGGCCAGCGAGGGCTGCACGTTATCGAAGGTGTCGGGCCCGCCGGCGGGCGACGTCTGCTGGTTGCAGCCGAACTCGTGGGTGTGCAGCGGCATCTGTGACGCCGACAGTGACACCTGGTCCTGGCCGGCGACCTGCGCGGGGAGGTATGAGGGGAGGTCCGGCCCCGCCCCGCTTCCGATCGGCGTGCGACCGCGCAGGTCGGGGAGCGCGAACGTCGTGACCCCGTCGCCGCCGTACGCGGCGTGGAGCTGGTCAAACAGGTACTGGTGCTGAGCCTTGATCAGCACCCGCCCGTCCGGCGTCATCCAGTCCGGGGGCAGATCGATGGCGAACAGGCGGACCGGAACGCCCAGTCCATAGATGCCGAACTCGCTGATGGTGAAGCTCAGCGCGAGCGAAGGCTGGGTGTTGCTGAAGGGCTGCCCACCGCCCGCCGGGCCGGACTGCTCCGCCAGGGCCGCCGGGGCGGTCGCGATGAAAGAGGCGAGGAGGGCCGCGGGTGCTGTGAGGGTGCGCATGGGAACGAGGGGTGGTGAGGGGGTTTCAAACCGGGGTCCACAACTCCTGGACCCGCCTCATCCATGCGAAAAGCAGACAGAGGCCGGCGGAGAAACCTCCGGATTGTCTGCATTCCCCGCCCGCCGCACGCCGTCCCCGAGCCACCCTCGGGCACCGGTGCGAAAGGTCCAAGAATAAGCCTCGGATCACCCGTGTCTGCTACCATCATCCCATGGCCAGCTTACGGACGAGCGGATCAGTTGAAACGGAAGTCGAAGCCAAACCCGGCGTCGAAACCTCGCCCCCGGTGCGCCCCACGCTCGACCCCTCGCGATTGAACGCGGCGGTCGAGGCGCTGCTGCTCACGTGCGACCGCGCGGTGGCGGCGGGCCGAGCCTCACAGATGCTCATCGAAGCGGGGTTGCCCGAAGCCGACGCCTCGATCAGCGCGGTCAGGCAGGCGGTCGAAGAGCTCAACGCGTCGTACGAGGCTTCGGGGCGCTCGTTCCGCATCGAGGCCGTCGCCGGGGGATACCGGGTGATGACCGTCGCGGAGTTTGCCCCGGTCGCGGCGGTGGTGCGCGGGGCGCGGGAGAACGCCCGCCTCAGCCGCGCGGCGGTCGAGACGCTGTCCATCATCGCCTACCGTCAGCCGATCACCCGCACCGACATCGAGTCCATCCGCGGCGCCGCCACCGGGGAGGTCCTCCGCACCCTGCTCGAAAAGCGCCTGATCGCCATCGTCGGACGGGCCGAGGAGCTGGGGCGGCCGATGCTGTATGGCACGTCGCGCCGATTCCTGGAAGTTTTCGGCCTGGCGTCCATCCGTGACCTGCCCCCGGTGGGCGAGAACTTCCCGGCGACGAAGGCATCCAAGCCCGCCCCCGGCCTCGCCTCCGCGGAAACTCACGATGCCGACCCGGGCGCCGCGGAGGATGCGTCCGGTCGCTCGCCCGGCGAGTGACGCCACCCCAAGATCCCGTGCCATGCAAACCACACCCGCCCGACGCCTCGCCTGCGCCTGCTGTGCCCTGGTTGCCGGCGCCCTGGCGGCGTGCACGAGCAGCATCCAGGGGCGCGTGGTCCGAGGCGACGTGAGCTACATCGAGGTTGTTGATTCCAGCGATCCGCGCCTGAGCCAGGGCGGGCCCGGCGTCGGCGGCGTGGCCATCCACGCCCAGCTCGATCCCACGGCCATCAAGCGCAAGACCATCGGGCGCGCGGTCAGCGGCGGCGACGGGCGATTCTCGATCCCTCTCGACGAGTTCGGCGCCGGCCTGCTCGATTACGACCTGGGCGTGTACGCGAGGCGCCGCGGCTTCGAGCCCGCCGAGGGGTTTTTCAAGCTGCCCGGCGGCTCGCGCCGCGTCCTGGTGGTCATGGCCCCAGGCCAAGACAAGGCCACCAGCGACCAGCCCGACACGCTGTGGGAAGAGTTCGACGCCGGGCGCCTGCCCGGGGCACGCCCGCAGTAGCCTCGCGCGGGGCTAGGGAATGTCCGACCGCTGAATCCGCGGCGGCACCCACGCTTCGAATCTGAGATAGTTCGGGTGGGCTCGCTGCAGATTCCGGTACTCGGTGGCCAGCGCTTCAACGGTGTCATACGCCTGGATCGCCAGATCATGCTCGCGGTTGTACTGGGCCAGCAGCTCGGGGTCGGGGGGCTGGCGGAGCTTGCCTGTGTTGCGGTTCGATTCGAGCCTGTCTTTGGCCCTCTGCGCATTGTCGCGGTGCTGGATGAGCTTGGCGTTGGCGGTGTCGGCGTGGTTGGCGAGTTCCTTCTCGAACTGCTTCATCGCCTCCTTGATCTCGTCGGTGTCGATCTTGATCACGTCCAGCTGCGCCACGGAGCGGAACGCGAGGTTCAGCTCGGTATGAGCCTGGCCCCAGTTGTCTCCGACGATCGCCGACCGCGCCCGACGGTTCTTGTCGTTGAGCTCTTTCTCCACGCCGCGACGGGCATCGGTGATAGCGCTGAGCCACGAATCCTGGCTGAGCAGCGGCTGCGCGCCGCCCTTCATGCTCGCCTTCTTGGCATCGAGCACCCGGATCACCACCGCCGCCTGCGCCGCGGACACGTCGCTGAGAAGCTGGTCCGGCAGGTGGGGGATGTTGTTGAGCCGACTCCGCGCCTCGGCGACTTTCCCGGCGCGCACGAGCGTGATGCCCAGGCCGAGTTGGATCTCGCGGTTGCGATCCCTTCCCGCCTGGCCCGGGGTCGTGTTCTTGAGCTCTTTCGTCAGCGACGTGACCGCGTCGTCGACCTCGCCCTTTTCGAGCGAGGCGATGGCCTGGGCCACCGCGTCCTCGCCAAGGTCAAGGCCCAGCTTGGCGCTCAGGTCGTCTTTGGCGGCGCCGAGCGAGGCGCACGCCAGGGCGACTCTTCCAGTAGCGAGCGCGGCGGCGGTCACTCGCCCGTTCGCCGACCCCGTCAGAATCGCCGTCCCGGTCAAGAACATCGTCAGCAATCTGATCACGGATCGGTCATGCGAACTCGTCATGCTGATTCTCCGGCGCGGGGTATCTGGCTTCATTACCTTGAGGCGTCACGCCCGTGGCAGTGGTACCTCAACTTGGCGGCAGACGCAACGCCGAGCACCGGTGCCCCGGCATGTACCGCCGGCACCCGAATGGCGGCATCAACCCCGAACGCGCGGCTCGCCACCACCACAACCCACCCAGTGCCGGGCCGCCGAGACCCGGCTTTGCGTTCGCCAAACCGCAATTTTGGCCCCGACGCCCGGCGTTAGCTTGATTCCCGCGGATGTTGCGGTAGGCTCTGATCAGCGCGCCGCCGCCGTCGCGCCCCAGTTCGGTCATCCGCACGCCGGGGGAAGAGAGGTACAAAATGAGGACGTTTAGCGTTGTTGCGTTGCTCGCGGGCGGGGCTGTGACCTTGAACGCGCTCGCCGCGGGAGGTCGTGGCTTAGTTGTAGCCGACCAAAGGGTGATCTACACAAAGATACCCACCAGCCCCACGTCGATCGTGCCGGGCGCGCTGGACCTGGCGGGCGCGCCTGTTGTCACCAACTTCCGCGCCCTTGAAGACCTGATCCTCTCACCCGACGGCAGCCGTTGGGTCATCAAGGGGCGGACGCAGTTGACGCCGGACTCTGAGACCATCCTTCTGATGGGCTCCGGGCTGAGCGGCACGATGTTCGCTCAGGAGGGGCGCCCCGTGCACGCGGGCGCCCCGGGCGAGTTGTACGACTTCTTCGGATCGGCGCTGGGCGCCGGGCGTTTCAACACCGTGAACCAGTTCGCGTACTCCGCCCGCGCCCGCGGCGGCGTCGCTTCCGTCTTCCAGAAGGTCATCAAGTGGGACGGCGCCAACTTCTCGATCCCGTTCCAGATGGGGAGTTCCATCGGCGGCCTGGCGGACCTCGCGCCCAATCCCTCTGGAGACGAGGTCTTCGGAAACTCCGTCGGATCGATCCACCTGCTCGACAGCGGCGCCGTCGGCTCGCAAGACAGCACGATCGGGAACATCAACTCCGCTCGCCGGCCCGCGATCATGTACGACCAGGAGGCGTTCCAGCAGTCCGGGGTCTCGACCATCGTGAACCTCGCGGGCACCGGCATCGAGCAGTGGAAGTCCATCTCCGCCAACACGTTCTACTCCTCGGCAACGGGCGCCCGCTGGATCGCCGAGGGAACAGTCAACCAGCCGACCAGCATCGACGGGGTCCTTGTGGTCGACGGCAAGGTGGCCATGCAAGAGGGGTCTCTGATACCCGGCACCGGGGTGACGTACGCCTCGACGAGCAACAACGACATGCGCTCCAACGGCGACTGGTACGCCCGCGGCCTCGATCCCGCCGGCAATGACTGGGCCGTGCGGAACGGCTCGCTCATCGCAAAGACGGGCGACCCGATCAGCGGCAGCGAGAACTGGGGCGACACCTTCTATGCCTTCAACATCAACCGCGTGGGCGGGTGGGTGCTCGCCGGGAACACCTCCGCCGGGACGCCGGCCACCGACTCGGTGGTGGTCGTGAACGGCACGGTGGTGCTCCGCGAGGGCGATCCCGTGGACGTCGATGGCAACGGCCTCTTCGATGACGACGCCTTCATCGGGCGCGGCACCAACACGCAGGTGGCTTTCGAGCCCAACGACTTCGTTCTCACCGACGACATGCACCTCTACTGCTTCGTCAACCTGCACAATGGCGCCGGCCAGGACCTCAACTCCAGCCCGGCGTTCGGCACGCCCCAAGCGTTCCTCAGGCTGACGCTCCAGGTCCCGCCGCCCCCGTGCCCGCACGACCTCAATAACAGCGGGCAGATCGACACCCCCGACCTGCTGATTGTGCTGGGCAACTTCGGCACCGCGGTGCCGCCCAATACAGGGGGCGATTTCGACGGAGACGGTGACGTCGACACACTCGACCTGGTGTCGCTGCTGGGTGTTTTCGGCTCGCCCTGCCCCGCGTAGGCAGCCCGGCTCACATCAGCCGATAGCTCCGCCGGCGTCGGCAGCCGGCAGTCTCGTGCGTAACGCCCAAACGACCGCCAGCAAGCCCACCACCGTCAACCCGGCCCCGACATAGAAAGGGGCGCCCGGCACCTGCACGGCCCGCTCCTTGTCGATGAAGTGCGCGAAGACATTGGTCGAGATCAGCGGCCCGATGATGGCAGCGAACGAGTTCAACGCCGTCATCGCGCCCTGGGTCTCGCCTTGCTCGTTGCCCGGGACGCTCTTGGTGATGATCGACTGGCACGCCGGCCCGGCGATGCCGCCCAGCGACGCCCCGAAGACCATGACATAGATCATCCACCCCTGCGGGGCCCAGCCGTAGCCCGCGAACGCCAGCACGGCCATCACGAAGCCGAGGATCACCGATCGCGCCTCACCCATGGCCGGGATGAGCCTGCGCGCCAGGCCGCCCTGCACCACCGCCGCCCCGATGCCGACGACCGTGAGCGAGAGCCCGACCTCCCACGCCTCCCACCCGTAGCGGTGCTGCGTGTACAGCGCCCAGGTGGCGTGCAGCCCGAACTGCGCCACGTTGGCGAGGAACAGCGCCGCCCCGAGCTCGAGCACGACCGGGTACTTCGTCAGGTGCATGAACGTGGCGATCGGGTGCGAACGGCCCAGGTGGAACGGGCGGCGACGATCCGCCGGGAGTGACTCCGGGAGCACGAACCACCCGTACGCCCAGTTCAGAAGGCACAGCATCCCCGCCACGTAGAACGGCAGGCGGATCGGATCATGACCGATGGCACGCGCCGCCCACTCCAGCCACGACGGGGCGGCTTCGGCGTGCGCTTGTGCGTACTCGCCGAGCCCTACCAGCAATCCACCCATGATCGGCCCGAACACGAATCCCAGCCCGAACGCCGCGCCGATCACCCCGAACCCCGCGGCCCGCTTGTCCGGCGGCGTGACGTCGGCGATGTACGCGTTGCACGCGGTCATGTTCGAGCCGCTGACGCCGTTGATCGCGCGGGTGATGAAGAGGATCGTCAGGCTCGGCGCCAGCGCCTGGGCGAAGTAATCGATGCCCGAGCCGAGCAGCGAGATCAGGATGATCGGGCGCCGTCCGAAGCGGTCCGACAGCGATCCCAGGATCGGCGAGCACACAAACAGCATCACCGCGAATGTGACCGCGAGCCAGCCGAACGGTCGCGCCGCCGTCTCGGGCGACGCCCCGGCGCCCTGGAGCTCCTGCACCAGGCGCGGCCCCACCGGGATCAGCAGCCCGAACCCCAGCACGTCGAGCAGCAGCGTCAGGAAGATGAAGCGGACGGCGGGCTGGTGTCGGGTCACTTGGGTGCTCCCACGATCGGTCGAACGCTCCGCGGCTGCGAACTGAACCCCCGCCCTGGCGAGTCGGGCTGGTGGGCGTTTCCGAGCAGGCTACGACGGACAGAAGATTATTCCGCAGCCGGGCAATCACGGCTATCGAAATGAGGCGGGCACACCCACGCCTTAGCCTGAACCGATGCACGCTCGACCTCGCGACCGCCCGCGGCTTGAACAACCACGTTCCCCCACGATAAGCTCTCCAACACCGATGGACGCGGGCCGAGAAGCCGCGGCGCCCTCTTGGACGACCCGGTTGTTTGTATCCAGGAAGCAAGGCAGTGGCAGCCATGGCGGAGTTCGAAAAGCGGAACCGAATCAGTTCGGCACCTTCGGGTGCCATCGGCGCGGGGGCTTCTCCCGGAACCGGATCGGTGCCCTCGGGACTTCCCGCCCGTGTTCTGATCGCCGAAGACGAAAGCCTCGTCGCGACGGCGCTGAGCGCATCGGTGCGCTCCATGGGTTGCAGTGTTCTGGGGCCGGTCGCGGACGGGCACGCTGCCCTGCTTCTGGCCGAAAAGGACCTCCCGGATTTTGCCTTGCTAGATATCCGAATGCCCCTGATGGACGGGCTCACAACGGCCCAGCTGTTGTGGGACGGGCTGAAAGTTCCCTCGGCGATTGTGAGTGCTTATTCTGATCAAGCGTATGTGGCGCGGGCCCAGCAGACGGGCGTGTTCGGTTTTTTGATCAAGCCGGTTCAAGCAGACATGCTGCGTGTCGGGCTTTCGATCGCGTGGTCGAAGGCGATCGAGGCCGGCGCCCAAGCGCAGCGCGTTCAGCAACTCGACACCCTTCTAAAGAACCGTCGCACTATCGAGCGCGCCAAGTGGCACCTCGTAGAATCGCGCGGGCTCTCCGAGCCCGATGCTCACATGTACCTCCAGACCGAGGCGCGGAGTCGGCGCCGCAAGCTCATCGATGTGGCGCGTGCGCTCGTGGGCGACGAGCCGCCGGATTCGTCCCAGGAAGGGCAGTAGGCGGTTTTTGCCTTCAGCGTGATTTGAACGACAGGGACCTTCGACCCGATCGGGGACCTGGGGATCTGACGACCTTTCAGCAAGGGCCGGTTGAGGCCCCGGGCTGCTTGGGTTGAGGGGTGCCACCCGCACCAATCCCTGACAAGGCGCCTGCCTCGGCCTCTGCATGAGCAGGGCTGTGCCCGTTCTTGCCCAACTTAACAATTTTGATGACCCACGCACTCGCGGTGCTTCGCCATCCTTGGGGCCTCACCCCACCCGTTGTAATCAAGGCCCGATGTGGTTATGGTGTTGGCGCGGCGGGGGGCCGCGACCGGCCTTAGGCAGCTCGGTCTCACATCTGCCCAGCACGGATCCGTTGGGTTCTTAGAGCGAGCCGGTCAGACCGGCGAGAGCGCTTGGAGGAGTCGCTTTCGCGAGTCGGGCCGGTTCGCTTCTTTTTTCCGGCTCAGCTGCGCCCGGTCCGCCTGGCCACTATCTTCGCGAACGACCGCCCCCGAAGCTCTTCCAGCGTCAGCCCGGTACGCAACGCCTCGTCCTCGCTGATCGCCCCGCAGTTCAGCGCACGCAGGAAGAAGTTGAGCAGCCCCTGCCCCGTCGCCGCGTCGTCGAACACGTCGCCCACCAGCGTGGCCTGCGCCGCTTTGTCGATGAAGTTCGACAGGCGTGCCGAAGCCTGCGGGAGGCTCTCAAGGAAAAACGTGTAGAGCGCAGCGTACCGCGTCACCAGTTGAGCCGGGTGCAGGTCCCACCCCTGGTAGAAGGCGTGTACCAGCGAGTGGCGCACGTCCTGGTAGTGCAGGCGCCACGCCCGGTGCACGCTCTGGGTGTTCTCGGTGCGCTGCTGCGGGGTCAGTGCGCCGCCGGGCGGCGCCTTGTGCGGACCCACCGGCATGATGTTGGTCGCCCCGTCCGACATCGCCACCCCCGTTCCCGCGAGCGCGACCTGCATGACGTGCCGGGCGAAATCGCACGCGGGGTGGCGCATGTGCTGGTGCTCGGCGGTGATGCGGCACGAGGCGGTGTAGTCGTACACCCCGAAATGCGCCGCCACGCACCGCCCGTGCGCCGCCGCCACCAGGCCGGGCAGCGCGCAGCGCCCGTCGGGCCCGATGATCGACTGCGGCGTTTCGACCATCAGCTCGAGCTTGAGCGTCCCAGACGCCAGCTTGTGACGGCGCTCCAGCACCTCGAACATCGACACCACAGCGGAAACCTGCTCGGGGATGACCACCTTGGGGATCGTCACCACGAAGTTCGGCGGCAGCGCCCCGCCCGTCGCCTTCAGCAGCGCCCCGATGAACCGTTCCAGCGTCCGGGCGCTGCGCCCGCACAGCTCGTCGTTCATGGGCTTGACCCGGATCCCAACGAACGGCGGGAGCGTGCCGCCCGCGAGACCCTTTGCCACCTCGACCGCGGCGGAATCGGCGCAGGCGTCTTCCTCGGCGTCCGGCCGGTTCCCGTACCCGTCCTCGAAGTCAATCCTGAAGTCCTCGACCGCCTCGCGCTGGAGCTTCGCGGTCACACGCTGGTGAACGGTGCTGGCCAGAGCCGTCCCGGCGCCGAACCCCAGCACCGCGGCCAGGTCGTCCGGTGTCGGCGCGTACTCGCTCAACGCCCTGATCGCGAGTTCGCCCAGCCGCCTGGCAGAGTCGGCTTTGAACAGGTGCGCGCCGCCGTACACCGTGTGCACTGCCTGGCGCGCATCCGACTCCCCCGGGAAGGTCAAGGCGAACCGTCGGTTGGCAGGCCGCAGCGCCTCCAAGACACTCTCGAAAGTCTGGTGCGGGCCGTGAATCGCCTGAGCCGATTGAGAGTCCTTCATGGCCTCATGCTACCTCCCGCGTGCACCCGAATCCTCGCGCGACCGTGGAATGCGGCGGCCCGAGGTCACCGCCCATGCGTGCCGACGGTTCGGCGGAAATCGTCCATGAGCCCCGCCACTGGCCGCACGCTCGATCTCGCCACGACTGGCCTGGCCGTGCGGCCAGGCGGCCGCTTGCCACAGCCGGCTCGAACAACCCCGCGGTAACGGTCGACGCCTTCGCCGGCTGAGGGTCTCGGGACCGGGCGGCTGGATCGGCCGCGAGCAGAGCGCCCAGTTCGGACGGTTCATGCCTGCAAAGCCCAAGCTGGGCGAAGAGCTCCAACAGGAGCTCGGTCCGAGTGTGGCCATATTCCGCATGGAGGTCGTTTGAGTTCGCGAGGCGCTCGAGTCCCGCGCTGGCAAGCTTGAGCAGCTGGCCCATCTCACGGAAATCACCCCGCTGGAACGAACGGTTGGACACCGGTGGATTGAACAACGGGTGGGTCTGGCAAAAAAGCCGTGACCAATGGAACGTGACGTGCGGCTAACCAGTGGGTTTCATCAATCGGCACTCCCGTGGCTCGTCACAGAGCCGCCGCCCCGGCCGTCGGGATGCCCCGCTTCTCGGACTGTCACCGGCGCCGCATGGAGCGCCGACCCACGCCAAGGCTTGGGAATCGCTCGCCGATTCCTCCCAGTCGCCACAATGAGGACCGCGCTGTCCCCTATTGGGATCAATCGCGATCCACACGGTGAAAGCGGATCTTGGCGTTGCCGATGGCTCGCCCGGGGCGCCGCCCGTGCGCCACGCGAGGTGTCCGCATGCCCGCACGAAGCAAGCGCGCCAACCTGACGGACCCAGAGCGGGTGCAGATTCTTGACCACCTGGACGCCCAGGAGCGCGACGGCGGAAAGAGTCCACGCCGCGCCAACGCGAGGCTCGAGTACCGCGTGCAGGATGTCCCCCTCGTCGCGGTCCATCCCGGCGGCGGCACATCGGCTTTCATTGCGTCGGGCCGCAATATCTCCTGCGGGGGAATCAGCTTGCTCGTCCCGGCGTTCCTGCACACGGGTACCGAGTCGCGCCTGGCCCTGTTCACGTCTGATGCCCGGCAGAAAGTCCTGGTCGGCAAGGTGGTGTTCTGCCGGCATATTTCCGGGCAGGTTCACGAAGTAGGCATCCGATTCAACGAGAAGATCGAGGTGTCACTCTTCTGCAGCCGGGAGGCAAAGGCGACATCGGACGACGCACGCGAAAAGGCGCTTCTTGAACCGCTGACCGGCAACGCCCTGGCGGTCTCCGCGAGCGCCGTCGACAGACGCGTGCTTTCAGGCCTCCTGAAGACAAGCGGCCTGGCCCCGACGCCCGTCGCCAGTTCCGGCGCCGCGATCGATCAGATCAAGCTGCTCGACTACTCCGTCATCGTGTGCGACCTCGCCGGCCTCGACGTGCAGCCCGACCAGTTCACCTCTGCCGTCAGGTCTTCGGGCTATCGAGGTCCGATTGTCGGCATCGCGCCCGCCAATTCCGCGGGCTCCGAGATCGGCGCCGGTGCGGGCAGCTTTAGTGATGTCGTTCCCAAACCGCTCGACCGTAACTCGCTCCACAAGGCCATGCGCCAGGCGGTCGAGAGCTGCCCGGCGTCGGCCGCTTCCAGCGGCCCCGTGCACAGCACGCTTAGCGCCGACACCGCCACGGCCGACGTCGTGAGGGTCTTCATCCGCCAGGCGAAGCAGAGCGCGATCGGGCTTCATCAGGCCGTCGCTGGCTCCGACACGGATACGCTTCGCAAGAGCCTGCTGGGCCTCAAGACCATCGCCGGGGGATACGGGTTTCCCTCGCTGGTCGAGGCGTGCAAGCAGGCCCTTACCGCCATGGCAGCGCCCGGCTCCATCGCTTCCGCAGACCCCCAGCTCCGCACGGTGATTGAGCTCTGCAACCGGCTCGCGGCACCGGCGCAAGCGGCCCAAGAGGCTGCGTGAGCACGCGAGATGACGGGTCTGCTTCCTCACGGCTCAAAGTTACCGGCCCCTCGACAGCCTTCAGAACCGGTCTGGCCACGACGCCGGCGTCTCCGACCACGCCTCGCCATTCAGACCCGGTGCAGCTCAGCCGATGCTACCCGTGTCTGATTCCGCGCCCCGTTCGCGGCGCGGGTCACCGTCCGGTTGTTCAGACACGGGGTCCGTCGCGTGGATAAAGCCTCGCTCATCGGGATCATCATCGGCGTCCTGTGCCTGGGCGTCGTGTTCTACGAGGTGAGCCACGGCAACTTCATGATGTTCTATTCGCTGGAAGGGATCCTCATGGTGGGTGGGGGGTCCGCCAGCGTGATCTTCATGGCGATGCCGCTGGACCGCGTGCTGCAGGTCGGCGGCTACATGAAGCGATTCCTGCTCCATAAAGGCATCAGCCCGCTCCAGACCGTCGAGCTCATGGGCAAGCTCTCCGAGAAGGCCCGGCGCGACGGCATCCTCGCCCTCGAATCCGACATGGGCGAGATCAAGGACACGTTCCTCACCAGCGGCCTCAAGATGGCCATCGACGGCGTGGACCCCGAGAAGATCGAGGCAACCCTGCGCCTCGAGGTTGCCGCCATGCAGGAACGCCACAAGGCGGGCAAGAAGTTCTTCGATCTCATCAAGGTCTACGGCCCCGGGTGGGGTCTGGTCGGCACGCTGGTCGGACAGGTGGCCCTGTTCGGCAAGCTCGGCTCGGGCTCGATTGAGGACATGGGCAAGTCGCTGGCCGTCGCCGTCGGCGCCACCATGTACGGCGCCATCATCGCCAACGCCGTCTGCGGCCCCATCGGCGACAAGCTCGGCATGCGCTCCAGCGAGGAGATCCTCAGCCGCGAGATGATGCTCCAGGGGATCATGTCCATCCAGGCCGGCGACAACCCGCGCGTCACCCAGGACCGCATGATGGCGTTCATCCCGCAGGTTCAGCGCGCCAAGCTGGCGAAGGCGGCGTGAGGAAAGCGGAGTCCTGAGTCCTGAAGTCCTAAGTCCTGAAGTCCTGAAGTCCTGAAGTCCTGATCTTCGCACTCACGTTGTTCACCTCATGCTTGGGCAGCCCCCTCTCCCTCGAACTCCGAGCCCCACGCTCTAGATCCCGATCTCCGCTTCTTCGAAGTCAGAATCCAATCCCCACTCTGGTTCTTCTCTGTCCTCTCTGATTCCTCTGAGTTCAGCCTCTCATGGCCGAAGAGCACGCAGAACACGGTGATTCAGGGCACTCCGGGGGGCACTCCGGCGGTGGTCACGGCGGCGGCCACGGCGGGGGTCATGGCGGCGGCGCTCACGAGGAGCACGAGGGCGCACCGGAATGGCTCATCTCGTTCGCCGACAACGTCGCCCTGCTCATGGGCTTCTTCGTCATTCTCGTCGCCATGAACATGAAAGAGCCGACCACCGGCGGCGTCGGGGGCAAGGAGCAGAACGGCGGCATGCCCGCCTCCACCAGCCCTGAGATGCTCGACATGATCATCTCGATCCGCTCGGCGTTCAATAACCCCGTCAGCATCGACTCCAGCGCGCCCGAAGACGCCCTGCTCGTCAAGCGACTCAAGGACAAGAAGGTCAAGCCCAGCGGCAAGGCCAACGTCAACGCCCCACCGGGCGACAAGCGCGAGGTGCAGTCGGTTCGCCCATCGACCTACAAGAAGGTCGGCGCCACGGTGGCCTTCGGCGACGGCTCCGCCGCCATGAGCTCCGAGGGCGTCACCGCGATCACGGACATCGCCACCAAGATCCGGGGCAAGAAGTACGTCGTCGAGGTCCGCGGCAACGCCTCCGCCGCCGAGACGTTCCGCAACACCGCCGAGGGCTACCGGCTGTCGTACCAAAGGGCCATGGCCGTCGCGGAGGTCCTGACCGCCAACGGCGTGAAGTGGGAGCAGATCCGAGTTGTTGCGTGCGGCGACGGCGACCGCATCGTCCCGCTCGCCTATTCCACCACCGAGCACCGCCCCAACCAGCGGGCCGAGGTCGTCATCACCGACGACGTCACCCACGACGACCCGCACGCCACCGAGGCCGCGGTCAAGGTCCCCGAGTAGCCTGCCCCATTCCACTACGTCACCCTGGAGAGCGCGGCGCACGCCTCGTCGATCTGCGCCCGCGAAACGTCCATGTGCGTCACGGCGCGGACACGCTGCGGCCCGAACGGGAGCATCCACACGCCCTGATCCTTCAAACGGGTGCAGTAGGCCGCCGCGGTCCCGCGGGTTGGCTCGACGTCGAAGATCACGATGTTGGTCTCCGCGGGCATCGCCATGCGCAGGCCCTTGGTGTTCGCGACCGCGTCCGCCAGCCGGCGCGCGTTCTCGTGGTCCTCGACGAGCCGCGCGCGGTGATGGTCCAGCGCGTGGAGCGCCGCCGCCGCGAGGATGCCGGACTGGCGCATCGCGCCGCCAAACATCTTGCGGAACCGCCTGACGCGCCCGATGAAAGCCTCGTCGCCGGCGACGGCGGACCCCACCGGCGCGCCGAGCCCTTTGGAGAAGCAGCACGAAACGCTGTCGAAGTGCTTGGCGTAATCAGCCGGCACCAGACCCGTCGCCGCGCACGCGTTCCAGATGCGGGCGCCGTCCAGGTGCGTCCGGAGCCCCAGTTCACGCCCGCGGCCCGCCGTCCGCGACAGTTGCTCGAGCGGCCAGACGGCCCCACCGCCGCGGTTCTGGGTGTTCTCGATCACCAGGAGCCGCGACCGCGGCGCGATCGGCGATTCCGGGCGGAACAGGCGATCCACCTCGCCGACGTCGAACAACCCCCGGTCGCCCCGCGCCTCGCGCGTCATCACCCCGGACAAGGCCCCGGGCGCGCCGGTTTCATAGTGCAGGATGTGCGAGTCTTCGTGGGCAATCACCTCGTCGCCCGGCTCGGTGTGGGCCCGTATCGCGGTCTGGTTGGCCATGGTGCCCGACGGCACAAACACCGCCCCTCGCTTCCCGAGAAGCTCTGCCACACGCTGCTCCAGCCGGATGACCGTCGGGTCGTCACCCAGCACGTCGTCGCCCACCTCCGCACCCGCGATGGCGCGGCGCATGGCGGGCGTGGGGCGGGTCACGGTGTCGGAGCGGAGGTCGATGGGGCTGGGCATGGGCGTTGGGAAGAGGGGAGAGATGCTACGGGTTCAGGGCGGCGCCGGCCTGCACACCCCATCCACCGGCACCTGAGACCGGTTCCACGATGCCGCTACCCCCAAAAAGCCCCGAGAACCTCGGGTTCCCCAAAAACCGGCGGCTCCGATATCCCCAATCCTGCATATTCCGCGCATTCCGTCCTTGCGGAACCGCGTTCCATGCGTATCCTTGTAGTGGCGACCCGTTCTTTGCACAGGGGACGGCGTAGCCCAATCGATTTGCGGGTGCCGTACCCCGGTGACGCTGGGTTCTGTCCCTCGTTCCATCCACGGCTGGCCGTGTTTCTGGACCTTCCAGGAGACGCTGGACCGCTGTTGGTACGCCCCCGCGCCGATTCTCGCGATCGGCGGCGCTGACGCTCCGCCCATCGCTTGCTCAGGTCGCTTGCACAGGGGCGTTCTTTGGTTCGTGCCGCCCCGCGGGTTCGCCCGCGCGGCGGTTCGGATGGGTAAGAGGGACAGGCACCCCGCGTTTGTTCAAGTATGGCCGATCTGAGTGAACCGCCCGCGGTACTCCTTGCCGCGGGCGTGTTTTTTTTGGCTCGTGACACGCGGGATGTTGCCGCCTCGCAACACGCGGCGTGGTTCCCCGGTGCGCCGATCCGAAGGCGTCCGGAAACTCCGCGGCCCCCGCTGCGCTGCTGCCTCCACGCGCCGAGGCATGGAAGTTGTCCAGCTATCAATGTGAAGACGCGGAAGTTCCATCCATGCTGGTGGCCGCTCGCCTGCACGCCTCTCCTGGCCGGCTGCGCGGCATCGTGGAACACCGACTCACCGGGGCACGGGCGGAGCGAGGTGGTCATGCCGACCCGAGGGGTCGTCCTGGCAGAAGCCCTCAGCCCGGATCAGCCCGCCGACCGGTTCGAGTTCGGCCGCAACGACGAGGCCCTGGGAGTGGTCCACCCCCAGCCGCTGCTGGCGACCCGTTCCTGGCCGCAGCCGGTGCGCCCGGCGGAGCGACGGATCCGGTTCTCTGATTGGCAACAGCGGTAGGCCGGCAAGCTGCTCGAAGCCCTTTCGGGGCCGGGCCTTTTCACATCCCCTTGCAAAATAGACATTTGCGTGTGTCTCGCGGGATTGACCCGCAGCGAGATCAATGGCATACTGGAGCGGCGATACCTCCCGGGGCCGCCCAGACCCAGGTGGCGGGTGATTGTTTGCCCGCCTCAGCGGCCCAGATTCGGTCAAACGCTTTACGCACCACGAGGTCGTATGGGGCGCGCCGACGCGAACAAGACGGTCACCAAGAAGGAACTGATCGACCGCATCGCCGACGGCCTGGGCCAGAAGCGCGGCGAGGTCAAACGCACCGTCCAGACCTTTCTGGACCAGATCATCCTCGAACTCCGCCAGGGCAACCGCCTGGAGTTCCGCGACTTCGGGGTCTTCGAGATCCGCAAGCGCAAGGGTCGGACCGCCCAGAACCCCCGCACGCTGCAACGGGTCGCCGTGCCACCTAAAAACGTCGTCAAGTTCAAGGTCGGGCGGCTGATGCAACTCTCGCTCGACGGGCAGGAGCAAGCCGGCGGAGGCATGCCCAGCGACGAGCACGACGACTGATCGTCAACCGCCGGATGTGATATCCGAGGCGGCCTCGGCGTGACGCCCGTCGGGCGCCCAGAGCATGATCTTGCCTTTCCCCGCGGTCTTGGCCGCGAGCAGCGCCGAATCGGCCTGTGAGATCATGTCCTCGCCGTCGATGGGCTGGCTGGTCTTGAGGCAGCTCACGCCGACGGACATGCCGCAGCGCGGGCCTGCGGTGACCGCCGCACCGATCGACTCCAGCGAGCGCTCGAGGCCCTCGACGATGCGTCGCGCCACGCGGGCGGCGGTGCGGGCCGACGTCTGCGGCATGATGACGACGAACTCGTCGCCGCCGTAGCGGGCGGCGATATCGCTGGTGCGCACGCCCGATGAGATCAGCCGCGCCACCAGCAGCAGCACCTCGTCACCCTTGGCGTGCCCGAGGTTGTCGTTGACTTCCTTGAAGTGATCCAGGTCGATCATCAGGCACGCGAGGTCCTTGTCGTACCGCACCGCCTCGGCAAAGAGCTGCGGCAGCCGCTGGTCGAGCTGGCGACGGTTGGCCAGCCCCGTCAGCGGGTCGGTCCACGCCATGGCCTCCAGGCGCGTCATCTCGCTCTCGAGCCGGTCGTTGCGGGCCTTGAGCTGGCTGGCGGTGGTGCGGGACTCGGTGAGCGAGCGCCGCAGCGCCGCGCGCTGCTGCGCCAGCGCCGCGAACTTCTCGATCAGCGCCGGCGCGGCTTGCACGAGCTCCGCGTGTGTGACGGCATCGATAGCGCCGTGCGCCACCGCCTGAGCCATCCACAACGGATCGGGGTACTCACCCACCACGACGACCCCCACCTCGGGATGTTCGGCGGCGAACTCGAGCGCCTGCGGCAGGCCCTGCCAGCGATCCCACAGCACCAGATTGACCTGGGCCAGCTCGTCGGGGCTGAACTCCGTGGTCAGACACTGCACCGCGCCCCCACTGGCCAGGCGACCGCCCTCGGGGCGGGTCAGCAGCGCGTGCGCCACCGCTTCGGCGACCGGCGCTGGGAGGCCGATGCCGAGCACGGTCAGCGAGTTCGGAGAGGTGCGGGCGTTCAGCGGGGGGCTCCGGGCTGGCGGGGCGCCAAGGGGTGCGCTTGATATCGGACAGAATGCTATTGCGTGTCGGTTCGAGCGAGCCGGACCGGGAGATTCCCCATCGAGCGGGCCGAACTGCCCCGGCCCGATCGTCCGAAAAGTCCCCGCGGCCCGACCATGGCGCTCCCGGGGTGAACTTGACCCGAACGCCGGAACCAGCGATAATCCGGGCTCGTTCGTCGCCGCCTTTGTCCAACGAGGGCATGGGTCCGGCGGGGCGAGTTGCGGTTTTCCATCCCGGTTAAGGCCCGGCCACGGTCCACGGATCGCCCGGGCGATGAAGAAAGAGGCTCTGTCTCATGGCTCACTCTCTGTCTGCCCGCAAGCGTGTCCGCCAGAACGCCAAGCACAAGGCGTACAACCGCTGGCGCATGAACGACCTCCGCGACGCCCTGAAGGACCTTGAAGACAAGTTCGTTCACGGCGACGCCGCCGGCGCCAAGGACGCGTTCAAGAAGGCCTGCCAGCTCCTGGATAAGACGGCGGGCAAGGGCGTGATCCACGGCAACACCGCCGCCCGCAAAAAGAGCCGCCTCTCGGCCCGCCTCAAGGCGATGAGCAAGGGCGGCGCGACCCCGGCCAAGCGCTGACTTCTCTGAAGCCTGATCCCGGCGTCCGGGGCCACCGCCGATTGTGACTATCTCAGGTATTCCCGTCCGGCGAGCGGCGCTGGCGGTTTTCCTGCGCCGGCACGGGACCCAAGCGGGTGTTTCGGCCGCCATGTCACGCCGGTTACGACCCCGCGGCCGCCGTCATCAGGCGTTTCATCTCGCGGACCGCTTCGCGAAGGCCCGTGTACACCGCGCGGCTGACGATCGCGTGCCCGATGTGCAGCTCGCTGACGCCCGGCAGCGCGGCGACGGCGGACACGTTGTGATAGTTCAGGGCGTGCCCGGCGTTGAAGCGCATTCCCAGCTTGCGGATCAGCTCGCCCGCCGCCCGCACCTTCGCCAGCTCCGACGCCAGCGACGGGTACAGCATGTCACCGCCGGCCTTGGCGAAGGCGTGCGCGTAGGGCCCGGTGTGCACCTCGCACACGTCAAAGCCGGCGTGCTTGCACGCCTCGATCTGGGCGGGGTCGGCGTCGATGAAGCCCGACACCACCAGCCCCGCGTCCTTCAGGCGCAGCACCACGTCGCGCACCCGCTGGAGCTGACCGCGCACGTCGAGCCCACCCTCGGTAGTGATCTCGGCGCGCCCTTCGGGCACCAGCATCGAGGTCTGCGGCTTCACCCGGCGCGCGATGCTCACCATCTCCTCGGTGGCGGCCATCTCAAGGTTGAGCTTCACGTGCACCGTGGCGCGGAGGCGATCAACGTCGGTGTCGTTGATGTGGCGCCGGTCTTCGCGCAGGTGGACAGTGATGCCGTCGGCCCCGCCCAGCTCCGCCTCGTGGGCGGCGCGAACGGGGTCGGGTTCGACGCCGCGGCGGGCCTGGCGGACGGTGCAGACGTGATCGATGTTCACGCCGAGCTGGATCATGCCGGGATTCTACGGTCGATCGGCGCGGAGGTTCGCCGCGCGGGCCGGGTCGGAGTCCGTGGTGCCCCCGGCACACGGGTGCAGCGTCTGGACGCCGCACTCGGGGCACTGCGTGATCGAGCCCAGGCCGCGCAGGTCATACCCGCAGGCCCGGCAGGCGCGCGGGCGCACCCGCGCCAGTCCGAGCGAACAGATCAGCCCCGAGCACAGCCCGGCAACACCGACCGTCAACGGCTCGGGCACGCCCGGGTCGAGCACCGCCAGGCCGAACACCGACACGGCGCCCGCCAGGATGCCGGCCGACAGCCCCAGCGTCACACGGGCCAGCGCACGCGGCTGCTCATCGAACAGCCGTCGGGGCGCGATGAACTGCGCCACGCACAACGCCGCCGCGATACCCAGCCATGGGATCAGCACCAGCTTGGCGAGCAGTTGCGACTGGCTTATCAGTGAGGCCACGCGGGTGGCTTCGCTGGTGGCCATCGCGACGACGAGCGAGACGATCAGCGACGCCACAAGGCTGGTCTTCATCGAGCGCTCCCATTGGACGACCGGTCCGCGCCTGGCACCACCGGGCCGGGCGCGGTTCCCCTTGGTGCTGCGGGGGGCGGGGCGAAGTCACCCATCATCATCTTTCCCAGCATCACCGGCGCGGCCGGAGCCGCCGGCTTCCCCCACACCAGGTTCCGTAGTGTCACATACGGTTCAGTGTTCCTCACCTCGGCAACACCGGGAATCCGCGCCAGCCACGCGCCCACCGAGGCGAGCCCCAGCAAGGCCGCCGCCGCCGAGCAGGCGCGCCGCAGCCGTTCGCGTGCCCTCGCCAGTCCGACAGGGCAGTCGCGCGTGAGCACGGTGCCGTCGGCTCGCCGGTACAGGCGAACGCACAACCGTCCCTCCGCGCCGCCCACCAGTCGCTCGGCCTCCTCGCGCGACATCGCCGAAAGGTTGTGAACGTGCAGCCCGCACTGCGCGCAGAACCGGCGTTTCTCGTCGCCGCTCATGTCGTCCCACGACGCGGTGCAGGGCGATGCGATGGCGATCTGCTCCAGCGAAATCGGCGTTGTCATGGGCATGGGGAAGGTCTCGCGATAGCGCACGGATTCGGGGCTCCGAACACAAAACAAGCGTGTGCGTGACCACCATGAAGCGCGGCCCATCCTCGACTGGTTCAAACAACGTCAACGGAATCCCGCGGCTGATAACCGCGTGTGCCCCCTTGACCCCACCCACGTCCGCACCCCCTCACCCCCTCACCCCCACTCCCCCACCCCCACCCCGGCCTACCGCTCCGCCGTCGCCCGTCGCAGCCGGTCGCGCACCGCGTCCCACACGCCGCCGTCGCCCGTCGGCTCCTCGATGGCGATCAGGTCCGGACGCAGGGCATCGGCTTCGCGCAGCGCGGCGTACAGCCGCGCGGCATACGCGGTAGGCTCGCTCGGCATCACCATCACGCGTGAAGGCGG
Organism: uncultured Phycisphaeraceae bacterium; assembly: GCA_964510955.1. GTDB lineage: Bacteria > Planctomycetota > Phycisphaerae > Phycisphaerales > UBA1924 > JAFLCM01. The sequence continues at coordinate 52,434 of CAZEDW010000005.1, forward strand.
CGCCGCCTCGCGCCCCCGGACGCTCGTCAGCACCACCACCGCCCCGCCTTTCGCTCGTTCGCGCACACCGGGCCACTCACCGGTCCCGAACAACACCGCCGGGGCGCGCGGCGCGTAGTGCGACCGCATCATCCCCGGCGACGCCAGCGCCGCCCCGCCCACCGCGGGCGTCCCGCCTGCGTCCCCGTCCCCGTCCGCCACTCGCGGCGGCCTCCCGAGCACCCGCGCGATCATCTCCGGCGTCACCACGCCGCGCCGCAGCACCGTGGGCTCGCCGCGCGGGTCCGCCAGCGAAAGCACCGTCGATTCGATCCCCGCGCGGCACGCGCCCCCGTCGAGCACCATCACATCGGTCTCCCGGAACGACTCTCGCACATGCTCGGCGGTGGTCGGGCTGACCCGCCCCGACAGGTTCGCGCTGGGCCCCACGAGCGGCCCGCCGAACGCCTCTATCAGCGCGATCGCCAGCGGGTGATCCGGGCACCGCACCGCCACCGTGTGCGCCCCCCCCGTGACGACGCTCGGAACCGCCCCGCCTTTGGGCACCACGACCGTGAGCGGCCCCGGCCAGAACGCCCGGGCAAGCGCTTCCGCTTCTTTCGGCCATTTCGACGCCACCCGGCGCGCCATCGCCTCGTCGGACACATGCACGATCAGCGGGTTGAACGCGGGACGGCCCTTCAGGGCGAACACCCGCTCGACCGCCGCCGCGTTCAGGGCGTCGGCGCCGAGGCCATAGACGGTCTCGGTGGGGAACGCGACGACGCCGCCCTCACGGAGGCGCTGGGCGGCGGCGTGGATGGTGGAGAGATGTTCGGGCATCGTGAGGGGAGCCGTTTCGGGGGGGGCATAAGATACGCCAACCTCCTGTTCCACCGCTGGCCGCAGGGCAAAAGAAGCGTGAACTCCTGTAGCGGTGCAGGCGTCCAATTTCCTGGGGGGCGTTTGCCTCCCCCTTCGTGATTGCCACGCCTACAGACACTGGGTGCATAGTGGGGAGACTCAGCCATGACCCTACCCCTAAACCTGCGAAAGCGGGCTGGCCTCACAATCCACACGAGCGTCCTCGTCCTTTGTATGGCGTTGCCGGGCACCGCTTCGGCTGCGCTCATGAAATGGACGCTTTCCTACCCTCCGCGGTTTCGAGCGAACCCGGGACTCGCCACGAACCCAGCCAACGGCCATGTTCTCCTGTTTGGCGGCGGCTTCTGGCTTCCCACGGATACCTGGGGGCATGACGAAGACTCGCTGGGCGATTTCTGGGAATGGGACGGATCGAACTGGCGACAGATTGAATCAGTAGGGCCAGGGCCGCGCTCGGGAGCCCTCATGTCGTTCAACAGTGCAACTGGGAAGCTCATGCTGTTTGGCGGGCAGGTGAAGACCCTGAGGCAATCGGGTGGGATGCTTGGGGTGCGCCACCTGAGTGATACATGGGAATGGGATGGACGCACGTGGAACCAGGTTTCGGCGGTCGCTCCAGTCGGGGCGTTCGCTGAGGCGATCACCATGGGTTTCGATGAGGCACGTTCGCAGATGGTGATGGTCGCGACTGACCCTACCACCTTCCCGGCTGCTGCAAACTCGTACACCTGGTCGGGGAGGGACTGGCAGAAGATCGGGACTGCCCCTACCGATGCACAGTTCACTTCAGCTGCATTCGACTCCGAAGTCGGCCGGCTCGTGCTTGTGGGGTCGGGCTACTTTCAGAACAACTACCACACCTGGGAGCGTGTGGGGGGCAACTGGAGGCTGGCTTCTGCTCCGGAGCCAGGATTCTCCGAAGTGCTGGGGCTGATCGGCGATCCGACACACGGGCGCGTCTACCTACTCGCGGCTTCGCAAGACCAGCCCGCACTCGGACTCTGGCTTCGCAAGTCGGGTATCTGGAAGCGCATCGGCGATGCTGGCTATCTTCGCGGGCTGAGTCACGTGGAGCTTCGAGTCCCGGCTGTGTGGGACGGTGTGAACAACGGCTGTCTCGGTTTTGATCAAACAGACGCTCAATCCGAGCATCACATCAACTACTCTTCAACGCTTCAGCTTCAGTCCGGGGTGTGGTTGCCAGTATTCCCGAACACTCCGGGCGGGAGATTCCACCCCGGCATTGCAAACGACAAAGACCGCAAGCGGCTTGTGGTATTCGGAGACCAGCAGTGGTTCGACACGCCCTCGTTTGACACCTGGGAGTACGACGGCACGTTGTGGGAGCTCAAGTCCAACACGCCGTCGCCGAACCCCGGTTTCTCCGGGTTTTCGCTGATCTACGACAGTGTCCGGCGTCGCACAGTCGCGATCGACCTGAATCCAACCCCACCGATTGCACCGGGGATTTGGGAATGGGATGGCACCACATGGTCTCATACGGATTTCACGAATCGCCCGACACCAAATCAGCGGACCACAGCCGCCTTTCATGCTGCGTTGGGGCGAATCGTGCAGTTCGGGGGGGTGGGCGAGCACGACACGCACGGACGCGCCGAGACCTGGCTTCTGGACGGACTAACTTGGCATAAGTTGGATATCCCCGGTCCGCCAGGACGTGTCGACGCTCTATCGTGCTACGACAATCTTCGGGGTCGAATGGTCGTCTTCGGCGGAAGACCGGTCACGTATGGTGGCCCCGCGTTCGGTGACACTTGGGAGTTCGACGGCGCCGCTTGGGCCAACGTGTCAAACGACGGGCCACCACCGAACCCACACCCGCTGTTCGACAACGCTATCCAGTTCATGACCTATCAGGAGAGTCGCGGCAGAACGCTGCTGTTAACCCTTCCATTTGCGACTGGCCTGAACGGCCTGTTTGAGGACCCGGCCCACCCTCCGGCTGAGTTGTCACAGTTGTGGGAGTGGGACGGCAGTGCGTGGACAAAGCGGAGCGTTTCCCAGCCATTTATCCCCACCGTTGTGGCAGAACCCGACTGGCGAACGGATCCACCCAACCGTTTCCCTGCACAAGAGTTCTCGGTGACGCCGGGATGGGTGTCGCGATGCTCACTGGGGTTCGATCCGGCCGCGGAAAGCCTTCTCTCGGTTGGCGGCACCAATCGATCTGGGTCAGGTTCAATGTTTGCCAACGTGGATGTGCCTGCGAGACTTATTGAAGTTCCCGCTCCGAGCATCGTGGCACAGCCGGCCTCACCCATCGCCATCCGAGGCCAGTGGATCTCCCTCGACGCGCGCGTCGTCGCCGACTCGGCAACGTATGAGTGGCGCAAGGAAGGCGTCGCGCTGTCCGACTCGGGACGGTACAGCGGCGTCTCCACGCCCACGCTCACCATCCGCGATGTCCGGATGGACGACGCGGGGGCGTACGACGTCGTTGTGACACCCGCAGATGGTCCTGCATTAACCTCCCTGACAGCAACCCTGCGTGTGCGAGACCCCGCCGACCTGAGTGGCGACGGATTCGTCACCACAGTCGACCTCGCTTTGATGCTCGGAGCATTCGGTAGGAGCAGCCAGTACAGCCTGTGCGCCGGACTCAGCCCACTCACGTTGTACCAAGCTTGCCTCGAAGACATCAACCACGACGGCAAGGTCGACACGGCCGATCTGGTGCTCCTTCTGCTCCGCCTTGGCTCGCACTGACCGAGCACGAAGTCTGGCCGTCGAGGGTGGTCTACAGATCCCCCGGCTTGTTTGCGTTCCGCAGTGATGCAGGGCTCACCGCTGCACCGGCAATCGCGGTCGCCGGCAGCGCATCGTGCAGGCTTCGCCGTCCGGATTGCATGTGCCCAAGCAGCAGGGGCAACGCCGCGAGCCGATAGACCCCCGCGCAAGGCTCAACAGGCGCGTCCGTTCCGGCACTCGCCAGCACCGCCGCCGCCGCCGGGCTGGCCCCGGCGGCCCGCAATACGCTCCGCACCAGCGACTCGTCGGCCCCCGGCATGTCGCCCGCGAGGACGAAGACGCCCGCCCGCGTCGGCCCCGCGCGGCGAAGGGCCGTGATCACGCCGCCGAGCGGGCCGGCGCCGGGGGACTCGTCGGCGATCCAGGCGTCGGCGCGGGCCGCGACGCGACGGTCGCAGTCCCCCACCGCCGTCACGCACGGGCCGAACACGTTGCGGAGCGCCGCGATGGGGATGTCCACGAGCCAACGCTCGGGCGCCGTGACCACCGGCGCAGCCGCGGCCGCCGCGCCACCCGACGCTACCGGGACCGGCTCCACCAGCTTGTCACGCCCGAAGCGCCTGCTGCGCCCGCCGACCAAGACGACTGGAAGAAACTCCTCCACCACTCACCTCGCCAGCCACGACGACCACGCTCAATTCTAGATCCAAAATCCAAAATCCCAAATCCAAAAATCGAAGACCCCCCGGCCCGTCACGCCTCGCACGCCCGGCGCATGAACTCGCCCAGGTACCGCTCCACGAACGCGTCAAGCGCGGCGACCGTCGCGTCGTGGTCCATGCCCCAGATGTTCGCCACCAGCTCGACGAAATCCAGGTCCATCTGCACCGTGAGCACGTTCTCGATGGTGAACACGCCGGGGAGCTTGTCGGTGAGGAACGCCGACAGGGCGTTGACGCCCGGGCCGCCGATGCACACCGTGGGCAGCGAGCGCAGGTCGTCGTTGTTGAGGTACCACACGTCAGAACAGACGATCACGTCGGGGCGCGGCAGGTTCTGCGTCCGCCCCTGCACGTCCCACCAGTCGAGCATGATCTTCCGCAGCCGGTACGCCAGCGGGCGGTCCGCCGCCTCGGCGCGCAGGTGAGCGCCCGTGACGATCAGCACGCGGTGATCGCCGGTGTGGTCGGGGGGCGTCAGATCAAGCTCGACGGAAGGCATCGGGCGCAAGGGTACCGCAAAGCGCGGTTCGATAGGACCGTGAAGGCCCAAAGGACCTGCAGGACCTCAGGACCACAGCTCCGGACGCCGGAGCGACCCCGCTCGCTCCCCCTCGTCACGGGCACGTCCGCCCGAACTGCACCAGCAACTGGGTCAGGTCGGCGGTATTGACCGCGCCCGAGGAGTCGAAATCCGGCCCGCTGCCCGCGGGGACGCTTTGACCGAACTTCACGAGCAGCTGCGTCAGGTCGGCGGTGTTCACGATTCCGTCGGCGTTGAGGTCGGTGAGCAGGGCGCAGATGTACGCCGAGGCGTCGTCGAGGTTGATCCACCCGATGTTCTCGCCCCACGCGTATCCGGTGAAGCGGGCGGTGCCGACGGAGTACCTCGCGCCCTGGGCACCCTGCGTCGGCACGGTGTTGAAGTTGATCCAGCCGACGTTTTCGCCCCACGCGTAGCCCGAGCACTCGCCCGAAGGACCGATGTTGACGCCGAAGTTGGTGTTGTTGGTGTTGGCGTAGGTGCCGCCGGCGGGGGCGCCGCTGCCGAAGTTGATCCAGCCGATGTTCTCGCCCCACGCGTAGCCCGAGCAGTAGGTGCGGTACACACGGACGCCCGAGTTCGCCGAGTCGGCGTCGCGCCAGTTCAGCCAGCCGGCGTTCTCGCTCCAACTGAACTTGCGGCTGGGTGCGACGTTTGACGCGGCGAGCGCCGCCCCGGCGAGGAGGGCGGCGGTGAGCACGGCCGAGGCTGTGGTGCGGTGGCTGTGGAGGTTCATGGTGTTTTCTCTGCGCGGTCTGGTTCTTTCGTGCGAGCGGGGGGGGACCATCGCGGGCTCACCTGGCGGCGTTGACCGATTCCACGGTGAGGTGGCGGAGTTGGGCGCCCACGCCCGGCCCGACGCGCGGGCCCGGGGGCGTCGGGTCGGACGCGCTCTTGCGCGCGCCCGCCCCGGCGCGGGCGGCGTTGACCGGGACCACGCCGCACTGGTAGTTGGCGTGAGGATTCGAGCTTGTAACCATGTCGCTGGGGTTGAGGATCGGGCCGGCGGCGTTCGAGCTGTCGATGAAGTAGCTGTCACCGGGCCCGATCCCATTGCCGCAGGCGCTGTTGCGGATGACCAGGTTCGCGGCCCCGTACACCACGATGCCTGTCGCGGCGCAGCCCGTCACGTGATTGGCCTCGATCCGCGACTGGCTGCCGTTGATCTCGATGCCTCCGGAGGCAAAGCACTCGGTAACGGTGTTCTCGCGGATCGTGTTGTTTCCCGAGGCCGATTCGGTGCGCAGCCCCAGCCCGCCGTTGTACGAGGCGTTGCAGCCCGTGACGGTGTTGCCGCTGCCGAACAGGTGGACGCCGACGGTGCTGTTCTCGCTGAAGTTGCAGTTGGTCACGCTGTTCTGAGCGGAGAGTTGAAGCCCGTCGTTCGCCGAGAAAGCGGCCGAGCACGAGTTCAACAGGCAACGGTCGAAAAACACGAAACCGTAACCGCACTTCTGGGCGTTGCAGGTCAGCAGTGTGTGCCCGCCGTTGCCGTAGAAGCCGGTGCCGCAGTACACGGCGGCGCAGTTGCTCAGGGAGTTGTCGTAGAAGCAGTAGAAACCGGTGCCGCAATCCTGGGCCTGGCAGTTCTGCAAGGTGGCGCCGTGCCCGCAGTTGAAACCGGTGCCCGAGCCGCGCGACGAGCAGTCTTTGAACGTCCCGCCGTTGTACATCACCAGCCCGTCGGCCCCGCAGTTCTGGGCCGAGCAGTTGGACACCACCGCGAAGTCCGGCGCGAGCGCGCCGGTCAGCAGCATGTTGTCAAACCGCAGAGAATCCAGCAGCCCGCCCTGGAAGTACCCGCCGTCGGTCGCGTTGATCCCCTGGTACCAACGCGAGAACCCACCGTTGCGGACGACGAGGTTGTTGTACGTCGCTTCCCCTGTGGGCCGAACGCCGACCCCGGCCGGGTCGAGCGCCCCGTCGACGTCGAAGCCCATCATGTCGATGCTCACGTCCGATGCGCCGACGCGCACCCACGTCTGCTTGCCCGGCGTCAGCGATTCGCACTGGGTGAGGTAATACGACCCCGGCTGCGTGATGACGTGCATCGCCTCGGCGTTGCCCGGCACCGTATCGAGCGGCACCCGGGGCTCCACCTGCTGCAGGGTCTTCATCGTAGGGGCGACGGGCCCGGCGGCCGGGCTCAGGTTCCCGCCGAGCACGGTCGGGCACAGGCATGAGGCGATCACCAGGACGATGCGGTTGACGCGCGGCATGGCACTCTCCTGATTCAACTCGACGGATCAGCGGGGAACCCGGCTGGCCGATCAGACTACCCGTTATGGCCGCGGTTTCCAAGAGAATTCCGGCCCGACGGCGGGCCTATCGGGCCCCACACCCAAGCCTCAGGACACGCCAAACTCGGTCCACGTGGCCAGGGTCTCGCCGGGAGCGAGCCTGACGGTGCCGTCGCCGGGCTGCGGGGCGCTCAGGGCCCCGTTCACCTGCGTCTGCGGTTCGACCGCGATCCACGGCAGCGGGGTACCCGCGACCCCGGACTTGCCGGCGTCTGCGTGCGGGCAGTACAGCACCAGGTGCCCCATGTTCGCCGACGCGGTGACCCGGAGCCGCACACCGCTGGCGGGCCAGTGGATGGTCGCACCCTTCCCCCCGTCGAACCCGGCGAACACCGTGTCGACGTGTTCCGGAGGGGCGGGCCGGGGCTCACGGAGTCGCTCTGTCAGCGGGTCGCGGGTCGCGGCGCCGACGGCAACACCGTCGTTCAGCGCATACCGGCCCGTCACCGGAGCGCAGATCTGCACCTCGTCGGCATCGTGCCAGAGACGCCGCGGGAAGTACGGGTGGTGACCGCAGCCGGCGGGGAAGGGCTCGTCGGACACGTTGGTGACATTCAGCTCGACCCGCAGCGCCTCAGGGCGCAGGGTGTAGGCCGCACGGCACACAAAGGGCCAGGGCCAGTTCATGTCCGGGAACGCACGGCTGTTGAGTTCGAGCGTGACCGAGTCGGGCGTGTGGGCGTGCACCTCGAAGGGGCGGGCACGCACGTCGCCGTGCTGCGCGGGGGCGCCCGGCGTCGGCGCGTTGGGACGGAGCCTGCGCTGCTGCCCGCCGAACTCAAACGCCGCGCCGGCGACCCGGTTGCACCAGGGCGCCATGAAGAACGAGGCGAGCGCGGATGGGTTCTTCTCCCCCGGAGCGGCCCGGCGCATCAGCGGATAAGCGAACTTCGCGGGGCCGACAAGCGAGAAATCCGCCAGGCCGCCCCCGAGCTCAGGCACGATCGTGGCGCGCAGATTCCCGGCAGACATGGTGATCGGTGGCATGGCGGGCACGATACAGAGGAGCCACCGGGCTGTCGCCGGGTCAGTGCCCGGGCCGCGTGCCGCCAATCGGAGGAACCCGCTTGCGGCGCTCAGCCGGAGCGCCCGAAGTTCACCAGCAGCAGCGTGAGGTCGGAGGTGTTCACGACGCCGTCGCAGTTCAGGTCGGCCTCACCGCCGCCCGCGTGCCCGAAGTTGACCAGCAGCTGGGTGAGATCGGCGGTATTGACCACGCCGTCGAAGTTCACATCGCCCACCAGCGTGATCACCCGAACGCTGAGCGTCAGGCGGGCCCACTTGTTGGGGTTGCCGTTGCTGCCGGCGCCCAGCGGGTGCTCCTTGCAGAAGAACTTGGCGTATTCGCCCGCGCCCGGCCCTCCCGCGCTGGCCGCCGGCTGGAGCGACGAAACCGACAGCAGCACCCGACCCGCGTTCAGCCCCTGCCGCAGATACGCCTGGACGTCGGGGTCCGACACGTTCAGGTCAAAGGAAACGTCGGAAACCAGGGGCGCGTACTGACCGGGGGTCGCCCCGGCGATCTGCCCGACGGCAAACGGCTTGGGGTCAAACCCGTCGCGAACGTTGTTCGAAATGTCGCGCGAGATCCCGCCGCTGAAATCGGTCGCGAACGCGTTGCGCTGATCCTTGCAGATACACGGCCCTTCCGGGGGACCGGGGAGGTCCACCGTCCCCTCGTACCAGCAGGGGAACCCGGGGAACGCACCACAACCGGCCTGCCCCGGCGCCCCCAACGTCCAACCGTTGCGGAAGCCGACGCCGTAGAGCTCGATCGGGCGCCCTGCGTCGGGGTCATTCGCCCCGGTCAGGTAGGTCGTGCGCGGGTCGTAGGTGGGGTCGTAGCGGAACGCCACTTCGCCGGTGGTCGCAATTTTGAGAGTCGCGCTCAGGACGCGGTACGCACATGTCCCCCGATTGGTGGGGATCTGCGCGCCGAGGTCCCAGCCGACAATCATCTGCGCATCGCGCTGATCAAAACTGAGAGGCGGGAAGGCGTCTTCCTGTCCCAAAGCTGAGAAAACCGATGCCGTTTCACTGTAACCCGGGGAACTGTCAAAGGGATAGTTCCAGCGGTCGATGGTGGGCGTATTGACCTGCAGATTGATAATCTGTCCAAACACGCCCCCAACGGCCACGCCGAGGCCGCCGAGGCATCCGAACAGAACGCGGAAATATCGGGTTGGGTACATCGTTTGCACCTGTTTCTGTGTCCCGGAACGATTCCAAGTCCCCTCAGCCTTCACGACGAGTGTAGACGCCGAAAGATGCAAGGGAAGTGCAACCCTCGGACCACTCTCGGGCACACATTGCTTCTCTGGACGGACCCCCATGCGTACCCCATCGACCAACCCGCGTCGCAACCTGACCACCGCTTTTCGGACCGCCCGGAACGCGGGCCTCCGTGGCTTCACCCTGGTTGAGCTGCTCATCGTTGTGGCGGTGATCGCGCTGCTCATCGGGCTGCTGCTGCCCGCGCTCTCCAAGGCCCGTGAGTGCGCGTACGTCACCGGCGAACTCGCCGCCGGACGCGAGCTCACCCAGGCCCACCGCCTCTACTCCAACGACTACTCGGGCTTCGTCATGGCCGGCTTCGCGTCGCCCGCGATGGTGACACGGGGCGAGGTGCTCGCCCGCGATCAGCGCGGCGAGAAGCTCAACGGCCTGCCGGCCCAGCGGTACCCCTGGCGGCTGCTCCCATACTTCGAGTACGACCTGGCCTCCTGGTACCGCGACCGCGACGCCATCGAGCGCTCGCTCAACACCGGCGGCGACCAGAACTCGGAGCTGTTCCGCTACGCCGTCAGCGTCGGACCGCGCATGGGGCTTAACCAGATCTTCGTGGGCGGCAGCGCCGACAACGACGGCGGCGGCTACGCCTTCAACCCGACCTACGACTCCCAGACGCGCCGCGCCTGGGGCAACAGCTGGTACATCCGCCAGTACAGCGAGATGAAGCGGCCCACCGAGCTGCTGCTCTTCGCGACCAGCTGGGGCTCGGACCCCGTCGGCGGTCTGACCATTGACGGCATGTACCGCATCACGCCGCCCTACTTCTTCAGCCGCAAGTGGACCACCCAGACCCCTGGTCAGCAGACCACCCCCGGTCAGGTCGGCAGCGTCAGCTTCCGCTACAGCGGCAAGACCGTCGGTGCCATGGGAGACGGGCACGCCGAGAGCATGACCTGGGACCAGATGCAGGACATGCGTCACTGGGCCCCGCAGGCGAACAAGGCCGACTATGTGATGCCGCCGCTGTGAGCCGTGAAGCCCGGATCGCATCAGCGCGGCGATCGACGATGGTCAGGTTCTCGGGCGTTGTTACGGCGTTTGCTCGCAACAACGACCCGCGCCGCAGGCCGAAAACTCACGGGAATCTCGACCAACGGGTCGAGGTTTCCCATTTGAAAGAACACACAAGTTCCGGCTCGCACAGTGGCCGGATGGTGCTATAGTTTGATTGCACAGGTTCGGGCTGAGTGGCCCGCAGCACAGGAGTTCAGAGAGATGTTCAAGACCCACGCTCGTGCCGCGCTCGCGGCTGGTTGCATGATCGCCTTCTCGTCCGGCGCGTTCGCGCTCACGAACCCCTACACCGAGAACTTCATCACCGACAACGCCAGTTGGACGAACAACGCCAACGGCCCCGCCGATTTCGTCGCCGCCGGCGGACCCGATGGCAGCTCGTACATCACTGGCGCGTTCAACTTCGCGGGCACCAACGGCGGCAGCACGCCGGCGATCATCCGGTGCCAGGCCGCCGGCGCTTCCGGGGGGGCGTTCTTCGGCGACTGGATCGCGGGCGGCGTGACCCAGCTCACCTACAAGTTCCGCCACGATTCGACCGCCCTGCTCTCGCCGTTTGTCCGCTTCGCCCCCACCGCCGGGTTCCCGGGCCTCGCCGCCGTGGCGGCCCCGATCGCCGGCGGGCAGTGGCAGACCGTCACCTTCACCATCGACGCCGGCGCTACCTACTTCCCCGAGCCGGGCGCGACGTTCGCCAACGTCTTCTCCGACGTCAAGCGCATGCAGTTCGGCGTGCTCCCCGGCCAGCTCGCCGGCGTGAACACCACCGTGCACTTCGACATCGACATCGTGAGCATCACCCCGGCCCCCGGCGCGGCCGCCGCGTTCGCGCCCCTGGGCCTGATCGCGCTGCGTCGCCGGCGCTGATTCACGCCCGCCGAGACCGGATCTGTCCGAGCCCCGCATCGCGGGGCTTTTTCATTCGTTGTCGGCGCTGGGGCGCGCCGTGTCCTTCGCGGCACCGGGCCGCTCGCCGGTGGGGAGCAAGTCGTTCGCCCTGCTTCCCCGCTGATTCAGCGCGGCCTCACCCGCGAGCACCTGCTCGCTGGTCCACGCGATAATGGTGTGCTGGCCGCACACACGGGCAAAGAGTGGGCGGCCCACGACCGAGGGATTTGCCACCGGCCAGCGGTCGTACGGAGCCACGATGACGCCGCCGGGATGCCCGCGCGCCCACTCGGCCGCCTGGGTGTCCCACATCAGCTCGAACGGCCGGGTGAGCCGCCCGGTGAAGTGGTACTGCCCGTGGTACTCGCCGAGGTGGGCGATGGGCTTTCCCTGTTCTTCGATCGCCTTGATCGCGGCGCCGATGGGAGCCGTATCGAACACAGGGCCCACGCTTCGCATCACGCCCGCCTGGGCACAGACGAACGACACCGCAAACGTCGCCGCCACGAGCGGCGCACGGAGCATCACGCTCCGCACGTTGAGACCCACGAGCAGCCCGCCCGCGATCATCAGCACGCCGACCGCGACCGGGTGGTGCTCGTTGACCCACGCCGGGAGCCCGAGCGCCGCGGCGGCTTCGGGGCTGGCCCGGGAGATCACCGGCAGAAGCAGGATGGCCGCCGCGAGGACAAGCAGCACGATCCCCGGCAACCGCTGGTCGTCGCGCTTTTCCGAGGACTCATCCGCCGCCGACACAAGCCTCGAGACCAAGAGCGCAAGCCCCGGCAGCAGAGGCAGCACGTAATGCACCTGCTTGCCGCTGACGAGCGTGAAGGCGATGAACGCCGGGACAAGCCACGCCAGCAGGAACCGCGCCCCCGCATCGTGCCAGACCGCGCCCAGCTTCCCCAGCGCCCGCCACACCGGCGGCCAGATGGCCCACGGCACACACAGCGCCGGCAGAACGGGGAGATAGAACCAAGGCCCACGCGCGTGGCGGAATGACTGCGCCACCCTCCCGGCGGACTGGCCCCAGAAGATGTCATTGGCAAACTTCTCGCCGCCCTCGCGGGCCGCGGGTAAGGCCCATGCGAGTGCGATGAGGACACCGACAGTCAGCGCGGCGGCGGCCCCGAGGTACCACAGGCCCCGATTCAACCCGCGCGTCGGGGCCGATGGCCATGACCGCGCCCACCACGGCCCCAGAAGCATGACCCCGCCCAGGTGCAGCAGGATCACCGGCCCCTTGGTCAGCAGCCCAAGGCCGACCGCGGCTCCGGCCATCATCCAACCTGTCGGAGCCTTCCCTCGCGCCGCCCGCCACATGCCGAGCAGGCCGAGCAGCACGCACAATGTCAGCGGTGCGTCGAACATCGTGAGCGAGCCGAAGAGCATCCAACCGACGCTCGAGACCAGCATCAGCGGCGCGAGCCAGCTCAGGTCGGGCCGCCCCAGCGCGCGGCCGGGCTCGCTCAGCCGGCGGGCCAACACAAACGTCAGCCCCACGCATCCGACGGCGCACAGGGGCGCCGCCATCCTGGCCCACCACTCGCTCACGCCGAGCACCGCCCACCCCGCGTGCATGAGCCAGAAAAGCACCGGGGGCTTGTGGCTGTACGGCTCGGCGTTGATGCGCGGCAGCACGAAGTCTCCGCGCAGCCACATCTCCCACGCCACCGAGAGGTACCGCGTTTCATCGCGCGGGATCAGCGGACGCGACGCTACGCCGGCCGCCGCGACCACCAGCGCGATGAAAAGCGCCAGCCAGAGCCCGCGGGGGATGTGTTCACGGTGTTGCACGCCGGGTCGGTGCGAGGATATCGCTCAGACGCGCACGCGTTTCCACCCGCCCCGGAGCACCACGAGGGTGAAAATGACGCCGCGCAGGACCACCTCGGCGCACAGCCCCACCCAGAACCCGCGCAGGCCCGAGATGCCGTAGTGCCCCAGAGGTGATGGGTTCGCGATCACCCCGCCGCCGGCCCAGCCCGGCAGCGGGATATCCACACCGCAGCACACCCACGCCAGCGGCAGCCGGATGGCGTAGGTGCTGATCCACGTGATCCACATGGCGGCCCGGGTGTCGCCCGCGCCGCGCAGGGCGCTGCGGAGAACAATGGCCACGGCGAACGGCGCCTGCACAAAGCCGGTCACCACCAGCAGACCTGGGGCGAGCTTGAGGTGCTCTTCCTGCTGAGTGAACAGGCCCACGACCGGCCCGGGCGCGATGATGAACACCAGCCCCATCAGCGTCATGAACGCCGCGGAGATCACGGTGCACCGGAAGATCGCCCGCTCGGCCAGCTCGGGGCGTTTGGCGCCGAGGTACTGACCCACCAGCGTGGCCACCGCGAGCGAAACCGCGAAACCGGGCAGGTAGCTGAACGCCTCGATGCGGACCGCAACGATGTGAGCGCCGAGCAGACCCGGGTGGTTCATCCAGCCGACCATCAGGATGGTCAGGAAGTTGCCGAACCACATGCCGAACGTCTCGAGGAAGTTGGGCATGCCGACGCGCACGAGCCTCAGCATCGTGTGCCAGTGGGGCCGCATGCGCTTGCGCATGAGGCGCAGGCCGTGCAGGCCCTTGCCGCGGGCGAGCACCACCGTGAGGATCAGCGCCCCGGTCCACCACGCCAGCGTGGTGCCCAGCGCGATGCCGCTCACGCCCATGTGGAAGCCGTAGGGGTTGGCGATCAGGACCTTGCGGTGGACCTCACCGGTGTCGTGGTCCAGCGACGTGATCGCCCACTCGACACCGGAAAACAGGAACGTAGTGCCGGCGTTGACCGCGTTGACGGCGATCATCGCCAGCATCGGGCGGAACGAGTCCCCGGCGCCGCGCAGGCTCGAGATCGCCCCCTCCATGAACGTCAGCGCCGGCACGCCCAGGGCGCACACCCGGAGGTAGTTCACCGCGAGGTCGAACGACTCGCCCTGGAGGTTCATGACGCCCGCCAGCAGTGGCGCCGCGACAAAGAACGCGGCGGCGGCGATCAGGCCGCCGACCCAGCCCAGGAGAGCGCTCTGCCCCACCACCGCGTTGGCGATGCCCAGCCGTTTGCGGCCCACCGCGCGCGAGACCATCGCCGTGGCCCCAACGCCCAGCGCGATCGCCAGGGTGGCGGCGCCCCAGAGGATGTACCCGCCCGCGCCCACCGCGTCGGCGGCGGGCACCGAGATGCCCGAGGCCATCGTCGCGTCAACGAGGTTCACCCCGGCGGCCAGCAACATCTCGATCAGCACCGGCCACGCCAGCACCCAGATGGCGCGGCGCATCGAGTAGCCGGCGAGCCGGCCGGAGACCAGACGGTCGTCAGCCCGACCCAGCGGCTCCGCGCCGGGGGTCACGCTGGGCGCCGATCCCGGAGACTCCGGTGCATCGATGTGCGCCACCGCGGAGACGGTCTCGCCCAGCGTGCTCTCGGGGATCGGGATTTCCTGGCTCTGGTCCGCCACGACTTCACTCCGGCCCCGCGCTTCCAGAACCCCGGATTCCCAGAATGGTCCCGAGCGAAGGGGGCGAGTGTAGCGCGATTCGCGGGCCGGTCTACCGCTCGGCCAGTGCGGGCAGCGGCGCAGGAGGCTCGGTCGTCCACGGTGTTTCGCCGCGCAGACGGCGGGCGAGGTCGGCGAGCAGGCGCGGATCGTCAAACGCCTGCATGTGGGCGAACTCCAGGGCCGGGTTGGAGACCCACCACACCTGTCCATCGGGACCCGCCGCGTTGGTCTCGCCGACAATGGTGTCGCCGAGCCGGACGTAGGGGATGATCTCGTAGGGAGGCTTCCGCGGTCCCGCCTCGGCGTCGAGACCTTGGCGCCACGCGAGATCGAGGCGGCGCATGAACGCGCAGCCGGGGCGCATGTTGGTTGCCCGCTGGTCCCACGAGGCGTAGTCCCACCACGCCGCGCCGTGGTGTGGGGAACCGAGCGTGAACAGCCGCTGGATGTTCAGGCGTGG
Organism: uncultured Phycisphaeraceae bacterium; assembly: GCA_964510955.1. Classification (GTDB taxonomy): domain Bacteria; phylum Planctomycetota; class Phycisphaerae; order Phycisphaerales; family UBA1924; genus JAFLCM01. The sequence goes on from CAZEDW010000005.1 coordinate 67,725, forward strand.
GCCCGGCGGCTCGGAGCGGTCTCGGGGCAGGGCAGCGAAGCGGGCGACGATACCTCCCATGGAGACGCCGATGGCGTCCACGGGCACGGTATCGGAGCCGGCGTTCGAAAAACGCTGCGTCACGAGCCCGATGGCCCTGGCCCGGCACGCCTCGAAATCGCCGCAGCCCCAGAACCCGGTATCAAGCACCAGCTCGGGGGTTGTAGTCATCCCGCGGAGCTGGTCGCTGACGTACCGAGAACCCGCGCCGGGGTCAAAGATTCCGGCGCACACAATGAGGGGCCTTTGCAGGGGAAGCCTGTGCTCCCGCATCCGGGCCAGGTCGGCTCGGGCGCCGTCGTAGGTCAGCGGGAACGACGGGTTGAGCGGGCGGTCGGCGGAGCAGCCCCAGAAGACGGCGTTGATGCACACCGCGGCGCAGGCGGCGGCGGCGCGGGCAAGGGCGATGCTGGCGCGGTCCGTGGCGTTGGGCACGCATCGATGCTACCGCAGACGTGCACGCGGGAGCGGCACGGCCGGCGGGTCCAAAAAGAGAAAACAGGCGAGCCAATGAAGGCCCGCCTGTCGATGGTCAAACTAGATTCCGACACTGAATCGTGCGCCGAGATGGATCAGGCGCGACGGCGGCGGAAGGCGACCAGGCCGGCGACGCCCGCGAGACCGGCAGCGCCGGGGGTCGGGACGGTGCGGACGTAGATCGCGTAGTTGGTGCCGCCGTTGAACGTGGCGTTCAGGCCGGAGACGGGGGTGGCGATGTAGTCCAGGAAGTACGACTGGCCCCACAGGCCGCCGTTGTTGCTGGCGTTCGCAAGGCCGAACTTCAGGTTGCCGAGCACGCCGTTGCCAGTGGCGACGGAGTCACGGATGTTGACAGCCAGACCGACCGTGTCGGGAGCCGAGGCGCCGGGACGGAGGGTGAGGTTCAGGACGAAGAGGCTGTCCGAGCCGGTGAAGACACCGAGACCGGAGGGGATGAAGCTGGTGGAGAACCAGACGCCCTGCACGATGCCGGCGCGGAAGCCGGACATGGTGGTGGTGGCGCCGGAGGCGCCGGGGTTGACCGCACCGAGCGAGGCGTTCGAGCTGTAGCCGTCGTTGGTGTTCGAGTTGCCGTCACCAGCGATGGTGGGGCCGTTGGTGTCCATGCCGAAATAGTTGTCGAAGACGCCGCCGACGGTATTGAAGGCGGAGTCAGCGTCCGGGGCGAAGACGCCCGCAGCGCCGCGGCTGTCCTGGAACGAGCCGGCAGCGGGGGTCCAGGTGATCGGGTTACCGACACCACCGGGGACGACGCCCGCATCGCAAGCGTTCACAGAGAACGCCGCGCCCTGGGCAGCGCCAGCAACCGCGAGGAGCGCAGAAGCGCACACAAGCTTGGCCATCATGTTACAAATCTCCATCTCTACCTCAACTCCGGAACCAACCCCGATCCTTTTCGGGGCCGATGCCGGGACGTGTTCCTAGCTTCGAAGATACCCCCAATCCGCGGGTGCGACAAGCGGATTTTGTCGATTCCCAAAGAGTTTTGCACGCTTTTCTCTGGCTCTTTGCCACTTTTTTGGAGATCGTCCGAACGGGATTCGGCTGATTTCCACCGGCACCGATCCCCCTAACCACCGTTATGTACGGAATATAGAAGGGTTGTCCGAGATCAGATATGGATTTGTTTGGGTATTCCTGGCTCTCAGTGGCCAATCGCCCAAAAAGTGGAAACCTCACCGGACGTGTCCCGCGACCGCTCCAGGTGCCCGTGGGCCGACAACTCAGTTTGGATTCGCCCCCGGCGGACGGGTCGTGCCCCCTCGGCGCCTCAGCCCTGCCACCCTGCCCGCTGCAGCATGGACTTGATAAAGGTGTCCTTGCCCTTGGTGTACGCCTCGCGGTTGTTGGCGAACTTCGCCGCCAGTTCGCGCTTCAGCGTCTCGTAGGCGCGGGCTTCGTCCTGATTGTTCCGCAGGTGATCGCGGAACAAAACGTTCAGGCGCCAGAACGGCCCGTCATGGAAGACCATGTGGACGTGGTGCGTCGTGGGGTCGCCCAGGACGAAGAAGTGGCGGTCCGGAATGCCGAACTCACCCTTGTATTGGTAGCCGAGTTGCTCCATCGCCGGGACGATGTCGGGCACGTCCGCCAATGTGTGCAGGCCGACCATCATGTCGATCATGGGCTTGGCGATCATCCCCGGCACGGCGGTGGAGCCGATGTGCGCGATTTCCTTGACCGACTGTCCCAAGGCCGCGCTGAGGCGATCGGCTTCGGACTGGAAATATCCCGGCCACTTGGGGTCGTAGTCGATGAGGGCGACTGTTCCGGGGGTCAGGCCGAGCATTGAATGGGTTGGTGGGACTCGGGATCGAATGCGGTGCGATGCTAACGGGTGATGGATCGGACGTGCGGGAGCGAAACCAGCGGAATTCCCGCGGAATCCAGCGCGGCCTTGACACGCTCGTTCGCGGCTTCCAGGACCGTGCCGAGGTTCTGTCGGGGGGCCCAGAATCGGACCTCCCACTCCTGGCCAATCGCGCCGAGCTTGGCCAGGGCAACCTCGGCGGGTTTGTCGGGGGTCTGTCCAGGGACGCCCTTGACCGCGGCCAGCAGGACGTCACGGGCCTTGGGGGTGTCGGTCTCGAAGGGCAGGGTCAGATTGATGGTGGCCCGACGGATCGGGTGGTACGACTGGTTTTCGATGATGGTGCCGAAAACCGCCGAGTTGGGCAGGATCACGCGCCGGTTGTCGGCGGTGTCGATCTGGGTCGTAAAGAGCTCGATCTCATCCACCACCCCCGCCTGACCCGCCACCACCACCGAGTCGCCCACCTTGAAGGGGCGGAATATCAGCAGCATTGTCCCGGCCGCGAGGTTGGACAGGGTGCCCTGAAAAGCCAGCCCCACGGCCAGCCCGGCCGCCCCGATGACGGCCGCGAAGCTGGCGGTCTGGATGCCGAAAATCCCAAGGCACGCCACCACGGACATGGCGATGACGCCCCACCGGGTCGAGGTGGCGAGGAACTTGGCGAGGGTGACATCAACCTTCGCCCGGTTGAGGCCACGCGCCGCGAGCCGGGAAATCCAGCCCGCGACCAGCCACGCTCCGAGCAGAAATACCAAGGCGCCCAACAGCTTCAGGCCATAGGTCGCGCCGAGGGACTGCAACTCATCAGCGAACTTCCTGACCGCCTCGGTCTGGTTCGGCGAGGCGGCGCTGGTTGACGCATCGGCGAGCAAGTTCATGGGGCGGCTCCGTGCCGTTCCGCGGCGTCGCAGCCGCCGGGGTCTCCCCTAGACTAGCCGAAGCATGGCGACCCCGAAGCCCTCCCCAACCCGGATCGAAACCGTCGAGCCCATCGGCAAGCGGGTGCTGATCCGCAAGGACCAGGACAAGAAGACCACCAAGTCCGGCATTCACCTGCCCGACAAGATCGAGATCCCGACGATTACGGGGCGGATCGTGGCGGTATCGGCCCAGGTGGCCGGCGACAGCGACTACCCGATCAAGCAGTACGACAAAGTGCTGTTCAACCCCAAGCACAGCATCCCCGTGGACTTCGAGGGCGACAACCGGCTTTTCGTTGTGCCGGTGGAGGACGTGGTGGCGGTGTTCCGGCGCGAGGGCGGGAACGGGGAGGGGGAGTGAACGTCCCTGTGCGCCACGGACATTCAGGCTTCAGATTTGCCGGGGCGGAGCACCACGGAGGACGCGGGCAGCCGAAGGCGGCCTCCCGTGGCAGCCGATGACGCCGCGCGAACTGGTTGCCATCTTGAAACGGCCGCTGGGCGAGCTCCCCTCGGAACTGGCGTTGTGCCCGGTCCCCCCGGAGCGCCCCTTTGATGTGACGGTGCGCCCGCCGGGCAGCAAGAGCCTGACGAACCGGGCCCTGCTGCTGGCGGGGCTGGCTTCGGGCGATTCGGTGCTGCGGAACTGCCTTTTGGACGCCGAAGACGCGCGGGTGATGATCGCGGCGCTGCGGGCGATGCGCGTGGAGATCGAGATTCACGAGCGTGCGGGCGGGGCCAACGAGGTTCATATCCGAGGGGTCAGTGGCCGGCTCCACGGCGGGATCGAGCTGAACCTGAAGAACGCCGGGACGGCGACGCGGTTTCTGACCGCCGCGGCGTGCCTGGCCGATGCCCCGGTTGTCATCGACGGGAACCAGCGGATGAGGCAGCGACCGATCGGCGAACTGCTCGGGCTGCTGCGCCGGCTGGGTGTGAGGATCGACGAGTTGCGGGAGAAGGGATGCCTCCCGATCCGCGTTCACCCGTGCCGACCCGATGGGGGCGTGGTCGAGGTTGGAGCAACGCTGAGCAGCCAGTTTGTCTCCGCCCTTCTGCTGCTGGCGCCGTGGATGCGGCGCGGGATCGAGGTGGTTTTCACCGCGCCGCCAACCAGCCCTTCTTACATCGACATGACCCTGGCGCTGCTGCGGCAGGCCAAGCTGGGTCAGGCGGAGCGGGCCGCGGACTGGACCAGAGCGGCGGTGCGCGTGGGCGGCCGCCAAGGGATCCCGGGGTTCACCTATGACGTCGAGCCGGACGCGAGCGGGGCAACCTATTTCTGGGGCGCGGCGGCCGTGGTCCCGGGGGCGAGGTGCGTGATCGGCGGATTGAGGTCCGATTCGCTGCAGGGCGACGCGTCGTTCGCGGGCGTGCTGCCGAGCGTGCTCGCGGGGGGCGACGTTGATTTGTCGACGATGCCCGACACGGCGATGACCGCGGCGGCGGCGGCGTGTTTCGGCACCGGGACCGCCACGCTTCGCGGGTTGCGCACCTTGCGTGTGAAGGAAACCGACCGGCTCGCCGCCGTTCAGGCCGAGCTCTCCAAGATTGACGTCGAAGTCCGGATCGAGTCGTACGTCGCCGAAGGCGGGGTGAAAGACGAGTTGCTCCGGATTACGCCGCCGACCACCCCGGGCGGTGTGAACTGCTCCCCCACCGCTGCGCCTGTCGTGTTCGACACCTACGATGATCACCGCATGGCGATGAGCCTGGCGATCATCGGGCTGCGCCGGCCCAACGTGGTGATCCGCGACCCGCGGTGCGTGGCCAAGACGTATCCGGGGTTCTGGAGGGATTGGGCTGCCTTGTATGAAGGCATCAAGGCGTGAGGCATCGAGGCATCGAGTCCGGATTTGCTGATTTGCTGATTTGAGCTTTGAACTCCCCCGGAATGTCCCCGTTCTGGTCCCAAGCCCGTCTGATGCTCCGCGAGCGTGGCCTCGCGGCCGTGGCGTTGGTCATGGCCCTGGTTTCAGCAGGCGGGCTGGGCGCGGGGCTGATCGGGATGGCCCAGGCGCTGCGGATCATCTTCGGCGAGCACAAGGACCTGCCCCTGCTGGCGGCGGAGTGGAACGCGGCTCACGCGGGAAGGCTGATGATCGTGCCGCAGTGGGTGATCAACCTGCTGCCCAGCGGTGAGTTCAACGCCGTGCTGGTGATCGTGCTGGGGCTGGGGGTGCTCACGGTCTTCGGGGCGCTTGCGAACTTCCTGCACGAGTTTCTCTCGTTGACGATTGTGACGCGCGCGGTGGCGGACCTGCGGCGCCGGGCGTTCCACCGCGTGCTGCACATGCCGCTGGGGGAGGTGGTGCGCGGCACATCGAGCGACATCATCAGCCGGATCGTGTCCGACTCGGCCATGGTGCAGCGCGGGTTCCAGCAACTGACGGCCAAGGCCGTGGCCCAGGTGACCAAGGGCGGGGCGGCGCTGGTGGCCGCGTTCATCATGAACTGGCGGCTCACCGCGATCACCGTGATCGTGGCGCCGGTGCTGGCGGTGATTTTGAGGAAGCTCGGCAAGAAGATCACGCGGGCGTCCCGCCGCCAGATGCAGAGCCAGGCGCGCCTGCTGGAGGCGGCGGGCGAGGCGACACGCGGGTTCCGGGTTGTGAAGGTCCACGGGGCCGAGCGGTACGAGATCGCGCGGTTTACGCGGGCCAACGAGGACGTGCTGCGGGAATCGATGAAGGTGCGGACGGCGCGGGCCATATCAAGCCCACTGATGGAGGTGATCGCGCTGTTCGTCGCCGGCGGGCTGGCGCTGGTGGCGGCCAAGCAGATCATCGCCGGGCACCTGGAGGCCGCGAGTTTCATCACGGTGCTCGGCGCGCTGGGGGTGTGCGGGGCTTCACTGAAGCCGATGACGGGGATCCTGCAGGAGATCCAGGCCGCGCGGGCCGCCAGCGACCGGCTGCAGCAGCTGCTCGACGCCCCGCTGGAGGAGATGCGCGACCGCCGCCGCCCCACGCTGGCCCGGCACGCCGAGAGCGTGGTGTTCGAGGAGGTGAGCTTCACCTACCCCGGGTCCGAGTCGCCGGCGCTCGACGGTGTGTCGCTGGTCATTCCCCACGGCGAGCGCGTCGCTGTCGTCGGTCCCAACGGCTGCGGCAAGACCACGCTGCTGGGGCTGGTGCCGCGCTTGTTTGAGCCGGGCGCCGGGCGCGTGCTGATCGACGGCAACGACATCGCCAAGGTCTCGCTGCGGAGCCTGCGCAGCCAGATCGGCGTGGTGACGCAGGAGACCGTGCTCTTCCGGGGGACCATCGCGAGCAATATCGCCTACGGCCTCACGCCCGAGCGGGCCCCGCGCGAGAAGATCATCCAGGCGGCCAAGCTCGCCCACGCCCATGAGTTCATCACGCGCACGCCGCAGGGCTACGACACGCCGGTGGGTGAGCAGGGTCTGACCTTGTCCGGCGGCCAGCGCCAGCGGCTGGCGATCGCGCGGGCCATCTTGCGCGACCCTGCGATCCTGATCATGGATGAGGCGACCAGCATGATCGACACCGAGAGCGAGTCGCAGATCGCCCAGGCGATCGCGGAGTTCGGCCGAGCGCGGACGTGCCTGATCGTCGCCCACCGGCTGAGCACGGTGATGAACGCCGACCGCATCGTGGTGATGGAGCGCGGGCGCGTGCTGGACCAGGGTCGGCACGAGGAGCTTGTTTCGAGGTGCGGGGTGTACCGCGGGCTGGCGGGGGGGTTGGTCGCCGCGGTGAACACCGAACCCTGAACACCCGCCAGTGAACATTGAACGGTGATCAGCGGCGGAACCCGCTTGATCAGGGTTCATTGTCCGCGGTTCAGTGTCCTACGATCCCCCATGTCGCTGCCTCGCGTCGCCATCGTCGGTCGCCCGAACGTCGGGAAGTCTTCGCTGCTGAACATGCTGGCGCGGGCCAAGGTGTCCATTGTCGATCCCGTGCCGGGCGTGACGCGCGACCGCGTGACGCACCTGTGCGAGGTGGAAGGCCCGGCCCCGGCGGGCAAGGCGCCGCAGACCAAGCTGGTCGAGATCACCGACACAGGGGGTTACGGCGTGTACGTCGCCGAGGGGGCACGGTTCGACGACGCGGGCGAGGACCTCACCCGGCTGACGGCCCAGATCGAGGGCCAGATCGCCGCCGCCGTTGACACCGCGGACCTGATCCTTTTCGTTTTCGATACCCAGGCCGGCGTTACTCCCATGGACGAGGCCATCGCCAGGATGCTCCGCGAGCGGACCCTGGGCGGCAAAGGCCGCGGCGATATCCGGGTTCAGGTGGTCGCCAACAAGGTGGACGCCGACAAGTGGGAAGCGCACGCTCTTGAGGGCTCGCGGCTGGGTTTCGGCGAGTCGTGGGTGGTCGGGGCCAAGAACAACTTCCGTCGCCGCGACTTCTTCGAGCGCCTGTTCGAGGCCCTGCCCGAGCAGACCACCGACGACCGGCGGCGCGCCACCGCGGAGATGAAGATGGCGATCGTCGGGCGTCGCAACGCCGGCAAGAGCAGCTTCGTCAACGCCCTGGCTGGCGAGGAGCGGTGCATCGTCTCGGAGATCGCCGGGACCACGCGCGACTCCATCGACGTGCGCTTCGACCTCGACGGCAAGGTGTGCGTGGCCATCGACACCGCGGGCGTGCGCAAGGCGACCAAGATGCGCGACCGGGTCGAGCACTGGGCCTTCGACCGGGCCATGAACAGCATCCGGCGGGCCGACGTGGTGATGTTGCTCCTGGACGCCACGCAGGAGATTTCCGGGGTCGATAAGCGCCTCGGCCAGACGGTGCTGGAAGAGTTCAAGCCGTGCATCATCGTGGTGAACAAGTGGGACCTGGTCGAGGGCAGGCCCAACCGCAAGGGCGCGCCCGTGAGCACCGAGGACTATCTCGAGTACATCGAGAAGGAGCTCAAGGGCATGACCCACTGCCCCATCGTGTTCACCAGCGCCAAGGAAGCGTCGGGGGTCCGCGAGACGGTGATGCTGGCATTTGAGCTGAACGAGCAGGCCCGCCAGCGCGTCTCCACCGGCAAGCTGAACGACCTGCTGCGCGGAATCCTGGAGCGGCGCGGGCCGAGCTCGAAGCTCGGCACCAAGATCAAGGTGCTCTATGTGTCGCAGGTGGAGGTGGCCCCCCCCACCATCGTGCTGGTGGTGAATCACCCGGAGCTGTTCACGCCGGAATACGAGCGGTACCTGCTGAACCGGCTGCGCGAGGAGCTGCCTTTCAAAGAAGTGCCGATCCGCCTGATTATCCGCGAGCGCAAGCGGGCCGAGCTGAAGGACCTGTTGAGCGGCCAGCACCGGCACCAGCGCAGGGCCATGGAAGAGGCCGGCGCGCTCGGTGCGGGAGAAGGCCCGGCGCTCGACGGAGCTGAAGACGACATCCTGACCGACGAGCTGCTTGACGAGGGCGTCGAGGGCGATGAGTTCGCCGAAGACGCCGAAGGGGATCACCCCGCCGAGAGTCCCCGGGGGGCGGGGCATGACCACGAGTGAGCCGGGCGGCGACGGCCGCGGATCGACGGACGCGGGGCGTCACCCGATCGACGTGGTCCCCGCCCAGGTGGTCGCCTCAGCGGTGGATTTGCCCGCGGCGCCGGCGCACATCGTCGCCGACCAGGGCGAGGAAATGTGGTGGACGCCCGATACCAGCGACATCGCTCGATCGATCGGCTGGTGGTGGGTGCCGCTTGGGATCGGGGCGATCGGGCTGATGGTGCTGGCGGTCTTCGCGTTCCTGCTGGGACGCGTGGGGATCGGGACCTGGCCGGGCGAGATCAAGCTGGCGCTGTTCGTCGGCGGCGCAGTGATCTCGCTGGTCGGTCACCGTGTCAAGAAAATCGTCGGCAGCCGGCGCGATCCGTTCTGCATCCACTGCGGCTACTGCCTCAAGGGGCTGCCCGACAGGGCGACGTGCCCGGAGTGCGGACGCCCCTACGACTGGAAGGTGATCGAGGAATACCGGCGCGACCCGGAGTTCTTCAAGCACCGCTGGCGCGAAGCGCGCAAGCACCGGGCCGATCACGCCCCGTTCGAGGCCGGGCCGGTGCGCGATCCGCGCGGGCGTGGCGACGGAACTTGAGCCGCGAACCGGCGCGCCGCGACGCCGCTACTGACATACCTGCCCGAAGTACGCGAGGAACGCCACGAGGTCGGCGGTGGTGACCCCGCCATCGAAGTTAATGTCGGCCGCGTCGCCCGCCGAGATGGGCTGCCCGAATCGGACGAGGAGGTAGGTGAGGTCCTGGGTGTTGACCACGCCGTCGAAGTTGAAATCCGCCGGGCAATCGCGCTCGACCGAGACGTTGTCGAACGCCTGCAGCGGCCCGGAGAAGTCGTAAAGACCGAAGCGCCCGGTGGGGAAGTCGGCGGTGGTGAGCGTGGTCGCGGGCGTGGGAGAGCCGTTGATGAAGACCGCGTAGGTGTCGGCGTGGGCGACGACCCGGATGTGGATGTCGTCGCCCTGGTTGAACTGCGCGGGCGACTCGTTGAGGATCCCTGAGAAGCCGCCATTGTGAACCGTGTGCCAGTAGAACCCGCGCCCGGATTGCGTGTGCCCGCCGGTGACCAGCAGCACGCCGTTGCTGCGCGTGGCGTCGCAGCGGACCCACACGCCGCCGTCGCTGACGCCCTTGATATCCATCTCAATTGAGCCGTCGCCGACGACGAACGGCAGCAACGAGTAGGTGGTGGGGTTATTGGCCGGCGCGGTGGCGAAGTACACACCGCCGGCGGTCGTCCAGCCGCCCAGCTCGTTGCCCCAGAGCGGCGAGGGGCCGCTGTCGAAGTTGTCGGTAAACGCCGGACGCGCGTGGGCCACGCCCGACCAGGCCACGGCGAGCAGGCATGACACCACCAGCGGGACGCCGTGAACGCGGGAACGGATGTTCATGTTGGGCCTCCTCGACGCGACGCTCTGCCACCGGGAACAGGCAGCGCTGGAGCGCCTCGCGTGCCGTCATTCTAGCGGCGGAGCCGGAGAATCCACCAGGAATCCTGTCGTCTGGGGAACCTGATTTCCATCCCGGCGCATCGATCCTGCTACAACACCCATCGTGAGGATGCTCGGAATCGATCCCGGCCTGCGGCTCACCGGCTTCGCCGTGCTCGACATTATCGACCCGGACCGGTTCGACCAGGCCGGGGTGGTGGAGGCGGGGGTCTTTCGCTTGGACCAGCGGCGGAGCGTCTCCGAGCGGCTGGTGGAGCTGCACCGAGATCTTTCAGATCTTCTCCACCGCACGGCGCCCGGGGCGGCGGCGGTCGAAGCGGTGTGGACCCATAGCGTTCACCCCATGACCGGCGTGGTCATGGCCCACGCGCGGGGTGTCGTTCTGCTCACCCTTCAGCAGGCCGGGCTGCCGCTGGTCGAGCTGCCACCGACCGCCGTGAAAAAGGCCCTGACGGGCAACGGGCACGCCCCCAAGGCGCAGGTTCAGGCGGCGGTGGCGACGGTGCTGCGGCTGGCGATGACGCCCGAACCGGCGGACGTGGCCGACGCGATGGCGATCGCGCTGACGGCGGCGGGCAGGCTGGCCCGGGAAGCGAGCGGGGCGTAGCCGCGTGCCGAGCGTCGTCCTTACAATCCCGGCCCGATGACCACCCCGACGCACCGAGCCCAGGTTCTGATTGTCGAGGACGAGATCGATCACGCCGAGGTGATGGCCGACGCGCTCAAGAAGCCCGGGCACGTCTGCACCCTGGTTCACGACGTCGCGCGGGCGCTGGACGAGTTGAAGCACGGCACGTTCGACGTGATCGTCACCGACCTCCGCATGCCCGGCTCGGCGGGCGCCGCGACCTCGTCGGGCCCGGTGGGCGACGGCGGCGCGGACGCCGGCATGAAGGTGCTGCAGGCCGCCAGGCAGTTACAGCCCCACGCCGAGACGGTCATGGTGACGGCCCACGGCGACGTCCCCACGGCGCGGGCGGCGTTCAAGTTCGGGGCGTACGACTTCATCGAGAAGCCGCTGGACCTGGCGGTGTTCCGCTCGCTCATCAACCGGGCGGCCGAGACGGTCCTGATGCGCCACTCCGCCGAGGGCGACGCGGGTTCGGGGGGCGCCGGCGGGGCTGGCGGGCTGGGCTCGCTGGTGCAGCACGACGGGTTCGAGGGCATCATCGCCGGCTCCGAGCCGATGCGGCGCATCATCGAGACCGTGCGTGCCGTGGCGGCGAGCAACCTGCCCGTCCTCATTACCGGCGAGAGCGGCACGGGCAAGGAGCTGATCGCCCAGGCGGTGCACCGCAACTCGCTACGGAAAGACAAGCGCTTCGTCGCGTTCAACTGCGCCGGGCAGTCCGAGACGCTGCTGGAGGACCAGCTTTTCGGGCACGTCAAAGGCGCGTTCACCGGCGCCGACAAGGACCGCGAGGGCGTGTTTTCCTACGCCAACGGCGGGACCATCTTCCTCGATGAGATCGGCGACATGCCCAGCACCATGCAGGCCAAGCTGCTGCGCGTGCTCGAGAGCGGCGAGGTGGTGCGTCTGGGCGCCAACGACTCCAAGAACGTCGACGTCCGCTTTGTCAGCGCCACCAACAAGGACCTGAGGGCGTCGGTGCGCGACGGGAAGTTCCGCGAGGACCTCCTGTTCCGGATCCGCGGGGCGGAGATCCACCTCCCGCCGTTGCGCGAGCGGCGCGAGGACATCCCCCGCATCGTGCGCCACGCGGTGGCCCGCTTCGCCGGCGAACTGAGCAAGCCCCCGCCGGACGTCACCGACGCCGCCATGATGCGGCTGACGGCCTATCACTGGCCCGGCAACGTGCGCCAGCTGCTCAACGTGGTGCAGAACATGGTCGTGCTGGGCATCGCGGGCGGCAACGCCACCGCCCTCGACACGGCTCATATCCCCGCGGACATCTCCACGCCCGACGACGGCTCGCTCGACGCCGATGGCGGTTCCGGCAACAGCGCCGGCGGCAGCCTCGCGGGCACCAGCCTCGAGCAGCTCGAGAAGAAGGCCATCCGCGAAACCCTGCGACTCACCGCGGGCAACCGCGAGCAGGCCGCCAAGCTGCTGGGCATCGGCGAACGGACGCTGTACCGCAAGCTGAAGGAATACGGGCTGCGCTGACGCCGGGCCGATCCGATGGGCCAGTGGTACAGTGCCCGGCGCGCCGCCCAATCCAGCAGCGCCACAAGGACGCCGCACCATGAGCCTCCCCGTCACCACCACCTTCACCATCGAGGGCTACCGCATCGCCAAGTACCACGGCGTGGTGCGCGGCCTGATCGTCCGCGCCCCCACCATCGCGCAGGGCATCATCGGCGGCCTGAAGAGCATCGTGGGCGGCCAGATCGGCGCGTACACCGAGATGTGCGAGCAGACGCGCCAGCAGGCCTACGAGCTCATGATCGATCACGCCCGCGCCATCGGCGCCAACGCCGTCGTCGGCTTCCGCTACGACGCCTCCGAGATCGGCGGCCGGTCCGCCGCGAGTGAGGTGCTGTGCTACGGCACCGCGGTGACCATCGAACAGATCACCGCGTAGTGCCACCGACCTGTCCTTCGGTCGGTGTCCATCCGACACGCTGCGCGGCACCGACCCCAAGACGGGTCGGTGGCACTCACGGGCACGCCCGCCCGAAGTTCGCCAGAAACGCCACCAGGTCCGACGTGTTGATGACGCCGTCGGAGTTGATGTCGATCGGGTCGCTCGGCGCGATCGCCTGGCCAAACCGGGCCAGCAGCAGCGTCAGGTCCGCCGTGTTGATCGACCCGTCGGCGTTGAAATCCGGCAGCAGCGAGACCACTTTCCCCTCACCCGAGACCACGCTGAAGCCGCTGCACGAGCTGGTGACCACGCAGTCAAAGCGGTCCTGCAGGTCGGGCTTGGAGAGCGCGGAGATGGTGAGGCTGGCGGTGGTGACGCCGGCGTACCGACCGGGTGTGTTCGACATGTTTACGCCGTTGCGGCGCCACCGGTAGGTCAGGCCGGTCCCCAGCGCCTGGACGCTCAGCGTGGTTGAACGCCCGTTGCACGCGGTGGTGGCCGACGCCGGCGCCGGGACAAACGGCCCGCCGGTGAAGGTGACCGAGAGGTTGACATTGGTCCAGTCCTCGAACTCGTTGCCCCAGCGGTTGCTCTGGACGAACAGGCTGTCGCCCGGGTTCAGCACGATCGGCAGCGTGCCCGGCGAAGGCGTGAGCGCCACGGCGGGAGCGGGGTTCGGCCCGGCAAAGGTGAACGGCACGATGTCAACATCGCCGCCGGCGGAACGCTTCACCACGCGCACCTGGATGCCGTCGAAGCTCCCGACGTCCTCTGCTTGACCGCTCAAGGCCGTAATGACCATCGGCGCCTGGGCGTGCAGCGCCGCGCACCCGTTGATGGAATCGGTGGCGCCGGGGTGAAGAAAGATGCCGTTGAACGACGGCGGGCGCCGGTAGAAGGGCACCTGATTGATCTGCGGATCGGGCGACATCAGCGGCCCACCGGTCGGTACGTTGTACGACAGGGTCGCCGAGCCCCAGAACCCCGCCGGGTAAACGCCGGCCCCGGGAAGGCCCGTCAACAGATCCCCGCTCGGTGTCCCTTGGTGAAAGGTCCAGCCCGAGTCCGGGTCCTGCACCCCGCGGAGGAACGGGTCGCCGCCCTGCTGATAGGCGGCGAAGAGGTCGGTGGTGAAGGGGCCGCACGCAGGGGCGCCGGCGTGGGCGGCGCTACACCCGGCGAGAATCGCCGCCAAAGAGCCGGCTCGCCCAAACACTGCGGCACACAACTCAAACTTTCCCATGAATCTCTCCTTCTCCCGGTCCTGCCGATGCGATCCGCGAGAATACAGCATCGGGCGCCCGTTCCACACCAAGATCCCAGGTGCACCTCAAGAATTGTCACCCCGAACTCCCCCTATCATCCGCCCCAATGCGCACGCCCCCCGACTCCACTCCCGCTGCCACCCCCGGTTCCCGGACCACCCGCCGCCCCACCCGCCCCATCTACATCGGCGACCAGCGCGTCGGCGTCATCCAGGTCGGCGGCGGCCTGCCCCGCAAGGGCCCCTCGCGCCAGGCGTGGATCCCCCAGCCCGGCGAGCCCACAACCCCCGCGCCCGTCAGCGTGCAGACCATGACCGCCGGCTACACCTACGACGTGGACAAGTGCGTCGCCGAGATCCACAAGCTGGCGGCGGCCGGCGCCGACATCGTGCGGGTGGCCGTGCCGGAGAAGAAAGACACCGAGGCCCTCAAGCACATCATCCCGCAGGTGCGGGTGCCGATTGTGGCCGACGTGCATTTCCACTTCCAGCGGGCGCTGGAGGCCGTCGAAGCGGGCGTGCACAAGATCCGCCTCAACCCCGGCAACATCACCGATCGCGCCCAGGTGATCGACGTGATCCAGGCCTGCAAGGCCCGCGGCCTGCCCATCCGCGTCGGCGTCAACGAAGGCTCCATCATCGAGCGCAAGGACAAGCAGAAGCGCAAGGAAGAGCTGGGCAAGTTCTTCGCCAGCCGCAAGCACGGGCACATGCTGGCGCTCATGCTCGCCAAGCTCGAAGAGTACATGGACATCTTCTACGAGCAGGACTTCTTCGACGTCGCCATCAGCGCCAAGAGCATGGACGCGGCGTTCGTTTTCGAGGTTTACTCTGAGATTTCCGAGCGTTTCGACGAACCGCTGCACCTGGGCGTGACCCACGCGGGTCCCAAGGAGACCGGCTGCATCCGCTCGGTTGCCGCGCTGAGCGCCCTTCTCTGCAACGGCGTCGGCGACACCATCCGCATCAGCTACGCCAACGACCCGGTCTACGAGGTCGAGGACGGGCTGGAGCTTCTCTGGAGCCTCGGCCTCCGCGAGCGCAAGGGCGTGGACCTGATCGCCTGCCCGACGTGCGGACGCATCCAGGTGGACCTGTTCACGCTGGTTCAGGACGTCCGGAAGAAGCTCGCGGAAGAGATCGCCGTCCCGATGAAGGTGGCCGTCATGGGCTGCATCGTGAACGGGCCGGGCGAGGCCGAGGGCGCCGACGTGGCGGTGTTCGCCGGCGACCGGCGCGGCATCATCTATGTGCAGGGCGAGCGCGTCGCCAACGTCCCCGAAGCGGAGATCCTGGACCGGCTGCTGAAGGAGTGCCGAGAGTTCCAGGCCCGCGTGCAGCGCGGCGAGGCGAAGCTCGGCGAGAAGAAGGTCGAGATCGTCCCGCCCGACCCGATCGGCGAGCTGGGCAGCGGCTTCGACAAGATCGCGGCTGGGAATGTCGAGCGAGTCGCGGCGTTGACCGTCGGCGCCAGCGGCTGAGCCTGGACTGTTCGGGTCTGCCAATTGCCCGCTGCCGACGACCGGCGATCGATGGCCCCGGGCGCACGGACCCCGATGCTCAGGAAGCTCGATATCCCAGTTTGAAATGGGGGCCGTCGATCCACCGTTCACGCCTCGTCCCGCCTGGGGATCGATTCCAGCTATCGATCGTACAAAAACCGTACACCGAGGTCCGGCAAAGCTTGATGCGGTCCTGAGGGCCGCACGGCCCTTCTTCTCGGCCCATCCCAGCCAAAAATGTCCGCTGCTTGGAAGGAATCCTCGTCGAATTGACTTGGCGCGCCTGTTTTTCGGGGTATAGTGAAAGTGCACAGAGGTCCGCCCAACGTGGGCGGGCTTTGGGATCGGAGTCACAAAGTAAGAGATGGAGATTCTGTAATGGTTACGAAGCTGTTCTGCGCTTCTGCCCTCGTTGTTGCTGCTGGCGCGGCCCAGGGCGCCGCGTTCCAGGTCAACGCCTGCGACGCGGGCGTTGTCCCCGGCGGCACCGGCGCCCCCATCACCTGGACCACGGCCCTCGGCTCGTTCCAGGACAGCCGCGGCGCGGGTGGCGTCTTCGCCCCCTCCGCTGACGGCGCTGCCAACACTCCCGGCGGCATCTATGACAACTACTTCGGCATGGACACCAACGGCCCCACGATCGCTGGTGACGGCAACTCGAACACGACCGACGGGTACTCGTCCAACGCCTCGCTCGGTGCGGTGAACCCCGGCGCCTCCGGCTCCACCACCACCATGTCCGGCTTCCGCGCCGGCCAGGTGCAGGGCGTGTGGTTCTCCACCGCTTTCATCCCCTCGGGCAGCGGCGTGTTCGCCGGCTCTGACAGCCTGTTCGTCCTGAACCTGTCGCTGCGTCCCGGCTCGTCCGACCCGACCACCACCGGCTTCGTCGTCAACATCCGTGACGGCGCCAACCAGGGCGACCCGAACAACGCGGGCAGCCTCGGCGCCCTCAAGTTCGGCGCGGCCAACGCCTCTAACAACGGCGGCGCCTGGAGCCAGTCGTACTACCTCGACTGGACCGTCGACACCATCGCCGGCGTGAACACCACCTTCAACGGCGGCAAGCACTACGCGATCTACGTCCGCACCGTTGCGGTCCCGACTCCCGGCGCTGCTGGCGTCGCTGGTCTGGCCGGCCTGGTGGCTCTCCGCCGCCGTCGCGCCTGATGCCTCACTGAATCGAAACTCCAAGGCCCGAATCCCACGGGTCTGAACGCTTCGAAAACCGACCGGCGGGCCCCTTTGGGCTCGCCGGTTTTCTTTCATCTGCCGCACCATCGCCGCGCGGAGCACGACCCGGGGGAGCCGTGGCGTCGCGATGGGGCCCATCCGCTTCACCGCACCGCCCACCCCGGTAGACTCGCCGCGTGCCACCACGCGAGCCCCAGCAAGGGCGCACCGGCAATCCCAGCCGCGGCGCCGAGACGCCGGCGATCTCCATCCGCGACGTCGCCGATCGCGCCGGGGTCTCCACCGCGACGGTCAGCAGGGCGCTCAGCAGGCCCGAGATGGTCTCGCACGCCACGATCGCGCGCGTGCGCTCGGCGGTGCTCGAGCTCGGCTACAGCCCCGATGTGTTCGCCAGAGGCCTGGCGACGCGCAAGAGCCGCACCCTCTGCTTCGCCGCCCCCGAAAAACTCGACGATCTCGCCACCGGCATGCTCGAAGGCGTCCGCAGCAAGGCCGCATCGCTGGGCTGGACACTGTCGCTCTGGCCAGTGACCCAGCGCGGCGCGGACGCCGCTCGTGCCGACGGCCCGCCGTGGGGGCTCGCCGAGGGGCTGATCTGCGGCTGGGACGACTTCGGGACCGGGGCCCTCACGCTCGCCGCCGACGCCAAGCTGCCGTCGGTCCACGTGCGCGTGGGCAGCGACGCGGGCGCGCCCGCCGGGGTGGTGGTTGATTTTGCGCAGGCGGCGGCCGAGAGCGCCAAGTGGGCCCTGGGAACTCGTGGCGCACCGGGCCTGTTTGTCCTGGGCGCACGCGAGGGAGACCCGGCTCACACAAGCATCGCTGCATACCTCTTGAACCAAGCCCCGGACCGGGCCGTGCCCGTCGAACCCCTGAGGCCCGCCGCTTCCGCCTTTGACGCCGCGGCCGCCTGGGCCGAGCGGGCCGCCGACGACGGATCACTCGACGCGGCGGGCGTGGTCTGCCTGTGCGAGCGGGCGGCGATGGGCCTGTGGAGCGCCCTGGCCTGCTCCTCGAAGCGGCTCAAACAACCGCCCCGGGTGGTTCTGCTCCGCGGCGACGCCGACCAATCGTTACGGGCGCCAGCGGGCGGCGTCGGCACGCTTCAACTGCCTGTGCACCGGGCCGGCGAGGAAGCCGTCACGGCCCTGTGCCTGCGGTGCGACGATCCGGAGCGCCCCGCCCGGACGGTGCGGCTGGCGGCGTCGTTCATCCCGCCCGGGCAGGCGTGAGCGCCGTCATACGATTGATCGTGACCGACGCTGACGATCATTCCCCCACAAGCCCCGGTGAGCCCCGCGAGGCCCGGCTGGCACGCCTGCTGGCCAAGGCCCGCGAGCTTCCCGCGTCGCCGGGCGTGTACCTCATGAAAGACGCCGGGGGAACGGTGCTGTACGTGGGCAAGGCGGGCCGTCTGCCGGACCGGGTGTCTTCCTACTTCGTCCCCTCCGCCGAGCTGGGCTACAAGAAACAGCCCATGCTCGAGCTGGTCCACGACTTCGACGTGATCGAGTGCGAGGGCGAGTGGGAGGCGCTCCTGGCCGAGAACCGTCTTATCAAGGACATCCAGCCGCGCTTCAATGTCAAGCTGCTGGACGACAAGACGTTCCCGTACCTCGCCGTGACGCAGCGCGAAGACTTCCCGCGCGTGTTCATCACCCGCGACCCGCAGACGGCGGAACGCAAGGGGGCCAAGGTGTTCGGTCCGTTCACGGCGGTTGCCAGCCTGCGCTGGGCGGTGCAGCACCTGCAGCGGGTGTTCAAGTTTCGCACCTGCAAGCTCGACATCGTGGCCGGCGCGCCGGAGAACAAGCTGTTCCGCCCGTGCCTCTTGCACAGCATCGGGCGCTGCACCGCGCCGTGCGCGGACCGGATCACCCCCGAGGCGTACAAGGCCGACACCGACCGCTTCATCCGCTTCATCGACTCCAAGCGCAGCGTGATGCTGCGCGAACTGAAGCAGGACATGGAGGCCGCCGCGGCGGAGCTGAACTTTGAGAAAGCCGCCGTGCTCCGCGACCAGATCAGGGCCATCGAGCGCCTCGACCAGCGGGCCACCAAGCGCGACGGCTGGCAGCCCGAGACCGAGAACGCCCTGCTGCCCGACCCCCGAAACCCCCGCAAGGCAACGCGAGCCCTGGCGAAAGTGCTGGGAATCACGGGCGAAATCCGCTGCATCGAAGGCTTCGACATCGCCCACCTGCAGGGCGGCGAGACCGTCGCGAGCAAGGTGTGCTTCGTGGACGGGCGCCCGCTGAAGAACGAGTACCGGCGATACAAGATCAGGGGCCCGGGCTGGCGCGAGGACGAGGGGCCCGCCGTCCAACGCGGCCCGACCGCCGGCATCAACGACGACTACGGCGCGATCCGCGAGGTGATCTCACGGCGTTACCGCGAGGCCGGCGCGGGGCACGAGCTGTACCCCGACGTGATCCTGATCGACGGCGGATTGGGCCAGTTGCACGCTGCGCAGGAGGCGTTCGATACGCTCGGCGTGCTGCCGCCGATGGTCATCAGCTTGGCGAAGAAAGAAGAGCTGATCTATGTGCAGAAGCGGCACGAGCCGGTGCGCCTGCCGCGCGAGAACGCGGCGCTGCGGCTATGCCAGTACATCCGCGACGAGGCGCACCGGTTCGCGCAGTCGTACCACCATGTGCTGAGGCGGAAGAAGACGATGGAGGAGTGAGGGTCAGTCCGGCGTGACGCCCGATTGACTCCGTCAGCCCCGTGAGCCGCATCCTTACCCGCGAAGCGGGCTCACGATGGTTGCCAGCGGCGCAGCCGCTGGTGGGTGGAGATAGGCAGCGCCGACCGTGAAACGGTCGGGCGCGACGAGCGGGTGTCATGCGGGTCGCTCGCCCGCTTCACGGGCGAGGGTCGTCCTGGCGATACTCCAGCGGCTGCGCCGCTGGCAACCATCGCACGGCCGCTACGCGGGCGATGAGCTGGAGCGCGGCGAACCCATCACCGGTCGGATGCGAACCCGCGCCGCATCGGCGATCAGGCGCGCCACGGCGAAGTACACCAGCGCATATCCGACCACATTCAAGCTCGCCTCGAACACCATCATCGTCCGCACCAGGTATTCGCCCTTCCCAAACACCGGCATCGGCGTTTCGAATACAGCGACCATTGACTCGTGGATCAGCTCGGTAAGCCGAACCAGCACCCACAACCCAACGCCCAGTCCCAGGAGCAGGGCGGGGGACTCGTCCCGAAGAAAAGCCGCGGGCCGACGGCGCATCGTGTTCGCGCTCATCGGTCGATGCCCCTGAGCGCATCGGCGATCACCCGCGCGCACGCGAATACCACGAGCGCCCATCCGACCAGCGACATCGCGCCCGACACCATGTTCAAGCCCCACCCCAGGCTGAGCATCTTCTGCATGGGTTCGGCTGTTGGGTCGAACCTGTCGCTCACGGCGCTGGACCAATGACTTACGAACACGCTCACGATCTGAACGATCACGCCGTGGGTGAGCATCGTGTGCGGCGGCGCGCCGCGCATATAGGCGCCGAGTTTCGACTGGTCCATCAACGGCCCGTTCGATCCAATGCTCGGAGTTTGCTCCGTCATGATTGGTCCTCCCTCGCTCACGAGGTGATGCTCACCCTTTCCTCACCGTCCGCTGCTCAATCCTCTTCTGCGGCACCGTCTTCACCACCGCGTCGACATAGCTCCCCGGCGTATGCACCGTATCCGCCTCGAGCCCACCGGTTGGCACGATCTCCTCAACCTCCACCAGCACCAGCGCCGCTGCGGTGGCCATCATCGGGTTGAAGTTCCGGGCCGTCATGCGGTACATCAGGTTGCCGAACTCGTCGGCCTTCCATGCCTTCACAAGCGACAGGTCGGCGTACAGGCCCGTCTCCAGCACGTACGGGCGCGCCGACCCGCTCTGCGGCGCACTGCCAGGTCTACCCGCGTAGCCGCGCCCGGGGATGGTCGCGCCGCAGCGACCGTCAGCGGGTCGAAAGAACTCTCGCGTGTCTTTGCCGTCGGCGATCACGGTGCCGGCGCCGGTGGCGGTGTAGAACGCCGGGATGCCCGCGCCGCCCGCCCTGATCCGCTCGGCGAGCGTGCCCTGCGGGTTGAACTCCACCTCCAGCTCCTTGGACAGGAACTGCCGCTCGAACTCGGCATTCTCGCCCACATAGCTGGAGATCATCTTCCTGATCTGGCGCGTCTGCAGCAGCAGGCCCAGGCCGAAGTCGTCCACGCCGGCGTTGTTGCTGATGCACGTCAGCCCCTTCACGCCCGAGTCCCTCAGCGCGACGATCAGGTGCTCGGGGATGCCGCACAGGCCGAACCCCCCCACCATCACCGTGATGTTGTCGCGCAGGATGCCCTTCTGGCGGGCCAGCTCGATGGCGGCGGTAGCCGAGGAAACGACTTTGGTCTGCATGGCAGCAGGATACCCGCCCCCGGTTGGGCTGGACACGCCGCCCGCCGCGGCAGAATCGGACGCCGAGCACCGCATGGAAGGGGTCTTGGAGCGGGCACGCCGGCGGGGTACCATGCGTCACGGTCCGACACCACCGGAGGCCGCCATGGTGCGAGCTATCACCGCGTTCCGTCGCTTCGCCGTTCTCTTCGCCGCCGTCGCCCTGTCGCACGGCGCCCTCGCCAAGCCGCCGCTGTTTTCTGACCTGACGTTTAAGCAGGCGGCGGAGAAGTCGCGCGACGAGAGGAAGATCCTCATCGTCGACGCCATGGCCTCCTGGTGCGGGCCGTGCAAGGCCATGGACCGCTATTCGTGGACCAACGCCTCGGTGGTGCGGTGGGTTCGGGAGAACGCGTTGGCGGTGCAGTTCGATGTGGACCGCGACGCGGAGCTGTCGCGCCGCTTCAACATCTCGGCCATGCCCACCATCATCGTGTTGATGGGCGACCGCGAGATCGAGCGTCAGGTGGGCGGCCTGGAGCCCGAAGCGCTCCTGGACTGGCTGCGGTCGGTCAACGCCAAGAAGGGGCCGGGCCTCCCGTCGAAACGCCCGTCGGAATCGCCCGACCCGGCGGGCGGCACCACTGACAAGAAGCCCATCGACCCGCTCAACCCGATCTCGCCCTCCGACGCCAAGATCAAGGAAGCCCGCGAACTGGCCAATGCCGGCAGCGCCGAGGAGGCCGCCAAGTGTTACGCCGCGGCGTGGACCCTGCTCACGCAGAAATCTATCCCGGACGCCGGCGCGCTGGGAGCGCTTTCGGACGAGATGGGCAAGCTCGCCAGGTCCTCGGCGCCGGCGAAGCAGGCCTTCGCGGCGCTCCGCGATGCCGCCGGCCCGTCGCCCAAGGAGCCGCTGGCGATCATGCCCGGCCCCTTGGCGAGCTGGGCGGCGCTCAATGACGTGCTGGGCGAATCGAAGCGCACGCTCGAGTGGTTCGACAAGGTCAAGGCCGATCCCAACGCTGGGTGGCTGGTGGCGCGGGTGGACCGCAACCTCGGCCCGGCGCTGGTGCAGGCCAAACGCTGGGATGACGTAAAACTCGTGGTCAAGGCCGCGCTGAAGCAGAACCAGGCGCGGCCCGAGCACGCGGACTGGCTCGGCGCCGCGGCCAAGGCGGGCAAGGGAGACGCCGCGCTGCTGGCCGAGGTGCAGGCCCGCGCGACGCCGTCGCGATAGCGTCCAATCCGGCGACGCCGGCAACGCCCATGAACCGAAAGACCCTGCTGGCGATCATCTGCGTCCCGCTGCTCGCCGGCGTGCTGGCGTTGTGGAAGGCGCCGCGCGGCGCCGGGCGCCCCGCCGCGTTCCCGCAGGTCTCATGGGCGGACGCGACCGCCCTCGCAGCGGAGCAGGGCAAGCTGCTCGTCATCGACGCCACGGCCTCGTGGTGCGGCCCGTGCAGGCTGATGGACACGGACGTCTGGCCGCACGCAGACGTGGCCGGCTGGCTTCGCGACAACGCCGTCACGTTCAGGCTGGACGTGGACGAAGAGCAGGCCTTGGCCGAGCAGCTCAAGATTGAGGCGATGCCGACGGTGATCATCCGCGCGGGCGACCGAGAGCTGGGGCGGCGCGTCGGCTATCAGAACGCGGTGGACCTGCTCGAATGGTTCAAGCGGAGCAAGGGGGAGCTGGTCCCCGGCCCGGGCGCTGCCCCGCCGCCGCCGTCTCCGCGGGGCCGCTGACGCGTACACTCTCCTCCCCAAGGAGACAGACGTGCTCAAGACCCCCCTTCACGCGTTCCACCTCAAGTACGGCGGCAAGATGGTCGACTTCGCCGGCTGGGAGATGCCCCTGCTTTACCAGCCCGCCGGCGCCGATCCGGCCACAACCGGCATCATCGCCGAGCACAAGCGGGTGCGGAGCGCCGGGGGCCTGTTCGACGTGTCGCACATGGGGCGGGTGAGCGTCACGGGGCGGCACGCGCGGCGGTTCCTGGAGCGCTTGTGCACACGCCGGATCAGCGATTTGCAGGCCGGGCAGTGCCGCTACAGCCTGGTGTGCAACGCCGACGGCGGGGTGAAGGACGACGTGATCGTCTACCGCAAGGACGACGCGGACTTCCTTGTCGTGGTCAACGCCTCCAACCGCGAGAAGCTGCTGGCGCACTTCGAGGCGATCAAGGGCGACCTCGTCGTCAAGATCGACGACCTGACCATGAAGACAGCCATGGTCGCCATGCAGGGCCCGAAGGTGATGGAGATCATCGGCAAGTACAGCCGCGAGATCCCCACCCTCAAGAAGTACCGATTCGCCGAGAAGAACTACCTCATCATGAAGCTGATCGTCAGCCGCACCGGCTACACCGGCGAGGACGGCGTCGAGGTGATCCTGCCGGCGAGCATGGTCGAGATGGCCATGAAGATGCTGGTGCGCGACGAAGCGCACGTGACCGACCCCGTCGGTCTCGGCGCCCGCGACACGCTCCGGATGGAAGCCGGCATGCCGCTCTATGGGCATGAGCTGGGCGAAGAGATCAACGCGCTGGCCAGCGGCCTGGACTTCGCCATCGCCATCGACAAGGACAAAGACGAACGCGGCGAGGCCTACGTCGGCATGGTCGCCCTCAAACGCGTGCGCGATTCGGGCGGTCCCAAGACCAGGCTGGTTGGCATGTGGGTCGAGGGCAAGCGCTCGGCCCGCGCCGGCATGGTTATCAAGGAGGGCGCCCGGCAGGTGGGCACCGTCACCAGCGCGTGCATCGGGCCGACAGTCGGGCGTGGGATCGCGATGGGGTATGTGGAATCTGGGCTCGCGCAGCCCGGGCAGAAGCTGAGCATTGATTCCGGTAAGGACGCGGTGTTCGACGCCGAGGTGACGACATTGCCGTTCCACAAAGCACCGAAGGCCTGACGCTGCTTGCTCGGGTGGCTCGACCGAATCAGTGCTTCGGGAGCCCTGAGAACTCAACCCGGCAGATCTTGCTGTCCAGGGATATCAGCACCGTTCCCCGGACCGCCGGCAGCGGCTCGATCCACCCGATGTGGCCCTTGGGAAGCTGTGTGAACGAGAGCGTTCGGCCCGCCCGATCCAGAGCGGCGATGAAGCTCGTGTCGCCGATTCCAGTGGCTGAGAACTTGTCGGCCCCCGTCGGTTCCATGCGCGAAATCGAGCCACCGATGACCAGCTCGTCCGCGCCGTCGCCGTCAAGGTCCGTCGCGGTGATGGAGTAGTAGAGCGAATCGAACTGATTGCCTTCGACGGCCTCGAGCACGCGGGGCTTCTCATAGGTCCACATCCGCTTGCCGTTGTGCGCGAACAGCGCCAGCACGGGCGAGCTCCGCGCCGCGTTCGCCGCGGACTCGTCCAGGTCCCTGTAGGCGACCGCCCACAGGGCGCCGTCGGGGCTTCTCACAGGCACAGCATTGTCGATCTGCGGCCTGGAGACCCCCGGGTACTCGATACCGACTGACCGGACCTGCCCGTCGGCCGAGATGATCGCGATGTCGCCGTCACGCCCGATGAGCGGCAGCTCAGGATGCCCGTCGGCGTCCAGGTCCACCCATCTCCGGGCGAAGCTCCACCCCCAGCCGACGTCGCCAACAGGCTCACTCACGGCAGCGAGGCTTGGGCCCGTGGATTGGAGGGAGAGGGTTTGCCGCTCCGGAGTCGTGGGGACCGCGCTGGCGGGCATCTTCTCTTTCCAGTAATCCGCCCACGCCTTGGCGGCCGCACGCCGCTTCGTGACCTGCTCCGCGCTGAAGGCCAGCTCACCACTGACGAGCTTGCCGGTGCGCCGCTCCAGGTCTTCGTCGGCATCACCGTACGCCCCCCCGAGCTTGGCATCGCGGACGATGCCCCCGGCATCGACGAATACTGCGAACGGGGAGCTCTTCACGGGCACAAGAGCAGCCATCTTGTCGCCCTTGTCCAGCACGACCGTACCCTTGAAGGCACCGGACGTGAGCTCGCTCAGCTCGCGCCCGCTGTAGTTCTCCGGGTCGCGGACGACGAGCACGATCGACAACCGGTCGGACGGGTACTGCGTGAGCAGGTGCTGATACTGACCGGGGTAGTCGGCGGCGTGGGTGCCCGGCATGCAGTACAGCAGCAGTAGCGGGCGATTTCTCGTGGACGCGCTCGACACGACGGCGCCGTCTGTAGCCGTCACTGAGAACGGGCCCAGCGGCTGGTTCAGCATGTCCATGAGTTCCGGTGGCTCGTTGCTCACCGGCTCGGTCGGTTGCCCGGCGCCGCACGGCGGCCACGCAAAGAAAGTGACCGGTCTGTCTCCCGGGTCAGCCCGGAATACCAGCGCGTTGGTGACCGAAGCGCTGTTGAAGCTCACGGTGTCCAGCGTTGTGCGAACGGTCGTCCGGTAGTTCGCCTGCGTCTGCCAACCCCGCTTGCGGCGTTCCTCGTACGAGGTCTGGGCTCGGTACCACGGCGATTCGTCCCTTTCCAAGGCGCGGAGCAGTCCGGACTCATCATCGAACCACCAGCGCCCAATCATTCTGATCCCCTCGGTGGTCTGCTCCACGTACTGCGCCCACACGACCCAATGACCCGAGTGCCCGTCCCGGGCCTCGGGGATCACTCCGACGAGTTCGTCGACCTGCAGCGCGGCCAGCACGTCTTCAAGCGGCTTGTCGGTTGACAGCATGTACCGGAGGCTCTGCGGCAACCGCGCGATCCTGTCACCGAGTTCGACCGCCTTGTCGGCTGCTGTTTGCGCATCGGCGGGGGCCGAGCGGAACGCCTTCAACGACTCCATCCGGACCGTTACGTTCGCGCCGTCAAAGACCACCCGGCACCCGCGGGTCTCGAAGGCGTACCTCAGCGGGTCGCGCTGGAACGCGGCGTAGACGTCTTCCTTCATGTCCCAGGGTTCGACCCGTGAGCCGATGAACGTCTGCACGCGCGACGTCTTGCCTTTGTGCTCGTACCTCGGAAGCCGTGAGTACGCCTCCCGGGATCGGTTCAGCACATCCACCGCTTCCTTGGCCGCCTCGGTGGTGCTCGTCATCCAGATCCAATCGGGGTCCCGGTATGGCTCGGCGCCGGCGGCACCGCGAACCGGAGCGAGCATGAGACCCGTCGCCAACCCGAGGATCGCCAAGCTCGGAACGGTCGAACACGCAACACCGCTGGGACGGATGCGCCTCATTATCGAGTCCTCCAAAGGGAAACTCTTTGCTGAATATGCTATGGGGGCGGTCGGGTTCGCGCCCTTTGGCGGGATTCAGTGAGTTTCCGCGCTACCGCCAATGGTCAATAGCCACAGATGGAGGTCGAATGTCCCGCCAACAGATGATCGCCGCCGCAATCTTGGAATCACGCGCCCTGGCTGCGCGGTACTTCGCCGGGTTCGACGACTCCAACCGCACGCGCCAGGCCCAGAACCTGCCCAACCACTTCGCCTGGACGCTCGGGCATCTCGCCTACATCCTGAACCGCTGCGCCGAGAAGCTCGACGCCAAACCGCTCCCGACGCTCGAGTTCATCGAGGGCGGCCACCCCTCCGGCGGCGGCGACAGCGCCCGGTTCGCCAGCAAGAGCGTGACGATGGGCTCGGTTCCCGTGGATGATCCGACCCAGTACCCGGCCGCCACCCGCTGCGTCGAGATCTTCACCGCCGCCTGCGAACGCTGCTCGGCGGCATTCCGCAACGCCACCGACGCCCAACTCGAGCAGGACACGCCCTGGGGCGCCACGACCCTGAAGCTTTGGCAGATGGGGCCCCGCATGGTGTTCCACAACGGGACGCACGCTGGGGAGTTGGCCGATCTGCGGCGTGCGCTGGGGTTAAAGAGCATTTTCGCGTGAACGACACATCTCCCGCGGCATCAATCATGGTACATGGTCGATTCTCATCCGCGCTCCTGTTGGTGGTCCTTCCCTTGATGTTCAACGGCTGCCGCGACAAGTCGCCGCATGCGTCGCAAGCCAGCGATTACACCGGCCGCGTCGTAATGGCGATTTCGCCCCGCCCGCTCCGTCCACCTCGTGCTGACTCAAGCGCAGCATGCCCCGGCGAGTTCGTTCCTGCACCCTTCCAACCCAATGCAGAGTTTCCCCCTCCCAAAAAGGGAGAGCCAGAACTATTTGCCGCGGCGCGAACCGGTGACCACGCAACCTTGAGCCGCCTCATCCGAATCACACGCAATGTCGATGAGCCGTTCGACATCGGTCTCGACCCTGGCGCGAGGCCTCGGCTGGCTACCGCCCTCATGGTTGCGCTTGGTTCTGGCGACGGCGCGAACCTGGAGACCGTCCGGCTATTGCTTGACGCGGGGGCGAACGCGCGTGCCAGCTTGAACTGTGGCACACCGTTCACCTTCGCCGCACGAGGGCTGGGGTGGGGATACAAACCCGGTGGCGACGCGGCGCGGCTTCGACTCATCATCGAACGAGGAGCGACGCCGCCCTCAGACCCCGACACGACAACAGATATCCTGTGTGAGGTGGCGGCGGTCGGCGACGCCGAGCGCCTTCGCGTACTGCTCGATCTCGGGATGTCGGCCAATCCCCACTGGGACCCGGTGGCGGCACAACAAGAGCACGACAAGATGCTCCAGTCAATGCGCCGCGATTCCCAGAAGTTCCAGGAAGAGATGCGAAAAGCGCTCAAACCGCTTCTGGAGAATGCCGCGGTTGACCCGGCGACGCCTTCCGACGATCCGCTCAGTTCGCTGGATCGGGCCGTTCGCGGGCCGCAATCGTGGGACATACCGCTGTTCCGAGCCGCCTCCTGCGGCTCCGCGGAGTGTGTACACCTGCTGCTTGAGCGAGGCGCCAATCCAAACCAACCAGACGATGATGGAAGAACGGCGCTGTTCTATGCCTGCACACCGCAAATCGTCCGCGTGCTGCTCGATGGCGGCGCTGATCCACGCCGCCTTGACAGCAAGGGGCTCGACGCGGTAGTCGGCGTGTTCGAAACGCGCGGCGCCGACGGCACGCCGGTGCGGCCCATGGGTTGTGCCATTGAAGCGGCAAAGCTGATCGCGGCTTCGATCCCGAGTTATGACGCGGTGGCTTTTCAGAGCTGGCCAAACTCAAAGCTGGCATACGCGGCAAGCCACAGGCTCGACGGAGCGGTCGAGACGCTGCTCGCATTGGGGGCTCCGGTGACTCCACCGTCGGGAAAACCGCCAGCCCTGCACACAGTGTGCTGGCTGGGCGACTCCGGCGATCCCGCGGAGAATCAAGCGACTGTCCGCATTGTCGAGCTCCTGCTGCACGCGAACGCACCTATCGATCTGATCGATGAGAACGGCTTTGCACCGCTTCACCATGCGGTATCTGGAGACTGGGGCAATCCCGACGTAACCAGGACCCTGCTTGAACTCGGCGCGAACCCGAACTCGCGCGACCGCAATGGGAACACCCCTCTTATGCTCTCCGCCCAGCGCGGCGAGCTCCGTTGCGTGGAAGCGCTGATCGAACACGGGGCTGACCCCGGGCTCAAGAATGATGCTGGGCAAGATGCTCTGAGCATGGCCATCGAGAATCTCGAAATGGTAAGAGAGCTGGCGTCGGATTCCGCAACGGCAAGAGCCATGGACGAAGTGCTCAAAGCCTCGGTTCCCCAAGAGAGTTTAGAAGCGCGATTCAGTCGTCAGGCGCTGGAGGCCGCAAAGTCGGTCGCAACCATTAAGGCGGCACTCAAGCGCTCCGAGCCAAACTAGGACCAACCAATCGTTGGGCGAAAGAGGGCATGATGGCCGTACCGCGAGATCAGTTGCAGTCGATCGCATCTGCTTTCCAGTCCCAGGAGTCGCTCGCGGGGCGCGCCATCGCCCAGGTCCCCGATCACCTCCTCCACCGCGCGCTCAGCGAGCACACCAACAGCATCGCCGTCATCGTCAAGCACATGAGCGGAAACCTGCTGTCGCGGTTCACCGACTTCCTGACCACCGACGGCGAAAAGCCGTGGCGAAACCGTGACACCGAGTTCGTCGAAGACGGGGCCGACCGCTCCGAAATCATGCGCCGCTGGGACGCGGGCTGGGCATGCCTGTTCAGCGCGCTCGATTCTCTGACCGACGCGGATCTCGCCCGCACCGTCCACATCCGCGGCGAGCCGCACGCCGTGTCGCTCGCGCTGTGCCGTGCCCTGGCCCACCAGAGCTACCACGTCGGTCAGATCGTGCAGCTCGCCCGCGTGCTGGCGGGCGACCGCTGGGAAACGCTCACCGTGCCGCGCGGCGGGTCCGCGGCGTTCAACACATCCAAGGGCTTCACCCCTCGCCCGTGACAGCCTCAGGCCGACGGCACCAGCCGCCTCAGGTCCGGCGCGGCCACCGGCGCCTTCTCGATCTGGTCCAACCGCGCGATCAGCTCGGCGGCCGTCCTGCACACCTCAAAGAGCTCCTTGGCGCCGGCCTTGGCAAACTTCCCCTGGATCATGTGGTCGATCATCGACAGCAGCGGGTCGTAAAACCCCGCGCGGGGCGAACCCACCGCCGGATCGTTGGGGTCGGCGAGGTTCAGCATCAGGATCGGCTTGTTGTGCTCGCCGAGCAGCCGGCCCACGAGGATTTCGAAAAACTCCTCCATGGTCCCCAGGCCGCCGGGCAGAACAATCATGGCGTCGCCGCGGTGCTCCAGCAGCCGCTTGCGCTCTCGCATCGTCTCCACGACGACGTTCTCGTGGTTGTCCGGGTCCATCTGCTCGGCCTGCTTCAGCGTGTGGGTGATGATGCCCACCACGCGCCCGCCGGCCCCGCGGCAGGCGCGGGCGGCCTCCCCCATCAACCCCACGCGCCCGCCGCCATAGACCATGGTGCGATTGGTGCCGGCCAACCCCGCGCCGATCTCCCTCGCCGCGACGAAAAAGTCCGCGTGAACGGTGTTCGAGGACGAGCAGTAGACGGTGACGCTGGAAATACGCCGGGAACTCATGGGGCAAGTGTAACCATCACGACCACCGCACCAGCACCAGGCTCCGGTCGTCTTCCTGCGGGCCGTGCGCTCGGACCAGGTCCATCACCGCGCCGTGGATCGCCTCCAGCGGCTGCTCCCGACGCTCGCGGAGCAGGCGCTCGATCGGCTCAAGTCCGATCATCCGACCGTTGCGGTCCTTGGTCTCCGTGAAACCGTCGGTCATCATGGCCAGCAGATCGCCCGTTTCGAGCCGGACCAGCTGCGATTCAGGGGCCTCCCCGGCGTCAACCGCCATGGGCATCGACCGGCTCTCGATGCGCTCGGCCTCGCCGCGCGCCCTCACCCGCACCACCGGCGGATGCCCGGCCACCACGCACTCCGCCTCTCCGTTGGCGTGCAGCCGCACCATCGCGCCGGTAACGAACATGCTCGTGCTGGTCAGCGCCGAGAGCACGCGGTTCACGTCGCCCGCCACCTCCGCGACCGTTCCGCCCGCCAGGAGCCGGGTCCGGATCGACCCCTTCGTCATCGCCATGACCACACCCGCCGCGACCCCGTGGCCCGAGACGTCGGCGATCACCACGTCGACCGCCCCGTCGCTCTCGACGGCGTCGATCAGGTCGCCGCCCATCTCACTGGAAGCGACGCTCACGCCCAGAATCTCCACCGGGCCCGACCGCACCCGAAGTGCCGGGACAAGCGTCTCGTGGATTCTCCCGGCCATGTCCAGCTCGGCTTTCGCCGCGGCGGCGGCCCGCTCGGAACGCCGCAGATACCCCACGTTCAGCCAGAACCCGATCGCGAGGCAACACACCGCGCTCACGGCAAGCACAACCCGACGAACCGGCTCAGGCTCCTGCATGCCCCAATCCAGGAATCCGATCCGATCCAGAGGTCCAAAGTACACCCACCGAGCAATAAACGGGATCACGTTTGCGGGGACCAGCAACCACAGCATGCGCTCGCGGAAGGTGGCCATCCACAGAATCGAGAGGACGGCCGAGAACACCGCGGTCGCCGCCCCGGCGCCCCAGCCGTACACCGGCTCCGAGGCGAGCCCGATCAGCAGGCCGACCGGCGCAAACATCAGGAACACACCGCAGTACAGCCGCGCAGACCTCCGCCAACGGGCGATCTTGACCGATTCGCTCATTCACCGATCCTAACAGCAGCGCGCCCCGCATCCGCAACACCGACACGCACCGCCCGCACGCCCGTCGTCGGTCCACGCGCGGCCGTGCCAGCCCCCACTCCGACCCGGTACAATCCCCAAGTTCGCGGGCGTAACTCAATGGTAGAGTGTCAGCCTTCCAAGCTGAATGTTGCCGGTTCGACTCCGGTCGCCCGCTTTGACCGCCCACTGATGCAAGCGTCCACCGTCTCTCCCGGGTTGGTGGGTAGGGGTAGGGGTAGGACCGGGGAGGCGGCACGATCGTCAGAGGTTGCTAGCCGCCTATGGCGGACATTGGGCGGGCCGGCTGCGTGAAGCCCGGGGCTGTCACGCCGTGCCCGGGCTGCTTGGTCCAGGTGGCGTCGATCAAGAAATCCGCGATGGCCCGGTCGCCGCGGTCGCCACACGCAACCGGCTCCCCGCGCAAGACCGGGCGGATATCCCATTCAGTCGTCGAGAACAGACACGGGCGGACCATGCCGTCGGCGGTGAGGCGGAGGCGGCTGCACGCGCCGCAGAACGGGCTGCTCAGCGGGGCGATGAAACCGATGCGTGCCGGGGCATCGGGTGGCAGATCGGCGAAGCGGTACACGCTCGCCGTGCTCGCCGGGTCGTCGCTCTCAACTGCGATCAGGCGGAACCGACGCTCGACCGCGGCCCGGGTCTCCGCCGCGCTCACCCACTTGCCCGCGTCCCATCCGTGGGCCGAATCCAGCGGCATGTACTCGATGAACCGAACCTCGACGCCCAGGTCGCGCGCGACCGACGCCAGGTCCGCGGCCTCGTCATCGTTCACGCCGCGGAGCAGCACGGCGTTGAGCTTCACGGGCGCCAGTCCCTCCGAGATGCACGCCGCGGCCCCGGCCAGGACATCATCGACGGTGGCCCCCGAGCGTGTGATCGCCGCGAATCGATCAGGGCGCAGCGAGTCGATGCTGATCGTGACGCGCGACAGTCCCGCGGCCTTCCACTCCCGCAGCGAGTTCCGACGGATACGTGAGGCGTTGGTGATCATCGCGATCTCTACGCCTGTCGCGCCGCGGATGCCGGCGATGATGCGCGTGAGCTCGGGGTGAAGCGTCGGCTCGCCGCCGGTGATCCGGACCTTCCGAACGCCGAGCGACTCGGCGACGCGGGCGATCCTCACGAACTCGGCGGGCACCAGCAGGTCCTCGTGAGCCGCGAACCGCACGTCGGGCTCCATGCAGTACACGCACCGGAAGTTGCAGCGGTCGGTGATGCTGATCCGCAGGTCGCGGATCGTCCGCCCGTATGAATCAATCATCCGCCCCGCGGAGCGCACGCGGGCGGGCGCCGGGGGTGGCGGTGTCCCGGGCCGGCCGAGCGCCGGCGCCGACGCCTGCGGCAGCGGCACACGCCGTGGTTCCTGCGCGCCGGGAAGCGAACTCGTGGAGTTGGCGAGCACTACGGTCACCGCGGTTCTCCGAGTTGACCGACCGCTGCGCCGTGCATCGAGCCGCTCACACTGCACAATGCCCGTCGGCACCCCGCCCCGCTGACGCCCGAACCCCTTGCGCCCGAGCGCTCCGCCGGCTGACGCAACCCGACATCACCAACGCCGACCGTCGTCGCACCCCAAGATCCGAACGCGAGAGACATGCCCTCGACAACAGCCTGCCCCCGGCGGCGGAACACCTCATCGCGTCCGTCGAACGGCTCTGCCGACGCCCCAAGACACGACAAATCGATCATTTGGAGCGGCCCCGCGTCGAATCCGCCGGCAACGGGCGAACCGTCGCTTGCGTCGCACGCGAAGACCCGCACCCGCTCGGGCGGCCGTCGATGGTCCTCGGGCTGCCGCCACGATCCGATGGGCGCAGCGATGACCTCCTGCCCCGGCGTCTGCTGATCTGGCTCGGCGAAGAAGTGGCTCATGGCGTGACCGGGATGCACCTGGCGCTACGCCGCATCGTACAGCGTCAGACGACGTCGGGGAGCGTTCAGCGATCCGCGGGCGGTTTCGCGGGGCCCTGGGGCAGCGCCTCACTCCCGAACGCACCGGGTTGCTCGGGTTCAAGGTCGCGGATCACGCCGTTTGCTTCCTTCGTAAGAGTCACGACCCACCGGTCATCCGCTGATACCCAGAGGTTGATGAACGGGTCTGTCCCCGTTGAGGCCATGGTGTGCAACTCGGCCCCATCGCGCGGATCCCAGACGCGAAGTGTGAAATCTCTTGCCGCGGTGATGATCCGATCTCCATTCCGGGTGTAGGCCGCTGCGGCGACAAGGTCGCTGTGCCCACGCAGCACACCGACCTGATCACCGGTATCACTTCGGCGGATCTCAAGCGGTCCGCCCTCGGTCCCGATCAGCAGTCGGGAGCCGCCAAGCCCGAAACAGATCATCCGACCAATCGCTCCGAGCCGGATGTCCGACGTAAGAAGTTTGCCATTTCGCCCATCCCAGAGTCGGAGAGACCTGTCCTCGGCGCAAGTGGCGATTATCGCTCCGTCGGGGCTCATGGCCGCGCAGGTGATTGAACTCGCGCCGGCGTGGCGCATCTCCATGCAGAGTGGCGCGCCGCTGGTTCCGTCCCAGAGGCGCGCTGAATCCGCGGATACCGTGAGCACTTTGGACCCGTCATCGCAAAACGCCGTGCTAAGCACGGCACTGGTGTGGCCGGACAGGTCGGCCACCCGCGGCGCTCCGTCCGCGACACGCCAGAGACAGGCCGAACCGTCGTCCGCCCCTGACGCAGCGAGAGTGCCGGCAGCGTTCACAGCCACAGCCCCCACGCTCGATTTGTGGCCGCGGAATCGGCCAACCGGTGAGCCCGTGCCCGCATCCCAAGCGAACACCGTCGTATCGTCCGAGCCTGTCACTACTATGGTCCCATCGGGTGTGATCGCCGCGGCACGGACGCCCGCATCATGCCCGCCGAGCCGCGCGGTTTTCATCCCTGTTCTGCCGTCAAAGAGCTGCGGACGGCAGTGCGCCCGATTGGCGGTCACAATGACCCTTGCGTCCCGGCTCGCGGCTCCGACGGCCGCCGGCCGGGCCTCTCGCCACAGCTCGCGAATTCTCCTTCCGGTCAAAGCGTCGAGGAGGTCCGCGCCGCCTCCGAGCGTCCCCGCCGCGACTCGGGACAGATCGGGGGAGTACTCGATTGCGACCGCGCCGGCGGGGAGCGCCCCTTTGGGCGGCAAGGTCGAGCCATCGGCGGCCCGCCAAACAGAAACGACCTTGCCCTGGCTTTCCGCGATGATTCGCGATCCATCGTCGGTGAACCGCAACCGGAACCCGGCCCCGGAGGCGCCGAGCAACTCTGTCGGCGAAGCGTCGGGCTTACGCGTGTCGAGCAGCCAGCCGCGGGTTGCCCAGAACACGGCAAGCTTGGCCCCATCGGGCGAGAGCGCTGCACATGAAGCGTGCGCCTGCGTCGCCAGACGCAGCACCACGCGTGCCCTCTCGACGCCGTGGCTCCCCGCCCTCCAGATTTGCAGCGTTCCATCTTCGGCGCTGATCACCATCCAGTGCTCATCGGCGCTGAACGCCTGGAAACGAAGGGCGGTACCTTCACTCGGCATTTCTCCTATTCGGGTGCCGTCGTCCAGGCTGAAGAGCGCAACCGAACCGGACTTCAGCGTCGCCGCGACCACCCGTGACTTCGGACACTCCGTCACATCGACCGCGTTATTCAGTTCCGAGCACGCCTTGTCCGCGATCACCTCTTCCCCCGCCTTTTCGCCCTCGGCGTACCAGACATGATGAACGTCAGTCCGAGTTCTGCCAACGAAGCGCGAGCCGTCCGCGCTGAACCAGCCGCTGGTGAGGCCGATAATCGCCGCGTCGCCACTTAACGTGATCGATTGAGGTCCCCCGTGGCCTGCATCAGTACCGGCAGCACCGGGCCGCGTGCTCAGAATCCGCGGCGGTTCGCCGTGAGGAACCGATACGAACACCTTGTCCCCTTGCTTGGCGAACGCGACAAACGCGTTGTCGCCCTCATTGAACCCTGTCGGCCTGATGCGCGCGATCTCCTGCCCGCTGCGCCGGTTCCACACGACACCAATGCCCGCGGCGTTCTGGGCGACCACGCAGCCGTCTTCGGCGCTGAAGGAAACATACGTGAGGTCAAGCTGCGTCTGCGACGCCTGGCGCAGCGGCACCAAAAGTGTCCCATCCTCGGCGTTCCAGATATCGACGCCCCGGCCCAGCGTGACGGTCGCTGCGAGCTTGCCGTCGTTGCTGAACGCCGCGACCCCATGGGCATTGTCATTGCCATCGGGGAGAGCGCGTGCTTCGAGCAGTCCGGGGCCAACGGGCTTTCCCGTGACCGCGTCCAGCAGGTGGACCTGTGCTGACGGCCGATTCTCGGCTGGAGCCGAACCCTGCCGACGCACCCACGGGTCGATCGTGAGCAGCACGCGGGTTCCACTCGCGTTGAACAGCTTGGTCAGAACTCCGTCGAGGAGCCCGAGCCGAGCCGCACTGACGCCCGTCTCGGCGTTGATCAGCTCCAGACTTCTCGCGATTCCCCCGACCAGCGCTGCCTGACCGGCGGGCGCAAAGAGGGTCTTTCCGTTGTTCCTCCAATGGGTGTCATCGGATGCCCGAGCGCTGAACCCAATCCACGCGTCGTGAGTCATGCCCGCATCGGCACGGCAGTGGTATGCGAGATTGCCCACGAAGCACATCGATGCGTCCGGGCTGATCTTGACCGGTGAGTTGCCCTCCGCCACCGAAAAGCCGAACAGCGGACGCCCGGAGCTGGTGTCGAAACCACGTACGGTTCGCCAACTTCTGGTCACGAGCGTTCCGCCCGCGGCGCTCTGATCAAACGACCAAACCGGGCCGTCTCCCGACGGGAACCGATAAGCCTCTTCCCCGGTGGAGGCGTCAAAGACCAGCAGCGAGGAACGTCGCTCGCACCGAGCAAAAATCAGCTTGCCGTCGCGAGAAAAGCACGCTTCCTTGACCGGTGTCTCTCCCCCGTCCAGAACTTTGACGCATTCGCCGCTCGCGGTGTCCCACAACCGTGCCGTGAAATCATCTGATTGGGTCAGGACGCGTGCGCCGGTGCG
This sequence comes from uncultured Phycisphaeraceae bacterium, assembly GCA_964510955.1. Classification (GTDB taxonomy): domain Bacteria; phylum Planctomycetota; class Phycisphaerae; order Phycisphaerales; family UBA1924; genus JAFLCM01. Next base: position 103,938 of record CAZEDW010000005.1, read on the forward strand.
ATCAAACTCGGCGGATCGCACTCCCGCGGTGTGACCCGAAAAGGCGCGGATCCGATCGCCTGTAGCACCGTCCCACAACCGGGCTGTACCGTCATACGAACCAGTCACAATCCTCGTTCCGTCCCCGCTGAACCGCGCCGATGTGACGACGCCATCATGTCCGGTCATCATCGCGACGACCTTTGGAGGATCCACGGTCCACAAGCGGGCCGCGGCATCACCCCCGGCAGAGACTACCCGGCGCCCGTCAGGGCTGTATGAAGCGTCCTGCACGTAGTTATTGCCAATGCCGGACAGGGGAGGCAGCGCCGAACCATCTTCTGCATTCCAGCGCATGACTTGGCCATAACCCGCGGCAAGAACCTCTCGGCCGTCTGGGCGGACAACGGCCCGACGAAGATAGGAGCCGCTCTGTTGCAACTCCACGAGTGTCTTTCCGGTGGTGCGATCGCAAATAAACCGCGACGCACTGGAATACGACGAGCCGCTATCTGGTGAAGCCAGCACTCGCCGCCCATCAGGGAAAAACTCCCCCGCATAGCTTGGCAACTGAAACGCAGGACCGGTCGCATCACAGAGAAGCGACCGCCATTCAATGCCTCGCTCGGATCCCGGGCACGCGTTGAGTTGCTCGCGAGCGCGTGTGAACTCGGCCTTGTTCAGTGCCGCTTGTGCGCTGCGCAGGGCGTTGATGTACGCGGCCCGGCGTGCCTTGGATTGTTCCGCCTGCTTTGCCACCAACGCATCGTTCGCCAAGGCTTCTTTCGCTCTGGCTTCAGCTTGCCGTTGGTCGGCCACGAGTTTGGACTGCGTTGCATTCTCCTTCTCCCGCAGCGCCCACCTGGTCGTCAGCGCCATCCCCACCACCCCCAGCACCACCGCCGCCCCCACCGCCCCCGCCGCCGCCACAAGCCCCTTGTTCCGCCTCACGAACTTCCGGACCTTGTACCCCGCGCTCGGCGGGGCCGCCTGCACGGCCTCTCCCGCCAGGTGCCGCTGCACATCCTGCCCGAGGTCCGCCGCCGTGTCATACCGACGGGTGCGGTCCTTTTCCAGGGCCTTCATCACGACCCAGTCCAGGTCGCCGCGCAGCAGCAGGCCCAGGCGCCGGGGCTCGGTCTTGCGCCGGTGGGCCACGGCGGCGACGGCGTCGCCCAGCGTGCTCACCCGCGTGCTGGGCTTGGGCGGCTCCTGCTCGCGGATGATCCGCTGCATCTCGGCATAGCCGGCCGCCCGAAGCTCGGCGTCCTTGAACGGCGTCCCGCCCGTCAGCAGCTCGTACAGCAGCACACCCAGCGAGTACACGTCGGTCCGCGTGTCGATGTCCAGGCCCGACATCTCGGCCTGCTCGGGGCTCATGTACGCCGGCGTGCCGACCATGGCGTGGTGCTCGGTGAAGAGCGTGCGCTCGGTCAGGCGGTGGTCGGTCGCCTTGGCGATGCCGAAGTCGATGATCTTCGGCACGGGCTTGCCGTCGTGCAGCGTGACCAGGATGTTGCCGGGCTTGATGTCGCGGTGAATCACGCCCTTCTGGTGCGCGTGCTGGATGGCCTGGCAGATGGGCACGAACAGCTCCAGCCGCTCGCGCGGCGAGAGCTGGGCGCTGTCGCAGTACGCGGTGATGGGCACGCCCCGGACGAGCTCCATCACGAAATACGGCCTCCCTTGCTCGGTGGCCCCGGCGTCGAGAACCTTGGCGATGTTGGGGTGGTCCATCAGCGCCAGAGCCTGGCGCTCCTGCTCGAACCGCGCCACCACCTGGCGGGTGTCCATCCCGAGCTTGATCACCTTGATCGCCACGCGCCGGCGGAACGGCTGCTCCTGCTCGGCCATGTACACCGCTCCGAAGCCGCCCTCGCCGATCTCCTGAAGGATGCGATACGCACCGATGCGCTTGGGCATCGGCTCGGGATCGGCGCTGGGGCGTGCCGGGCGAGGTGGCGCGGCGGAAGGGTCGGACGTATCCCCGCGGAACAGGTCATTCGATACACCGTCGGGCCCACCGGAGTGGGCGGGGCCGTGCGAGCGACGAGCGGACGCAGGCGCGCCGTCCATACCGTCTCGTGCATGGACGCCGAGATCTTCGGCTTGTTGGGGTGTCGTCAGGGGTGTGCGCGGAAACTGGCTTTCTGAAGTGGACATGGCTCTCGAAGAGAGAGCATATCCGAAGCCTGCGGCGCGCCGACGGCAAAATGTTGTTGACACCCGCCCGATCAAGCAGCGGGCTGGATCATAAGAGACACAGCCCCCGGGTTGCGGCGCGCCATCTGGCAAAATTTCTTTCGAGTCCCCGAAACACGGGCCTTTCACGCCCCGTGACGCGGCGCCGAGGCCAGGATCGCCTTCACCAGGTCTTCGGGCGGCGCCGGCAGCGCGGCCGCCGGATCGGCCTTCATCGCTTCTCTGGCCATCTCCACCGTCTTGCGGTATTGATCAAGGTACACACGGCACGAACGGCACAGGGCCAGGTGGGCCTCGAACTTCAGCCGCTGCGCCAACGGCAGCTCACCGTCGAGGTACGCCATCAGAAACTCGTTGATCAGCTCATCGCACCGCATGATCACAACGATCCTCCGCTCATGTAGGGCTCAAGAAGGGTGCGCAGCGCCTGGCGGGCGCGGTGCAGGCGGGTCTTCACGGCGTTCACCGATTCGCCGAGCATCTCGGCGGCCTCCTCGGTGTCGACCTGTTCGATGTCACGGAGCACCAGCACGGTGCGGTACGCGTCAGGGAGTTCATTGATTTTCTTGTGGATCAGTTCTCGGACATCGGCCCGGTGCGCATCGCCCGCGGCGCCGTGCTTCCACGCCTCGCTCGGGGTCGCCTGGTGACCGTCATCGATGAACCTGGGCAGGAACTCCTCGATCTGACGCTCACCGCGGCGCTTGATCTTGCGCAGCCTCATCAGGCAGGCGTTGACCACGATCCGGTGCATCCACGTGGAAAGCCGCGAGCGACCGTCGAACGTCTTGATGGCGCTGAACGCGGAAATAAACGCGTCCTGCAACGCGTCGGCCGCGTCCTCCTCCGAGTGCATCATCCGCCGGGCCACGGCCAGCAGCCGCGGCGAGAGCTCGCGCACGAACCGCTCATACGCCGCCGGGTCGGAACGCCGCAGCCCGTCGACCAGCTCGTTCTCGGCAAGGTCGGTGACCATCGGAGCAGGGTCGGCGGGCGTGGAAGCCATCACGCGCATACTAGGTGATTGGATGACCCGACGGGTTCGGCAGTTACACGCCGCGGGGCCGTCACAGACCGACCGCGCGGCCAGTCAGACCTCTGTCGGATGCCGCCACCGGCGACCGGGTTACTCCGCCGCGGCGCCGGCGAAGCTCACCGGGCTGCGGTACCCCTCGGCGTCGTAGGCTCGCACGCCGAAAAACACGTTGTCCTTGCTGATGTCCAGACGAGCCTCGGTGGCGTTGCCCATGTCCTTGACGTGCTCCCAGAACGGGCTGGTGGTGTCACGCCACACCACCTCGTAGCCCGCGGTGTCGGGCTCCGGGCACTTCTCCCAGCGGAGGGTGGTGCCGGTCTCGAGCTTGGCGGTGATGATCCGGACGTTGGCGGGCTCGCGCGGCGCGTTGGCAAGGTGGATAAGGGCCGCGGCGTTCAGCCTGGCCACGTTGGCGAGGTACTCGGCGTCGACGAACTCCGGGCGGTCGCCGTGCTTCACGCCGTTCTCCTCACGAACATTCTGATGCTGGCGGTTGTAGTCCTCGCCCATGCAGGTGAAGCGGACGGCGGGCCAGCCCTGGTCCGCGAAGGCGCCGTGGTCGCCGCCGCGAAGGAACCGATCAGGGCGGAAGATCAGCACCGGCTGAACTTTGGTCTGCTCGAGCATTGCCACGTCGCGGATGTAGCGCGCGAGCTGCCGGCTGGGGCTGTCGTTCTCGGCGGCCAGCTTCCGCACCTCGGCGAGCTGCATCGTCCGCAGGTTCGCCGGCAGCCCCTCGCTGAACAGCCGGATGACCGTGTTGAACGGCCCGGGCTTGCCGTCCACGCTCGGCGACGGGTCGCCCACGATGTCGTTGTTCAGGACGGCCCGGATGTCCTCGCCGTCCTTGGCGGCCTGCGCGGCGCGGTACTTGGCGCCCAGCAGCCCCTGTTCCTCGCCGGCGGTCGCGACGAACATGATGGTGGCGTCGAGCTTGATGGGCGCCAGGACCCGCGCGATCTCGAGCATCGCGGCGACGCCGGAGCCGTCGTCGTTGGCACCGGGGGCGTCGCTGACGGCGTCCATCTTGTCGGTGGGGATCGTGTCGTAGTGGGCCGTGATGTAATAGATGCGCCCCGCCGCCTCGGGCATCGTGCCCGGGAGCTTGGCCCAGACGTTGACGATGACCCCACCGTTGGGCATCCGCTCCACCGGGGCCTGCTCAAAGCTCTCGTTCCCCACGCGGAGCAGCGGCCGCCCCGGGATCGAGCGGCTGCAGTCTTCGAGCGCCGTCTGGAGCCACCGGCGTGCGGCGCCGATGCCGTGGTCGAACTTCTCGGTTTCAGAAAGCGTGTGGCGCGTGCCGAACGAGCAGAGCTTGTCGATGTGCTTGCGGATGATGTCGGGGCGGATCCCGGCGATGGTCTGGGCCGGCAGCACCGGGTGCGCCGACACGGGCTCGGCGGCGCCGACCGTCCCGGCGAGCAGGCAGGTGTAAGTCGCCGCTGTCATGGTTCGAGAGCGCATGGCGGCACTATATCTTTGATACCACGCCCGCCGCGGCCGCCATTCGGGCTGGGTTGGGGTCGTGAAATCTCTCTGATTGGTCCGAGATTTTCCGAAATTCCGTCGTTCCCACTCGCACGTCCCGGAAATCTGGTGTATCCTGCTGATGCACGCTGGAAGGGAGCTGCACGTCATCGTTGAGCGGAGGGCCGCCCCGGCGCGGTGCTCAAACACTTTGGTCTGACTCCCGGCCTGGAAGGGACCGGTATGGCTTGCGCGTGTGGCAGCTCGCGCGGCATGTTGTTGTTCGTGGATTTGGTCCTCGCGGGCCGACACCTGTGTATTGACCCGCGGGACAACGGATCGGCGCGCCGTCGCTCTGCACTGGCGACGTCGCGCCCGTACACCGGGCCGTTCGGTCCCTATGAAGAGGAGAGTTGTTATGTCAACCGTGTCCCGTCTCGCCCTCGCAGCGGCGGCCGCCGCCGTCGCAACGTTGGCAGCGCCGGCCTCCGCCGCCGTGTTCGTTTACACCGGCGTGTTCAGCGGCTCGGCCGAGAGCCCGCCCAATGCCTCCCCGGGCACCGGCACCTTCACGGTGACCATGGACACCACGCTCAACACCATGCGCGTCCAGGCCAGCTTCAGCGGCCTGCTCGGCAACACCACCGCCGCCCACATCCACGCCGCCACCGCGAACCCGTTCGCGGGCACCGCGGGCGTCGCCACCCAGACGCCGTCGTTCAGCGGTTTCCCGCTCGGCGTCACCGCCGGGGTCATGGACACGACGTTCGACATGACGCTCGCCAGCAGCTACAACGCCGCATTCGTCACGGCGAACGGCGGCACCGCGGCGAGCGCCTTCGCCGCGCTCAAGGCCGCCGCTGACGCCGGCAAGGCCTATTTCAACATCCACACCACGGTCGTCGGTGGCGGCGAAGTCCGCGGCTTCCTGCCGACCCCCGGCGCGGTCTCCCTCGCCGGCATCGGCCTGCTCGCCGGCATGCGTCGTCGCCGCTGAGCCGAACCTCCGGGCATCCGACCGCTTCTGGGCGAACGGTGCGGATGCACGGGACGTGAAACCTCGCTGGCGCGGCCCTCACCGGCCGCGCCAGCTTTGTCGGCGAAACCGGGCCCCGAGCGCGCCGCAGAGGCCCGCTCAGCCCCCCAAGGGCACCCGCTGGAGAAGTGGAGACCAACTCGATGCGAACTCTGTGCTTGAGCGTTGTCACGGCGGCCGCCATCTGCTCGCTGTCAGCGCCCGCGTTCGGGCGCGGCGGGACACACCCCGAGGTGCAGGTGGCGCAGGACGCCGCGGGCCGGATCGTCGCCGGTCTGCCCTTCGAGATGCCCGTCGAGTTGCCCGACAGCATTTTCCCCGGCTTTCCGGGCTGGGCCGATTCGGTCCCCGGGTTCGCAAGCGTGTTCGTCGCCGACCCCGACAACGGCGTGTTTCTCCCCAACCCCGACTCTCAGCTCGAGTTCCTCGTCACCGACATCGACACCGGCCTGGGCCTGCTCAACGACCACGGCTCGGCGTTCATGTCCGTCGGCGAGACGTTTTTCCTGGGCCAGCCCGACTTCGACACCCACCCCCTCTGGAACATCCCCGCGGCGACGCACGGGCAGGTCTTCTCGATCACCATCGTCCTCCGCGACCGCGCCCACCTGATGAGCGACAGTGAGCCGATCACCCTCACGCTCACCCCGGCGCCGTGCGCCGGCGACTTCAACAACGACGGTGCGATCAACACCAGCGACCTGGTTGAACTGCTCGTTCACTTCGGGCAGTCAATCGAGCACGGCGAGCCGGGGCACGAAACGGACATGAACCACGACGGCGTGGTGAATACCGCCGACCTAACCCAGTTCCTCGCGCGGTTCGGGCTCGTCTGCTGATCGCCGCTTGTCGAGCCCGGGCTCGGCCTTCAGGGAGTGGCGCCGCCGGCGGGCGTCAGCGTCTGGACGCTCAGGCTGGTATTCATCCTGGCGCAGGGGCCGATGAACATCGGGTCCTTTTCGCCGGTCTCAAGGTCCTTGGCCACCTGAGCCTCGGCCGCGTAGCTGCCCACCAGCTTCCACAGCTTCTGGTCCGCCTTGTCGCTGACCGCCTTGAATAACGCGGGGTTCAGGTTCTGGGTTACTTCAAGATCGGAATACGCCTTGTGGCCGACAGGGTCCACCACCCGGAACTTGATCGCGCCGCCGCCCTTGAGCGCATCGGGCGTGCGCTCGATGACCTCGATGATCCAATCCACACGCCCGCGGAACTTCCGCTCGCCGCGGACCCACTTCCCGACTTCCTGGAGCGCCTTGTCCTTCTCCAACTGGGTCGACCGCGGGAGCTCGCCGAGCTTGTCACGGTACTCCTTCTGAAACGTCTGGAGCGCGGCCTCGGGGGCGCCGAGGGGCTCCGCGGGTACCGCGGCGAACTCGGGGTTCTTTTCGCCCGGCTTGCCCGTTCCGCCGGCGGATTTCCCGCCTCCGGAACCGCCCGTTGAACCGGCCTTGAGCGCCGCGTTCTCCTGCTCCAGCTCGGCCAACCGCTTCTTCAGCCGGACCACTTCCGCCTGCAACCGCACGATCTCCTCGATCAGCTTGTCCTTCTGCGCCGCATCGCCGGCGGCCGGAGGGGCGCTCTGGGCCAGCGCGGGGCTGCTCACAGGCGTGACACCGCTGAGCAGGACGCCCAGCAGCAGCGTGCTCAGGAGTTGGACTGGGTGCCGGTTGGTCACGGGCTGGTCTCCATGGGTGGGCGGCCGAACGCGGAGTAGCTGAGGCCTTGACGCAATTGTACGGGCGTGAGGCCGGCGGGTTTCTGGGCGGATTCCGGGGTACTTACGGTGGGTTTCCGGTCGCGGGTGAGGACGCTACCGTGCAGCCGGATGATCGTGTCCGGACCGTCACGCCGACCCGCGTCGCCCGAGGAACTGCTCGGCCCGTCATTGGCCGCGCAGCTCGACCGGCTCGACCTGCGATCGAGGCGGCTGTTCCCCGGCAAGCTGCCGGGCGAGCGCCGGAGCAAGAAACGGGGGCAATCGGTCGAGTTCGCCGAGCACCGGCAGTACGCACCGGGCGACGATCCCCGGTTCATCGACTGGAACGCGCTGGCCCGCCTCGACAGGCTGTTCGTCAAGGTGTTCATGGAAGAGGAAGACCTCTCGGTGCACCTGGTGCTCGACGCCTCGGCGAGCATGGAGACCCCCCCCGCGTCATCGGACCCAGGCACCGAACTGGCCGAACCCGGCGGCCCGCTGGGATTGAACAAGAAGCTCTTCGCCGCCCGGCTGGGGGCGGCCCTGGGCTATGTGGCGCTGTGCAATCAAAACCGCGTGGGGGTGACCGTATTCGGCGCTTCCTCCCGTCCGGCGGTCATGCCCGATGCCCGCGGTTCGCTCAACGTACAGCGGCTGCTCCGGTTTATTCGAGAGAACATGTGGCCCGAGGCAGGCGAGGAAGCGGCGGACGCACCCGCGGACGCCGGCGCCCTGAAGCGGGCGCTCGACCTGGTCGCCGCGTCGCGATCGGGCAAGGGCGTGATCGTGGTGGTGAGTGATTTCTTCTGCGCCGAGCCGGGCGGGTTCGAGCCGGCGCTCCGCTCGCTGACGAGTGTCGCGGGCTCCGGCGGGTTCGACGTGTACTGCGTGCACACGCTCGCCCCTGCGGAACTCGACCCGTCGCTGCTGGGCCGCGGCGGTGCGGGCACCCTCGCGGGCGACCTGCGCCTGACCGACGCCGAGTCCGGGCGGGTCACCGAGGTCACCGTCACCGCCCCGCTGCTGCGACGGTACAAGGAAAAGCTCGACGCGTTCTGCGCGGCGCTCAAGGGCCACTGCTCGTCGCGCGGCGTCAACTACACGCTGGTGCGTACCGACGAGCGCCTGAGTGAGTTGATGGCGCGGACGCTCCGGCTGGCGGGGCTGCTGGACTGACCGACGAGCCGAGCCCGCGCCGGAGCGGCGCGGGCAAAAAAAACGGCGCCCGCCGAAGCGGGCGCCGTGTTCCTGAATCAAAGGTCAGTCGGCGTGATTACGAGCAGGTCGTGCCGAAGGCCCCCAGGAGCAGGAGCAGGTCGGCGGTGTCGATATAGCCGTCGCCGTTGAAGTCGCCGCCGCTCCAGCCCGCGGCGATGTCGCCGAAGTTGCCGAGCATCAGCAGCAGGTCGGCGGTGTTGACGGTGCCGTCACCGTTGGCGTCGCCGGCGCACGCGGTGCCGGTGATCTCGACATCGTCGACGAACCAGTCGTCGAACGCGCCGGCAGTCCCGTTGCTGCGGATGCGGAGCTTGAAGTTGCCGTGCTTGGCCGCGGCCGGCAGCACGATGTCGACCGGCGTGTAGACGACCGCGTCGGGCAGGGTGCCCAGGTGGGTGCTGAGGTTGGTCCAGACGTTGGAGCTGTTGAGATAGTCGATGAACAGGTCATCGCCCGAATCGGGCGACTCGCCGCCGCCCCGGCACTCGAACTGGTACTTGACGTGGAGGTTGGAGTAGGGCAGAAGGTTGATGGACCGCGAGACGATCACGTCGCCGGTGGCGGTCGGGTTGCCGTTGAACCGGGCGGAGTTGGGCTCGGAAGGCTCCGCGATGCCGACGTTGTCGATGGTGGCGTTTCCGAAGCTGACCCAGTTGGCCGCGTTGAAGGTGGTCGTCGGGAACTGATCGGAGAACGGAAGGCCCGCGCCCGAGTCCACGACCGTGAGCGAGACGGTGGCGAGAGACGAATCGCCGCCGTCGGGGGGCACGCCGCCGTCGTTGGTCTTGAACTGGAACGAGTCAGCGCCGAGGAAGCCCGGCAGCGGCTTGTAGCGGACCTGGTTGCCCTGCACGGTGTACGGAACCGACGTGATGGTCGCGTTGGCGCCGATGTCCTTGAGCTGGGCGTTGGTGGGAAGCGAGGTAACGATGAACGCGAGGGCGGGCGGCGCGGGCAGGCCGTCGTCGCCGCCGCCGAGCGTCAGGTCCATCCCGTTGTTCTTGTTGATGGTGTAGGAGGCGTTGGCGGCGAAGGGCGGACGCGGCCCGCAGGTGCCGTAGGCCGTGAGGTCGCTGGCGGTGAAGTCCGGGTTCTGTGACGTGCTGCCGGACAGACCCGCCAGGCCGTCGGGCTGGGCGATGGCGAGGTACGCCAGCTCGATGCGCCCGTCGTAGTACATGACGATCTGGAAGGTGTTCTGATTCGCCGCGTTGTGGTGGGTGACGTTGAGCCACGTCACCGCGACCCTGTCGGCCAGCTCCAGATAGCTGATCGTGCCTGCCTGCGTTGGGTTCAGGTCGTCGAACAGGGCGCTGATGCGCGGCTTGTTGAAGTGTGTGGCGTAGGACTCGGTCAGCGACGAATCCGATGCGGTGAAGGTGATGTTGCCGTTGGGGTTGACGAAGAAGCTGGTGTAGCTGACGCCGTAGAGCTTGACGGCGTGACCGCTGCCGAGGGTGACGGTGGCCGAGGGGCTGTCGTCGCCGGTCGAAAGCGTGACGCCGCCGGTGGGATCGACGGGGAGGGCGTTGATCGGGAACGACTCGCACGCCGAGTACTGGCTGATGCTGGCGTCCGGAGAGAAGATGATGTCGCGGTTGTCGAGGTCGTTGTTGGTCGTGAAGAGCTCGGTGAAGAAGTCCGGGACCGCCGGGGTGGCGAAGGTGAAGCAAGCGTTGTTGTTGTTGTTCGACGTGACGTTGCCCGCGTCGTCTGTCGCCTCAACCCTGAAGTAGTACGTGGTGTTGGTCTGAAGACCGGTCACCGCGACCGAGTGGCTGGTGCTGCGCGAGCTGCTGGAGACGACGTTGGTGAGCGAACCGCACGAGGTCCCGTAGTAGACCTTGGGGGTCGCCATCTCGTTGGTGGAGAAGTTCACGTTGACCGAGCGGGGCTGCAGCCCGCTGGTGCCCACGCCCGAGATGGCGGGGCCCACGCAGTCAATCGTGGCGGTCGCGGTCACGACGGCGGGCGAGCCGCCGCCGGAGTCAGCGTCGTTGTAGGTCAAAGTCACGGTGTCGCCGTGGTTGACCTTCAGCGCCGTCGGCGGGGCCAGGGGGCCGGAGGCCAGGGTGATCGAGCCGCGGAAATCGGCCGTCGCCGCCCCGACCTCGGTCAGCGTGACCAGCTTGCCCGCGGGGTTGGTGTTGGAGGCGATGTTGACGACCACGGTGTCGACCACCGAGTCGCTGGTGTTCAGGCCGCAATCGACCACGCGCAGGTTGGCCGTGGCGGAGCAGGGGTACACCGACTTGTCCAGCCCGGCCACGCCCGCGTCGGAGCAGTTGACCAGCAGCGGGGTCGCGGTGATGGAGAAGGGCTGCGGGCCGCTGGGCACCGTGGTGCCGCGGACCGTGACCTGCCAGACGCCCTCCTGAGGCGCGGCGACGTAGACCTGCTCGATGTTGTCAACGTGGTTTTCCGCCGTCTGCACCGCCGGGTTGCCGGTGTTGGCGCCGGCCAGGCCGGGGAGTGTCCAGGGATAAGCCCGGACGTTTGACGGGCTGGTGACGACCAGATCAAGATCGTTCACGAGCACAGGGTTCACGTTGGGAGTGCCCGGGACGTCGTCCCAGGCCATGGTGATCTTGAGGGGCTGGGTGTTGCCCGGGGGAACCACGACGAGGAAGCCAACCGTCCCGCCCTGGGACACGGTGCCGCCGCCGAAGTTACCGGAGCGCTCAAGATCGACCGCGGGCTGGATGCGGATCGAGCCGTAACCGGTCTGGTAGTCCGGCCCGGGATTCACCAGGTCCTGTGCCGTGTGGGCCAGGAAGCACTTAAGCAGGCTGTTGCGCATCTCGCCCTGGCTGGGGTAGTTGGCGCGGAAGTCCTCCATGAGCAGAGAGCTGTTACCCGTCACGCAGGGCGTGGCCATCGACGTACCGCTCTTGGTGGCGTACGCGGTGTCGCTCGAGCTCGAGCACGACACCACGTTGTTGCCGGGCGCCGAAACATCGGGCTTCATGCGCCCGTCGTCGGCGGGGCCCCAGCTCGTGAAGCTGGTCACGGGCTCGGAGCTCGGCCCGGCGGTGGCGTCCGTGGCGCCGCAGGTGATGTGGTTCTTGCCGCACGAGGGTGGCGCGGTGGTGTGGTATCCGGCCGGCACGGCGGCGTCGAAGCAGCGGGTGGTCTGGCGCTCGTTGCCGTTGGCCCAGACGATACGCAGCGGGTTGCCATCTGAGAGGCCGGGCGTTCCACGGACCAGGCCGTCGATGATGACCTCGGTGTTGCCGTAGTTGCCTTCCCAGGTGCAGTCATAGCCGTTGGGAGCGGTGTTGGTGCCGATAGAGTTGGTGGCGATGTCGGCGCCAGCGGAGACCGCGGCGGTGTAATCAGCCTGCAGGTCGCCGGGGAAGGTGTAAAGGAAGCCCGCGACCAGACCACCGGCCATTTCAAAGCCGTAGGACTGCATGGTGACGCCCGGGGCCATGCCGCGGTTGGCCGCCACGGCTACGCCCGCGCCGCCAACGGTGCCGGCGACGTGGGTGGAGTGGTCGCTGACGGCGGAGGTGTCGGTCGGGCCGATGGTGACGCGGCCTTGGAAGTCGACGTGGGTCGCCCGCACCTTGCCGCCGTCGTACACCAGCACGTTCACGCCGGCGCCGTTCAGGTTATACGGTGCGGCGTTGACGATATCGGTGCCCACCTTCGCCCGGCTGTTGGCGTTCAGTTCGGTCAGCCCCGGCAGCGGCGGCTCGACCCACTGCACCACGTCCTGGGCCGCGAGGGCCTTGATCTGCGAGGCATGGATATGGACGTCCATGATGTTGACGCCCTGGACCACGCCCATGACGGTGCCGCCGGCGGCGGCCACGGCGCCGTGCGCCTCGCCGTTCATGTCAACGTCGGGGTGGAACATCACGCTCACCGCGACCACCGGGTCGCGTGCGAGGTCGGCGTCGGTTTCCTTGCCGTCCTTGTTCAGCCCGCCCTGGATCACGGTCCACGGCTGGATGATGTTCGCGTTCAGGTCTTCGTGCAGTTTCCAGGCGGTCATGATCGGCTGCACCGACCGGAGCGCCGGCATCGGGTTGGCCCCGCCGGCCCGCTGTGCCTGATCGAGCTGCGCCACGGCCAGAGGGGTCACGGTGGCGAAGTACGCGTTCTCGCCGACGTAGGCGAGGGTCTTGACGCCGCGCGCCGCGAGGTCGGCCCTGTCCGCGTCGGTGAGCGGGTTGCGGAAGTGGAGAATCACTCGGTGCGACGGCGCACCGTTGAGTTCGCGCGACATCGCAGCGCTCATGTCGCCAGGAGTCATGTCACGCACCGCGGGGCTGACGCCCGTGCGCCACTTCACGCCGCCGAGCGCCGTGGGGACCAGACCGATTCCCGAGCCCGCCACCAAGGCCACGCCGAGCAACAACCCCCGGGCACTCCGGGATGCAACCGAGTACTTCGAGTTCCGCATTGAATCGCTCTCCTCAACAGGGCCTGAGCCACCTCACGATCCGCGCGGTCACACCCACGGCGTGGGTTGTCCCGATCGCGCGGCAACGTCGAAGAAGAGCGCTCCGGGGAAGCGGCGGACGAGCCACGACGATGCTGGACACGTCGCTGGCTGGCACCGGGTCCGAAGGACCACTGCTTTTCGACGCCGAGACCAAAATAGAGTCGCCGATGACCCCACTCGGGTCAAGGCCAATCCCGGTACATTGGCCAAGAATGACCCGCGGTCCGTCGGTCACCAAAAAAAAGCCTCCACCGCAGTGGAGGCTCTGCCTGCATGACTATTCACCCGGCGTTCGATCCCTCGGCCTACTTGCCGACGACTTCCATGAGCTCGATCTCAAAGACCATGGTGGCCTTCGGCGGGATGACGGGGGGACGCCCCCGCTCGCCGTAGCCCAGCGGATGCGGGATTATCAGCCACCGCTTACCGCCGGCCTTCATGCCGCCGATGCCCTCGGTCCAGCCGCGGACGACTTCCGTGAGGGGCGTGGTGTACGCTGATCTGCCCGGGTCGCGGGAAGAATCGAACTTCTTGCCGTTCACGAGCCAGCCGGTGTAGTTGACCACCACGGTGTCGGTCGCGGCGGGTTGGACCCCGGTGCCGACGACCTCGTCAAGGACCCACAAGCCGCTCGCGGACTTGGCGCCCTTGGTGGTATCGAGCTTGTGCTCCTTGCTGAGCCAGTCCACGGCCTTGGTGAACTGCTCGTCGGGGGTTCCCAGGCCCTTCACATAGTCGTCCCACTCCTTCTGCTTCGCCTCTTTCAGCGCCTTCACTTCATCGAGGCGCTTCTTCAGCTCGGCCTTGCCAACGGCGGCGGACTCGTTAGCCGCCTTGACCGCGTCGGCAACCTTGTCGGCGCCGATGCGCTCGACCTTTTCGATCACGATCGGCTGGGGCGGGGCCGGCTGACCGCCGATCTTCGGCTCGTTGCGGGTGGGCACGTCCTTGATCGCGTCCACAACCGCCATGCCGCCGATCACCTTGCCGAACACGGCGTATCCGGCGGCATTCTGCTGCTGACCGCCAAAGTTCAGGAAAGTGTTGTCCACGACGTTGATGAAGAACTGAGCGGTCGCCGAGTCGGGGTAGGCGGTGCGGGCCATGGAGATCGTGCCGCGGTCGTTGGAGAGGCCGTTCGAGCCCTCGTTCTTGATCGGCGCGTCGGTGCCAGCCTTTTCGTTGAGGTCCTTGTCGTAGCCGCCGCCCTGGATCATGAAGTTGGGCATGATGCGGTGGAACACCGTGCCCTCGTAGAAGCCCTTCTCCACGTACTTGAGGAAGTTGGCGACGGTGATCGGAGCCTTCTCGCCGTTCAGTTCCAGCACGATGTCGCCAAAGCTCGTCTTCATCCGGACGTTGACGACCTTCTCGACGGCCGGCACCGCGCTCGGCGCCTCGGGTGTGGCGGGCTTAGCCGCTTCACCCTGCGCACCGGCGGAGGCGGCGAGCGCGAGCACGAACACCGCGGCGGAACGGAACGGCTTCATCATCAATCCCAGATTCATCCGAGTCCCTTTCTATGCGATCCGCCCCGGGGATCAAGCACGACGTCCCCGTGGGCGGCGGGCGTGGTTGGAAGTCCCCGCATTTTACCGGGTCGGCACCGCGCGGTTGAACGCCGCACCCGGCTCCAGGCGCGGGGGCGTTCACCGGTGTGATCGGCGCAGGCGGAACCCCAACGGGGCGACGGGCTCACGCACGCGGCCGCGAGCTATTTCCGCGAACCGGAGTCCTGGGCGCGGATGACGCCCCAGATGCGTTCGATGGAGTTGACGGTGCCCGCCGTGGCCTGCTGCATGCCCCGGAGGTCAGAGTTGATCTTCTCGGTGGCCTCGGCGGCCTGCGAGGCGAGTTTCTTCACCTCAGTTGCGACAACGGCGAACCCTCGCCCCGCCGCCCCGACCCTAGCGGCCTCGATGCTGGCGTTGAGCGCCAGCAGGTTGGTCTGATCCGCGATCCGCCCGATGACCGAGGACATGTCGGCGATGGCGCGGCTGGCGGTTGTCAACCCGTCGGCGGCCTCGCGGGCGGCCTTGAAGTCGGCCTCCAGGGCGAGGCGTTTGCGCTGGGCATCGAGAAGCTGCTCGGACTCCTTGTGCATCGCGACGGTCGCCGCGTTGATGCTCGCCGCCGCCTTGCCGAAGCTGCCGAGCATGCCGTTGGACAGCACTCGCCGGAAGAACTTGCCGCGCCCGGCGTGCTCGAGCGACGCGGTCGCCTCGCGCACGAAGGCGTCGGTCATGTCGAGCATGTGGTTGATGGCGTGCATGAGCGGCGCGAGCTCCGGCCCGGCGCCCTCGGCGTGAAGAACCCGAGATTCCATGTCTCCCGCCGCGGCTGCTTTGCACACCCGCAGCGCCTCAGCGATCCACGCCGCCTGGTCTGTCGGCGCGCCGGCCCCGGGAGGCGAACTGCTCGCCGTCATCCCGCGAGAAGCGCCGGCGGACGTTGTGAATGCGAAGGGTGAGGCGCCGCGGAAACTCATGACTGCCCTTTCAAACCAGCGTGAACACGAACTCTTCGTACGCCATCCCGGTCTTGGCCAGGAACTCGACCAGCTTGGGGAGGCTCGCCGCCCACTGGTCGCGCGGCAAGGCGTGACGCTTCTCCTCCGCCAGGAGCGAGTCGTACACCGGGGTAATCTTGGCGAGGGCCTGGCGCGAGGGGACGCGACGATTCGAGTGGTAGCCGATGATCTTCCCCGACGCGTCAAGGGTCGGGGTCACGTGGGCGAGCACCCAGTAGTGATCGCCGTTCTTGCTGCGGTTCAGCACGTAGGCGAAGCACTCGTTGCCCGCCGAGATCGTGTCCCACAGGAACCTGAACACGCAGCGCGGCATGCGCGGGTGCCGCACGATGCTGTGGGCCTTGCCCAGCAGCTCGTCCTCGTTGAATCCGGAAACGCGCACGAACACCTCATTGGCGTAGGTGATGTGCCCCCGCGTGTCGGTCTTGCTGACGATGATCTCGTCGGCCCCGAAGTGCCGCTCGATACCGGTCAGTCTGAGGTTCTCCGTGCGCACAGCAACGCTCCAAACTACGAGAGGTTTTGTCTGTGTTTCGGCACGAGCGAGCGCGGGGTTGACCCAGGTACACAAACTCGCCCCGGGCCGGCCCAGCCACCGGCCAATCACCCGGTACAGGTGGGCGCGCGGATCGGGGCCCGCACGCGGATTCATCAAGCGAAGCGATCCCGCCGCGACTCCCGGATTTACGGGCACGGAACTCCGAATACCCCCAGCAGCGCCACAAGGTCCGCCGTGTTGATGCACGGGCTGGCGAGATCCAGGTTCGCGCCCGCGTTGTACCCGGCGTCGGCGGGGCACGTGCCGAAAGCCCCCAGCAGCAGGAGCAGGTCCGATGTGTTGCGCTGGTGATCGCCGTTGATGTCGCCCACGCACGGCGCCGGCGGAGCAATGAACGAGACCTCCAGGGCCGGGCGGTCCCCCACCGTCGCGGCCTCCGAGGTGTACCAGCGCCACAGGTCGGTCCCGCCGGGCAGCAGCGCCCAGCCGTTGTTCACGCCGGCGCCGCTGACCCACGCGCTGACGCTGGCGGTCACGTCGAAGATAGCCCACGTGTTCGTGGTGGGTCGCACGGTGTAGTCCGGCGAGAGGTTGGCCTCCACGCCGTCGGCGCTCACGCCGCTCACGAGCGACGCGTAGGTCGAGGCATCGCTCCACGCCGAGAGCATGGCGTACAGCCCTTCGCGGTTGGTGCTCCCGTCGGTGGTGTTGAACAGAATGAGCTTGGCCGACAGCACCGTGGCGCCCGCGGGCACCTGGCCCGCACCTGATCCCACGATGTTGTCGAAACGGATGAGGCTCTGGGAGAGCGGCGAGGCGGAAACCAGTCCAACGGTGGACGTGGGGTGCGGAGAGGCCGGCGCGTTGGCCTCGATGTAGGTGTCCTGGCAACCCGTGTACCCGTTTACGCCCTGGCGGAACGTCACGGTGGAATACGCCGGGTCGGACGTGAAGGGCCCCACCATCGCGCGGCACTGGTTGGCGAGCCCCGACGGCGCGGCGCTGTACATGTCGGCCACGGTCCGCTGGAGGTGGTGCAGCGTCCAGGTCTGCGGGTACTGGCCGGGCTTCACGAGGCCCGCGGGGCCGATGAAGATGGTGGGGATGCGGTTGCGCGAGGCGCTCTCGTCCTCATCCCAGGTCAGGATGAACAGGCTGTTGTGCGTGACGCACCAATCCACGTAGGGCTTGATGTTGGCCACCAGCCAGTCATCGGCCATCTGGATTGTGCCGTCGTGCATGTCGTGGTCCTGGTTGGGGACCACGATCGACACCGTGGGGAGCGTGCTGTAGTCACCCCCGATCGCCGGCGGGAACGACGTGAAGGGCATGTTCACGCCCGGGTCGAGCTGGTTGCTGCCGGGGGCCGGCGGCGGCGAAACGGCCTGCCAGTTCACCCACGGGTTGTGCTTGCGCCAGTACTGCAGAACCTGACCGATCGTCGACCCCACCGCGGGCAGATCCTCGCTGTACCCACCGAACGTGAAGCCGGCGTCGATGATGCTTCTCCCAAGGTTCGGGGTGGTGAACGGCGAACCCGGCGCGGGCACCGTGTTGTCCACGACGTTCTGGTTGTGCCCCGCGAAGAACTCAAGATAGTTGGGCTGGCTGGGATGCGTGAGGCCGTACATGCCGGTCATCAGCGCGCCCTGGGCAGCCAACTGATTCATGTAGGGCGCCTGCGGGCTGCCGATCACCTGCGTAAACGAGTGGTTCTCTTCGATCACGATGACCACTTTGTCCGGGCGCGGCGGCGCCGCGTGCGCCCCGCCGGTAAGGGTCGCCGCGGTGACAGAACCGGCAATGGCTGCGGCAAGGATTCTCATGGATGAAGCATGCCAGCAACACCCCCCAAGTTCAAGGCTGTTGATGCACCAAGCGTCAAGAATTCGCCGATCCTGCCGCGGGCCAACAGGTTCGTGCGCACAGAAGCGGACCTGGGTGACCGGACGACCGGGCACCCCCCCGGGGGCGAGTACAGTGTGCCCATGAGCACCAACGACCCCCTGGCCTCGGCCGCCGTGACCCAGATCCGCGCCGGGATGATGGTGGGCCTGGGCACCGGTCGGGCCGCGACCAGGGCGATCCACGCCCTGGCGGAGCGCGCCAAGCGGGAGTCGCTGACCATCACCTGCGTCGCGACCAGCATCGCCTCGGACGAACTCGGCAAGAAGCTCGGACTCACGGTGCTCCCGATGGAGCAGGTGGCGCGCGTCGACTACCTCTTCGACGGCGCCGACGAGGTGGACCCCCGGCTCCGCATGGTGAAGGGACGCGGCGGGGCCATGACCCGCGAGAAGATCGTCGCCGCCGCCGCGAAGGGTGGGCGGCGCGTCTACCTGGTCGACGATGCCAAGCTCGTCACCCGGCTCGGCGAGAAGATGCCTCTGCCCATCGAGGTGATGCGGTTCGGGCTCGCTTCGGTCACGGCTCGCCTGAAGGCGATCGGGCTGGAGGGGCCGGTCCGCCAGAAGGAAGGCAAGGATTATGTCACGGACAACGGCAACCTCGTGATCGATGCCGGCCTCCCCGCAACGAAATCGCCCGAGGAGTTCGGTGCGTTGCTGGATGCCATGGAAGGCGTGATCGATCACGGCCTCTTCCTGACCGAGGCCGACGAGATCATCATCGAGGATGCGAACGCCGGCATTCGGACTCAAAGCCGGCCGCGTCCCCCGCACGCCCCCGCCTGACACGGGCTGATGATTTGAACCGGTGTCGGGTGTTCGCGCGGCTGAGGCGAGCCGCGGCGGCCTCCAGCCGGCTGCCGCGCGGAGCGCAAGTGCTTTGTTTCCAAGAAGTCGTTATTGGCACAGCCTTTGCAAATCCGGGGCCCGGGATGCTCATTGGTCGTGCCTCGTGGCGCCGGCGAGTGGGCTGTGAAGGAGACCGCGTATGAACCCGCGTGAACTATTACGACTCGCCTTGCCCGCCGCCGTGTCGGCGCTGCTGTCGCTCGCGACCCCCGCCAGCGGCATCACGATCATCGGCTCGCTGGGCAACTTCGACTGCCCCAACGAAACCGGCGACGACTGCAACGAGTTCGAGATCGAGCTGGAAGGCCCGAACCCCGAGGACGTGTTCCACACGTACCACAACGGCAACTACGGGTCGCCGATCATCAGCCCGCTGCCGGGCGGCATCGGGATCCGGGTGCTGTACACCAAGCCGGCCCACGCCACGCACGCGCACATCATCGAGCACTTCGGGGTGTCGCTCCGCCCGGGTCACCCGGTGACGGCGCAGCGCTTCACCTGGCACCCCGGGACGGTGGTCGGGCCGAACGATCCACCGCCGCCCCCGCCCCCGCCCCCACCGCCGCCGCTGGCGATGCCGGACATCGAGACCGAGCTCTTCGACGGCCCCAACGGCCCCATGATCCGCGAGACCGTGACCAATCGCGACGCCTTCGGGCGCACCATCTGGGTCGTCCGTCGCGAGACCGGCGCCAACCGCGAGGTCGCCCTCGAAGAACTCATGCCCGATGACCCGCTCATCCAGGGCGCCAACCCGGTCTCGCTCGACGCCGAGGAGCTCGCGCCGAATGTCCAGCTCATCATCGAGGAAGACGCGCCCGATCCCGGCGAAGTCGCCAGCCAGGTCGTCGCCTACGACTGCTACACCAACGTCCCGGTCAACATCGGCGGCGAGTGGGAGAACGCGCCGGGCGTGCTCTTCTCCACCGCCCTGGCCGCAACGGTGCTCCAGGCCCCCGCGTGCAACGAGCTGCCGGTGATCCTTCAGCAGCCCGTCAACACGGTCGGCGCCTTCGACGGCTCGGCGGACTTCTACGCGCTCGCCGATGCGCCCGCCGCCGGGGGCGAGATGATCTATCAGTGGCGACACGAGGGCGTCGCCATGGAGGGCGAAGACCAGCCGCATCTCAACATCGACCCGCTCACCGCCGCCAGCGAGGGCGCCTACGAGTGCCTCGTCACCAACGACTGCGGCACAGTCACCACCGTCACCGCCTACCTTTACGTCGCGCCACCCTGCCCCACCGACATCAACGGCGACGGCCGCACCACGACCGTTGACCTGGTCCGACTTCTCGCCAAGTTCGGCCAGCCCACCGCCGCCTTCCACGACGGCGACATGAACGGCGACATGCTCGTCAACACCGCCGACCTCACGGTTCTGCTCGGACGGTTCGGGAAGCTCTGCAACAACTGACCAGGCACAACCCACACACGACACTGAAAGCCGCGGGGCTCGCCCCGCGGTTTTTCATTCGTCCGCCCGTTCAAGGCAATGAACAGCGGGAAGGCCCGCACCGCCGCCACACGCGTCGGAGGGCCTATTCCCGATTCCCGGCGACCTCTCACCACATCCCACATCCGGCACCCCCATCCATGCTCCCCAGCTATTGGCCCAACTCTCCTCTTGAACCCGAGACTCGCCGCTGTACGCTGGTTGACAGCCTGTGGACGCGCACCGCCTCAACACAGCGTGCATCCCGCCCAACCCACTTCAGCCCATCGCCTGTTCTGGCCGCGCCCCCGAACCACAAAGGAATCCGTGATGTTCCGCACCAACCCGTTGTCCTGGCTCTCCGTCTTTGTGGTCGGCGCGGCGTGCCGCGTCGCCCCGGCCGAGCCCCTCAACGGAACGTTCACCTATCAGGGGGCGTTGACATCAGCAGGTGGGAACGCCACCGATGCCGCCGACTTCCGCTTCCGCCTCTACGACGCCGCGACCGCTGGCAACCAGACGGGCCCGCAGGTCAGCACGTCGGACACTCCGGTGAACAAGGGTGTCTTCTCCGTGCCCCTGGACTTCGGCCCAGTGTTCGCGGCCGGTGCGCCCCTCTGGCTCGAGGTCGATGTGCGCTCCCCCGCCGGCTCGGGCTCCTTCACCACACTCGCGCCGCGCCAGCCCATCACACCGGCGCCGCTGACGCACGGGATCGTGGGCGTGCCGCTGACCCCCGCGGGCGCAACCGCGCTGGACCAGGATCAATCGCAGGGTAACGCCGGGGGTCAGTCCATCTGGTTCCCGTTCCAATCGTGGCAGTCGTTCACCGCCGGTTCAACCGGGACACTCACCAAGGTCGAGGTCAACGAGACCGTCTCCGCGAACCTCACGATTCGACTTTCCGAGGGTGTCGGGCCCGGCGGCCGGCAAATCGGATACTCGATCGCGCCGGGGCATCTCGGTATCGTCGAGGTAGCCTTCTCCAACATCACCTTGATCGCCGGTCAGAAATACACGCTGTGGTTCGAGACGAACACTTCATCCGGGGCGCTGCAGACCGTCACACAGCAGATCCCGGGCGCTGCTGGGTCCTACGCGGGGTCCGTGCCGGTCAACTGGTGGTTCCGCACCTTTATGACACCGATGGCCCAGCTCGCCGCCTCGTCGGCGGTCGCTTTGACAGTGCCCTGGTCCGGCGTACAGGGTGTGCCGCCCAATGTTTCCGGAGCACCCTGGGGCAGCGTGGACGATGGTATCGCGTATACCGGCGGAGCCGTGGGCATCGGCACCTCGAGTCCGGCGGGAGGGCTTTCGGTCACAGCATTCAAGCAATCTCTTTCGCCCCAGCAGCCGGGAGTTCACTTGGGTCGCGAGGTATTCCCGTACAACAGCAGCACGGGCATCGAGATCGTCGCCGACGCCGGCGGCTCGCCGGTCATCGACTTCAACACGCTCCCATCCACGGCCGACTTCGGAGCCCGCCTGCGCTACAACAACGCCAACAACACGCTGTACCTCGACGGCGCCAACCTCTGCGCCAACGCGGTCTGTCCCTCCTCCGCACGACTGAAGCAGAACATCGAACCCATGACCGACGCCCTCGAAGCGCTCTCGCGCCTGCAGTGCGTCCGCTTCGACTGGACGCCCGATGAAGCCGCCCACCACAACACCTCACACGACTTCGGCTTCATCGCCGAGGACGTCGAGAAGGTCTTCCCCGAAGTGGTGGTCAAGGACTCTCAGGGCCGCGTGCTCGGCATGGACTACTCCCGCCTCAGTTCGGTCGCGCTCGAAGCGATCAAGCAACTGAAAATGGAAAACGATCAGATCACTCAGCGAAACGCGGACCTCATGGCACGACTCGAGCGCCTGGAGAAAAAGCTTGGTGTTGCCCCCTAATCGACCAGCCCCGCACCTCTTCGGGGTCCCGCCCGATTCTCGCCCTAGGACATCTCGCCCGAGTTCAACCCAGTAGCTTTCTCAGCGCCGCCCCCGGGTCGTCCTCCCGCATCAGGTGCTCCCCCACCAGCACGATGTTCACGCCCGCCGCCCGCAGCTTCTTCAAGTCTTCCGGCGTCCTGATCCCGCTCTCGCTCACCAGCACGCTCGGATCATCCACCAGGTCGATCAGCCGCAGCGTGTGCGCGATGTCGGTTTTCATCGCCGACAGGTCGCGGTTGTTGATGCCCAGCAGCCCATAGCTGCGATCCGGGAACCCCACATGCGGGCGCACCCGCAGCAGGTTCTCCATCGAGTGCACCTCGACCAGCGTCGTCAGTTGCAGCTCGCGGGCCAGGATCATCAGGTCCACCAGCTCGCTCTGGCTCAGGCACTCGGCGATCAGCAGGATCGCGTCGGCCCCGGCGGCGCGGCTCTCCCACACCTGGTACGGGTCGACGATGAAGTCCTTCCGCAGCACCGGCAGCGGCACGGCGTCTCGCACGCGGTGGATGTACTCCAGTCTCCCTGCAAAGTACTTCTCGTCCGTCAGGCACGAGATCGCGGCGGCCCCCGCTTCGTGGTAGCGTTTGGCGATGCGGGCCGGATCGAAATCCTCCACCTTGTACTCGTCGCGGATCCACCCCGCGCTGGGGCTCTTGCGCTTGATCTCGGCGATCACGCTTGTTGCATTGGCCCCCTTGCGCCGGGTCACCGCCTGGAAAAAGTTCCGCGGACGCCCCAGCTCGCCGATGCGTTCCTTCAGCCCTTCCAGCGGCACCGCCTTCTTGGCCGCCTCGACCTCGCCGCGCTTGTGCTCCACGATCTCCGCCAGCGCGCCGGTGGCACGCCACGACGGCGGCCCGTTGTCCTGCGGGTCCGCTCCGGGGTCTTCGCCGGCCGGCTGTTGTGAATCGGCGTCGCGCACGTCGCCCAACTGTATCGGCGTTTTCGCTGCCGGCAATGCCGCCCTCTGGGTCGCGGTCGTTCTGGCCTATGCCCCGCGGTCGTTGGCCGGCGAAATCGCCGCACCAGACGGCGCGCCCACTGCACCCCCGGCACTCCCGCCGGCTCCCGCCCCGGGCACGCTCAACTCGGTGTGGCCCTTCTTGGTGGGCATCCCGCTCTGGCTGCTGCTGTGGGGCTGGTTCGCCAAGAAGGGCTGGCTGCTGGGCAAGGACGCGCTCCAACGCGCAGCGACCGAGCTGCCGGCGGGCGTGCTGATCCTGGGAGCGCTGGCGACCTGGACGGCCCAGCCTGTCGGCGTCTTCGTCGCGGCGGCCGCCGCGGGAGTCAAGCCCGGCGCAGACCCCGCGACACGCAGCCTGCGCGACATGTTCTGGCTCCAGGCCGGCGGCTACGGCGCATCGCTCGCCGTCGCCGCCGCGCTGTGCTTCATCCTGCCGGGTTTCGCCCGCGCCGTCGGCGCCGCGCGGGCGAGCCGACATGACTGGCTGCGAACGCCGGTCATCGCGGGGGCATGGTTCGCGCTGGTCATCCCCGTGGTCTACGCCGTCGGCGCCGCTTCACTCTGGATCGCCCGGCGCATCGCCGAGTGGACCGGCGCACCCGTCCCGGGAGAGAACGCCCATGAAACGCTGGCCCGTCTCAGCGATACGGGCTCGGCGTACTCGGGCTGGTGGTGGGCGATGGTGCTCGCCGTCACCGTTGGCGCGCCGCTTGTCGAGGAGCTGATCTACCGCGGCATGCTGCAGACCGGCCTTGCCAAGCTCACCCGGCGCCCACTCGCGACCATCGCGATCACATCAGCTCTCTTCGCCCTCGCCCACGCCAGCGTCGCCGCCCCACACGCGCTGCCGACGCTCTTCGTCCTGAGCCTCGGCTTCGGCCTGGCGCTGGAGCGGACCGGAAAGCTGTGGGTCAGCGTGCTGATGCACGCAGGGTTCAACGCGATGAACGTGTGGATGGCGGTGGGGTGAGGGCGACAGGAAATGGCAAATCGCAAATAGCAAATCGGACGCCGGCTTGACGTGCGTCATTGGTCACATTTGCTATTTGCCATTTGCTATTTTTTGCCCCGACCCCGGGAACTCCCACTCATCCCCCGGCGTATACCCCAGCAGCTCATACAACCCCTTCCGATCCTGCACCCGCCCGATGAACGCGCTCACGTCGCCGTCGCGCTTCAGGTCGGCAAGGATACGGGTCACCTCGCCCATCGCCGCCCGCAGCGTCGTAACGGGCCAGATGACGCAGTTGTAACCCAGCTTCTCGAACTCGCGCAGCGGGATGATCGGCGTCTTGCCGAACTCGGTCATGTTGGCCAGCAGCCACGGCGGATTCAGCATCGGGCCGCCCGTCATGCTCGACGCCATCGGGCTGCACCGGCGCATCAGGCCATGCCTGAACTCCGTGAACTCCTCCAGGCTCGCCAGCCCCTCGGGAAAGATCAGGTCGGCCCCGGCCAGGATGTACTCGTACGCGCGGTCAATCGCGTCCTTCATCCCCGTCACGCCGCGGGCGTCGGTCCGGGCGCAGATCACCATCGTGCCCCGCGCGATGGGCTTTCCATCGTTGTCGGTCCAGCCGGGGTGCAGCGTGGTCATGCGCCCGGTCATTCGCCCGATCTCATCGCGGGCCTGCGCGGCGGCGCGCACCTTCTCGATCATGTGGTCGACGGGCACCAGCGCCTTGCCGTCAAGGTGCCCGCAGCGCTTGGGAAAAACCTGGTCTTCGATGTGCAGCCCGGCCGCGCCCGCGCGGTGGTATTCCCACACCGTTCGCCGCACCATCTCGGCCTCGCCGAAGCCCGTGTCGGCGTCGGCCAGCACAGGCAGGCCCGAGGCCCGGGACACCTGCTCGATCACGTTGCAAAACTCATTGAGCGAGACCATGCCCACATCCGGCACGCCGAAGGCTGCCGAGACGGCGGCGCCGGACACATACAGCCCCTGAAACCCCGCCCGGGCCGCGGCGCGAGCCACAAGGCCGTTGAACACCCCCGGCAACCCGACACACCCCGAATCGAGCATTTGGCGGAGCCGCAGCCCCGGATTCGTATGGTCAACGCTTGACATGGCGTGAGTGTATGAGGGATGCCGACTCGGTTGCACGGACCTTGAGACCGGCCTGAGCCAAAGCAATACGATCCACACCGCCCGCCGCGCCGAACCCACGGACCTTTCACACCTCACGCCGGAGCACAGATGAAGACCATCGGCATCGTCGCGCACAGTGCCGAGGGCGCCGCGCTCTGCTTTCTGACCGCCTGCCATGCGGGCTCCGCGCGCCTCGGGGCGTTCATGCACCCCGACATCGTCATGAGCGCCATCCCCATGGGGCTGAGCATGCCGGGCTGGGAATCCGGGGATCACGCCAGTGTGGCGGCGCACCTGATGCGCGGCGTCCGCCAGGTGGCGGACGCCGGCGCGGACTTCTATGTCTGCCCGGACAACACGGCCCACATCGTGCTGGAGCAGATCGCCGGCGAGACGCCGATCCCGGGGCTTCACATCGCCGACGTGGTGTGCGCCGAGATCGCCGCCCGGGGATGGAACCGCGTCGGACTGCTGGGGACCAGGTGGACAATGACCGGGCCAGTGTACGAGCGGGCCCTCCGCGCCCGGGGCATGGAGCGGCTCATCCCCGACGAGCCCGTCCGCGCCTCGCTCAACGCCGCGATCTTTGATGAACTGTGCCGGGGCGTCATCCGGGAAGCCACCACGCGCCGCTTCCTGGACGCGATCGAAGGGCTAAAGGCCCGCGGGGCACAGTGCGTCATCCTCGGGTGCACGGAGATCCCGATAATCGTCACGCGGGAAAACTCGTCGCTCCCGGTGCTCGATTCCACCAGGCTGCTGGGCGTCCGCGCCGTTGAGGTCGCCCTTGCCGGCACTCTGAGCACGCGGGCCCCGGGGTGGCTCGGCGTGACGGGAGCGGGCCGCACGGAAACACAATGATCGCAACGCCGAGCAGGCGCGCCGCCCCCCGCAGTAGCCGCCCGCGCCACGCTCACGGTCCGGTGATCCACTTCTCCGTCGGCAAGAACGTGTAATCCGGCGTGCCGTTGACCACCCCGGGCACGACGTTGATGCCGATGCCGACGTGCAGGTCCACGAACAGCAGGTTCGCCTGCACGCGTCCGCGGTGCCACTTCTGGCCGCGGTCGCCGTTGTCGTCATAGTTGTAGATCGGCTCGTCGGCGAGCAGCCAGGTTCGTGCGGTGTTGTGCACGCGGGGCATCTTGCCGCCCCTCTCGGGGATCAGCGTCGGGTACAGCTCACGCGTGGGGTCGCTGTCGAGGGCGTGGTCGTTGAGGTTGTAGCTGGAGCCCAGCAGCTTGTAGGCGCTGGAGGTGTCAAGGCCGAGCGAGGCGGTAAAGGGGTCGTTGGTGCCCTTGTCGCCGGGGTCGTTGAAGAGGGGGAGCTCGAAGGTCTTGCTGGACTCGGTGGAGTCTGCGGGGACGGGACCGTCCCAGACGTAGTTGTTCAGCGGGCGCCGCTCGCCGCCGACCTTGTTGATGCCCAGGAACGGCAGCGTGCCCTTCTTGCCCCCGAAGAGCGCGCCGATGTTGTTGCCCGCCTCGCCCTTGACGGGATTCCCAGCCTGATCGACCCGGACCTGCGGCAGCTCGCCGGGGTACTCGCCCAGGTACATCGACAATCCGACGCCAAGCTGCTTGAGGTTCGAGCCGCAGGCGGTGCTCACCCCCGAGTCTCGCGCCGCGGCGAGGGCCGGCAGCAGCAGACCCATCAGAAGCGAGATCACGGCGATAACAACGAGGAGTTCGACAAGCGTGAAGGCGCGGCGCGCCCGGACCGTGGACAGCATGTCGGAGCTTAGCCTCCCGAATCTGGCGGCAGGATGTTCTGTGCGCGAAGAAACGCTGCGATCTTGGCCGCGTACGTGTCCCAGTCCGGCGGCAGGTCGTTGTGCCCGCAGTCCAGCTCCACGAACTCGCTCCGCGGGCTCAGCGCGGCGAGCGAACGCCCCTGAGCAACCGGCACAACGTTGTCCTGCGATCCATGGAACACCAGCAGCGGAGCCGGGTCCGCTGCAATCACCAGGTCCGACCGCAACGACGTACGCACGAGGAAGGCCGGCATCAGGTACTTGTGGGCCATTCCGCTCATGCTCAGAAACGGCGAGTTCAGAATCAGCACCGCCGGCGGGTGCACGCGGGCCAGCTCGCACGCGAAGCCGGTTCCCAGCGACTCGCCGTGGTACACCACCCGTTTGGGATCCACTCCCGGATGCGTGAGCAGCCACGCCCGCGCCGCGACAAGATCGGCGACGATCCCATCCTGCGACGGCGAGCCCCCGCCGCGACCATAGCCGCGGTACTCGGGCATCAGCACGTTCACCCCGAGCCGGCGGTACAGCTCCGCGGTGTGGAGATTGTCGTCGATCAACTCGCCGTTGCCATGCAGCAGGACCACGCTCGGCCCGGGGTGATCGGCGTCGCAGCCCCGACCGGGCAAAAACCAGACCTCCACGCGTGCACCGGCCGGCCTGTCAATGTCGATCCAGTGGCGGTCCACGTCCGCGGGCAACTCCGCCTCCGGCAAACCCGGCCCGATCATCCCGCGCGGAAAGATCAGCGAATCCTGCATGAAAAACAGCACCGCCGCCGCGCACAGGTAGGCGGCGACGCCGGTCCGGACGATCCGCAATCCCCATGTCCGCGCGCGTTTCATTGATCCCTTGTTCGGGAAGCGCTGCCCACCGGTTTCCCCCCCACCGTCAGGGTCGCCTTGTGCGAGGCGGCTTTTTTGCCGCGCAGCGCCGGGACAACGCCCCGCCCCAGCCACGCCACCGCCGCGATGAACACCGCGGTGACCGCCCAGAACTGCCAATCATGCACGGGGAACGAGCTCACGCTGCCCCCAGCATAGACGCGAGGTGGTACGCGCCCCAGGCGGTGAGGTACGCCACCCCGCTCATCCACGCCAGTTGCAGCAGCGCCCACTTGACGTGCCCGCTCTCACGCGCCGTGACCACCAGCGTGGGCAGGCACTGCATGGCCAGCACGTAATAGACCAGGAGCGACCAGCACACCGGCGCCGTGAAGACGCGCGTGACGCCGTCGTCGCGGGTGGCATCGCGCAGCTCAGCGCCCACGCCCTCGGACTCGGCGTCCTCCTCGCCGGCGATGACCACGCTCATCGTCGACACGAAAACCTCGCGGGCCGCGAAGCTGGTGAGCACGCCGATCGTGAGCCGCCAGTCGTACCCCAGCGGCTCAAAGGCCGGCTGGATGAACCGCCCGAGGCGCCCCGCGTAGCTCTCACGCTTGGCGTGGGCGGCTTCGAGGTGTGCCGCCCGCGACAGGATTTCCGCGCGCTTCGGGGCATCGGCCTCGGAGATGAGCGCCGACGCCTGCCCACGCAGCGCCGCCGCCTGCGCGGGCGGCTCGACCCGCGGGAAGCTCCCCAGCCACCACAGGATGACGCAGATCGCCAGGATGTTGGTCCCGGCCTTCTTCAGGAACACCAGCGAGCGGTCGTAGGTGGTCAAGAGGGCGGTGCGCAGGCTCGGGCGCTTGAACGTCGGCAACTCGATCACCATCGGGCGGCTCCGCCCGCGCAAGATTGTCCGGCGCGCGATCAACGCGCTGAACGCCCCCGCCCCCATCCCCAGCGCGTAACAGCCCACGAACGCCAGCGCCGCCAGCCCCGGCCTCTCGCGGAACAGCAGCGACGTCACCAGCACATAGACCGGCAGCCGCGCCGAGCACGTCATGAACGGCGCCACCAGGATCGTCGCCAGCCGCTCGCGCGGATCGGGCACGCCCCGCGCCGCCATGATGCCCGGCAGCGCGCAGGCGTGGCTCGACAGCAGCGGCACAAACGCGTGCCCCGGCAGGCCGAACGGCCGGAGCACGCGGTCCATCAGCAGCGCCGCCCTCGCGAGATAGCCCGTGTCCTCAAGGATCGAGATCAGGAAGAACAGCAGCGCGATCTGCGGCAGGAACATCACCGTCGCGCCGACGCCCGAGACAACGCCCTCGGCCAGGAGGTCCCGCAGCACCCCCGCCGGCAGCAGCGCTTCGATCCCCCCGCCCAGCCGGGCGAACACCCACTCGATCACGTCCATCGGCACGCGGGCCAGCTTGAAGATCGTGAAAAACAGCCCGCCCATCACCACCACGAAGCTCATGAATCCCAGCACGGGGTGCGTGAGCACCCGGTCGAGCCGGTCCGTCAACTCGTCGGCCCGGCGCCGGCGCAGGTCCGCGGCGGCGTCGCCCTGCCCGGCGCACACACGCTCCGCCAGCGCATCGGCCCAGCGCGTCAGCCCCGCCTCGTCCCCCGGCGGCGTATTCGTGGGGATCGAAGCCCGCAGCAGCGCCGCCTTCAGCAGGTCGATCCCTTCGCCCGAACGCGCCACGCAGCGCACCGCCGGGCACCCCAGCTCGGCGCCGAGCGCCTGCGCATCGATCCGCAGCCCGCGCCGCTCGGCCAGGTCGGCCATGTTCAGCACGCACACCGTGGGCAACCGCCGGCGCAGCGCCTCGCCCACCAGCGCCAGGTTCCGCGCGAGATTCGTCGAGTCCAGCACCACGCACACCGCGTCCGGCGGCTCGGCCCGCGCCGCCCCCGGCAGCGCCAGGTCGCCCGCCAGCACACCCCGGCACACCTCGCTCTCGGGCAACGCGAGCTCCAGCGAGTAGATGCCGGGCATGTCCACCAGTTCAACCCCCGGCCCGCCATCTCCCAGCGAAAGCGAGCCAACACGGGCCTCCTGCGTGGTGCCCGGGAAGTTCGAGGTCTTGTGACGCAGCCCCGTGAGCCGGTTGAACAGCGTCGTCTTGCCCGTGTTGGGGTTGCCCAGCAGGGCCACCCGCAGCACGCCGGCGGGACCGGCAGCGCCCGTTGCCGGCGCCTGAACGCCTTGGTCCGGCGTCCGCGGCATCCCGTTGTCACGCACCGACAGCGTCACGACGCCACCCCCGGCGCCGCTCCTGCGGTCACCGCGCCAGACGCTCGTCTCACGTATTCAATCCCACCATCACCCGCTCGGCCAGCGGCGAGGCCAGCCCGATCCGGCAGCACATGCCGTGCACCCCCACCACGCTCACGATGCACGGCTGCCCGGGTCGGCACAGCTTCACCTGCGCATCGGCCCGCAATCCCATCGCCCGGAGAACCGCGGCGTCCTGCGGGTCCAGCTCGCTTGTCAGCACGCGACCGGTCTCCCCCGTCCGTAACTGCGCCAGCGAGACCCGGCGCGTCACAACCTCTGGAACTCTTTCGAGCTCGTGACGCGTGCAACAGGCCTCGGGCGAGTTGTCGGGAGTGGAACTGTTCATGCTGGTCAGACTCGGCGGTCGGGCCTCCCAGGGTGGAATCGCTCTGGGCTGCCTGGAGAAGCATACCGGCGGATTATTGAGATTGAGTCGCAGTTTCGCAACTCAGAATCGTTCTAATCCCGAATATCCGACCATTTACCGAACGGCTTCTCGCCCCAACGTGCGAACAAAGAAGTCCATCATCCGGCCATACACCCGCTCCACCACCTCGGGCTCCACCACGACGTGCGTCTGGCCCGCCAGCGGCATGAACTCCACAAGATCCGACTTGCCGTTCCGCACCACCGCGTCCATCAGCTTCAGGCTGTGCGTGAAGTACACGTTGTCGTCGGCGCTGCCGTGGATGAGCAGCAGTGGCGAGCCCAGTTGGCCCGCGTGCGTGACGACGTTGCTGTTGGCATAGCCCTTGGGATTGCTCTCGGGGGTGCCGAGGTACCGCTCGGTGTAGTGCGTGTCGTAGTCGGCCCAGTCGATCACCGGCGCACCGGCGCAGGCGGCCTTGTAGACATCCGGTCGCCGGCACGCGGCCATGGCGCTGTAGTAGCCGCCGAACGACCAGCCGAAAACCCCGACCCGGGACAAGTCCATCTCCGGGTATCTCGCGCCCAGCAGCCTGAGCGCCTCGCACTGATCATTGAGCTGCAGGTCGATCAGGTCTCCCTTGGTCATCCGCTCCCAGGCGCGCCCGCGTCCGGGTGTGCCGCGGTTGTCGATCGACACCACGATGAACCCGTGGTCGGCGATCCACTGTTGCAGCAGGTACGCCCCCGCGTGTCGCGTCACCGTCTGAGCCGTCGGGCCGGTGTAGACGCTGCAGATGACCGGATACTTGCCCGACGCCGCGCCACCCTTGAATCCGCGCGGGCGAACGATGGCCGCCGGCCACTCCGCGGCGCCGCTCACGGTGGTCCACTCAACACGCGGCTCGACCATCGGCGCATCGGCAGCCGACGGGATCGTCCCGACCAGCTTGCCCAGGCCCGGCTGGCCCGGCTCGCGCCGGTACACCTCGGTGCGCACCGGGCCGTCCTGCGGCGACGTCGTAATCACAAGAGTCGACCCGTCCTTGCTCAGCACAGCGCCGTGAAGGCCGGGCTCGCCGCACGTGAGGCACGTCGGCGTGATCCCACCCTGCGTGAACGCGAGGCTGTAGAGGTGGCTCTGGTTCGGGTCCTCGCCCGCGATCACCAGCAGCTCGCGCCGCTCCGGGCCTCCGGCGCCTACAACCGAACGGAAGTTGATGTCCTGCCCGGCCAAGACCGACTGCTCGGCGCCGCTGCGCCCTCGCCACTCGAGCTGGTTCCAGCCCATCGATTCGGTT
Source organism: uncultured Phycisphaeraceae bacterium (assembly GCA_964510955.1). Taxonomy (GTDB): domain Bacteria; phylum Planctomycetota; class Phycisphaerae; order Phycisphaerales; family UBA1924; genus JAFLCM01. The sequence continues at coordinate 135,782 of CAZEDW010000005.1, forward strand.
GTCCACAGGAAGCCGGGGAAGCGCTCGGTGGTCCAGGGCATCTGCTGATCCAGATTGATCCAGGCCGGGTCGGTCTCCTCGATCAGCAGGCGCGAGGTCGGCGCGCCGCCCCCGCCCCCGCCCCCCGGGCCGCCCCCAAGGTCAAACGCCAGCAGCCGCTCGGCGGTCTGGGCGCGGTTCTGCACCAGCACCATGATCGGGCCGGGCCGGTCCCACTTCACCGTAGCCAAGTACGGGAACGCCTCGCGGTCCCACTCCAGCCAGCGGGTCTCGCCGCCGCCGACCGGCAGCACCCCGAGCCGGACCCGGGCGTTGGCCTTCCCCGCGCGCGGGTATCGCCAGCTCTGCGGCTTGGCGAACGGGCGCAACGGGTCAGCGATGAACACCTCTTCAACCGCCGCAACATCCGTCTCCTGATACGCGATGCTCCTGGAATCGGGCGACCACCAGTACCCACCGCCGCGCCCCATCTCCTCTTGAGCGACGAACTCGGCCTCACCATGGCCGACTGTCTCGGTGGCGCCGGTGGTGAGCTGTCTTTCGGCCCCCGATGCGACCTCCGTCACCCACAGCTCGCCTCCCCGCAGAAACGCGACCATGGCGCCGTCGGGGCTGAACCGCGGGTCCAGCGGCGCCGGCGCGTTCGCCACGCCCGGCTTGAGCTCGGACACACGCGGCGCCTCCGTGCTTCCGGTGGGCGGCATCGACGCCACGAAAAGCCGTCCCGACAGCGGCACAAGCAGTTTGGTCCCGTCTTTGGAGAGCTGGAACGAGGCAAGGCCCTTCGCCGTCTGTCGCGCCCGCTCACGCCGGGCCTTCTCTTCGGGCGACAGCGTTTCATCGCCCCCACCCAGCAGGTCGGCGGCCCGCAGCAGGACGCGCTCGGTCGCGGCGCCGACGTCGAACGCGTAGAGGCTTTGCACGCGGTCACGCGGGCCCGAACGCAGGTACAGCACCGTGGACCCATCTGGCGTCAGCACGAACGAGTTCGGGCGACCGCTGCGGAAGCGGTTGGTCTCGGCGTACTGGCGCAGAAACCCGGGCGCCGGGTCGGCAGAGGTCGGCGCGGACAGTCTCGCGGGCACAGCGCAGGCGGTCAGGAATCCTGCCGCGCACAGGGGAATCAGGCACGAAAGGCAGCGGTTCATCCCGCCATCATGCTGCCCCGCGACCACCTCTGCAACCGCAGAATGCGCGCCGCGCTGGCGCGGACCCGGGCCTCACCGCCCTCGATGCGCCCGTCTCTCAGGGCGGCCGCGATCGCCCGGTGCATCGTGGGCGCCGGGTGAGCCGCGGGCGCCCGCGGCGCGTTGAAGCCGTCGAGCAGGATGTCGGCCCCCGCGTTGACCGCCAGCACCGCCGCCTCCTCCACCCCGTACCGCTGCGTCACCGCGCCCATGTCGAGCGAATCGGTGATCACCACGCCCTCGAAGCCCAGCTTTTCCCGCAGCAGGCCCGTGGTGTGGGCGCGGCTGAGGCTGGCCGGATGGTCCGGGTCAATGCCGCCGTGGATCACGTGGGCCGTCATCACGCACGTCCGGCACGGGTCGATCTTGGGAATCAGGCGGCGGTAGACCTCCAGTTCCGGGCTTTCCCGCCAGGTGTGTGTGACATCCACGAACCCCGCGTGGGTATCACCCGCCGACGAGCCGTGGCCGGGGAAGTGCTTGAGACACGTCACGACACCCTCGTCGCTGTGCGCCCGGATGACTTCCGCCGCGCGGCCCGCGACGTGCACCGCGTCCGCGCCGAACGACCGCCCCTTCCCCGCGATGATCGGGTTGTCCGGGTTGATCAGCGCATCGACGCACGGAGCGAAGTTCAGGTCAAAACCAGCTGCGCGGACGGTCCGGGCGAGGGCCGCTGCCTCACGAGCCCGCTCGTCGGGCGCCATCGCGCCGAACTCGAACGCCGTCGGCGAACGGGGGAATCCTCGGCGCGGGTTCAAGCGTGCAACCCCGCCGCCCTCCTGATCGACCGACACAATGAGGCCAGCGCCCAGCCGGCGCCGCAGCTCGGCGGAAAAAGCCGCGGTCTGCGCCGGAGCAACGATGTTGCGCGTCGCCCCCAGAAGCGCGGCGTCGCGATCCAGACCACCCGCGGCCAGCTCGCTGTACCTCGGCAGGTGCACGTCAAACAGGATCACCCCACCAACCCGCGCCTCGGCGCACGCCGCGAGGTCTTCCGCGAGCGCCGGATCATCAAGCGAACCACCGCGCAGCCCGGTCATGAGCATGAGGCCGATGGCATCAGTAAGCGGTATGGCGCTGGGGTCGGGCGGGGGCACGGGGTGTCATTGTTGCATAAGCGACTCACGCGGGCGCGCTTGCCAACTCGCACCCGCTCCGCGGGGCCGCGCACACTCCCAGCGCCACCGCCGTCCCGACGAACATCTTCCATCCCAACGTCAACACCGGCCACCCCATCCCCCACCACCCGTGCGCCAACCCCGGTCCGAACTGCAGGAGACCGACGCACAAGGCTCCGGTCACCAGCGCCGCCACCGCCGAGGCGGGTGTTCCGCGGCGCGTGAAGATCGCCGTGAGGAACACCGCCAGCAGCCCGGTGTAGGCGTACACCATGACACCCATGGCGAACGCAATGAGCCCCTTGCCGCTGCCGCCCTGCAGCCGGATGCACATCACCGCAAAGCCGGCCAGCAGCACGCCCCACAGAAGCACCGCCCAGCGCGACACGCCCAGGTAGTGCGCCTCGCTCCGACCCGGAGCGAGCGGACGGTAGAAGTCCAGCACCAACGTCGAGGCCATCGCCTGCACCGCGCTGGCGAAGCTGCTCATGGCGGCGGCGAACAACCCCGCCAGCATCAGCCCGCGCATCCCCGGAGGCGCTTCGTGCAGGATGAACCACAGAAACACCTGCCTCCCGTCGCCGGGCGCCTCCGCGGGCGCTTGCGCGCCCATCAGGTCCGGGCGCCGGTAGAAGACGAACAGCAATACCCCGATCACCAGGAACAACCCCGCAACGCACAGCCCGATCAGGTTTGACACGATGGCCGACTGCGCCCCCTTGAGCGCGCTGCGGCATGAAAGCATGCGTTGCGCCAGGTCATGGTCGGCGCCGTACACCGCCAGGTTGAACAGCGTCAACCCGAACAGGGCCGACCAGACCGACCAGTCGGACGTCACGTCGAAACGGAAATCCAGCACCGTGAGCTTGCTCGTGCCGTCCGGCGATGGCGTCGCGCTGAGCGCGGCCACGATGTCGGCCGGCGGGTGCGGGATGCGGGCCAGCAGAAGCCATATCGCCGCACCGGCCGCGAAAACCAGCAGCCCCGCCTGCGGCACCTCCGTCCAGATGACGGCCTCCAGCCCCCCGAGCACCGTGTACAGAACGGCGGCCCCCGCCGCCACGCCGATCGCCAGCGCGAGGTGCGTGTCGCTGATATCGCCGAACACGATGAGCGAGAGCGGTATGGCGGCGGCGAACAGCCGGGCCCCGGAGGCGAGCACGCGCCCGACCATGAACGCCGCGCTCGCGCCGCGCCGCCCAACGACGCCGAACCGCCGCTCCAGGAGCTCATAGATGGTCCCGACGCGCTCACGGTAGAACGCCGGGATGAACCACACCGCCACGAACACGACCGCCAGCGACGCCGACAGCACCCCCGCGAGGTATGTGAGGTTCCGCGTGTACGCCTCCTCGGGCGCGCCAATGAAGGTGACGGCGGACACGCTGGTAGCCACCACGCTCACCGCCGCCGCCCACATCGGCGTCCGCCGGCCCGAGAGGAAGTAGTCGTCGGTCGACGTCTGGCGCTTGTTGAACCACGCCCCCAGCGCGACGGTCCCGACCAGGTAGACGCCGACGATGAGCCAGTCAACGGGGGAAAAGCCGGGCGCTGCCTGGGCACCGCCCGGAATCAAGGTACGCCCCCCAGCGCCGCGCGGAGAACCCCGCCCGTTCCTTGAAGCCGAGCCTCCGCATCAGCGCGCGCAAGCCCGAGACGCCGCATGACCACGGCGGTCTTAACAACTCCACCCGCTTGATCGAGCAACGCCAGCGCGCCCTCGCGGTCCAGCCCCGTCAGTTCGGCGACGATCCGCGCCGCGCGGTCGCGGAGCTTGTCATTCGTCGCCCGCAGGTCGACCATCAGGTTCTCGTAGCATTTTCCCAGACGGACCATCAGCGTGGTGGAGATGGTGTTGAGCACCATCTTGGTCGCGGTGCCGGCCTTCATGCGGGTCGACCCGGTGAGCGGCTCGGGGCCGGTGAGCACGCGGATGAGGTGGCGAACGAACTCGGGTCGCTCGATCGCCGCGCAGACCAGGAGACCGGTGACGGCCCCGCGCGAGGCGGCGTGCCCGAGGCCGCCCAGCACGTAGGGCGTGGTCCCGCCCGCAGCGATCCCCAGCACCGCGTCCCGCGGCCCGACTCCCAGCCGCGCCAGCTCCTGGTTCGCCCCTTCGGGCTCGTCCTCCCGGCCCTCGCTTGATTTTCTCAACGCCGCGTCGCCACCGGCGATCAGCCCGACAACCATTTCCGGCGGCGACTGAAACGTCGGGGGGCACTCGCTGGCATCCAGGACACCGAGGCGCCCGGAGGTGCCGGCGCCGAGGTAGATCAGTCTGCCGCCCGAGCGCAGCATCGGTTCCGCCGCCTCGATGAACGCCGCGACCTCCGGGGCCGCCGCGCCGACGGCGCCGGCGATGGACTCATTCTCCGAGTTCAAAAGCGACACACACTCGCGCACCGACATCGCGTCGAGGCGCATCGACCGCGGGTTCCGCTGCTCGGTCAGCAGCGACCCACGGTCGGGGGGAAGGGGCTTGGGCGCAGGTGTGCTCACCGCTCTTTCAATCGACTGTACCCGCGCGACGCCGTGAGCTTCCTGGCGTCGGCGCCGTTGTGCATGGGACGTCTGGGCTTACCCCCGCCCGATCCACGAGCCGGCGATCGGCGCCGGCGACGCCACGCCCGTGACGCCGGGCAGTGTGATGGGAACACGGTCGAGGCACAGCAGCCCGAGCACCGCCATCTGCGCAGCCTCACGGTACGCGACCGGCACGCCGAACGACTCGGATGTTCCGCCCTCGCCGCCGCAGTGCCGGACGATGGCGCGGGCAAGCGTTTGATTGAGCGCCCCGCCGCCCGCCAGGATGACGCGGTCCACGCCGGGGCCCTCGGCGCCTCGGGCGGACGCGGCGATGGTGCGTGCCACGCCTTCGACGCACGTCGCCAGCAGCTCCTGCGGGCCGAGCTCGGTGCGGTACCGGGTCAGCCATGCCTGAGACTCGTCGCCGGTTCCGAGCGAACGCCCGGCCCCTGCCTGCGCGCCGAGAAGCCGGGCCAGTTCGTCCGCCGCGTGCTGGTTGGCCAGCGACGCCGCGGCGTTCTCGCCCCCAGGGTCAAAGTCGATCCCCAGGGCGATCCGCGCCGCCCCGTCGAGCAGGTGGTTGCAGGCGCACACGTCCTTGCCGCGCACCCGCTCCGGGCCGGCGCCGCGCGGGAGGATGGTCAGGTTGCAGAACCCGCCGAGGTTGACCACGGCCCGGCCTTCGTGGGCCGAACGGAACATCACCCAGTCCGCCAGCGGCGTGATCGGCGCACCCTGCCCCCCGGCTGCCAGGTCGGCGCCGCGGAGGTCGTGCACCACGGGGCAGCGGTTCCGACGCGCGATCGGCCATGGGTTCAGCAGTTGCCAGCTCAACGGCGGCCTGTGGAACACCGTCTGGCCGTGGGCCGCCACCAGCACCGGAACGCCGACCTGCTCGCACAGGTCCGCGACGGCGCGGGCGTGGAGCTCCCCGAGTTCGGAGGCGGCCGCGGCGATCTGGGCCGCGGGCATCGGCTCGCCGCCGGCCAGCCGGCGAAGCGGCGCGCTCAAACCCTCAAGCGGTCGCGACAGCGACGCGACAACCTTCACCCGCATCTCCAGCCCCGTCCCCTCGGCGCGCACCGCCGACACGTCCAGCCCGTCGAGGCTGGTGCCGGTCATGCAGCCGACCGCGATCCGGGGGCCGGGGCTAGTCAAACGTGTACCTCGCGACCCACCCGCCGGCGCCGCCAGCCCCCGCTCCGGAGCGGTCCCACGTCAGACGGATCCCTATCGTCAGCCCCTTGACGCGGAACCCGATCGGCGACTTGGCGCCAACGGGGGGAACGACCTCCAGCGTGACGGGCCGCTTGGGATCGTCTCCCGGCGGCGGCTCGAACAGGCTGTCGTCCGCCGCGTCGTACTCGCGGACGCCCGAGTCGCTGGTGACGGTCATCTTGAAACCGATCCTGCGGAGCTCGGTCTTCAGCGCCTGGAGCGAGTCCACCTTGGTGTCGCGACCGGCCAGGTACTTCGCTCCCTCGCTCAGGAAGTCGAGCCGCTGCATCGCGGTCGAGACGGCGTCGGGCTCGATCTCGTCCTGCATGTAGCTCTTCCACGACTTCTCAAACGGCGCGGTATCGCCGGAGCCGAACGCCTTGGAGAACGCCTGGCGCGGCTGAAGGCCGTTGGCCGCGTACTTGATGAAGTTGCCGAACGGCTCGGCGTACTTGCCCTTTGCTCCGTGGATCAGGAAGTGGGCCATGGCCCAGGCCTGGTCGTACATCACCCCCGCGCGCCGGGGCTGGTCGTGCACGATCTTGTTCCATGCCTCGTTCGAGAGGTACAGGATCTCGTCGAACGCGAACGCCTTGTTCCCGGCGATCTCCTTCTTCAGCGACTCGATCCGCTCCTCGGGCGCCACGCCCAGACGGAGCTTGCCCTTGACGAGGATCGCCTGGCCGAAGTACTCCGCCAAGCCCTCGTTGGCCCACTGCGGCAGCCCCGAGCCGATGCGGAGGTGCGCGAACTGATGGAACCCCTCGTGCTGGAGCACGTGGAACATCTGGACCGGGCTGTGCCCGTTCAGGTAGGTGGCAAGCCCGGCCTCCTGCGTCGATGCGAAGAACAACCCCGCCGTGTTCCGCGCGTTCACGCCCTTGGTGTTCAGGTAGTCATAGTACGCGTCGCGCGAACCGAACAGGTACAGGCGGACGCGCTGGCTGTTCTTGACGTTGAAGTCCTTGAACCGGCGCGCGTACTCGTCGAACACCTGGTCCATGTGCTCGGCGACGGGGCGGGCGCGGGCCTCGCCGACGTCGGTGAACACCTCGTAGTTCCTCGCGTTGAAGGAGGTAAGCCCCGCCCCCAACGCAACAGCGCTGAGAAGCCCGGTGAGCGCGACGGTGAGCAACTGACGCCACATGGTGGAACCCGCTGGTTTTCGGAAAGCCAGAGCGACCCGTATCATCGTACCCCGCCGCGAACCGACCCGACTTTACAACGCCCTCCCCACGCCCAAGCCCCGCCATGACAGCCCGCGAGTTTGAACCCACCATCAAGACCGACCTCGCCGGGCGGCTGACGTACTCCGACTATCTCAGGTTGGACACGCTGCTGAGCGCCCAGAAACCGCTCTCGCACCCCGAGCACCACGACGAGCTGCTGTTCATCATCCAGCACCAGACCAGCGAGCTGTGGATGAAGCTGGTCATCCACGAGCTGCGGGCGGCGATCCGGTGCGTTCAGGGGGACAACCTCGAGCCCAGCTTCAAGGTGCTGGCCCGCGTCAAGCACATCCAGGCTCAACTGTTCAACCAGTGGGCGGTGCTGGAGACGCTGACGCCGACCGAGTACGCCCAGTTCCGTTCCGTGCTCGGCCCCGCCAGCGGCTTCCAGAGCCACCAGTACCGCACGATCGAGTTTCTGCTGGGGAACAAGGACGCCAACGCGCTGCGGGTGTTCCAGCACCAGCCGGCGCTGCTGGCGCCGCTGGAGAAAGACCTCCGCTCGCCGTCACTGTACGACGAGTACCTGAGGCACCTGGCCCGGCGCGGGATGGCGGTGCCGCCGAGCCGCGTCGAGCGCGACTGGTCGCAGCCCTACGAGGCGTGCCCGGAAGTGATCGAGGTGTTCCGGCGGATCTACGAATCGCCCGAGGGGCACTGGGACGCCTACGAGATGTGCGAGAAACTCGTGGACGTGGACCAGCAGTTCTCGCTGTGGCGGTTCCGGCACATGAAGACGGTCGAACGGATCATCGGGTTCAAGACCGGCACCGGCGGTTCGTCGGGCGTGCCGTTCCTGCGCCGGATGATCGAGAACCGCCTCTTCCCCGAGCTGTGGGATGTGCGGACGCACATCAAGGACCTGCCGGCGAGCTGATCGCCCCGAGGCCCTGTTGAACCGCACGATTGGCGCAGAAAAAACCCGGCGCGTTGAACGCCGGGGCGGGTGTATCAAGACCAGTGGCTCGCTCAGGCCGCGGCTTCGGCCTTGGCCTTCTTGCCCTTCTTGGCGGGCTTGTCGGAGGGGGCTTCCGCGCCGGCTTCGGCGGGGGCGGCCTCGCCGGCGGCGGCGCGGGCCTTGGCGGCTTCCTCGGCGGCGGCCTGCTTGGCGGCGTCTTCTGCGGCCTTCAGGTCGCGGTCCAGGGGGCGGTCGCTCTTCACATGGAGCTTGACGCCCGCCTCAAGATCGGCGGCCATGCGGATCGTGATGTCGTAGTTGTCCACGCGCTTGATGGCCTGCGTGAGGCGCACGTCGCGGGGCTTGACGCCGTAGCCCGCCTTGGTGAGCGCGTCGGCGATGTCCTGCTGCGTGACCGAGCCGTAGAGCATGCCCAGGTCGTTGCAGGCGCGGATGAGCTCGATCTCGACGCCCTCGAGCTTCTCGGTGAGCTTTTCCTTCTCCTGACGCAGCAGCGCCATCTGGCGCTCCGCGTCGGCGCGACGCTCGGCGAGGGCCTTGATCTTCTCCTCCGACGGCTCGGTGACGAAGCCGCGGGGCAGGAGGTAGTTTCGGGCGTAGCCGGAGCGGACGGTCACGACGTCACCGACGATGCCGAGCGACTCGACAGATTCGGTGAGGAGGAGTTTCATGGTCTTGGGCATGGGACGCTGTCCTTTCTTGAGGAAAGTTGAGGAGCCGCCGAAGGCGACCCCAACGGGGTGTCAGAGGATTTGGGATTTGGGATTTGGGATGTGGGATGTGTCGTAGCGGGTCTCCGCATCCAACATCCGACATCCCCCATCCGACATTGTTAGAACGGGATGTCTTCCTCGGCCATGGGCTCGTGCGACGGGCCCGCGGGGGCTGGGGCGGGAGCGCCGCCACGGGCGGGGCGGGTTTGAACGTAGCCGCCTTCGCCCCCGGAGCCGCCGCCGGAGCCGGCGTTGGGGTTGGAGTCGATGAACTGGAACGTGTCGACGACGACTTTCAGCTTGGAGTGCTTGACGCCGTCCTTTTCCCACTGGTCCAGGCGCAGCGACCCTTCGATGAAAACGGGGCGGCCCTTCTTGAGGTACTGCGCCATCACCTCGGCGGTCTTGCCGAAGGCATCGCAGTCCACAAAGGTGACCTCTTCCTTTTGCTCGCCGGCGGCCGTCTTGTACCGCCGGTTGACGGCAAGCCCGAACTTCCCGATCGCCATCTGAGTCGCCGTATGGCGGATCTCGATGTCGCGGGTCAGGTTGCCCATCAACAGGACCTTGTTGTAGTTAGGCATCGTGAGACCTCCGGGCTGAGAACCACCGGGGCAAGTATACCGAACAAATACCTATCTGTCAAGCACGTATCGAAAATATCAGGCCGGAATTCGAGGTCAGGCGGTCGCTTCGGCGGTGGCGGCGCCGCGGCGCATTTCGGCCTCGGTGGCGAGGTCCTGGCGGGCGTCGGCGGCCTTCATCTCGTCGGCGCTGAGGTGGTCGCAGCGGCTGATCATCACGCGGAGGATCTTCTCCGAAAGGTTGCAGTCGCGCTCGAGGCCGGCGAGGTGGATCGGGTCGGCGGAGAAGTAGGCGAGGATGTACGTGCCGCGCTTGTTCTTGTCGATCTCGTAGGCGAGGCGTCGCTCGTCCCACTTCTTCATGGCGTGCACCTCGGCGTGGGCGCGCTTGAACAGTTCGTTGATGTGGTCCACGGCCTCACCCAGCGTGGCGGCCTGGGCCTGGCTGAGGAGGAACATGGCTTCGTAGTTGTAACGGCGGCCTTTGCTGGCGGTCATCTGTCTGTCACCTTTCTGAGCCGCCCCGACTGCTTTCGCGGGGCGGGCGACCCGCTTGTGACGGGACGCATGGACTCGGGATTATGCGGGACGGTCCCGCGGGGTTGATGGGAGAGGCGTTTCGTTGGGAAGCTGAGTGCGGGGGTGTAGGGGTGTAGGGGTGTGGGGTTGAGAGGGTGAAGGGGGAGTCGGTCAGGCGGCGTCTCGGCGGCCTTGCTGCTCTTGCGGTTGGTCAAGCTCCGGTGGCCGGGGAGGCTTGGGCCTGGGGGGCGGGGCGTTGAAGACGTTCATCGCGGGCGTCATGCCGCGCTTGAACCACGTCTCGGCGGCGTCGGCCGCCTTCTCGACGCTGTCCTGCACCTTGGGCAACTGCTCTTCCGTGAACCTGCCCAGCACATAGTCGGCCTGCGGGATGACGCCCGGAGGATCGATGCCGATGCGGCAGCGCCCGTAGGAGGCGGTGCCGAGGCAGCGCTCGATGTCGGTGAGGCCGTTGTGCCCGCCCGCCCCGCCGTCGGGGCGGAGGCGGATCGAGCCGCAGGGCAGGGCGATGTCGTCGACGATGATGAAGAGGTCGAAGGAAGGGTTGAGCTTGTAGAAGCGGACGGCCTCGGCGACCGACTGGCCGGAGCGGTTCATGTAGGTGAGGGGCTTGAGGAACATGCAGCGGTCGTCGGGCTGAGCGGCGCCCTCGCCGGCTTCGGCGGCGAAGCTGGTGAAGGGCATCCGCGCTTCGACGGCGAGGCCGCCGAAGCGCGAGCGCGGGATCTCCCGTGACGCGTGGCGGGCGATGAGCCTGTCCACGGCCATGAAGCCGGCGTTGTGCCGGGTGCGCTCGTATTGAGCGCCGGGGTTGCCCAGTCCGACGATCAGCTTCACTTCTTCTTGTCTCCACCACCCGCCGCGGGCTTGGCATCCTTGGCCGGGGCGGCGCCCTTGGCGGGGGCGGCGCCGGGCTTGGCGCCGGCGGCGGCGGCCTCGCCCTCGGCGGGCTTCTTGGCGGTGATGACTTCCGGCTCGGCGGCGGCGCCCTCGACGGCGGCGGCCTCGGCGGTCGGGGCCACCTCTTCCTTGGCGATCTGGATCGCCGCCAGGATGTCGTGCGGGTCGCTCGCCAGCTCCACACCGGCGGGTAGCTTCACCTCGGCGGCGCTGATCGCGTGCCCGACGTCCAGCTCCGACACGTCGACGTCGACGTGGTCGGGCAGGGCCAGCACGGTGCATCGGACCGTCACGGTGCTGTTGGGGTGCAGCAGGATCGCGCCGGCCTTCTTCAGGCCGATGCTCTCGCCCGTGAGGCGGACCGACACCCTTGCCTCGATCTTCTCATCGAGACTGACGCGGGCCAGGTCGGCGTGGACGACGTTGGTGCCCAGGTAGTCGAACTGCAGGTCCTTGAGGATCACCGTCTCGTCGCCGGCGCCCTTCATCTGGATGGTGAAGACGCGCTCGCCGGCGTTGATGTAACGCAGGGCGGTGTGGGCGTCGAGGGTGACGTGGGACGGGGCCTGGCCGTGCCCGTACATGACGGCGGGGAGACGCCCGGAGGCGCGCTCACGCTTGGCGTAGCGGGTGCCGATCTTGGCGCGGGATTGGGCTTCGAGGGTGTGTGCGACTTTCATGGCGAGTATCTCCTGTCGTCTTGTGTCGTCATCGATGTGGGATGTCGGATTTCAGATGTCGGATGTGGGCGGGGGATGAAAATCCCACATTCCACACGCGACATCCCACATTCATCTCTTGCTCTCCGCGAAGCGCTTGAACAGGGCGCTCACGGACTTGTTCTCGTGGATATGGCGGATGGCCTCGGCGAACAGCTTGCTGATGCACAGGGTCGTCACCCGGGGCTTGATGGCGCCCAGGCGGTCCTCGTGGGGGATGGTGTTGGTGACCACGACGCGGTCGATGCAGCTTTTGGCGAGGCGGTCGATGGCCGGGCCGCAGAGCACCGGGTGCGTGGCGGCGACCAGCACCTTGCCGGCGCCGGCCTCCTTGAGCACGCGCGCGGCCTCGCACACGGTCCCGGCGGTGGAGATCATGTCGTCCACCATCAGGACGGTGCGGCCCTTCACCTGGCCGACGATCGTGCTGGTGTGCACCTCGCTGCCGCTGATGCGCTTCTTGAAGGTGATGGCCAGGTCGCCGCCGAGCAGGTCGGCGTAGCCGGTCGCCACCTTGACGTTGCCCACGTCCGGCGACACCACCACGAGGTCCCCGAGCTCGCCCCGGATGCCTTCGAGATAATCCGCGAACACCGGGGCGGCGGCGAGGTGGTCCACCGGCAGGTCGAAGAAGCCCTGGATCTGGGCGGCGTGCAGGTCGAGCGCCACCACGCGGTTGAAGCCCGCCTCGGTGATGAGGTTGGCGATGAGCTTGGCGGTGATCGGAGTTCGCCCTCGCTCCTTGCGGTCCTGGCGCCCGTAGCCGAAGTACGGGATCACCGCGGTGATGCGCTTGGCGCTGGAGCGCCGGAGCGAGTCCGCGAAGATCAGCAGTTCCATGATGTTGTCGTTCACCGGGTCGCAGGTGGACAGCACCACGAAGCAGTCACGCCCGCGGACGTCTTCCTCGATATGGACGATCAGCTCGCCGTCGGGGAACACCTCGGTGCGGGCCACGCCCAGGGGCTGGCCCATCTGGTCGCAGATTCGCCGGGTGAGCGGCACCTGGTTCCGCCCCGCGAAGACCTTGAGCTCGGCGTTGTTCCCGCTCATCGCGCCCCCCCCACCGCCGCGGGTGTCTGGAGGCGACGGCGCAGGACGCCGTCCACCTCGGCCAGTTGCTCGAGTGTGTTGATGCTCAGGACGTCCTCGGGCGGCACGGCGTCGATGACCTCGACGCGCTTGCCCGCGCCCATCAGGAGCGAGGGCACGTCGGTGACGTAGTACTCGCCGGAAGCCTCGTTGCGCTTGACGCGCTGCAGGGCGTCGAACAGGGCCGCGGCGTCGAAGCAGTAGTAGCTCGGGTTGACCTCGCGGATCTTCTTCTGCTCGCCGGTGCAGTGCTTGTCCTCGACGATGGCGCTGAACCCGCCCGAAGCGGAGCGGACGATGCGCCCGTAGCCGGACGGATCGGCGATCACGCTGGTGGCCAGCGTCGCCGCGGAGTTGGTGGATCGGTGGCGATCCAGCAGCTTGGTCAGGGTTTCCTTGCGGATCAGCGGCCCGTCGCCCGCGAGCACGAACACGTCGTGGTTGGCCAGCGACGGCCCCATGGCGTCCCGGGCACACATGACCGCGTGGCCGGTGCCGAGCTGCTCTTCCTGCAGGGCGTAGCCGACGGTGACGCCCGGCGCGCTGAACCCGGCAAGGCAGCGCTTCACGACGTCGCGCTGGTAGCCGATGACGACGACAATGCGCGTGCAGCCCGCCGCGGCGCAGGCGTCGGCGACCCAGTTGACCATCGGTCGACCGGCGACCTCGTGGGCGACCTTGGGAAGGTCGCTCTTCATCCGCGTGCCTTTGCCCGCGGCGAGGATGATGGCTGAGAGGGAACGCATGGGGGAGGGCAGTGGGCAGTGGGCAGTGGGCACTGGGCAGAGGGGCGGTCGGCGAGGGGTCTTTGCTGATGCCTGGTGCCCAGTGCCCGATGCCTTCAGGTTCAACAGGCCCGCATGGATTCGAACCATGACTAAGTGAACCAAAATCACTGGTGCTACCGTTACACCACGGGCCTACGGGGTTCACCGAATCCAACTGGATGACATCAACGGGGAGGGCCTCGGACCGAACTTCTGTACGCCGGGCCTGCCGTTTCGGGTCAGGGGGCACGTGGACCGACCAGCAGACCAGCGGTCCGCGTCGGTCCTGCCGGCGTGGCCGGGGAAGGGGTCGACGAAGCCGCGGCAACATCCGTCTCCGGAGCTGGACCCGTCATCAGCCGCTGCTGACGGACCCATGCCCGTGCCTCGCTCGCCGGTGGTCGAAACCCGGCTCGCTCGTCACGGTCGGCTCCCTCGTGGAGAGGGGCGGAGATGATAGCGGGATCATGGGGTCGATGCAACGGCAGACGGAGATCGTTTGGAATCCGGACGGGTTGGAGGGCGGCTCAGGCTGCGATGATGACTGGCGCGGCCGGATTCGCACCGCATCGCCGCCACTGTTCCATCCTGGGGTGCCCGTCGAGAGCCACCCATTCACGCGGGGCCACGAGCGACGCCGCGATCGGCGCCAGCCGCTCGATGATCCTCGTCAGGTGGTCCTGGGCGTCGTCCATCATCTCCGCTTCCAGAAGTGCCATCGGATCAACCGCCAGGCCGATGCCGGCGGACCGGTGCCGCTCAAGGAAGCCAGCGCAGCGGTGCGGGTCGCAGAGGATGTGGCGGGAGTGGGGCCTGAGCCACAGCCGGTCCAGGCGGCCGCCGGTCTCGTGGGCGAGCCGGGTGAGTCGGGCCTCCAACGCGGCCATCCCGGCCGGGCCCCAGGCTTGCGGGTCGCGCTCAAAGGGTTGATCGGCCAGCCAGCCGGACCACGCGATGACCGTGGGCCCAGCGATGCTCAGCACGCCGACAATGCCGTCGCGAAGGATGTTCCCGGCGGTCCACTGTGCGACGATTTCTCCCTCGCTGGACACGACGGGGGCGGACCCATCGGGTTCGGACGGACCGATCGACCATAACTGACGGGCTGTCGCGGTGTTCACGCTGAACTGTAGTGCCGGCGGCGACCGACGAAGCGGGCGCCGCGGTGTTGTACGCTGCGTGCCTTCGGACCGTCCCCATGCGAAGTTCGTCCAAGGCCAGCCCGATGACTCGCTTTCGGCCGCCGTCGTGGCTGCTGTTCGTTGGCGTCGGACTGGTGGGGTTCGCGGTGTTTCTCCCGTCGCTGAGCTGCGGGTTCGTCAACTGGGACGACGACCGGAACTTCCTCAACAACCCGGATTTCCGCGGGCTGGCGTGGACCAACATCCGTTGGATGTTTTCCGCGTTTCTCATGGGCCACTACCAGCCGCTGTCGTGGCTCACGCTGGGGCTGGACTACACGGTCTGGGGGATGAACCCGCAGGGGTATCACCTGACGAACATCGTGTTGCACGCGGTGAACACGGCTCTGCTGGGCGCGGTGGTGGCGCGGCTGGGCGCGATCGGGGGCGTGAAGCGGGCCGGGTGGCTGGGCGCGGGCGTGGCGCTGGCGTGGGCGATTCACCCGCTGCGCGTGGAGGCGGTGACGTGGATCACCCAGCGGCGCGAGGTGCTGTGCGCGGCGTTCACGCTGTTGACGCTGCTGATGCACCTGCGCGGGGCGCGGTGGTGGAGCATCGCGCTGCTCTCGGGCGTGGCGATGCTGTGCAAGGCGACCGCGGTGGTGCTGCCGGTGATGCTCGTGCTGATTGACGTGTGGCGCGAGGGGGTAGTTGCCCGGCTCGGCACCGGTCACGAGGGGCGGCGCGCCTGGCGCTTGCTGGGGCGGATTGTCGTTCGGCACGGCGTGGTGGTGGCGATGGCGGGCGTGTGCTCGGTCGTCGCGGTCATCGCCCAGCGGTCTTCCGGCGCGCTGGCCCCGGTGGAGAGCCTGGGGATCGTCCCGCGTTTGATGAGCTACTTCTACAGCGTGGGCTTCTACACGCTGAAGTCGGTGTGGCCTTCCAACCTGTGCGCGCTCTACGAGATCAAGCTGGAGACGGTCGAGGGCCAACTCCGCCCGGTGAGGGGGGTGGTGCTGCTGGACGCGGGCCTGGTGGCGGCGGCGGTCGTCTCGCTGCTGTCGGGCGGATGGCTGCTGCGACGGCGCGAGCCGCGGCTGCTGCTTTTCACTGTCGCTCTGCTGGCGATGATTGCGCCGGTGGGCGGGCTGGGCCAGGCCGGCCCGCAGCTTGTCGCCGACCGCTACGCGTATCAGCCCGGGTGGGTCTTGACGCTCGGCGCGGCGTTGCTGCTGGCGGGGTTGGCCCGGCGGGCGGCGCCGGGGCGGAGCACGGCGCTGGCGGCGTCGCTGAGCGTGGCCATCGCTGCCGCGCTGGGGGTGTTCTGCGTGCGGCAGCAGGGATTCTGGCGCAACACGAGCGCGCTTTGGGACCGCGTGCTGGCGATTGATCCGGAGTGCGGCTACGGGCACTTCAACCTGGCGATGCAGGCGATCAGCCAGAGCCCGCCGAACGATCTTGTCGCCGAGCCGCACCTGCGCGAAGCGATCCGCGTTCAACCCTGGAACCCCGAGCCGCGGGCGGCCTTGGGGGCGCTCCACGAGCGCGCGGGGAAGATCGCCGAGGCCGAGGAGGACTACCGCGGGGCGCTGAAGGTGGCGGCGAGCCACAAGCCGTCGCTGTTCCCGCTGGCGGTGATCGTCTTCAACAAGGGCAAGCACGAAGAAGCGCTGGGGCTGCTCTCGCGGCTGGCCAACACCGATCCGGAGAATCCTGAGTCGTACCGCGCGCTGGGGCGGGCGCTGGCGGCGGACAACAAGGGCTACAGCGCCTCGGGCGTGTTCCGCGACGGTGTGAAAAAGTCGCCCGGATCGATGGTTCTGTGGCGTGAGCTGGCGTGGCTGCTGGCCACCAACCCTGACAACGCCGTGCGCAACGGGGTGAGCGCCGTCGAGGCGGCGGACAAGGCGATGGCGCTCGTGCCCACGGGAACCGTTGATCCCACGGTGATCGTGGCCGCCGGGGCGGCGTATGCGGAGGCCGAGCGCTTTGAGGACGGCGTCCGGATCATCCGCGGGGCGCAGGCGAAGTGTGATGAGGGGACTCGGGCGACGCTGGGCAAACTGATTGAGTTGCTCGAGAAGCGGGAGAAGGTGCGGGCGGCGGCGGTGTTTCCGTAGGGACGGCTGCCGGGATCAAGCTCCGATCTCCGCGGTTGAGTGTCCCGCGGTGGGCATGCGCGTTATGGATCGCATGGGATCACGATCCGCCGTGGGGATCGCCACAGGTATCCGAGGACGGAAACCCGTGGCACGGAGCGGGGACAGCCTGCGTAGCGATGCCACACGCCGTCATTTGTCGGGAGCCACCGCAGTCGCAGGGCCGACTTCGGTGGCACGTCCAGCACGGCCAGTCACCCGTGGAGAGTTGAGGATCGCTTCGATGCCACCGGCCGCCGACATGCCAAGGCGGGGTACGCTCAAAGCCGCGTACCCCGGCACCTGCACCTGCACCCGGCCGGCGCTCGACACACAAGTCGCAGAGCCGACTTGTGTGGCACGGGGGGGCGGGGACTTCTGTGCCACCGGCCGGGGACTTCTGTGCCACCCGCCGAAAACGCTTTAGGGTCTTTGTAAACTGTTAGAAAAATCTGCTTTGTCCAGAACATGGCGCACCCGATGTGAATCTCGTGCGTATCACTGTGCATGAGCAAGCGGAAGCGGCAGCGGG
>CAZEDW010000006.1:0-132715 GCA_964510955.1 uncultured Phycisphaeraceae bacterium
TCCCGCGACCCCGCGCGCCGGCGAGCACCCGGGCGAAGACGTCGGCGAACGGCGCCGACGCCGGGATCGCTGCGCCGAGGGAGGCCGCCGGGATCTCCCCGAGCTTCGTCATCCCCCCCTCCGCCACCCCCACCCCCTCCACCGCCGCCGCCCCCGCCACCGCCTCCTCCACCACCGCCGCCACCTCCGCCACCGACCACCATCGGACCCGGCGGCGGCGGGCCGATTGAGCCGGGGCCGATCGGCCCGGGACCTGGAAGCCCGACGCCGTAGATGCGCGTCGGCACGCCGAGGATCGGCGTGCGCCACAAAACAGCAGCTCCCCGCCGCCCCGGAGGGAGGCGGCGGGGACCGCAACGGCACTTACCCGTGTGCGCACGGCCTGGGCTTGTCGCCTGGGCTGTGTCTTTTCTCCGCCCCAGGCGCCCCGGTGTTGGCCGGTCAGCGACCCGACCGCGCGAGCGCCCCGAATCCACTAGAAGCGGTCGCTCATCGTCGGCGTGCCTCCCGGGAACGCAGACGCGAGGGCCGCGACCGCCGCGCTCGACCCGTGCAGCCACCCCAGCAGGCGAGCCTGCCCCGGCGTCACGAACCCCGCGTACAGCGACGCCAGCGCCTGCACATCAAGACGCACGCTCTGGTCGTCGCCATCCGCATCATCCGAGATCTTCTCGGCGTGCGCCTGCCCGTCTGCGATTCCCAAACGCCACATCCCAGCGTTGTCGGGGAGCAGCCCATCGGTCAACGCGAGGGTGCCGTCAAACCTCGCTCCCGGACCAAACCCCCGCGCCTCCAGGGCCTCTTTCACGCGCACGATCCGCAGCATCCAGTGGTCCTTGAAGCTCATGCGGAACACCTGCTGCGGCACGAGGGTCACGAAGGGGTGGTTCGGCCCGCCGAAAAACTCGACCTCGTCGCCCATGGTCCCAAAGTCGCCCAGGAGCGTGAGAAGCCGGCGGCCGGCCCGCGCGGTCGAGAACGCCGCGTCCGACAGCGCGATGCTGTGCCGCCCGCTCTGTGCGTCGCGGACCTGAGCCAGGAACAGATAACCCTCGAGAACGCTGCCGTCGCTCTCAGGTGCGAAGACACCGAAGCCCTCGTAACTTTCGTCGCGAAACTTGCGGGTGCGCTGCCACGCGTAGTCGCCGCGGTCGAGCATGCCGTCGGTGGTTTTGGCAAACGCCTGGTACACCGCCCGCACGGCGGGCTCGTCGGCTTCCGACAGTGGGCGCACCGCGAGCTCCCGCTCGCGCACGCCCAGCCTCTCGATCCGCGCGCCGACCCGGAACAGGTGCCCCGCCTGCTCGAAGCCCACCTGCCGGTAAAGCGCCTGCGTGGACGCGTACAAGCACGACAGCGCCGCGCCCTCGCGCCACACCTCGCGCACGCACGCTCGCATCATCCCCAGCGCCAGCCCGCCGCCGCGCGCCTCGGGCGCCACCGCCACACCCGCGATTCCGATCATCGGCACCGAGCGCCCCCCGAAGAACTGGCCCATCGGAATCCGCGCCAAACACGCCGGCGGCGCGGGATCCGGCCCCGCTCCGAGCGGGCGCGCCACCCGGATGTTGTCCAGGCCTACGTCCTTTGCCCACAACTCGCACTTGTCGGCGGGGCCGGCGAAGGCGAGGTGCAGCAGCCGACCCACCGTTGAGAGATCGCGGGAGGGGTCGAGGGGGGCGTACTGAACTCCGGGAGCATCTGGCATAACGCATACATACCACGCCACGCCGCCGAGGGTTCGCCGGTACGCCCTCGCGGTAGAATCACTCGCCCTTCATCGACCACCCATTCGCCCCCGATAGGCCGCAACAAATGAAGCCAACCCTCCCCGCGTTTGTCTTGGCCACCCTGTCGCTCGCGCTCGCCCTTGACGTCGCCCGCGGCGCCGACGAGCCCGCCAAGGGTGCCTCCCCGGCAGGCACGGACACACAGCCCGACGCCAAGAAGGACGCCCCCAAGTGGAATGTCGACAAGCCCGAGGGGCTTGGCGCGGCGAAGGACGCCGTCATCGACGCCGACGAGGGCACGTGGATGAACCTCGACCTGTCGCCCGACGGGTCCACCATCGTGTTCGATTTCCTGGGGCACCTCTTCGCCGTGCCCGCCGCCGGAGGTGAAGCAAGGCCGCTCACCACCGGCGAAGCGTGGGACATGCAGCCGCGCTACAGCCCGGACGGGACGCGGATCGCGTTCACCTCGGACCGGACGGGCGACGGCGGCAAGGGAGGCGATAACGTCTGGACCATCAAGGCCGACGGAAGCGATCCCAGGCAGATCACCAAGGAATCGTTCCGCCTCCTCTCCAGCCCCGACTGGACGCCCGACGGCCAGTACATCGTGGCCCGCAAGCATTTCACGTCGCACCGCTCGCTCGGCGCGGGCGAGATGTGGCTGTATCACGCATCGGGCACGTTCGAGGGGCTGCAGCTCACCACGCGCCCGACCGAGCAGAAGGACGTCAACGAGTCGGCGTACAGCCCGGACGGAAAGTACCTGTACTACAGCCTGGACGCCACACCCGGCGGATCGTTTGAGTACAACAAGGACTCGAACGAGCAGATTTACGCCGTGGACCGGCTTGATTTGGTCAAGGGCGAAACCACGCGCTTCATCTCCGGCCCCGGCGGGGCGTGCCGCCCGACCCCCAGCCCCGACGGCAAGTCGGTCGCCTTCGTTCGGCGCATCCGCGAGAAGACGGCGCTGTTCATCATGGACATCGCCAGCCAGCGCGTCCGCCCGATCTATGACCAGCTCGAGCGCGACATGCAGGAGACCTGGGCGATCCACGGCGTGTACCCGGCGTTCAGTTGGACCCCCGACAGCAAGTCTATCGTCTTCTATGCCAAGGGCAAGATCCGGAAGATCAGCGCCGACGCCGAACTGAAGCCCGGCAGCGACGCGGCGGCCACGGTCATCCCGTTCCACGTGAAGACCACGCGGACCGTCCACGACGCCAACCGCTTCCCCATCACAGTGGCACCTGACGAGTTTGATGTGAAGATGATCCGCTGGCCGGAGGTCTCTCCCAAGGGTGACAAGGTGGTGTTCCAGGCGCTGGGACATCTGTACACGCGCGATCTGCCCACCGGGCAGCCCAAGCGCCTGATGAAAGATGATTCGCGCTTCGAGAACTTCCCCGCGTGGTCGCGCGACGGCTCGAAGATCGTGTTCACGACGTGGAACGACGAAAAGCTCGCCGACGTGCACGTGCTCGATCTCGCGTCGGGCAAGGAGACCGTGATCACCAGCGAGCCGGGGCACTACGTCGATCCGGTTTTTTCGCCCGACGGCGCCAAAGTCGTCTACGGCAAGGTCTCCGGCGGCTTCCTCACCGATCCCGCTTGGTCTGACGAGCCCGGTTTGTATTGGGCCAGTTCATCCGGTGGGAGCAAGCCCGTCCGCATCACCAAGACCGGCATGTACCCCCAGTTCGGCGCCGACCCTGACCGTGTGTTCGTCACCACCTTCACCAGCGATAAGGAGAACGACAAGTCCGCGCTCATCAGCATGAAGCTCGACGGCACCGAGGAGCGCACGCACTTCAACAGCAACAACGCCACGCAGTACGCCGTCAGCCCGGACGGCAAGTGGTGCGCCTTCGCCGAGCGGTTCTACGTCTACATGACTGCCATGCCCGCGACCGGGCGGGCCATCGACATCGGCCCCAAGACCGCTGCCCTGCCGCTGGCAAAGGTCAGCAAAGACGCGGGAGAGTTCCTGCACTGGTCCGGTGACAGCAAGAGCCTGCACTGGTCGCTGGGGCCGACGCTCTACACGCGCCCGCTGACGGACTCGTTCGCGTTTCTCGCCGGGGCGCCCGAGAAGCTCCCCGAGCCTCCCGCCACCGGCGTCAGCCTGGGGTTCAAGAGCAAGACCGCCAAGCCCGAGGGCACCATCGCTTTCACCCACGCCCGCCTGCTCACAATGAACGCCGACGAGGTGATCGAGGACGCCGCCGTTGTCGTGAAGGACAACCGCATCCAAACCGTGATCCCGAACTTTTCGAGCGTCCGGAACATCAAGCCCATCGCCGACACCATCATCGACTGCACCGGCAAGACCATCATGCCCGGTTTCGTCGACGTCCACGCCCACGGCCCCCAGGGCACGCAGCACGGCGTCGTCCCCCAGCGCAACTGGGGCCAGTACGCCAACCTCGCCTTCGGCGTCACCACCATCCACGACCCCTCGAACGATACCCACAACGTTTTCGCCGCCAGCGAGCTAGGCAAGGCGGGGACCATCGTCGCCCCGCGGATTTTCTCCACAGGCACGATCCTCTACGGCGCCGCCGGCGACATCAAAGCCGAGATCGATTCGCTCGACGACGCCCGCTTCCACCTGCGCCGCATGCAGGCGGTGGGCGCGTTCAGCGTCAAGAGCTACAACCAGCCCCGGCGCGACCAGCGGCAGCAGGTGCTCGCCGCCGCCCGCGAGCTGGGGATGATGGTCGTCCCCGAGGGCGGCTCGCTGCTGGAGATGAACCTGACGATGGTCGCCGACGGGCACACCGGCGTCGAGCACACCGTGCCGGTCGCCAAGGTCTACAACGACGTCACCCAGTTCTGGGCAGCCAGCACCACGGGCTACACCCCCACGCTCATCGTCGGCTACGGCGGCATGTCCGGCGAGTACTACTGGTACGACCACGACGACGTGTGGCGCAACCAGCGGCTCACCAGCTACGTCCCCCGCTGGGTGATCGAGCCTCGCTCGGTCCGGCGCCAGCGCGCCCCAGAAGAGGACTACAACCACATCCAGCTCTCGGGCATCTGCAAGTCGCTCACCGACGCCGGCGTGAAGGTGAACCTCGGCGCCCACGGCCAGCTCGCCGGCCTCGGCGCTCATTGGGAGCTGTGGATGCTCGGCCAGGGCGGCATGACCAACATGCAGTGCCTCCGCGCCGCCACCATCAACGGGGCCCACTACATCGGCCTCGACAAGGACCTCGGCACCATCGAGGCCGGCAAGCTGGCCGATTTCCTCGTCCTCGACGCCGATCCATCGAAGGACCTGAAAAACTCGCTCTCGATCCGGCACGTCGTCGCCAACGGGCGCGTGTTTGATTCGATGACGATGGACCAGACCTGGCCGGTGAAAGTCAAGCGCCCGGCGTGGTTCTTCGACGGCCTCAACGCAGCCCGGGGCATCCAGACCTGGAGTCAGACCTGCGCCGGCTGCGGGCTGTGCGGGGCGGGTTGCACCGACAAGCCGTGGGACAAGAGCGGATACCGGTAGCCCCGACCGCGCGCATCGAGCGATCAGTCTGGAACTAGGACAGCCCCGCCCGCCTGAGGTACGCTCACGCGCGCCCGCCGCGCGGCGGCATGTTCTGTTCTTGATCAATCTCTCTCCATGACCCACCCGTCGGAAATACCAATCGGCTCCCGCCCCGGCCGCACCCCCGTGTGGGCCGCGTTCACGCTCACGTGGATCAACAACATCGGCGCCTCCGCCGCGCTCATGGGCATCTATTTCATCGCCCACAGCAGCTACGGGTACACCAACCGCGACAACCTGTACCTCGCTCTGGTGCAGGGCGCGACGTACATCGTCGGTGCGCTCACCGCCGGGCCGGTGGGCCGGATGATCGCCGGGCCCGGCCGCGCCATGTCCACCCGCTCGCTGGTAGGCCTCGTGATGGCGGCGATGGCGCTGGTGTGCTGGCTGCCGCTCGTGTGGCGCAGCCCGGCGGCGCTCTGGGTGCAGATGGCGGTCTATTCGCCTCTCAGCGGGTGGCTCTGGCCCCTGATCGAGTCGTTCCTGGCTTCGGGGCGAAGCGGGGCCGACCTGCGCCGCACGACCGGCGCCTTCAACTTCTCGTGGTCGAGCTGCCAGTTCATCACCTTCTGGGCGCTCCCTGTATTCATGCCCACGAGCCTGGTGGTGTCGCCCGAAGCGGCGGCCAAGGCCGCCTGGGCCATGCCCGTGCTGGCGCTCTCGCACGTGCTTGCGATGGCGGTGCTGGCACGAATCCCGCCCGAGCCGGGGACACACGCCGATTCCGCTGATGAAACGCTGACGCCCGTCGATCGCGACAACTACAAGCGTCTGCTCAAGGCCACTCGCTGCCTCGTGGTGCTCAGCTACGCGGGCTACATGGCCACCAGCCCCCTGCTGCCCGGGCGTCTCGCCGACGACTTCAAGATCACGCCGCAGTGGCAGACGCCGATCACCTCCATCTGGATGATCAGCCGCGTCGCCATGTTCTTCTTCATGTCCCGCTGGCACGGCTGGCACGGCAAACGCCGCACCCTGGTCTGGTCCGCCCTGCTGCTGGTGCTGGGAACCAACGGCATCCTGATGGCCCCCACGCCAGAGGCCCTGGCGCTAGCGCTGGTTCTGTTCGGCATCGGCCACGGGGCGATCTATTCATCCGCGTTCTACTACGCCATGGAGGTCGGCTCAGCGGGCGTGGACGCCGGCGGCTGGCACGAGGCGATCATCGGCGTCGGCTACCTGCTGGGCCCCATCGCGGCCCTGCTCGCGACGCTCTTCGGACGCGAGTTCCTGCCAGCGTTCAAGATCACCGTCATCATCGACATCATGGCGGTCGGCGCCGGGATGCTGGCGTTGTTCGCCGCCAGTCGGCGCACCATCGTCAGGGCGTGACCACTGGGCCACGCGCGACATCGGCGCACAGTGCCCAATCACCTGCTCGACTGGTCCACGACTGGACCTCTTCCAAAGAAAAACCCCAGACCTGCATGGCTGCAAGTCCGGGGCGTTGAGTAAGAGGGAAGCCTGGGTTGGAGACCTGTGCGATTCCGACCTTCGGCCCGAATCACACAGGGCAGATTGACCGCTCGCCGATTGTTATCGGACGCGCGACCGACTATGAACTTTGTGCGGGATCGAACCGCCCTTTTCCAAGGTTCAATGTACCCGCAAACCACGAGTCTGGCAAGATTTCGTTGGCTCTTCGGGCTTCCATGCGCCCTTTTCTTCGAGACAAGCCAACCAGTTTGCCGTTGTTCACCGATACGGACCGGAACCAAGGCGGTTTCCGGCTCCAGAGGGGTATTCGCTCCCAAAGTCGGGGTCGATGCACGAAAAGCCGGGTTGGGGATGAATAACCAAAAATGACGGCAAATTGGCCGAATCCGACCTCCAATCGCTGCAGCACCTCGATTGAAATAAACGTCCGAAAAGCGCCGAGGCTTAACCACCCATTGGTGTGAGCGCTTCGCGCGGGGGCTGGCCCGTCACAATTTGGTCGCGCCCGCCTGGAGCGATCAGCCGCTTGATGAAACTGTCGTACTCGCTCGACGCCCGTTCGAGATCTTCTCCAAAGTACGCGTTGAACACCGTGGGGCCCGAGCGCGTGGCCAGGGCGTTGATCGCGGCACGCTCGCTGATGCGCTTGGAGATGGTCGCTCGCTGGCCGCCGGTCACGCAGTCGCTCAGCAGAGCCTGGAACATGGGGCGGTACTTGCCGCCCTCGCCGCTGTTGAGGAAATGGGTCAGGGCCCAGATCTGCGCGTAGAAGTCCAGCAGCGACGAGTCGCCGTTACCCAGAAAGTCCTGCGGCTTGGAGTCCAGCACCTTCTTCAGCGGCATGAGCGTGCCGGAGCTGGCGGCCTTGCGGAGCTGGTCGAATCGCTCGATGTTGGCCCAGGGCAGAAACGACGGCGCCCCGCCGGACCACCGGTGCCCCTCCATGTACACCGCGATGCCTTCTTCCAGCCAGATCGGCAGCGGGTCTTTGAACGTGCGCTGGGTGTACTGGTGCCAGCCCTCGTGGGCGGCGATCGCCAGCGTGTCGAACAGTCCCAGGTCGTAGTACACCCCGATGCCGCGCGACGCGTACCCGCCACGCTGGATCCGCGTCAGCTCGGTCGCCTGCTCTCCCATCAGCCGCTGCGTCAGCCGCTCCCACTGCGGCCGGCTGTCCATCAGGTAGGTGTCCAGACGTTGCGGCGGCGCCGGCAGTGGCGCCAGCGCCGTGCGGTAATGTGCCAGCGCGTACTCGACAAACTCGATCATCCGGTCGCGGATCACCGAGTTCTTCTCGGTCGTGTAAATGCGGTAGTGCTCGGTCCGGATCACCTTGCCAGGGGTGTCACCAAAGTTCCATGGCTCGGTCGAGAGAATCCCCGGGGTGGGATCAACCGCGCCCACGCCCGATCCCGCCGCGGCGCCCAGCGAAGCCCGTTCAGAGCGGATCGCGCATGAGCCCAGCCCTGCGGCTGCCAGCACCAGACCAACCAACCAGTATCGACGTGCGGGTGACTTCATTTGTAGGGAGTCTAAGGCCGTCGGAGGGTGCCCCGATGCGATACGTCACTGCCATCGGCCAGCCGGACAGCCCCTGTGCATGGCGATCCTCGCTTGGAACGGACCAACCTGGGCGACGATCCATGTTTTTTGTGGAAAGCCCAAAGGTCGCGGCATCCGAAACGGAAGGCCCAGCGATTGGATATGCAGCGCCGCCGGCCGCAACGGGTGGCTGTGATCGTCAAATCCATGCCGTTCAAAATACAAACACAAACGGCTCTTTTCAGCCAAAATTTCGGCGAAAATCGTTGGGGTTTGGAGAAAATCCCCCCAATTCCGCCCGAATCCATTCGCTTTCCGGACATTCTGAGGTACATTCAGAATGCACCCCCTCTCCGCGCGGCACGCCCAGGCCGGGTTGGGAGGAGTCAGAGGACGTTGTCATTACAGTCTCGCGCGGCCTAGGGGAAGCGTCCACCCTCACAGACATGGCAGGGCCGTCGCGAAGAAGGAGAGAATCATCATGATGAATCGCTATGGTCTCGCTCTCGTTGCGCTGGCCGGCCTGGCCTCCAGCGCGGTCGCTGGTCCCACCGGCACCATCATCTACACCGATCTGACCCACAACGACATCGCGTCGATCCCCGGCAACGGCGGCGCGGTCACCACCCTCATCGACTTCCCCGGCGCGCTCGGCTCGAACGGCACCCGCATGGGCGGCATCGTTCAGGTCGGCAGCAGCTTCTACGTCGCCAACGGGCCCGTCCCCGTGCCGAATCCCTCTGACTCGGCCATCTGGAAGATCGACGGCCTGCTCAGCGGCACCCCCACCGTCACCAACTTCGCCTTCGGCGATCCGGTCCAGAACCCCACCGACATCGAGTACGACGCCGACTTCAACGGCCTCATCTGGCAGCAGAATCCGTTTGGCCCCGTCGCCCAGGGCGCTCAGGACGGCATCTACTCCAAGAACTTCGGTGGCGGCGGCGTCGTCACCAGCTTCTCCGAGCCCAACCACAGCGACCCGACCCCGCGCTACGAGGCCGGCACCTACATGACCCACAACCCGATCGGCTCGGGTTACTACGTCATGGCCCTCAACGGCGGCAACCTCCCCGGCGGCCCCAACCCCGCCGGAGACAACGTCTCGCCCTCCACCATGTGGAAGATGACGGTCAATCCCGTCACCCAGATCGCCAGCCTGACCCTCGCTTATGACTTCAGCGCCCTGAACCCCGACCTGGTCCAGGTCCGCGGCATCACCGCCATCCCCGGCCAGCAGGCCCTGTACGTCACCGAGTGGCTCGAGGGCAAGGTTTACCGCATCGACCTCGACGGCACCGGCGCCGTCACCGGCATCACCTCGATCGCCAGCGGCCTCGATCACCCCGAGTGCATCGAGTGGAACCCCTTCTGCAACAAGCTGGTCATCTCTGAAGAGGCCAACAAGAACGTCCCCAACCAGAAGATCAGCCAGATCAACCCGGACGGCAGCGGCTACGAGGTCCTCGTCACCGCGACCCACGCCCGCGGCTTCGCGTTCGTCCCGACCCCGGGCGCCGCTGGCCTGCTGAGCCTCGCCGGCCTCGTCGGCCTGCGTCGCCGTCGCGCCTGATCGTCAGTTCCGTCTCACATCAAGTAACCCCGAGCCCCGCGCCCCCGGCGCGGGGTTTTTCGTTTTTCTCAGGCCGAGCAGCCCCCGACGCACGCCACCCCACCGTCGCCCAAATTCCGACTGCCTACGCGGCCTGGGCCGCCACGGGCCGCAGGGCCGTCTGCACCGCCGAGGCCAGCGCGTGCGGTTCGACGCTTCGCGAGATCGAGGTGTACTGGCTCCGCTGCATCGTGTCGTGGGCGCTCGCGGACGCGCCGGCGCCGAGCCAGCCGGGGCCCCCACCCACGAGGATCACCGGTGGGGTAACGCCCTTGTCGCGGAGCGACTCGATCATGGTCACGCCGTCCATCGCGGGCATCGACGCCGCGGCGACGATCAGGTCCGGCGCATGGGCAACGGCCAGGTCCAGCCCTTCCCGCCCATCGCGGGCCTCGATCACCCGGTGCCCGGCGCGCGACAGCGTCAGACGCGCCAGCGTACGGCCGAGGTGTGAATCATCCACAAGCAGGATCAACGCCATCGCGGGGCCTCCGTTCCCAACTCCGCGTTGCTATCGGGCTTTTGCAGATGGGACTGAACCCACGGCATGCCCCCGGTGCCCGGCGAAGAACCGCGATAACGCGGTCGGGCGTGCGGGTGGCCGTATCGTGCCAGGGGTTTCGCCACGGATGAATCGGGTGAACAGGGAGGATTGAGGCTTCATGGGTGTTCATCCGAGGCATCCGTGATCGGTTTCCCTGATCGCCGCCGACGTCGGAAGAACTCGTGCAGAAGCTCCGCGCTCTGCTCGCCGAGCACCGCGGCGATGGGCACGACGCGGTGGTTCAGCCGTGGGTCTTCGGTGAGCCGCATGAGCGAGCCGGCGCAGCCCGCCTTGGGATCGCGAGCGCCGTAGATCAGGCGTCCCAAGCGCGCGTTGACGATGGCCCCCGCGCACATGGCACAGGGTTCCAGGGTGACAACCAGCGTCGCGTGGTTGAGGCGCCAGTCACCCGCCGCCCGCGCCGCTCGCGCGATGGCGATCGCCTCGGCGTGGCCCAGCGGGTCGCGGGCGGCTTCGCGCTGGTTGCGGCCTTCCCCCAGGACCAGGCCGGTGGCGGTCTCATAGACCACCGCGCCGACGGGGACTTCTCCCTCGGCCGCCGAGTGTCCGGCCAGCTCCAGGGCGCGGGCCATCATGCGGAGGTCGGTGTCGCCCGCGGCGCCGGCGAAGGCGCGCGCCGGCGGGGCCGAACGCGAGAGCCTGGTCGGCCTGATGATGGGGCCCGGGCGCAACATCAGTCGTCACCCAGGTGCCCATCGGTGCCGGGCAACAGGCCTTGGCGTGCGGCGTCCGTCGGGGCGCCGGTACCGACGGGCGCCCGCTTCCACCAACCCTGCGCCACCCGTGACGCCGGCATGAACTTCATCAGGACGATCCCCAGCTCGTACAGCGAGTAGATCATGGCGCCCAGCAGGATGAGCGAGCCGGGGTCCTGCGTTGGCAGCAGCGCGCCGAGAAATACCGACCCGAAGATCGCATGCCTGCGGTACTGCGTCAGGAGCTTGTGATCGATCAGCCCAGTCCACGAGATCAGCATCAGCACGATGGGCACCTGCGACGCCACCGCGAACGCCAGCCCCATCATGAATACAAGGTTTACATACTCGCTCACGCGGTACTGCTGGGCGATGCCCGCGCCGCTCTGCAGCGGCAGCGCGAACACCTTTCCATCCGCGCCCTCGACCCGCAGTTGTCCGGCCACCTCGTTGACCCACATGTCGCCGGGCTTGCGGCCGTCGGGGTCGCCCTTGAACATCGGGACCGAGGGCAACACCTGGCCGGGAGGCGCCGGCACCGTCGGCGTCGGCGTCTTGAGCAGCCCCGCGCCGAACTCGATCAGAAAGAACAGGCTCAGAGGAAGGATGACGTAGTACAGGATGACCAGGCCCAACGCCGTCAGCAGCCCCGAGAGCGGGATGAGGAAGTAGATAAACCGGCGTTCCTTCTGATACAAGCCGGGAGAAACGAACAACCACACCTGATAAAGCACCCACGGCATCGCCACAACCAGCGTGGCGACCGCGGAGACCTTGACGTACGCGGCGAACGCCTCGAGCGGGCTGGTGACGATGAGCTGGGCCGGCTCGCCGGCGCGGTGCAGGGAGTCATACAGCGGGGCGGTGACCACCCGCAGCAGGCCCTCTCCGAACACCAGGAAAACAACGAACACCGGAACCGGGATGAGCAGCGCCCACATCAGCCGTTTGCGGAGTTCGTCCAGGTGCTCGCCGAACGACATAATGGTGGGTACTTGCCGCATGAGTTCTCGGGCTTGTCCGGCTGGTGTTTGGGTGCGATCAGGCCGGGGGGATTCCCGAACAATAGGGGCACGAGCCGACGGACCAAGCCCATCGGCGCGTCGGAGTGAACCGGATGAGCCTGCCGTTCCCGCAACCCAGCCCCGTCAGCCCGCACGTGCAGGCTGACGCGTACTCCGCGGCGCTCCACGAACTGTGGGCCACGCACCGCCGCTGGGTGGCGGCGATCCTGCTGGCGCACATGCCCAGCGACGCGGACCTGGAGGACCTGCTCCAGGAAGTCGCGATGAAGCTCATCCGCAGCGGGAGTGAACTGAAAGACCCCGGCGCGGTCCGACCATGGTTGCGGACCGTCGCGGTGAACCTGGCCCGTACGGCCGGGCGGAAGAAGAAGGTCCGCCAGCGCCTCATGCCCGACTACGCGGCCCAGGCGCGCGGCGTCGCCGAGGAGACCGAGACCATCAGCGACCCCAGGAAGGGTCACGAGATGCTGGAAGACGGGCGGCTGGCCATGCGGCTGGCCCGGTCGCTGCCCGAGGAGTACCGCGAGCCGCTGATGCTCCGCGCCGTGCGGGGCCTGAGTTACCGGCAGATCGCCGACATCCTCGGCGTGCCCATCACGACGATCGAGACAAGACTGACCCGCGCCCGGCGGATGCTCCGGGACGAGATCGAACAGGCCCGCCGCCCCCGCGCTGAGCGCGCCGAGCTGGCATCCGGGCCGGAAGGACAGCAGCCATCATGAACCTGTATCACCCCAACAACCCCGCCCACCGCTACGAGCCGACGCGCGAGGACGTGCTGGTCGGTCGGGTGGTGGACGGCGAGGCCACGCCGAGCGATTGGAGCGAGCTGGAGCACCTGGCCAAGGGCGACGGCGCCCTGTGGCAGCGGCTGGCGCAGGCGCAGCGTGCCCACGCGCGCTTGGAGCGCGCGGTCGAGGACGAGATCGCCATCGCCGAGCTCGTGGAACTCCCTGAGCCGCCCAGCGTTCTGGCGACGTTCCGCGACCGCTGGCGGGTCTGGGGCGGTTGGGCCGTGGCGGCGGGGCTGGCGCTGGCGTGGCTCGGGGCCGGGCGCGGCCCGATGCTGACGGGCTCGCCTCAGGCGGGCACCCCCACCCAGGGCGCCGGGCTGGTGTCGCCGGTGGCGACCACCGACGACTACTGGAACAAGTACCTCGAAACCGGGCGCAAGGAAGACCGGCTGGTCCGCGAGATGCCGACGCAGGTGATCGATTCGCGCGACCTGGGCCCCGGCAAGGGCCTCGAGTTCATCGTGGTCAAGCAGATCATCGAGCGCGTTCCGGCGACGGATGTGCGCCTGACGCGCGTCATTGTGAACGAGCACGGGCAGCAGCAGCTCGTGCCCGGGGATCGCCCGGCGAATGCCGAAGAGCTCGTCGGGTACCGGCGACCGTACTGATCCAAGATCCAGGCACGCCGAGCACGGGGCGGCGGGCCGATCGTCCGGACACCAGGTTTTCTCACGGAGGTTTCCATGTTTTCCATGATTCACAGCAGCAAGACCCGGGCCGCGGCCCTGATCGCCGCCGCCGTCACCGGCGCCGTGTTCGCCCCCGCTTCGCTCTCCAAGCCGGAGAAGTCCGAGGGCGTGCACATGATCACCCAGAGCACGAGCGGCTCGGACACGGTGAAGTTCGAGCGCACCGACGACAAATACGTCATCACGCTCAACGGCAAGGAAGTCAAGAGCGGCTCGTACGACAAGGACGACTGGGACGAGTACGAGGTGAAGTCCGACAAGGGCGACGTCGTCGCCACCCTGATCCGCGACGGCGACAGCGTCTCCATCAGCACCCAGGACAACGACGAAGACAACGACAGCACCGTCCACATCACCACCGACAACCAGGCGGCGCAGGAGCTGTACCGCAGCCTCGCGGGCTCCGGCCGGGGGCTGTCACGCCTCCGGACGATGTACGGCAACCGCAACGGGACACCCCGTGCCTTCGCGTTCTCCACCGGCGAAACGCCCAAGGTCATGCTGGGAGTCAACCTCGGCACGCCCGATGAGTCACTCGCCCAGCAGATCGGCGTCAACCCCGAAGAGGCCACGCTCATCTCCACCATCACCAAGGACCTGCCGGCGGACAAGGCGGGCCTGCAGAAATACGACGTGATCGTGAAGATCGACGGCAAGACACCCGCCGGTGAGTCCGACGTGCGCAAGGTGCTCCGCGAGAAGAACCCGGGCGACACCGTCAGCTTCGAGGTGGTCCGCAAGGGCGAGCACAAGACCTTCAGCGTGAACCTCGAGGCCTACGACGCGGCGAAGCTCGGCGGCTTCACCTACACGGTCCCGGGGCAGCAGAGCTGGAACACGTTTTTCAACGCCCCCGAGGCCGAGCAGCAGGCCAAGGCCATGGCGGAACTCGCCCGTGAAATGGAGCTCAAGGCCCGCGAATCCGCGAAGCAGGCGATGGGCACCGATCAGAAGGCGCTCCGCGACCTCAACGAGCACATGCAGAAGCTCGCCGAGGAAATGGCCAAGAAGGCCGAGCAGTGGTCGCAATCCGGCGCGTGGGGAGGCAACTGGACGGCGCCCTCGGCGCCAGGCGCGCCGATCGTCATCACGCCTCGCGGCGCGGCACGGGGCGGCGCGATGCTCGCCGTCCCCACCCCGGCCCCGACGCCAATGCAGCCGTTCGGGCCGGGTAGCCCCGCGCCTGAAGCTTCGCAGGAACTCAAGGACCGGCTGGCCCAGCTCGACGCGAAGATGGAGAAGCTCGAGGCCCTGATGGCCAAGCTGGTTGAAGAGAAATCCGCGAGCGCGGCACCGGGTTCGGCGAAGAATCACTGACACTCCACCGAGGGGCGGCGACCTCGAGCACAGCAGCCGGTGACATCGAATCGTTTCAAACTCCTGATCGCTGAGTACTTCCGCAGACCATCCACGTAGCGCGGCGGCCTCCACACACCCCGCGCAACTTGCTCTCGCACGCCTGACGCCGGAGACATCCGGCGTCAGGCGTTTTTGCGTGGATCGGGTGGACACGCAGCGCCGGAGCCTCGCGTGTCGGACGGAGCGCTCCCACAAGCTCGCCGGGTCGGCGTGCTTCGCAGATCGGCACATGCCGCCACCCCGTCGGTCAGGCGGAGGAAGCCCCGAGCCGGGCCCGCCAGCGAGCGAGGTCCTCGTGGGCTGTCAGGTCATACCGCAGCGGCGTCAGCGTGGCGCGGCGCTCGAAGATCGCCTGAACGTCGGTGCCCTGGTCGGCGCCCTTGAAGTCCAGGCCGCTGCCGGCGGCCCAGTAGTACACGTCGCCGCCGGGCGAGACCCGGCGCTCGTACGCGTCGTTCAGCCCGTGCGTGTTCATCGCGCACACCACCAGCTTGGGGTCGTACAGGTCTGGCGGCGTCGGCCCGTCATCGGCGCAGATCGGCAGGTTGATGCTCACACAGTCGTGCGGGCGCAGCGCCGCACCGGCGCCGACACCGCCCTGGACCAGCCGGTTGATGACCCGCCGGGCGTGGCGCGCGGCCACGTCGAACCGCGTGCGGCCCTTGCCCAGGTGCAGGCTGACCGCGATCGACGGAACGCCCAGAAACGCCGCCTCCAACGCGGCGGCGACCGTGCCGGAGTAGATCACGTTGATGCCGACGTTGGCCCCGGCGTTCATGCCGCTGATCACCAGGTCCGGGCGCTGCCCCGCCCCGAACCGCTCCGGCCACAGCGAGCAGATGGCCAGCTTCACGCAGTCTGCCGGACGCCCGTCGACCGACACGCCCCGCATCGCGGGGCTGACGGTCTCGTCGCTGGTCATGAGCGGCGTGCGGAACGTGACCCCGTGGCTGGTGGCCGATTGGACTTCCAGCGGTGCGACGGGCCAGACCACCTCCCCCAGTGGCCCGCCGAGTTCGCCGCCGCTGTCAACCAGCGCGTGATACAGGGCCTCGATGCCGGGGGCGTGGATTCCGTCGTCGTTGGTCAGGAGAATGCGCATGGGGAAGGGATGAGCGTAGCGCCGTCGCGCCGCTGGGCTACCGGGCGATGGTCACCTCAGCCGCTCCGACGACGACGCGGACGCCGAGCGGCCACTCAAACCGGCGTGGAGGTGTCGAGTCCGAGCCGACCGCGTCCACGACCGGGTCGAGGCGCCGGGCCCCCAGGCGGTCCAGACCGACGCCGCCGGTGAGACGCGAGAAGGCGAGCCGCAGCGCCGTTCCCAGCACGGCGCCGGGCGCCGCGCGCAGCACGTCACGCGAGAGCGTGAACACCTCGTCTCCAGCCTCGGCGTCCGGTCGATGCGGATGCTTGCGCGAGGGGCTCTTGAGAGCGAAGGGAAGGCCGGCGCGGCGCAGCAGGCGGGCGCCGGCGGAGTCCATGAGTCTCGAGGCATCGCGCAGCAGCGCGGCGGTTCTCGCCGCCCGCAGCGCGGCGCCGGGGCGCAGCCGCTCCAGGACCGGCAGCACGTCTCGGCGCAGGGCGGCCCTGAGCCGGCGCGTGTCCGCGTTGGATCGGTCTTCGCGCCACGCATGTCCTAGTCGCACGCACAGGCTCCGGGTTTGAGCCCGCGTCACTCCCAGCGCAGGCCGGATCAGCGTGAGGCCGCCCGGCAGGCGGCGCGAGACGGCCACGCCCTGCAGACCCCTGGGGCCCGCGCCGCGGATCAGGGCCATGAGCATCGACTCGAGTTGGTCGTCGGCGTGATGGGCGGTGGCGATGAAGCCGCAGCCATGCTCGCGTGCCAGTCGTCCCAGGGCGTCATAACGCATCCCCCGGGCGGCGCCCTCGGCGTTACCACCCTTCGCCCTAGGCGTGATCTCCGCCTCGACGCAGGGCACGCCAAGCCGGTCGGCCAGATCGCGAACCGCGTCACGGTCCCTCAACGCCGCGCGCCGAGGCCGCAGATCGTGGACAACGTGGGCGATGACCAGCCGGTCGGTCGCCGCGGCGAGCGCACACGCCAGCGCCGTCGAATCCGCCCCCCCGGAGCACGCCACCATCGTTCGCGCCCCGGCAGGGACCAGCCGGCGCCAAGCCCGGATGATCGGCGCAGCCTCCGGCAGACGGCGGATCGCCGCCCGGGGCATCGGGGCTGCCGCGCCAGCGCTCGCGGCGGCCCGATTGCCGGTGGCCGAACGGGTGTTGGATCGGGTGCCACGCTTCACGCTTGGTCGACGATCCTACCGATACAGGCTGGGACGCCGGGCGCGGAGCGCCCCGGCCGGAGTGCCCGCGTGGAGACACCTGAGACATCGCCCGTCGAACCGCCTAAGGCCCCGCCCGAGCCCCAGCAGAGCCTCCCCGCCCAGGGGGTGACGGACCAGGCACAGAGCGCTCCAAGCGATAGCACCGTCGTCGAGTCTCATCCGATCCCCGTCCCGGCGCGCCCCCTGTGGACACCGGACGGGCCGACGATCGCCGCCGGCGTGGTCGTCGTCATCGGCTTGGCCCTGGCCGCGTGGCTGCGCGGGCGCACGGCGTTCCGGGGACAAGCGCACAGCTCCACAATCCATTCTTCGAGTCGCGACCTGCCGCCCCACCTGAGCGAGGTCGCCGAAAGTCTGGAACGGCTGATCGCCGCCGCCGACGACCGGATCGAACGGCTTGAGCGTCTGACCGCGGCGCTGGACGATGGGCGTGGCAGGCCCGGCGCCGCGACCGGCGGGCTGCCGGTGGCGGAGCGCAAGCCGCTCCCGACGCCCGCGCCGGCGACCGATGGCTTCACGCGGCGTGTGTACGAGCTCGCCGACCGAGGCATGAAACCGGTCGAGATCGCCGCGGAGCTGCAGGAACACACCGGGAAGATCGAGCTGATGCTGGCGCTGCGGCGGCAGGCCACGTCTTGCTCATCCTCGAGCTGACATGTTCACCGCGGAGGCGCGGAGGGCGGGGAGAGATGCATTGGATTCGGCGCCATGCCGTTCATCCTGCACAACTCCCCACTCGGCGTCCTCCGTGATTCTGTGGTAAACCCACTGCCGATTGGGCGCTCGCAATGGCGTAGACCCTCGGGCGCGAGGCTGACCGCCTCTACGCCGCCACCTTGAACCGGCTTACCAGCTCGTTGAGCTGCTCGGCACGCTGCGAGAGCTGGCCCGCGGCGGCCGCCGACTCGGCCGAGCTGCGCGACGCCTCCTGCGCGCCGCTGCTGATCGCGTCGATGCTCCGGCTGATGTCCTCAGCGGCCTTGCTCTGCTCCTGGGCGGCATTGGCTATGACCGAAACCGCCTCGGACACACGCCGCGCCCCGCTCACAATCTGCGACAGGCTCGCGCCGGCGCCGGTGGCTCGCTCGACGCCGCTGCGGACCAGCTCGGTGCCGGCGTTCATCTTCTTCACGGCCTGACCGGTCTCGGTCTGGATAGTCTTGATGGACTCGGTCACCTCGCCGGTGGCCTTGGCGGTGCGGTCGGCCAGCTTGCGGACCTCGTCGGCCACAACCGCAAAGCCGCGCCCGTGCTCTCCGGCTCGGGCGGCCTCGATGGCGGCGTTCAGCGCCAGCAGATTGGTTTGGTCCGCGATATCGCGGATCACGTCGATCACCCTACCGATCTGCTCGCTCAATCGCCCGAGTTCGGAGACGCTCGATGCGCCGGCGCTGACGGCCTCGTTGATCTGGGCCATGTCGCTGATCGTCTCGGTGACGACCCTCCCGCCCTCCTCGGCGGTGGCGCCCGATTTCGTCGCCTCGGTCGCGGCCTCGCCCGAACGCTTGGCGACGTCGCGCACCGTGGCGGACATCTGTTCGACCGCCGCCGCAACCCGCGTCACCTGCGAAGACTGCTCGCCGATGTTGGACGCCATCCGCTCAGAGCCGGCCGCGATTTCGGTGGCCGCCTGGGCCACGTCCGTGGCCGCTGATCGGATCGAGCAGACCACCTTGCGCATTTCCGCGGCGGCTAGGTTGGCGGCGCCGGCCATCTCACCCAACTCGTCGTTGCGTTCGAGTTTGTAGCTCACGGTCAGATCGCCGGCGCTCACGGCGCGCATCAGTGCCACGCACTTGGACAGGGGCCGTGTGATCCGCCTTGAGATCACGCCCGCGCACACCACGAGCACCAGGAGTGCCGCACCGGTCACGCCCGCGAGGGCCCAGCGGGCCGAGCGAGCGGTTGACTCGGCCTGGAGTTGGGCCGCGTCGGAGTCCTTTTCGATCAGGTCGGAGAGCGCCGCCATTTTCCCTTCGAGGTCCTTGAACGTTTCTTGAAAGGCAGGGAACTCGACGGCGGCCTTCTCGGGAGACTCCAGCCCCGCCGCCACGCCCTTCTCGGCGCTGGCGATGTAGGTCTCGAGACTCGGTTTCACCTCGTTGAGCGCCGCGCGCACGGCCGCCGGGAGTTCGGTCTTGTCGTTCTCCTTCACAGCGTCACGGAACCGCTTGGCGTGGTCCTCGAGATCGTCGCGCGCCGACTTCTTGTCCTCTTCGCTGGAGGCCAGGCGCGCGGCGAGCACGTCGGCCCGCAGGGCGTCGTGCATCATGTCCGCGTCCATCTGGTTGCGGAGGATCGACCCCGTGTCGCGGATCCGGTCCGACGACACGGCGAGCCGACCCGTCTGGATGAACCCCACCACGGACACCGCGCCGGTAAACACAACCCCAGCCATGCCCAGCGCGAGCAACTGCTTACCTACGTTCCAGCGCATTGTCGGTCCTCCAGAGTCCACATAGGGGGTCGGCTCGCTCGACATGGAATCCGATTATTACGGCACAGTTTCGGCGAGCCAGGACGCAAAATGCAGCGATCCCGGTCAGAAATCGATGGAAACACGCAATCCACCGACAACCGCATCGCTCACCGCGCCGGTGCCGCCGGGGTCGAACACGAACTGCAACTCCGGCTGCACATGCGCCCACGGCGTCACGTTGAGCCTGTAGTACACGTCCACCACGGTTTCGTCGCGGGCGAATCCCGCGGCCTTTTCGTCGCTCAGGTCGGAATAGCTGACGTAGACGCCGGCGCTGTCGGTATCGCGGGTCTCGAACGTGCCTGTGAGCTTGAACCCACCCGCGACGTTATCCTCGGCCGGGTTCACGTCGCCCTCGCCGTAGCCGTAGCGGCAGAAGCAGGCCAGGCCGCGGCAGTCGTCGGCGTTCTCGGGGTCTCGCTTCCAGAGGGTCGCCTCGAACAGCGCGTACACGCCGAAGGTGCCCGACTGGGTGCCGCCGTCGAACTTGGCGAAATCCCCGTCGTGGTACCACCCGCCTGCAGCGACCCGAGCGCCTTGGCAGCAGCAGAGCTTGTCGAACGTGTAGCCGGTCTCTCCCATGTAGTAGAAGTCGTCGGACCTGCTGTCGGAAAAGAACGTGGAGGGTCCGCGCGAGCCGGTGTGCACGCCGTCCTGGAACGCGCCGTCGTAGAACCCGAACCCGATGTACCAGTTGTCAACGGGGTAGACAAAGACATTGACGCCCATGGAAGGATCGGGGAACCAGGGGATGCCGATGTTGGTGGTGTCGAGGGCCGCGCCGCTGTTGGCGAACTCGCCCTCGGAGCCGATGAACCCGAACTCCCGGTTCGCGTCCACCTTGCCCACCTTGATTCGCAGGTGCTTGTCGAACAGCCACTGCTGCCACCACAGCTCCTCGATCTGATCCAGGTGCCTGGGGGCCTCGATGTTCGAGGTTCCCTGGAAGTCCCCGATGAACGCCGAAGGCTTGTCGCCGGCGAACGACATGAAGTCGATGAACACCGACGCGCCCGGGAGCTTGAACATCTTTTCAATGTCAATCGTCGCGTTGACGTCGATGAGCTGGTCGTACACGGCGCGCCCGCTGCGCCCGCCAGACCACGCGCTCTGATAATCGAACATGAACGAGCCGGCGACCGAGAGTCCCGCGTCCTCGAGACTGGTGCGCAGGGCGCCCCAGTTACCCGAGGCCTTGGACCACTCCCACCACGCCTTGCCGCCGAACCAGTCGGGCTTCTCGTCCACGGGCGCTTCGGCCTCGGGCTTTTCCTCGGGACGCGCCCGATCACCCTTGTCCTGGCCCGGCAGGTTCTGCGGGCCTTCCAGCATTTCCATCTCGGCCGCCTCGGCGGTGACCACCGGCGGGTCCTGCGCGGGAGCGTCCTGGGCACACGCCGCGTGCGCCAAGGCCGGCGCGATCACCAGGCCGACGGCCCGCCCCGCGAGGCGTCGGAGACGGGCGTGCGAACCCGAGGCGAAAAACCGCCCGTTGTAGTGCGTAGCTGTGTGCATCTTCCGCGCGCTCCAGCAACCACGGCGCGGCCGACAGCTTCCGCGTGGGAGCCGTCAAGTCCGGCCTCGCCGCAGGGGGCATCGGGGAGACAGATGCAGACCTTCAGTGTCCGACTTGAATCGGGCCGCGATTCACCCAATGAAGGGTGTATGGTATCGGTCCAGCCCGATGCGACGCCCGAGAACGCGGGGCGTGCTACGGGCACGGCACGCCGAACACACCCAGCAGCGCCGTCAGGTCGACCGTGGTCACCGTCCCGCTGCCGTTGAGATCGCCGTTGGTGTTGGGCGTGACATTCTGCCCGAAGTGGCCCAGCAAAATGGTGAGGTCGGCGGTGTTGCGGGCGTGATCGCCGTTGATGTCGCCGGTGCACGGCTGCTGCTCGCACAGGTCGGCGGTGCCGTTGCTGTTGTTGTCGGCGCAGGTCGTGAGTGGGCCCTGCCAGGTGCCGCCCACCTGGGTGCACTGGGTCTGGAGCAGCTCGGCGCAGAAGCCCGTGCCGGCGCAGCAGGCGCCGGTGGGCTGCGGGCAGTTCTGGCTCGCGCACACCGTGGCGTTGCCCTTAAACGTGCCGCCCTGGCCCGAGCACGAGGCCGGCGTGGTGTTCTCTTGGCAGGTGCCGTTGGGCAGGCAGCACGCGCCCACGGGGAAGCAGACGTAGGTGGAGCAGAACGTGCCGAAGCCGCCCGGCACGCCGCCGAAGCCGGTGCAGTTCGCGGGCGTCAGGTCGACGCACGACTGGTTGGACGAGAAGCAGCACGCCTGGGTGGGCGTGGGGCAGTTGGCCTGGGCGCAGGTGGAGTTGTCGCCACGGTAGGTGCCGCCCGAGGAGGTGCACTGCGCCGAGGTGACCACGGTGCACGCGCCGGTGGGGGCGCAGCACGCGCCGGTGGCCGGGACGCACGTCTGCGGCTCGTAGGTGAGGCGGATGTTCCAATCACCGGAGGGTCGGCAGAAGCCCGGCAGCGCGGCGAAGGTTGACCACCCGCCGTTGGCGGGGCACCCAAACGCGCCGCAGTTCAGCCCGTACAGCCAGTTCCGAGCGGCCTGCGCCAGCCCGTTCGTGTCGGTGGTGGGGAACGCGTTGCGGTTGGTCGGGGTCGCGACGGTGCAGGGGCTCGACGAGGGCGAGTTGTGCTGCACGATCCGGACTTCGACGGTGATGGTGTTGCTCCCGTCGGCCGGCGCGGGGATGACCACCTGCTCGGGATCCTGGCTGTCGATGGTGACCTGCACGTTGACGGCGCTGCTGCCGATGGGCAGCGAGATATTGGGAAGGATCACGCCGTCGGACTCGAACCCGCCCATCAGCGTCCCGGTCTGCGGGTTGCCCGAGTACCACAGCACGCCGTAGCGCGTGGTGGTGGGCACGATGGCGTTCTGGGTGGCCCAGATGCACTCGGTGGTGCGTATGACGACGGGGAACTGCGCGGCGGGGACGACGAAAGTAACCGCCGCCGACTCGCCCTGGGCCATGCCGGCCTGCACGGTGTACGCGCCGCCATTGAAGTCCGCACCGGAGTAGGTGACCGTGGTGCTGCACCCGGGTCCACGGGTCGGGTCCGAGTCGTGCGAGGTGATCGGCGGGGCGTCGGGATTGAAGTTCGGCTCGCTGAGCAGCACGCCGCTCTTGGTGAACGACAGCAGCGGCACGTGCTCAAAGAGCGTCGGGTCGCCGCTGACCAGCGTGCGATCGATCGCTCCGGGGAACTGCTGGGCTACAGGATTGGCGGGCTGGGGCTTGACCCCCTCGGCCCACGCCGAGCCCGCAACGAATAGACACACACCGGCGGAAAGCACGCGGGCGGGGCGGAGGTCGAACATGAAGGACATTCCACTTCTCCCTGGCGGCCCGGGGCGAGGGCGACAGCCCGCCGGCGCAAGGCCGCGTCCATGGATAACTTAGCCCAAGAAACCCGGTGAGGTTCCCGGAGTTTGGGATTTTGTCGACCAACGAATATCGGGCGTGGGAAGGCTGGGCGGGCGCACGCCGGGGCGTTCGAGGCTGTTGAGCTTGGCAAGGAATCAAGGACTCGAGCTTCCCCCGCCCAGCAGCCCCAGTGCGGTGGCGGTCATGGCGATGAACGCCTTGATGAGCGACTCACCCGCGATCAAACCCGATGCGAGCGCCACGGCGTATCCATCCGCGCTCTTGCGGTGGATCAGCTCCCAGACCCATCCGATCACCGCGCCCAGAAAAAACCCAAACGCGCTGGAGAACGGGATCACCCACGACAGACCCAGACCCATCGCAGACGGGAGATACTTGCGGACGCTCGGCGGCGACAGCCGCTCGAGAATCGGCAGGAGGACACCCACCGCGGCCCCGAACAGGATGGCAAGCTGGGCGGACTGGGGGAGATAGTCGATGCCCTTGGTGAGCACCTTTGCAACCGCCTCCCACTGGTGAGTGGCCGGGGCAGCGAACTTCTTCTCCAGCACTTCCTTGGTCGGCACCATCAGGAACCACACCGGGACCACCGCCAGCGTCCCGAAGAACACGCCCACGAACTGCGCGATGAACTGCTTGCGCGGGTTCGCCCCAAGCAGGTAACCGCTCTTGAGGTCCGTCAAAAGGTCGGCGGCGGACGAAGCGCTGTTCGCCGCGATGCCCGCCGACGCCAGATTCGGAACGGTCTGCCCGGGGTGGAAGACCGCGAACATCAGCTGCATCACCTTGCCCATCGCGCCGATGGGCGTCGTATCGGTCTCGCCGGTTGCGCGGCACGCCACGAGGGCCAGGAAGAACGACACCGCGATGGCGATGCACCCCGCCCACCACGCGATGTTGAACGCGAGCACCTGCACGATCAGCAGCATGATTGAGATCGGGATCATCCCCATCACCATCCACTTGGTGGGAACTTCAACCGACGCCGCCGCGGCGAGATCGCGAGATTCCGAACCGTCCGAGGCAGCCGAACCGTCCCCGCCCAAACCCGAGAACGCGCGCACAATGGTCTTCCATTGCAGCGCCAGCGCAGTAAGGCTCGCAAAAACCATGACCGCGGTTCCGCCCCAAAGCGACCACGTCGGGAACTTCAGCGAGGTGCCCGCCGCGTTGAGCGTGATGTTCCGGACGGTTCCCTCGACATACTGCGCCTTGTCGTACACCCAGGCCCCGTTCTGCTGCACCCAGCCCACCCCGGCGACACCGAGATCTTTCTCGAGCAGCCACGGTCCGACCCACCAGTAGAGCGCCGCCGCTCCGATGAACATCGACAGGCTGGCCCGCATGCGAGTGATCACGCCCGCCGCCAGCAGCAGCACGCTGGGCTCGAATCCGAACGATTGAGCGGCCACGCCATGGTACTTAGCAAAGCCGTCCTCGGGCCACTGGCCCGGGAGGCGGACACTGAATCCGACCACGCTCTTGATCTTCTCGAACATGCGGTCGAGGAAGCCCAGATCGCCCTCACCCGCATTGAAAACACCGACGATTCCGCCGGTGACGATGCCGACGATCAGAACATACGCCTTCCGCAGCGCCTCCTTGCCGTGCGAATGCAGTGACCGGAGTGTCTCCGCGGCAGCAACACCCGATGGGAAGCGGAGCCGCTCGTGGTTGATCATCTGCCGCTTCAGCGGGATGGCCAGGAACACGCCCAAGAGCCCGGTTCCCATGGTAAAGAGCGTGACGGCCCACACGGGGCTGATGTCCCAGTTCTTGATCTGCGCCGAGGTCTGACCCGCGGCGGGCTCCTTCAGCAGCAGCATCGCGCCGAACATGGTGGCGAGCGTCGAGCCGGTGGAGTAACCCGCCGCCGACGCGGTGGACTGCATGCAGTTGTTCTCAAGGATCGACATGCGGCTGATGCCGCCGCCGCTGATTCCCACGAACACGTTCCATATCACAAATGACATGACGCACGCGGTAATCGCCACGCCGAATGCCCAGCCGATCGCCAGCGTCGTGTACAGATTCGACGCCGCCATCAGCATCCCCAGCAGCCCACCCATCAGAACCGCCCGCCACGTCAACTGCGGCATCCGATCGCCCTGGTACACATGCTTGAACCAGTGCAGGTCCTTCTGCTCCGGCGTCGCGTCGGCCGGCAGCGGCGGCACGTCCGGCGCAAAGCCGGTAGCGGAAGAGCCTTCCATCGATTCGGCGCCGGGTGCACTCATGCTTGTCAGTCCCAAAGGAGGAGCGTGCTTCTGAAAGCGGCCGGACGGGCGGCCGTCGCCGCGAGATCATCGGGGGAACTACGGCGACGTCCGTAAAGTACCGGTGAAGCGCCCTCGGTGCGCCAGGTGGATCGCCCCCCGCCAGCATTCGGCCCTTTTCGGCCCGTTCCGGTCCCCGCGGGCCTCCCCAAGTGAAACGTTTTACTTCCGTGAAATTCCCGAATACCATTCCCTCTGCTCAGCCGCTGTCGCTGGGGTCTCGCCTCCGACAGGCCCCACTCCGCGCTCGGCAATACCCCACCACCCACACGGTCAATCCTTGGGCTTGGCTCCTGCTGGCACTCGCCGTCACCCTTCACTCAACCATGGCACAACCGTTCAACCCTGTCGCCGACCCCGCCAGCGTTGTCACCATCGGCAACGCACGGTTCACGTTCTTGACATCCCGGCTGGTGCGGATGGAATGGTCGCCGGACGGTCGCTTTGAGGACCGCGCCTCGTTTGCCTTCGTCAACCGGCGGTTGGCCACGCCGACGATCAACCGCGGGAACCGATTCGCCGTCGATGCCCCGTTGAGCGGTGGCGGCGGGACCAGCGAGACGTTCGGTACCGACGATCTGCGCATCACCTACAGCACGAGCCACGGCAAAGACCGCACGACCCGCGAGCGGTTCGACGAGCCGGGCGTGCTCGAGATCAAGTTCCGCATGGGCGACCAGTGGGTCGGGTGGACCCCCCAGTCCCGGCCCACGGGCAACCTCAAAGGCACCGTCCGCACCCTCGACGGCGTCTCCGGTTCGTGCGAGCTTGAGCAAGGCTTGCTCTCGCGCGATGGCTGGGCCCTCATCGACGACTCTCAGCGCCTGCTGCTTGACCCTCTCGCTGGCGGCGGCAAGCCCGACAGTTCAGATATCGCCTGGGCCACGCCGCGCAAAAACCCAGAGGCCCTTGACTGGTACTTCTTTGCCTACGGCCACGACTTCAAGCAGGCTCTCGCCGACTTCACCAAGGTCGCGGGCAAGATCCCCCTCCCGCCGCGCTATGTGCTGGGCTCGTGGTGGAGCCGCTACTGGGCGTACACCGACAAGGAACTGAAGGACATCGTCCACCAGTTTGACGAGCACGGCGTGCCGCTCGACGTGCTGGTGATCGACATGGACTGGCACCTCGACGGCTGGACTGGCTACACCTGGAACAAGGACTATTTCCCGGATTCCAAGGCATTCCTGAGGTGGTGCAAGGACCAGGGCCTGCGCGTGACGTTGAACCTTCACCCCGCCGACGGCGTGGGCAAACACGAGGCAATGTTCAACCAGTTCAAGGCCGCGATGGGTGTCACGGAAAAGACCTGCTACCGCATCCCCTTCGACTGCACCGACCGGCGCTTCGTCGACAACTACTTCAAGCTGCTGCACCACCCCCAGGAAGAGGCGGGCGTCGACTTCTGGTGGATGGACTGGCAGCAGGGCAACAACACCAAGATCCC
This sequence comes from uncultured Phycisphaeraceae bacterium, assembly GCA_964510955.1. Lineage (GTDB taxonomy): Bacteria > Planctomycetota > Phycisphaerae > Phycisphaerales > UBA1924 > JAFLCM01. The sequence goes on from CAZEDW010000006.1 coordinate 26,923, forward strand.
AGGCCTCGACCCGCTCTTCTGGCTGAACTATCTGCACTGGGTGGACATGGAGCGCCGGCCCAAGGCGCCGCGCCCGCTCATCTTCAGCCGCTGGGGCGGCCTGGGGAACCACCGCTACCAGATCGGTTTCTCCGGCGACACCTACAACAACTGGGAATCGCTGGCGTTCCAGCCCTACTTCACCGCCACCGCCGCCAACGTCGGCTACGGCTACTGGTCGCACGACATCGGCGGGCACCAGCCCGGCCCCGTCGGCCCCGAGCTGTACGCCCGTTGGATCCAGTACGGCATCTTCAGCCCAGTGCTCCGCACCCACTGCGGCAAGCGCCCCGACGCCGAACGCCGCATCTGGGCATTCCCCGACGACGTGTTCAAGGTGTGCAAGGACGCTTTCGAGCTGCGCTACGCGCTGATCCCATACACCTACACCGCCTGCAGGCAGGCCTACGACACCGGCGTTTCGCTCTGCCGCCCGATGTACTACGACTGGCCCGAGCACGACGAGGCGTACGCCCGCACCAACCAATACATGTTCGGCGACGACCTGATGATCGCACCCGTCGTGACGCCCGCGGACCCCGTGAGCGGCGTGGCGAGCGCCGAGGTGTGGTTCCCGCCGGCGGGCGGCGACGCGCCCGGCTGGGTGGAATGGTGCTCGGGGCGAGTATTCAACTCCACGACGACGCGCCTCAGCTACGCCCTGCGCGACATTCCCGTCTTCGCCCGCAGCGGCGCGGTGATCCCGATGCAGCCGCCGATGCGCCGCACGGGCGAGAAGCCCGCAGACCCGCTCATCCTCAACATCTTTGACGCGGGTCCGCGCGGTGCGAAATCCGGCGCAGGGCGCGTCTACGAGGACGACGGCCTTTCCAGCAGATACCAGCGCGGCGAGGCCGCCGTCACCCGTGTTTCTCACTCGCTCCAGGACGGCGAGCGGATCATCGACATCGCGCCGGCGGAAGGCTCCTATCCCGCGATGGCGCGCGAACGCGCGTTCGAGGTCCGCCTGCCGTTCGTGCTACCGCCCGAGCGCGTCACGGCGAACGGCGCCGAGCTTGCCCGCGCCGCATCGCCGGGCAATAGTCGCTGGTGGTACGACGAGCGGACGGCGACGCTGACGGTCCGCACCACGCACGTCAGTGTCCGCCATGGAGTCCGCATCGGCGTGAAACTCTCGCTCGTCGGAGACGACGTGCTCCGCGCCGGGCTGATCGGTCAGCTCAACGTGCTCGACGACGTGCTCGCCACGCTCGGCCCGGCGGCCCCCGCGTCGATCAAGGACGCCGCCGCGATCCGCGCATGCATCGAGACCGACCCGCAACTCGCCATGGCGAAGGGCGCCGTGCTGCAGGCCGATTGGTGGTCGTTCATGGACGCGATCAACCGCTGCACCGCGCCCGGGGCCGCCAAGCGCAGCGCCCAGGCCCGGCTGCTGGGTCTGTCGTGCACCGTCTCGCTCCACGGCGACCAGACCGACGCCGGCACCCCGGGCGCCGTGAAAGTGACCGCCGACGTTTCGTTCGCCCCCCGCTTCGCACGGGCCCACGACGCTGAGGTATCGGTCGAGTTCGATGCCGCCGGGGGCTGGCAACTCCGCGGCGCCGGCGGGGTGCAACAACGCTTGAAGATGGGGCACGAACTCCGCGCCGAGGCCTCGCTCGCACACACCGGCGTGCCTTCAGTCGGCTCGGTCGCCACCCGCGTCGTGATCAACGAAGATGGCACGCGCATCGCGCTGGAGTCGCACGAGAGCTTCTGCCCGTCGATCAATGCCTGGACGCTGCTCGGCCCCTTCGACGGCCCGCAGGAAGACGAGCTCAAGACCGAGTTGATCCCCGAGGGCGTCCCCGTGGACCTGTCTCGCACCCACACCGGCATGGGAGGCAAGAAGCTGGCATGGACGCCATGGAACCGCGCCATGGGCCCGCACGACGACCCGCGCCGCGAGTTCTTCGTGGATTTCCACAAGGCCTTCGGTGGGCAGCACGACGACGCCGTCGCCTACGCCGTGACATGGCTTGAGTCCGAATCCGACCAGCGCGTCCGCTTGGCCCTGGGCTCTGATGACGGCGCGGTGGCGTGGGTCAACGGCGAGGAGGTTTTCCGCAAGTTCACGCAGCGCGGCTACGCCCCGCGCGACGACCGGTTCGAGGCGACGCTTCGCAAAGGCGTGAACGAACTGGTGCTCAAGATCGGCCAGGCCAAGGGCGCGTGGGGGTTCAGCGTGTTCGTGGATGACCTCGCCGGTCGCCCCGCGGCGGGGGTGAGAGTCGTGCGCCCGGATGCGTCCGCACCTTCATTGTCGTAATGCGGCTTGGACACGGAGGCACGGACAAGCGAAGTCAACGTCGATCGCAAACGTCCGCACCGCAGGTCGCGCCGTTCCTCCAAGCCACCGCCCAACGCCCAATCCCCCACCCCTCAGTTCACCGCCTCCTGCAGCGCCAACAGCCCGTACGCCGTGATGAGCACCGGGTTGTTCTCCATCCAGCGCTCATCGACCTGTTTGAACGACCCGTCGGCGTTCTGTAGTTCGCTCAGGCGGTCGATGAGGTCGTTGGCCCAGTCCTTGGACTCGCCGGGAGTGCCATCCTGCTTCATTGTCTGGATCGTCGGCAGGCCCCACGCCTTCAATGAGCGTGAGAACGTGACGTAGTAGTAGTACACGCCGTTGGCGCCGATGCCGGGGTTCTCTGCCAGCGTGTAGTTACCGCGGACCCAGTCGTAGGCGGCCTTCACGCGCGGGTCGTCGCGCGACAGGTTAGCGTAGATGTAGCCCTTGAACCCCGCGTAGGTCATCGAGCCGTAGCAGCGCAGCCGCGATGTTTTCGTCCCGTCGTCGAGCGTCTCCTCGATGGTCCCGGCCTTGCTCTCACCCTTGCCGAGGTTCCCCGGCTTGTTGTCGGGCGTGGTCGAGTAGATGAACCCGCCCTGCTTCGACCCCTTGGCGAACTCCATGTCGTTCACGTCACCCAGCATCTGGGTGCGGGTGAGGAACACCACGGCCCGCTGGTAGCACGGATCATCACTGGGGACGCCGGCGTCGTGCATCGCCTGCAGGAAGAACGACAGGTTCGACAGGTCCGGGCGCCCCGTCTTGCCGTAGCCCAGCCCGCCGTAGTATGGGTGCTTGGCGTCCACCTTGCCGGTGTCCTTGGCTTTGTCGTCAATGGATTGCTCGCCCCACTGCAAGCCCCTCAGGAACTCCGCGGCCTTCTGCATGGCCGCGGCGGCTTCGGGTGTGTGCAGCTTTGACAGCGCCGAAACGCAGATAGCGGTGTTGTACGCAGGCAGGGCACGGTCGTAGATGCCGCCGTCGGGCTGCTGGTACGACAGCATGAACTTCACGCCGCGCTGCACAACCGGGTCGGTCGTGCCGAGCCGCTTGTCCATCAGCATGCCGTTCAGGACCAATCCGGTGATGGCCGGGAACTGCGAGCTCTTGGGGTCTGGGTTCACCGACCACCCGCCGGTCTTGGCGTCCTGCTGCGTGCGCAACCAGCTCATGGACGAATCGATCATGGTGCGCGCCTTCCGCAGGTGCGCCTCGTCGACGGCGAGCACACCGGAGGCGTGCACGAGAATCATGGCGGCGACGCAGCAGCGTGTCAGGTTTCGCATGGCGATTGGGCTCCGGGGCGGTTCGGGGGGATAGTAGCCTCGCACGCTCACGCCACGGGCAGGCCGGGCGAGGGCGGAATCGCAACCCCCGCCCGCATGAGCACGCTCGCCCCCACCACCGCCGCCGTTTCAATCCGGAGCGTGTGCGGCCCGAGCCACAGCACCGCGGCGCCGGCCCGGCGGGCCAACTCAAGCTCTTCGGGCGCAAAGCCGCCCTCGGGGCCCACCAACAACCGGTACGCCGCGCAGCCCCGGACCGGCAGGCCCTCGCCCGTCGCGTCGGCGACGACTAGCTGGGCTCCGGCGCCGCGGTCAAGCACCATCTCGAACCCGCACGCCCCCGCCACTTCGAGCGTCCACGCCCGCCCGCACTGCTTGGCGGATTCAACCGCCACGCGCCCGCAGCGCGCCAGCTTGTTCGCACCCGGCTCGACGACCCCCCGCGCCGTCTCTAACGGCGACCAGCTCGCGGCGCCCACCTGCGACAGCATTTCGATCATCTCCTCCAGCCTCGATCCCTTCGGTGTCGCCGAGCACACCTCCACGCGCGGCCGGGGCGGCGGCGCCTGCTCCCGTCTCGTCACGCGCAACAAGACCTCAGGCCTGATCGACTCCACCACCGCCTCGATCACCAGCCCCCGCCCATCCAGCACGCGGACCGACTGCCCGGTCTCCACCCGCTTGACCCGGAACGCGTGCCGGCACTCGTCGCTGTTTGGGTCGGGACGCAGCACGTCGCACGCCAGATCAGCACCGGGGAGAAAGAGGCAATGGAGGGCCATGCCGGGAACATAGCCCAAGCCACGCCCCAAGGCCCGAGAATCGCAGCTTTCGCCGGGTTCTGTGTCTGTTCTGGAGCGAGAACTTCGTGGAGACACTGGGGATCAGGTTGAGTCTGGTGCCCCGGTCGTCGATGATCACATGAGGTCCAGACCCCGGTTATGCCAGAGCCTTTGAACGACAACCCGTCGTCAGAGCACCCCGCCGATGCGCCGCACGCAACGGCGGTGGTCGGCGGCGCCGCGGACTTGCCGCTCCCGGATTCGATCCCGGCTGATCAGGGGCTGGCGCCGCTGGACATCGACGCGCAGATCGATCAGTTGATCGCCGAGGTCGAGCAGTCGGCAGGTGACGCCGCGGCGCTGGTGGTCGGGTCGGAGGCGCCGGCTGCGCCGGCCGCCGCGAGCGCGCTGCCAGCCGAGCCCGTGCCGGAACCAACCCCCGCACCGGCGGTTGCAGCGGCGGCGCAGGAGCCAAACGCGACAAGCGGACCGGTCGTCGATGCCGCGCCGACCACGTCCGATGCTGGTCCGACCGGCGCGGACGAGGCCGGCGCCAAATCGCTGGCCGACGAGCTCGAATCCGCGCTCGCCGAGGCAACCGGCGCCCTTGAGCAGATCACACCGCCGGAGGACCCGCCCGCCGGCGTCTCGCCAGCCACAGCCGCCCCGACGGCCCTGGCCCCAACCTCGGCACCAGCACCGGTCGCGGAGGTTGCCGCGCCGGTCAGCGGAACGCCGTCCACGACTCACAAGCTCGATGAGGGTTCCATCGCGGACCTCGACGCGGCGCTGGCCGAGCAGGCGGCCGACCTCGAGGCCGCCTCGCGTCACCAGGAAGACGTCGCGGCCGCTGCGCCGGAAACGGCGCAGAAAGCCCCTCCACCGCCGGAGCCGCCCGCCGAGTCCGCGCCCATCGCCGAGCAGCCCGCTCTCGAATCCGTTGAGTCACCGGGCGAGCCGATCGACGCTCAACCGGTTGAAGCGCCATCCCCAACCATGCCCCCGCCCGTGACCCCGGCGGAACCCGCAATCGGGTCAACACCCGCGGCGCCGGCCCTGGGCAAGCCGACGTCGGCGCACCAGACGGTGCCCCGTCCGGCGCCGCATCGCGCCGCGCGGGTCAACAATCTGAGCAAGTCGGCCCGGACGGCTGTGAGCCGCGTCGGGGTGATCCTGGCCAAACCGATGAGCCTGGTGCCCGAGAGCATGCGGGAGGTCGTCACGTACTTCGCGCTGGTCACGGCGTTCAACGCCGCCGCGGTGTGGTTCTACATCCTGTTCTTGCACACCCCGGCCGAGCCGGTATCCCACGAGCACGGCGCGGTGCTGCACGCCAGCGATGAAGAGGCGGCCCACGCCGGACACGCCGAGGGGACCTCTTCGAACGAAACCGAAGGATCGGAACACCGCGACACCACGGCGGCAGAGCACAAGCCCGAGACCAAGCCGGAAGCACCCGAAACGGCGAAAGAAGGCGGGCACGAGTCGGGACGCGATCAGCCCGACAAGCCAGCGCATCCACCCGCCCACGAACCGGCGCACCCCGAGCACACCCCGGGACACGAATGAGCGCGCGGCGCCGTCTGTGGGGGCACTTGATAATCATCGCCCGGAACCACTGCCATCCGTTCCGAATCGCCCGATCGGTGTGAGCACTCGGTTACCCGGGGTGCAACCAACCCCGGATTACGCAGAGCGTTCCATGGCGCCGCGGGTTTTCTCGCCGACGTCTTCTTCCTCGTCCTGACCCGGGTATGCGACGCGCCCGTGGTACAGCGAACACAGCCCCTTGATGACGGCCTCTTCCATCCGGTTGAGGTCACGGAGCGTCAGCTCGCACTCATCGAACTGCCCGTCGGCGAGCCGCTTGGCGGCGATGGATCGGACCAGCGCCCCGATGCGGGCCGGCGTCGGGTCGGTCATGGCGCGGGTCGCGCCCTCCACCGCGTCGCACAGCATCAGGATCGCGGCCTCGCGGGTGCGCGGCTTGGGGCCGGGGTATCGGTATTCCAGCTCGTCGGGCCCCTGCGAATCCGAACGCTCCGCGGTCTTGCACGCCGCGTCGTAGAAATACTCCACAAGCGTCGTGCCGTGGTGGCTCTCGATGTAGTGCATCAGGCTCCGCGGCAGGCGGTACTCGCGGGCCAGCTCGGCCCCGTCCTTCACGTGCCCGACGATGACCAGGAGGCTCATCGCGGGGCTCAGCCGGGCGTGGCGCGATACGCCGCCCTGCTGGTTCTCCACGAAATACTCCGGCTTGTTCATCTTCCCGACGTCGTGATAGAGGGCCCCGACATAGACGTGCAACCCGTCGGCGCCGATGGCCTCGGCCGCGCTCTCGGCCAGCACCGCGACCGTCTGCGAGTGGTTGTAGGTGCCGGGCGCACGTTGCTGCAACTGGCGCAGCAGGGGGTGCCGGGTGTCGCGCAGCTCGCTGAGGGTCATGCCCGTCGTCACCCCGAACACGCGCTCGATGGTGGGCAGCAGCGCCAGCGAAAGTACCGCGGGGAAGAAGCCGGCCCCGATCGCCTTCCCGGCGTCCTGGAGCACCTCGCTCCAGACGCCCGCAACCGGCGGACGCTCGAGCAGACCGCCGACGAGCACGCTCAAACCCAGGGCCCCGGCGACGACCAGGCCCGCCCGGATGACGTCGTTGCGGTGGCGCGGATCGTTGAGCTGCCAGGCGGCGGCCCCCACGCCGATCATGATCGCCGACACCGTGGTGACCGGCAGGCCCAGCGCCAGCGCCGAGAGCATGGCCTGCGAGCCCGCCACGGCCAGCACCAGCCTGCGGTCGTACGCCACGACGCACACCATCGCCAGGAAGATCGTCGGCGCCGTCGCGGTGAACCAGATCATCCCCGGGTAAGCCAATGACCCCCAGCACGAGGCGCCCAAGGTGCCCACCATCAGCCCCGCCAGCGCGGCGAGCCGCCAGGGGCTCGTCGCCAGCGACCGGTAGAACACCCCGATGTAGCCGCCCAGCGCCGCCGCCAGCACCCCCGCAATCCCCAGCAGCCCGATCCCCGAGGCGAGCGACTGCGTCGCGGGGATGGAGGCCAGGTAGTGCTCGTTCTCGCGGACCGACAACGCGAAATCGTCCGGGTCCAGCCGATCTCCGCGCTGGTAGATCAACTCGCCGGGCTTGTGGGTGACGCGAACAGCTTCCACGCCCGCCGCCGCTTCGTCGCGGCGCTTCTGCGTGCCTTCGCGGTCGAACGAGAAAAGGGGCTGCCTGATCAGCGCGATGCGGTCGATGATCACCGCCGCGACTTCCGGGCCCGCCTCGAAGAAGCCCGCCTGTTTCACAGCGGCCTCGAAACGCCGGCGCGCCTTCGCCTTCATGTCCGGCTCGTCGGAATCGACGTTGATCGCCTCGAGCTTGCCGACGGTCTCGGGCTCACGCGACGCCGAACGCAACTCCAGCCGCTCGGTCACGTCCTGCAGGGCGTGCTGGAACTCGCTGGCGCCGAGGACCGGCGTACGCACGAGCAGCCCCATCAGCAGGTCGGTGCGGGCAAGCCACGTTTGCGTCGGCTGTCCGTCCTTGCTCTGGGCCTTGACGGCCTCGACGCGCTCGGGCGTCAGTTTGAACCCGGCCGCCACCTCGGGCAGGACCTTGTCCAGCGTGCCCGCGGCGCTCACGACTGCCGGCAGCGTGCGGATCGAGTTGTCCAGCTCGTCGAGCAGTCTCTGGTCCGCCCGGTAGACGCGGGGAGCGAGCTGCTGCCTGACCTCCTGCTTGTCCCGCGTGGCGCGGGCATCGACCTCGGAGAACTCGACACGCACAACCCGCGTGTCGTCCATGATCCGCCCCAGCGCGATGGTCAGCCCGCCCCGGGTCAGCCACACCGTCATGCTCGACAGCAGCACGAACAGCAACGCAACGCCCGACACCGGCAGGAACGCCGGGTGCGCCAGCAGGTCCCGCACCACCACGGGCTCTTTCAGCACGAACCACCGCCGACCCGGACGACGACGGAACTTGGCCGAGACGGCCTCACGCCGAGAGGTTGGACGCGCCGGGTCAGCCATCGCTCTTCCGCTTGCGTTTGGCCGGGGCACCGCGGGCCGCTTTCTTCGCGGGGGGCGCCGGGACCGCCTGATCCGCCGATTCGCCGTAGGCGTCGATCACGCGCTGCACCAGCGGGTGGCGCACCACGTCCGCCTTGTTGAGCGTGCAGAACGCCACACCGGGCGTCCGCCCCAGCCGCCGGGCGGCGTCGATCAGCCCGCTCTCGCGCGGCTCGGGCAGGTCGATCTGCGTGGGGTCGCCCGTCACGATCATCTTGGACCGCTGGCCCATGCGCGTCAGGAACATGTGCATCTGCCCGCGGGTGGTGTTCTGGGCCTCGTCGAGGATGATCAGCGCGTCGTTGAGCGTCCGACCGCGCATGAACGCCAGCGGCACCACCTCCACCACGTCCGTGCTCATGAACCTCTTTAGCGTGGCGTGGTCAAGCATGTCCGTCAGCGCATCGAACAGCGGGCGCAGGTACGGGTTCACCTTGGCGAACTGGTCGCCCGGGAGGTACCCAAGCTTCTCGCCCGCCTCGACCGCCGGTCGGGCGAGCACCGCCCGCTTCACCTTGCCCATGCGCAAAAGATGGATCGCGCACGCGACGGCGAGGTAGGTCTTGCCCGTCCCCGCCGGCCCGATGCCGAAAACCAGGTCGTTGTCGCGGATCGCGTCGAGGTAGGCCTGCTGGGCCGGGCTCTTGGCCTGAACCCGGCGCCCCGCGGCGAAGACGTTCATCTGGTCGCCGTTGGAAGAAAAGTCCCACGACGGGGCGCTCGGCGAGCCCTGGTCCGCGGGTTCGTCGGGCGTCCGAAGCGTCGGGTGGGCGTCGTGCCGCCGAACCACTCCGCCACCCCGGGCGGACTCCCACCCCGCGTGCGATATCACGTCCACGACCTCTCGACGCGAGAGGCTCCGCCCCTGGTCCGAAGCCTCAATCAGCTTCTCGAGGACCCGGCGGGCGGCGTCCACGGCATCGCCCTCACCGCGGACCAAGACCAAATCATCGCGGGCGGCGATGTTGACGCCGAAGGCTTCCCGGATCATCTTGAGGTTCCGCTCGGCGGCCCCGTAGACCGGGACCCGCTCAACGGAATGGGGAACTCGGATGGTGATTTCCAACGCCGATATCGCTCCGGACCGCCCGCCCGCCGTCGGCACACGCCGATCGAGGCAAGGCCGTCGCCGCCAACCTCTGAATCGGAATGGTAGGGCCTCCAACGTGCATCCCCGTCCCAAGTACCCTCCATTTACTCTTAATTTGTTAGGGTTTTGGATGCTTATCGGACCTCTTCTCGGCTTGTCCGGCTGCGGTACCGACGGCGCCGCCGCGCCTCCGGGGGCCGACCTGTCCTTGGGAGGCCTGAACGCGTCGGCCCTGACCGAGCACCCCCCGGACTTCGAGTCGCCACCCCTGACAACCACGGGAAGACTCCGCGACCTTGACTCGGCCATCAGCACCGCCATGACCGCCTGCGAACTGGGCCTGGTCGAGCAGCTCGATACCCCGCTGGCTGACTCGCCCTCGGGCGGGGCGTGCAACCCGGGCAGCCGCACCTGCCGCTTCATTACGATGCGGGATCACGCGGTGTGGCTCCGGGTGAACTGGGAGGGCACCGGGGACAAGGCCGGCGGATTGGTCGCCGCCCGGACGGATCAGGCCATGGAAATACGATCGCAATCGGTTGACGCGAGCGACGCAGCGGTCGCCAAGTCGCTGGCAAAGGAAGTCGCCGCCGCCCTGAAGCGGTTTCGGAAGAAGGAGTTCTGATCCTGTGACCGCTGGTCGAACGGTCAGGCGCCGGCGCTGGTCGTCAGCTCGACAGGCGCGACCGGGCTGGCTGCTTGCGCGGTCTGGCGGTGGAGTTGCTTGGCCCGGTGCCTGGACCAGTCCGTCACCTGAAGGTCCGGCGAACCCGGCCCCGCGTGAACCCTGAGCAGGTCGTACAAGTTGTCGCGCTGGGCGGGGATGAACCCCGACTCACGGATCAAGCGGCACAGCACCGGCTCGTTGAGGCAGTACGTCGTGCCGGCGCTGGACACCACGTTCTCCTCCATCATCACGCTGCCCATGTCGTTGGCGCCGAAGTGCAGCGCCACCTGGCCGATGTGCGGACCCATGGTCACCCAACTGGCCCCGATGGAATACACGTTGTCGAGCACCAGCCGGCTGAGCGCCTGGGTGCGAAGGTAGTCGGTCGACCCGCTCATCTTGAGCCGGCGCCCAAACTCCTTGTGGGCCGAAGCATCGCCCTCTCCCAGCAGGTTTGCGACCACGTCGCCCGGGAACGGCTCGCCGAGCTCGCCCGGCTGCTGGCCCCATTCCTTCAGGCGTCCCAGCGGCGTGTTCTCGCGCTGGAATGGCCAGGAGATGAACGCCTTGTAGTGACCCCTTCCGCCACCCTTGATGCCTTGGTGCCTCGATGCCTCGATGCCTTCCGAACATAACGCCCGATCCTGCCACGCGCGCACGAGCATCATGTGGTGCACCCGGTCCGCAGCGCCCTCGATGTGCCCGAACATCATCGTCGCGCTGGTGAACATTCCCAGCGTGTGGGCCACCCACATGGTGGTGAGCCACGCCTCGGCGTCGCACTTGCCCAAGCCGATCTTGCGCCGCACCGGACCGGCGAATATCTCCCCGCCGCCACCGGGGATCGAGTCGAGCCCCGCGTCCTTCAGCCGCGACATGACCTGGCGCAGCTTGCCCTCGAGGGTATCGCCCGACGGATCAAAGAAGTGGACGAACTCGATGAACTCCGGCGGGCTGAACCCGTGGACATGCACGTGCGGGAACCGCTCCTTGATGCCGCGCAGCAGCCGCTCGTACCACTCCAGCGGCAACGCCGGGTTCATGCCGCCCTGCATCAGCACCTGCGTGCCGCCGATGGCCACCAGCTCGGCGATCTTGTCATAGATCGCCTGCGGCTCGAGCGTGTACGCGTCGTGCTCGTCGCCGTCGCGCCGGAAAGCGCAGAAGGTGCACCTGGCGTTGCAGACGTTGGTGTAGTTGATGTTGCGGTCGATCACATAGGTGCGGATGTGGTCGCCGTGGAGGGTCCGGCAGCGCAGGTCGGCGAAGCGCCCCAGGGTGAGCAACGGGGCCCGCCGGTACAGATCCAGCGCCTGCTCGCTGGTTACCCGGACCTGGCCCAGGGCCACGTCTCGAAGAAACCCGGCGTCAAGGGCATCTGCACCGGGGCATTCCCGGGCGAACCGAGTCGGGGATTTCGCCCGGTCGTGCAGGCGGTTTCGGGCATCTGCCGCGGTAGACATGGGGCGAATGCTACCGAGGGTCTGGGACGGGGTCTACTGGGTTTTCAAGAATCATTGAAAACACGGTGCCCAAGGGTTCACGGCAGCGACATCTCGAGAACGAACTGGTAGTCGCCGGACCTTCATCGCGCGCCGGAACGGGTCGATGAACACCCGAGAACTGTGTCCCCGCATCTTCGCCCACAAGGCCAAGCGCCGTGCCCGCGCCTACGCGACCGCACATCTCGACCGCGCTGCAGCACCTGAGGTTGGGGGTATCCGCCTCCGGGGCCGTGCTATGCATTGCGCTGGTGGCGCAGGTCATCGTGTGGGGGTGCGTCCACTTCATGGACCTCAGAACGCAGCGGCTGGGCCCGGATTCACCCTCGGCGCTGGTGGTGGTCAACAAGACGTCGGCCGAACCGGCGGACGAGGAAACGCCGACGCCCGAAGAGCCGACGGCATCGGGGGCAGGCAAGTCACTCATCAGCGCGCCGGCCCGGGCTCCGGGCAAGTCCGCGGGCGCGCCATCCCGCGCCGCCGCGAAGGAGACCCGCGGAGCCGGCGCCGAGGTGAACACCGTGGGCACCGGGTCGGGGCTGGTTCTGATGCGGACGGCGGAGCTGGTCCAGACCGTCGGGATCGTCGCGGCGCTGACGATGGCGCTGCTTATGTTCCAGGGCGTGCTGATCGGCGCCGGCGTCAACGCGCCGGGGATCCAGTTCGCAGTCACGGCGTCGTCCTGGGCCGTGGTGATCGCGCTGCTGTGCGTTCCGCTGAACTCGCTGCTGCCCGGCGCTGCGTTCGGCGGGGTGTTCCGCTCGTACCGGACGATGGCGGACATGGTTGACGCCTATCGCGCCGGCGCCGCCGACGCCCTGGGAGGCCCGGCCTACTACGGGACATTCCTGATCCTGCCCTTCACGGTGGCGCTGGCGGCCGCGGCGGCGGTGCTGCGCTTCCGCGCGGGGATCGAGGAGGGCGTGATCATCACCAGCGTCAGCCAGCTCGACGACAAGATCGAGCGCGAGATCCGCACGAACAAGTGGGGAGCGCTCTCTTCGCCGCGCGCCATGGGCGCGTTGAACCGGGCGATCGGCGACGCACCCGAGATGCCCGGGCACCACCGGCACGGTGCGCCGATGCCGGTGGGGAGCCAACCCTCGGGCGACGAAAGCGGGGCGTCGCCGTTGCCAGGCAGCGCGCTGCGCCGACCCATCTAGGGAGTTCCCGGCCCGCCAAATCGCCTACACTTGGGGCTCGCGAAAGCACCAAATGCTCCGGACGCCGGCCTGAACCCGGTCCCGTTCCGGATCATCAGGAGTAGGCCCGATGTCCACCGCAGCCCCGACCAAGCCCGCCCCGGCACCCTCCGCCAAGCCCAAGGGCGGCGGCCTCGAAGGCATCATCGCCGGCGACACCTCCATCTGCTCGGTCGAGCAGGGCGCGCTCATTTACCGCGGGTACGAGATCCACGACCTGGCCCAGCACGCCACCTTTGAAGAAGTGGCCCATGTGCTGCTCGTTGGGCATAAGCCGACCCCCGGCGAGCTCGCCGCGTTCAAGAAGGAAATCGTGGCCGAGCGGGCGCTGCCGCCGCTGGTCGTGGAGGTGATCCAGAAGACCGCCAAGCTGTCGCACACCGTGCCGATGGACACGCTGCGCACCGCCGTCAGCGTCCTGGCCCACCTGGACCCGGACTGCCAGAGCGTCGACGCCGCGGCCAACCTGCGCAAGAGTAAGCGCCTGCTCGCCAAGATCCCGACCATCATCGGGCACATGCAGAACGTGATCGACGGGCGCCCCATCGTGCAGCCCGACCCCGCGCTCGACCACGCGGCCAACCTGTTCTGGATGATGACGGGCAAGCGGTGCAGCGAGCAGTGGGCGCGGGTGCTCGACGTCTCGCTGATTCTCTACGCCGAGCATGATTTCAATGCCTCCACGTTCACCGGGCGCGTCATCAGCGGCACGCTGAGCGACCTGCACGGGGCGGTCACCGGGGCGATCGCGGCCCTCAAGGGCCCGCTCCACGGCGGCGCCAACGAGGCCGCCATGGACATGCTCCGCGAGATCATGAAGGACGTCGGCGAGGGCGCCATCGGCACGCCGAAGGTCGACGCCTGGATGCAGAACGCCTTCGACACCAAGCGCAAGCTCATGGGCTTCGGGCACCGCGTCTACAAGAACGGCGACCACCGGGCGCCCATCCTGCACAAGCTCGGGCGCGCCGTCGCGGAGAAGGAGAACCCGACGCTCGAGGGCCACAAGGCCGTCAAGTGGTTCGAGCTGGGCGAGCAGGTGCAGAAGATCATGCTGGAGAAGAAGAGCATCCACCCCAACGTGGACTTCCCCTGCGGCCTGACGTACTTCACGATGGGCATCCCGGTGCCGCAGTACACGCCGATCTTCGTGGCGGCCCGCATCACGGGGTGGACGGCCCACATCATGGAGCAGCACGCCAACAACCGCCTGATCCGCCCGATCGCCGAGTACAAGGGCCCGTCCCTGCGTTCCTGGAACTCCTGACCGTCGCGGCCCGCCAAACACCGAACGCGGCTCCGTCGTAGCACCATCCCATGCAGCGATACCATCATCTGATCGCGGCCCTGCTGCTCGGCGCTGCCGCCGGGCACGCTCCGGCCCAGCTTGTCGCAACGGACGATACCGACAAGCCCCCGGTGATCCTGGGCAAGCGGGTCGAGGCCCTCCGCAACACGATGAAGGTCCGACCGGTCGTCGTCATCGTGAAGGACGCGGGGGCGTACTGTGACGCCGTCGCGCAGTGGGGTCCCCAGGAAGCGTTCCCCGTTCTGATCGACGACGGCTCGGACCTTGCGCGCGAGAACATCGCGCGGTTCGTCCATGCCTTCGAACCCAAGTCGGTTGTCCGCTGGGAACCCAAGGAGCCCTCGCCCTGGCCCGGCCCGGGCGAGCCGCAGAAACGCCAAGAGCGGATCATGGCCGCGTACCTCTCGGCGGCGAGGATGAAGGACCTCGAATCGTTGCGGGCGGACTGGAAGGACAGCAAGTTCGCGCCGCCCGGGGTGGTGGTGGCGTCGCCGGCCGACCCCGCCTGGACCGCGGCGCTCGCTCTGGCCTGCGGGCGCCACGAGGAAATCATCTGGATCAGCGACACCCCGGGCCAGCCCGGGGCCGTGCTGCCCCCGGACCAGTTCGACCGGCTCAACAGCGCCCTGCTCGACGGCGTCAAGGCCACGGGTTGGACCTGGGACCAGGAGGGCGACAACATCGAGGCGGTCACGCTGTGCACGAACACGCCCTCCAAGATCAAGGGGATCGCCGGCGGGGGCATCGAGCAGACCATGGCCCTCACCGACAGGATCGGGCGGCACGCCGATCTGAAGCGGTGGGCGTGGTGCGGGGAGATTTACGGCGACGAGGCCACCGCCGCCTACCGCGCCATGAGCGCCCTGTTCATGCACGTCAAGCGTGCCTGGGCCTTTGACGGGTACCCCGAGGGGCAATCCGGGTTTGTCAAATACACCATCAAGCCCGCCATCGGGCTGCTGGCCCGGACCCCCGTTGAGTTTGCCTTCGACCCGGCGCGCCAGAGCGCCCAGGCCTGGCGGAACGCCGTGCACGCGGGAATCGACACCGATGTCATCCACGTCAACACACGCGGCACGATGTGGCAGTTCGACCTGAACCCGGGGTCAGTCTGGTCCACCGATGTGCCGTTTCTGCGGTCCCCCACGATCGTTCACTTCATCCACTCCTACTCCGCCAACGTCGTCGATCACCGGCTTGGTGTCGCCGGCCGCTGGCTTGAGAACGGGGCGTACGCCCTCTTGGCCTCGGTCGACGAGCCCTACCTCACCGCCTTTATCAACGGCGTCGACTTCTTCCGTCGCTTCGTGCTGCTCCGCGGCCCGCTGTCGTGCTCCGTGCGGCTCGACGACATGCCGGCCTGGAAGCTGAACCTCTACGGCGACCCCCTGATCGTCGCGGGCAAGCAGCTCGGGCGCTTGCCCGAGGACGTCCCGGCCGAAGGCCCGCTGGCCAACGCGGTTTCCATCGAGACGTCTTTCAAGGAGCACCTCAAGGCGGGCCGTATCGCGCAGGGTGTCACGGAACTTGTGATGCTGGGTCGTGACAAGGACGCCGTGCGCGTCGCGCTGGCGGCGCTCAGGACCGGACCGGACGCCAAGCCGCGCCCGGACGCCGACGCGATCGCCCGCGCGACGCTGGCCGCCGCGTACCGCGAGCGCGACGTGCCCTCGCTCGTAGCCCTGTACAACGCTCTGAGCGAATCCGACCGCAAGGACCACTTCTTCTGCTCGCTCCTGTGGCAGGCCGGGCGCGTCGAACTCGACAAGAACCCGCCCAAGGAGCTGGTCGACACGCTCTCGATGAGCGTGCGCGAGCTGTCCGGGCTGGACGACCTCAACACCCTCACGCCGAGCGTCCGGCGCCTCTACGGCAAGGACGGCGTGCGCTCCCTGTGGGAGCGCGTCATCGCGTTCACCACCGACGCCGACGCCAAGGCCCAGCTCCGCGAGGGCCTCAAGGACGCCCTCCGCCGGTGAGCCGCCGATCGAATATGCCCACCCGCACGCGAGTTCAACCCGTCGTCGCCTCTGTCGCACGCACCGGGTCGTTTCTGGGGCAGTTTGTCCGCGCCCCGGGATCGGTCGGCGCCCTCGCACCCAGCTCGAAGTTCCTGGCGCGGAGGATGGTCGAAGGCGTGGACCTTCAGAGCGCGCGGGCGGTGCTGGAGTTCGGGCCCGGCACCGGGGCCTTCACCGGCGAGATCGCACGCCGCCTTGGGCCCCACACCAAGTTCGTCGCCGTCGAGCTGCGCCCGGAACTGGCGGCCATTGTGAGCAAGCGATTCCCCGGCGTGCGCGTCGTCAACGACGACGCGGCCCGCGCGCCGGACATCTGCCGACGCGAGGGCCTGGGCGAGCCGCCCTGCGTCGACGCCGTGATCAGCGGGCTGCCGTGGGCCGGCTTCCCGGCGCCGCTGCAGGACCGCTTGCTCGGCGCGATGATGACCGTGTTGAAGCCGGGGGGCGTGTTCGTCACGTTCGGCTACCAGTTCGGCAACTGGCTGCCGGCGGGGCGGCGGTTCTATGAGAAAGCGTGTTCGCTGTTTGAGAGCGTCGAAAAGAGCCCGGTGGAGTGGCGCAATCTGCCGCCGGCGTTTGTTTATCGGTGCGTCAAGGGGACATGAGTCGCGCGGCGGCGGCCGGAATCGCGATTCAAACACCCCGAGACGACCACGGCCCTCACGCCGGGACACGCGAGAATCCAGGGTGGCCGCGGGCTCGAAATCCGGGACACGCACCTTATTCCGCAACGCGCCGAACAATGTGCTGTTGAATAATGGTGTGTCGCCGTCCGTCGGCTCCCGCTCGTCGCGGGGCCCATCTGGGAAACGACAATGTTCCCCCTCGTTTCGGTCGTGAGCGGCATGTTCGCCCGCTCGTTGGCTGCCCGCAGCGGTTCGGTGCTGGGCGTGGCCCTGGCGCTGAGCGTCCCCTCCGCGGCGCTCGCGGATCGACACGACGGCGACCGACGACATCATGACTCGCGCGGCGGCGTGTTCGTCAGCGCGTCGTTCGGCGACTACGGCTCGGGCGTGGGGTTTTCCTATTCCAACGGCTGGCGCCGGTATGACCGCTGCGACGACTTCCGGCCGCGCCCGTACTACCGGCCAGTGGTCACGTGCGCGCCGATTTACCGCGCCCCGGTGTGTACCACGCCGGTGGTGATCGAGCGCCCCGTGTACGTCGAGCGTCCCGTGACCACCGTCGTCGAGCGACCGGTGTACGTGGACAGGCCGGTGGTGGTCCAGCAGCCCGTGGTTGTCGAGCGCCCCGCTGGTGTCGAGGCCCCCTGCGCCAACGACCGCGAGCTGGCCAATACATACCTCCGGCTCGGCGACCCGGACAACGCCCTGCGCGTGTTCCAGCGTCTCACGGCCTCCAACCCGAGCGACGCGGGCCTGGTCCGCGGCCTGGGATTGGCACAACTGATGCGAGGCGACGCCGCCAGCGCCGCCTCCACCATCGCCCGCGCCTACGCCATGGACTCAGGTCTGGCGCGCTACCCGCTGGCCGCTGATCCGTTGGGCGGCGTGAGCAACCTGCAACGCATGCTCGACACGACAACCGCGTACGCCCAGCGGGCGGTCGGCGCGGGCGCCGCCGAGGGTTGGTTCACGGTGGCGGTGATGCAGCAGGCCTTCGGCCAGCGCGACGGCGCACTCAACGCGCTGCAGCAGGCCCGGGCCGCGGGGCTGAACCCGTCGCTGCAGGACGCGATGGTGCTGGCCCTGGGGCGGTGAGAAGCGTGCCCACTGTGAAGCCTCGCCCGCCATCGCGCCAGTGCACTGCTTCCTGCACCCGAAGGCGCAGGTGCAGCAGGTGTGCGGGTTCGACACGGTGATGCCGTATTACAAACTGGAGCTGGAGTACCTGCCGAACGCGGATCGGATCGTGGGGGCGGTGATGGGGTGCGCCGCGTATTGAGCAACAGCGCACAAATTGATTGAACAACTCACGGCGCGAAGTAGCTCTGCCAGAGACGCCAGCTTCCGCCCTGGACGCACGCGGAGCGGTCGCTACTGCGCCTACTCCGGCCAAAGCATCGGAAGTGCTTTTGCGATTTCTCGCAGATGCCACCCTGCATCGGCGACCATGTCGCGAGCCACGGACTCAACCGCTCCCGCGTCATAGGCTTCGGGCATTGTCACGAATGCCAGAAGTCGTAGCGCGCTATTGACACACTCGGCCAGGTGGTGCGCGAGTCTGATGGCCGATTCATCCGAGCGGTGGCCATTCATCAGCACACTTGCCGCATGGAAATATGCCGGTTCAGCGAGCGGGCGTTCCGCGCGATGGATACCGTCTTCTTCCCGCAGCAGCGCCCCGAGCTCGGCCAGCAGCGTTCCGATTCGAGCGTCACGTTCATGCGGGCTCACGCCGCTCACTCCTCCAGGTATGTATACCCCTCGAGCCCATCGTCGTAGAACTTCAGCAGGCTCTTGCCCTCGCCCAGCGTCAGTCGGCCCTGGCGGCATGCTGCCTCGACGTCCATGCGCATGGCGCGCTTCATGTCGGCGATGTCGTACTGAACGTACGACAGCACTTCCTCGACGGTGTCGCCCTCGATCACCTCGTCGATGTCCCACTGGCCGGACTCGTCCACGCTGATGTGCACCGCGTGGGTGTCGCCCAGGAGGTTGTGCAGGTCGCCCAGGATTTCCTGGTACGCGCCCAGCAGGAACACGCCGAGATAGTAGGGTTCGACGCTGGGGGCATCGGTGATGCCGGGCAGCGTGGGCGCCTCGCGCACCTCGTGCAGCTCGATGGCCTTCTTGTCGATCCGCTTGTCGACAAAGTGGTCGATCTTGCCGTCGGAGTCGCAGGTGATGTCGCCGAGGATGCCGCGGCGCGTGGGCTTTTCGCCCAGGCGGTGGATGGGAACGATGGGGAAGAGCTGGTCGATGGCCCAGCTGTCGGGCATGGACTGGAACAGCGAGAAGTTGCAGAAGTAGATGTCGCTGAGGGCATCTGGCAGGTCGTCGAGCTCATCGGGCAGTTCGCCGCGCTTGGAGGCCTTCTCGAGCAGCTTGTGCCCGATGGCCCAGAACAGGCGCTCGGCCACCGCCCGCATGGGCAGGCTCATGTACCCCAGGCTGAACAGGCTCATCGCTTCGTCGCGGGCCTGCGTGGCGTCGTGGTACGCCTCCAGCAGGTTGCGGTCGGTGAGGTTCTGGTAGGCGTCGAGCAGGTCCAGCACCGGCTGCGGCACTTCCGTCTCGGCCTTGATCGCCTTCTCGACCGCCGGCAGATCCGGGTTGCTCTCGAAGCGGCTGCTGCCCAGCACGTCCAGCACCAGCACACTCGAATACGCCACCATCGCACGCCCCGACTCGCTCAGGATCATCGGGTGTGGCACCTTGGCGTCGTCGCAGACGCTCTTGATGCGGTGGACCACGTCGGCGGCGTACTCGGCCACCGAGTAGTTGATGCTGCTGCTCCACGCGCTCTGGCTGCCGTCGTAGTCGACGCCCATGCCGCCGCCGATATCGAGCATGGTCAGGCCGGCGCCGAGGCGGTGCAGCTCGGCGTAGATATGCGTCAGCTCGTTGATCGCGTTCTTGAGCACCCGGATGTCGTAGAGCTGGCTCCCTACGTGGCAGTGCAGGAGGTTCAGGCAATCCAGCATGTCGTGGGCCTTCAGGAAGTCCACGGCCTTCAGAACCTCGCTGATGAACAGGCCGAACTTCGAGCGGGCCCCCGCCGAAGACTCCCAGCGCCCGGCCCCGCGGCTCGACAGCTTCACCCTCAGCCCGATCTTCGGGCGCACGCCGTAGGTCTTGGCATGCTTCACGATCAGCTCGAGCTCGCTGAACTTTTCCACCACCGGGATGATGTTGCGTCCCAGCTTGGTGGCGAGGATGACGGTCTCGATGAACTCGGAGTCCTTGAACCCGTTGCAGATGATCGGCATCCCGTTGACGCCGGGGCCCCCCGCCACCGCCGACAACCCCAGCACCGCCAGCAGCTCCGGCTTGCTGCCGGCCTCCAGCCCGAACCGCAGCTCGACCGCCAGGTTGGCGATCTGCTCGCACACGTGGCGCTGCTGGTTCACCTTGATCGGGTACACGCACGCGTAGTTGCCGGTGTACCCCTGGTCGGCCATGGCGTCGTCAAACGCCTTACGGATCTCGCGCAGCCGGTGCTCGAGCAGGTCGTTGAAGCGGAGCAGCACCGGCGTGTGGATGCCGCGCTCTTTCAGTCCGCTGATGACCTCGAACAGATCAACCTGGCGCGCCGGGTCTTTGGTGGGCATGACGACGGCGTGCCCGGCGTTGTTGACGCCGACGTAGCCCTTGCCCCAGTCCGGCACGCCGTAGAGCGTCGCCGACTCTGCGGGGGTCCATCGCCCATGAAGGAACTCGTTTTTCGTGATCGAGATCGCCGCGGTCGTCATCGAGAGCGTCGTCCTGACGGCGTCGGGTGGTGGGTGCGTTGAAGCGCTTCACCCTGTGAGCCGTCACCTTGTGCGAGCCAAAGCCTGAATCCGTCCTGACGGGAACACAGATCGGTTCCCGAGACGGGGTGGATCAGTCGGAGCGTGCTAGCCGCGCACCACCGCGGACCTGCGGAAGCACTGTAGCGGCTTGGGGCGCAAAAGGAAGTGAGCGCCTGCAATTTCCCCCGGTCGCGGGTACGCGCCGCGGATGGAGAGCGTGGTCTCCAGGTACAGGAAATCGGGCCTGCTCGCTGGGCCGCCCCCCACTGCGAGCCCGGCCCGTTCCCGGCGGCCCTCGCCGGCGTCACATCCTTGCCCAGAGGCTTCTCACGGGCAGGATTCCCCGAAGGCCAGAAGCAGGATCGTCAGGTCGCTGGTGTTTACCACACCGTCGGCGTTGAGGTCCGCACGCGCTGCGGGCGAGCCTGCGGGCGCTGGCCGACCAAACTGCAGCAGCAAGGCAGTCAAATCGGATGTACTTACCGCAGTATCGCCGTTGATGTCGGCAAGGCAATTCGGCGGAACTCTCATCAGGAACAGCCGGCTATATGCAGGCAGCGCTCCGGTGGGGCCGTCCGGATCGAACTCGCCGATGCCGGTGATCCAGCCGCTGTCGCTGATAGAGTTAGATTGTGTCAACGTCCAAATTGCAGCGTCTTCTGGCGACAGGAGAGAGTTCAGGTCGATCGCTACGCCGTCGATGCCCCAGTACACGGCACGCTTACCGAGGTTTGTGTTGCCTGAGTACCGATTGGCATATCCAACGCTGGTGCCGCCGGCGCTGATGGCGTAGACGCCGGAGTCGGTGTGGCCGCTGCTGTCCGTGCCTAGGTTGCCCAGCTCGGTGGCTGCGGTGCCCGAGGCATCCCAGCGGACTGCACAGTAGTCGAAGCTGTCGTCGACGAAGTATTTTCTCGAAAAGCCGACGGCTGTACCGGCCGCGTTGATTGCGTAGGCGCCGGCGTAGGTGTGGCCGCTGCTATCCGTGCCTAGGTTGCCCAGCTCGGTGGCTGCGATGCCCTGGGCATCCCACCGGACGGCACGGTAGCCGAGGTTTGTGATGTTGGAGCTTTTTCTTGCAGACCCCACGGCGGTGCCGGCGGCGTTGATGGCGTAAGCTCTATCGTCGGGGAAGTCACCGTTCGTGATCGTGATCAGGTTGCCTAGCTCCGTGGCGGCGGTGCCTGAGGCGGCCCACCGGATGGCACTCCAGCCCGGGCCGCGGGAGAAGTTCTGGCCAGTTCCGACGGCGGTGCCGGCAGTGTTGATGGCGTATGCGAAGGCGTCGGCGTATGGAAGGCCATTCGGGTCCAAACTGGCCAGCTCAGTAGCGTTGGTAACCGAGGCATCCCAGCGGACGGCACGCCAACCGCGGTACATGCCGCCGGAGTATTTTTGCGCACTCCCGACGGCTGTGCCGGCAGTGTTGATAGCGTTGGCCTCAGCATTCGAGTTGCCGGTGGCAGACGTGCCGAGGTTGCCGAGCTCCGTGGCGGCGGTGCTCGCGGCGTCCCAGCGAACTGCACGCTGGCCGAGGATCGTGACGCCGGAGTACTTTTCTGCAAAACCAACCGCGGTGCCGGCGCTGTTGACACCATTGGCGATGGCATTGGTGTACCCGCCGCTCATCGTGCCCACATGGCCGAGCTCGGCGGCAGCGGTGCCCGAGGCGTCCCAACGTAAAGCACGAGCGCCGAAGTTTGTGCCGCCGGAAATCCGCCGAGCTGACACGACGGCAACGCCATTCCCGACGGTCGCGCCAACGGGATAAGGCGGAGCGGGGTCAAGATACCCCGTCCCCGTTCTGATGTCGAACGTCGGCCCGCCGTAGATCGGTGCGCTTGCGAATACTCTCGGTGAGCAGCTCACGGCACCCGCGATGGCCGATGAAAGGGCGAGGACATGAGCCTCACGAGTGAGTCGCATCGTTCGTCTCCATTCCAATGCTGCATTCCGCGGGACCAGTTGCAGTCCGTCCTAGCTGGATGCAGATTACCACGGTCTGCCGCGAAAACAAGAAAAACTCGAGAGATCACTTCTGCGCGCCCGTGAGCATGAATGGGCCTGGTATCGGGCCCCGGAGGGCGAGGGGGTGTGGACGCCGATGTCGGGCGCCAGCTAAACCTGCGGAGCTTCGCGGTGCCGCGAATCAACACCTGAGATAGCGGGGACAGCCTTCTGGTGTGGTCAGGTAACTGCGGTCGCAAGTGCAACGCTCAGAACTGCGCGGCGGTAAACGTCTTGCCGGTGGTGTGGGGGTCCCACGTCCAGCTCTTTCCCCGCTTGGACTCGTACCACTCCCACATCTCGAACCAGTAGCTGCGAAACTTGTGCTCGCCGAACGGTGCGAAGTGGGCTTCCACCCGCCGGGCGACCTGGTTGGCGGTGCCCTTGAAACCCAGGATGTTGCGGCCGTGGCGGACGCTCTCGGTGTCGAGGGGCAGGCGGCCATACCGGCCGAGAAGCTGCATGATGTTGGCGGCGGCGTAGAGGCCGACGCCCGGAAGGTCGAGCAGGGCCTCATGAATGGCGTCGTCGGGCGTGCCGGGGTCCTCGAACCATTCGGGCTTGAGCTCGCCGGATGCAAACATGCGGGCCAGCTCAACCAGCCGCTTGTCTCGGTATCCGACGGAGCATCTCGCCCGCAGCGTGGCGGGGCGCTTGCGGGCGAGCTGGCGGGCGGAGGGGAACGCCGGGTTGAAAGCCTCGCACAGCTTGCGGTTCATGATGATGGTGCTGGGCCAGGCGACGTTGCAGCTCGTGACGGTCTTGACGATGTCCTCGAACAGGGTGGGGGATCGCATCAGCCGGCCCCGCCCTGAGCGCTTCCAGCGGGGGTCGGCCCGGTGGAAATCCGCCACCCGGTCGTCGTCGAGGTTGAGCATCCTTCGGAGCAAAAGCTCGGCGTGGATTCGCTCGCGCCTGGCGATCCGGCGGTCTGCCATCACCACCACCGGCCTGCCCTTGCCCTGGGGCTGCGCCACCCGGAGCGTGGCGAGACCCTCCGGGAGGTCCAGGGGCCGGGTCAGAACCCGCTCTCGCGGGTCCCACTGGTTGGGGGCCAGCAGGAAGTAGCCGTATGAACAGAAGTCCCGGTGAAACAGGTAGTCGCTCGGGACGCGGATGGAAAAAGAAGAAGGCATGAGGCAGGAGGCATTGAGGCATGAGTGGAACGGGCTGAGGCAATCGGGCTCATGCCTGATGCCTCATGCCTTCCTACCCCACCTTGCTCGCAACCCGCGGGATGAGCAGCGTGGCCAGGTTGACGCACAGCCGGTCGGCCAGTCGGGCGAACATCTCGTACGACTTGTCCATCGAAAGTCGGTACCCCTCCATGGTGACGCCGGCCGCGGCCAGGTCGGCCTGACTCTCCATTGCCATGTACTCGTTGCACGACTCGCGGTCGAGCTCGAAGTGGTACTGGAATCCGTAGGTCCGCATCCCGGCTCGGAACGCCTGGACCTTGCAGCGGGCGCTGGAGGCGAGCACCACCGAATCCGGGGGTAACTCCGTGACCTCGCAGGCGTGGCTCTGGAACTGCGGGCTCCGCCAGGCGATCCCCGCCAGGACGGCGTCGGTCTGGCCCGGCGGCGTGATGTTCACGTCCACGAGCCCCAACTCCGGTGCCGCCATCCGGGACACCTTGCCCCCAAGGGCCGCGGCGATCATCTGGTGCCCGAGGCAGATCCCGACGATCGGTAGTGCGCGAGCGTGCGCCCCTTTGAGATAGTCCATCTCGGGCTGCATCCACGCGTGCGATTCGCCGACATTTTGAGGCCCGCCGAGCGACACCACCGCGTCCACGTCGTCGTAGTCCACCGGGATCGGGTCGCCGTGGTCGAGCCGCCGGATATCGAGCTTGAAGCCGTGATCACGGAGGGTGAGACCGAGGCGGCCGGGGAGGCCCTGATCGAAATGCTGGAAGACGATGATGGGCATGGCGCGGGTAGAATACCGTAAGCCAGTGCCGCGCTGGATCGCGAGGAATCCATGGCCCGATTCGACCGTATCACCATTAACCCGCTGCAGATGAACGGGCAACCCTGCATCCGCGGGATGCGGCTCACGGTGCGGCGCGTCGTTGAAGCCGCCGCCCAGTACCCGGATCGCACGGAGATGTTCCGAGATTTCCCGGAACTGACCCAGGAAGACGTCCGCCAGGCGCTTGAGTACGCCGCCGCGATGATGGGCGATGAGGTCGTCGAGTTGCGGCGTGCATCATGAGAGTGCTGCTGGACCAAGGCATCGCCCGCTGCGTCGAGGCGATGTTGACAAACGACGGCATGGACGTGGTTCATGTGGGGAGAATGGGCCTTGCTCATGCATCGGACCTGGAAATAATTGAGGCCGCACGAACTCATGGGCGGGTGATCGTGACCCATGATGCCGACTTCCACGACCATCTGGCTCTGTCCGGCGCGACGAACCCGTCGGTGGTGCGACTGCGCCGGGAAGGACTGTCACCCGCCGCGGTGGCGATGCTCATCCGAGAGGTTGTGGTCGCCGCGGGAAAGACGTTGGCCGAGGGAGCGTTGATTACCATTGATGCTGCTGGGGCCCGTGTTCGCCGACTGCCCATTGAAAAATGACTCATGGCGCCGAGCGCGCCCGCAGAGGAATCCCGTCGATGCTCACCAGCCTCAACTGGCTCAACCGCTATCTCGCTCCCTCCACCCTCGCCCCCGACGAGGCCGAGGCCAAGCTCATCGCTCACTCGTTCCCCATCGAAACGCGCGAGGAAAAGCAGTCTGCCCAAGGCCCCGACACGGTGTTCGACGTCGAAGTCACCTCCAACCGGGGCGACTGCCTCTGCCACCTGGGGCTGGCCCGCGAACTGGCGGCGACCACCGGACGCCGGCTGCTGTCGCCCGAGCCCAGGCCCCGGGTCAAGGTCGGCGCCCGCACGGACGCCGTCACCAGCGTGCTCAACCACGTCCCCGAAGTGTGCCCGCGCTTCACGGCCCGCGTCATCCGCGACGTGAAGGTCGGTGCCTCACCCGCGTGGCTGGTGTCAGCCTTGGAGAGCGTCGGGCAGCGCTCGATCAACAATGTCGTCGACGTCTCCAACTTCGTCCTGCACGAGCTCGGCCACCCCAGCCACACGTTCGACCTGAACACGCTGAGCGGCAAACGCCTGATCGTCCGCAAGGCTCACGAGGGCGAGAAACTGACCGCGTTGGACAAGCGTGCCCACACGCTGAAGTCCTCCGACGTTGTTGTCGCCGACGCCGAGCGGGCCGTTTCGCTCGCGGGCGTCATCGGCGGGCTCGACACCGGCGTGACCGAGCGCACCACCGACGTGCTGCTGGAGGTCGCCACCTGGGACCCGGCGACCATCAGGCGCACGGCGCGCCGGCTTGAGATCCGCACCGACGCCTCGCACCGCTTCGAGCGGATCGTCGCCGCCGGTGACCTGGAATGGGCCTCGGCCCGCGCGGCGGAACTGATCCTCGAAGTCGCCGGCGGCGAGTTGTGCGAAGGCGTCATCGACACGTCCGCCGAGCCGGATTCCAGACACGTCGTCGCTGTTCGACCCGAGCGGATCGAGCATGTCCTGGGTCTGTCGATCGAGCCCGGCGAGGTGCGTCGCCTTCTGGAGGCGATCGGTGTGGAGGTTCAGCAGGGGCAACACCGGCTGGAAGCGAGTACCGCCCGCGCCTCGGCCGTCGGCACGTGGACCTGCACCATCCCCCACCACCGCCCGGACATCACCCGCGAAATCGATGTGATCGAAGAGGTCGCCCGCCTGCACGGCCTGGACAACTTCAGAATCTCACCCACCATCGGGGTGCGGCTGGACATGAAGCAGCCTGTCGCGTGGTCCAACCGCGAGAAGGCCACGGCCCTTGTCTCCGAGACGCTCACCGGGCTGGGGTTCTTCGAAACCGTCACGGTGAGTTTCGCAACGCAGGCCCAGGCGGCAATGTTCCTGCCCGCGGGCCTGCGGTCGCTGCGGGTGGACGAGGCCCGCCGTCCGGGCAACCCCTACCTGCGCCCGAGCATCATCCCCAGCCTGCTGACCTGCCGACGCGCGAACCAGGACGCCCGCGTCACGCCTCCCTCGGGCGGCGGGGTGCGGCTGTTCGAGATGGCCTCGGTCTTCGCCGAGGCGGACGACGGCAAGGCCGCTGCCCGCCAGACCCGCGAGCAACGGCACGTCGGACTGATCGCCGACGCCGGCGCGAGTGTCGAGAGCTCCCAAGGTGCGATCCGGACGCTCCGCGGCGCGGTCGAGCACGCCGCGCTGGCGCTGGGCCGCGGCTCCGCCAGGCTCGCCTTTGAGCCGATGACGGCACCGTTCCCCGGTGCCGACGGCGCATCGTGCGCCGGGGTCCGTCTCAACGGGCAGCCGGCCGGTTACATCGCGCTCGCGTCACGCCAGGCGCAGGATGCCTGGGGATTGGACGAACGGGTCGCCATCGCCGAGGTGAGCCTCGGCATGCTGACGGACCTCTTCCCATCGACGCAGCGCGTGAGCCAGATGCCTGCCTTCCCCGGCATCGAGCGCGATCTCAGCGTGGTCGTCGCCGAGACAATCCGCTGGAGCGAGGTGGAGTCACTCATCGCCAAGACCAACCTGCACCTCCTGGAGTCGTGCCGCTTCGTCGGAACCTACCGAGGCAAGCAGACCGGCCCCGGCAAGAAGTCCGTCACGCTCAGGCTCGGCTTCCGCGATGCTTCTCGGACGCTCCGTCACGAGGAAGTCGACCCCCAGATCGCCGCGGCGGTCGCGGCGCTGAAGGGCACGCTGGGCGCGGAACTCCGCTCCTGATCCGCGGGCAAACTCCGCGGAGAGCGAAGGGTTCGACGCAAGAGTATTCAAGGCGCGGATTCAGCGAACCCAACCCGTTCCTGAATCGTTCCAGAAGGGTCCGGGTCTGCCCGATCCCCTATACTTCCGTGACGCCCCGGAGTTGTGTCCGCGAGGCCAGAATGAGGAGTGTTCCCATGACCACCGCGCCCGTCGCCCCCAAGGTCCACGCCGCCACCAGCCACGCAGGCAAGGCCCATCAGGCGACCGACGCCGACCGTCCGCTCGTCTGGATCGACGGCAAGCTGCTCCCCAAGAGCCAGGCGTGCGTCAGCGTCTTCGACCACGGTCTCCTCTACGGCGACGGCTGCTTCGAGGGCATCCGCATCTACAAGTCCAAGATCTTCAAGTGCGGCGGGCACATGCGCCGTATCTACCGCAACGCGGAGCGCCTCCGCATGAAGATGCCCTGGGGCCCCGACGAGTGCGTCAAGGCCATGCGCGACACCATCAGCGCCAACGGCCTGGTCGACGGCTACATCCGCCTGCTCTTCACCCGCGGCGTCGGCACCCTGGGCCTGGACCCGCGCAAGTGCCCGCGCCCCAGCATGATCGTGATCGCCGACCAGATCGCCCTGTACCCGCCGGAGCTGTACGAGAAGGGCATGAAGGTGGTGGTTGCAAAGCGCCCGCGCACGCCCAACGCCTGCCTGGACCCCTCGCTCAAGAGCCTGAACTACCTGAACAACATCCTCGCCAAGTGCGAGGCCATCGACGCAGGCTGCCACGAGGCCGTCATGCTCTCGCTCGACGGCTTCGTCGGCGAGTGCACCGGCGACAACCTCTTCATCGTCAAGCACGGCGAGGTGTTCACCAGCCCGCTCGACGTCGGCATGCTCGACGGAATCACCCGCGAGTTCGTAATGACGCAGGTGTGCAAGTCCGTCGGCGTCAAGTGCACCGAGAAACGGCTGCGGGTTGAAGACCTCAAGGGCGCCGACGAGGTCTTCCTGACCGGCACCGCCGCCGAGATGATCGCCGTCACGCAGGTGGACGAGGCGAAGATCGGGAGCGGCGTCGAAGGGCCGATCACCAAGAAGCTGCGGGCTGAGTTCCGGCGCGTGGTGACGAGCGATGCGGTGCCGGAGGATTGATATCGGAAGGCATGAGGCAGAAGGCATCAAGGCATGAGCCGGAAGGCTGATGCGGTTTTGCCGCGCTCACCTCCCCACGATCCCCGCCCCCGCCTCGTCCTCATGCACATCCAGCTCGCGCACGCCGCGCTCGCGGCGGCAGCGTTCCACCTCGTCGCGGATCGCGTCCCGCACCGCCAGGGCGTCGGGGATCGAGTGCAGCGTCAGCACCGGCGTTGTCGCGTCGGACGTCAGCATCCTGATCGTCCCGAGATTGACGATCCGCTGCACCACGGACTGCGACATCGTCAGGTCCTTCACCCGGTAGAGCTCCAGGTCGTCGAAGGTCTTGGTCATCACGCCGGCGGCGATCCGGAACCGCTGCGTCGTTAGCGTGTAGCTCGTGCACTTCAGCGCCAGCCACCGGTAGGCGGCGAACGGGATCGGCAGCACCAGCACGCACGCCACGAACCACCAGAAGTTCGTCCACTGGCTCGGCCGGCCTTCCCAGATCGTCTCTTCGGAGGATTGCGGATTGGGCATGGGGGGGGTCCTGAGTCCTGCGGTCCTGAGCTACGCCTACCTGTTTTTCGCTTTTCGTTTTCCGCTTTTCGCTTTCCCGCCCCCTCCGCGTTCAACTCCCCGCGTTCAAAACCTCTTATGAGCCTCGCGCTCGGCGGGCGGGCGGATCTGCATGATCAGCCGCGCCGTCACAAGGTCCACCGGGCGGGTGATCTTGATGTTCCTCGGGTCGCCCTCCACCACCATCACCGGCTCGCCGAGCTTTTCCACCAGGGAGGCGTCGTCGGTGCTCGTCAGATCGCTCTGCGCGTAGGCCCGCACAAGCAGCTCCCTCGTAAACACCTGCGGCGTCTGCACCAGCACCAGGTTCTCCCTCGGTACGGTCTGCTGCACGGGGCGCACGTTCCGCCCCGCCTTGCCGGCCCCTCCGAGTATCGCGTCCAGCGGGTCGATGTCCTTGTCCTGTTTCGCCGCCGGTGAGACACGCTTGATCGTGTCCGGCACGTCGATGGCCGGGATAACCGCCGCGTGCTTCTCCGCCGCGCTCAGCACACGGTCGATCAGTTCGGGCGGCGTGCACGGGCGGGCGGCGTCGTGCACCGCCACATGGGTGCAGTCGTTCGGCACCAAGGCCAGGGCGTTCTTGACGGTCTCATACCGGTGGGTCTTGCCGCCCTTGCACACCTTGACGCCCAGCAGCCCGAGTTTGTCGCCGTGACGCAGGATGAACTCGTCCCAGTCGTCCGCCGGCCCGGCGACGATCACCACCGCGGTCTCGTCGCGGTTGGTGAACATCTCAACGGTGCGCTGCAGCACCGGGCGTCCGCCGAAGTCCTCGTCGATCTTCGAGCGCACACCCCCCGCCGCGGCGTACCGCGACGACGCGCCGGCGGCGGGGATGATGACAGCGAGCCTCACGTCCGCAGTGTACCTCCGAAGGTACATCGGCTCTCCGAGCAGAGTCCCCGTCCCACCCACCCCCGGCCCGAACCCCTCGGCTCAATGCCCCGCACAGTCGTCTCGGAGAGCCGACGTGCCTTGCATACCCTTGACCGTGAACGCCGCCGCCGATTCAACCCCAGGCCCGCCACCCGATGTGGTCGTCGGCATCGACCTCGGCACCACCAACTCGCTGGTGGCGTGGTGCGATCCGGCCCGGCCGGAGGCGGGTCCGCGCGTGATCGCAGACGCGCAGGGCAGAAACCTGCTCCCGAGCGTTGTCCGCTACGGGCCCGACGGGCGTCCGCAAGCCATCGGCTTCGAGGCCCGCGACCATCACAACCCTGATCCGCTCTCCACCATCTCCAGCGTCAAGCGCCTCATGGGCCGGTCGCGTCGCGACGCCGAGGCGGACCTTGCCTACCTCTCGTATGAGGTCGTCGAGGGGCCGAACAACACCGCCCGCATCGCGCTGCCGGGGGACGGCGGCGCGGTCGTCAGTCCGCCGGAGGTCTCCGCTGCCGTCCTGCGAGCGTTGAAGTCGCGCGCCGAGACGGCGCTCGCCCGCCCCGTGCGCCGCGCCGTCGTCACGGTGCCGGCATACTTTGATGACGCGCAGCGCCAGGCCACCCGAGACGCCGGGAAGCTCGCGGGCCTGGACGTGATCCGCATCGTGGGAGAACCCACCGCCGCCGCCCTGGCCTACGGCATCGGCCTGCGGACCCGCAAACCCGAAGTCATCGCCGTCTACGACCTCGGCGGCGGCACCTTCGACGTCACCATCCTCCGCGTTACGCCCGGCGACGCCGGCTCCGGCGGCGCCGACTTCTTCGAGGTCCTCGCCACCGCCGGCGACACCCACCTTGGCGGCGACGACGTAGACCACATGATCGTCCGGTGGCTGCAGAACGAGGCCGCCGCTCCAGCCGACACCCCCGCGGACCGCCAGGTTCTCAAGGCCGCAGCGGAGCGCGCCAAGATCGCGCTCTCCGAGGCAGACTTCACCACCATCTCGCTCACCCTCAGCACAGGAACCCTGTCCCGTCCGCTCTCGCGCGCCGACCTCGAAGGGCTCATCTCTCCCTGGGTCCAGCGCTCCATCACCGCCTGCCAGCGCGCACTCCGCGACGCGCGGCTTTCGCCGGGCGACATAGACCGGGCCGTGCTCGTCGGCGGCTCGACCCGCATCCCGCTCGTCCGCCGGCGCGTCGCCGAGCTCTTCCAGCGCGAGCCCTACACCGCGCTCAACCCCGACGAGGTCGTGGCGCTGGGCGCAGCGGTGCAGGCGTCCATCCTCTCCGGCGGCGTCCGCGACATGCTGCTGCTCGACGTCATCCCCCTCAGCCTCGGCATCGAGACCGTCGGCGGCGCCGTCGCCAAGCTGATCGTCCGCAACTCCACCGTCCCCGCCCGCGCCACCGAGATGTTCTCCACCAGCGTGGACAACCAGACCTCCATCAAGCTGCACGTCCTGCAGGGCGAACGCGAGATGGCCGCCGACTGCCGATCCCTGGGCGAGTTCCACCTTCGCGGTATCCCGCCCATGCCCGCCGGCATCCCCCAGCTCGAGGTTGAGTTCCTCGTCGACGCCAACGGCGTGCTCAACGTTGGCGCCCACGAGCGCCACAGCGGCACGAAGATGACGATCCAAATCGTCCCCAACCACGGCCTCACACGCGACGAAGTCGCGAAGATGGAGGCCGACAGCCTGAAGCACGCCCGCGACGACATGGCCCGTCACCGCGTGGTAGACCTGATCGCCAACTCCAGGCTCGACGTGAAGTGGGTCGGCGAGCGGCTGGACGCCGTCGCGCCGTCGCTTGAAACGACCTACGTCACCGAGCTCCGGGCCGCGCTGGCCCGTGTCGCGGGGCTGGTGAGCGCCGCGGAGGCGGATTGGAAGTCGGTTGACCCAAACACCTTCCAACAGGCCAAGGAGTCGCTGGACCGCCTGAGCGTCAGGATGCACGAGGTAAGCATCGCGCAGTCCCTGCGGCGCGCTTGAGACCCCGCGGGTCCGGGTGTCAAAGCCCGGGAGCAAAATCCGTGCGTCGGTGAAACGTTTTTCCAGCGGCTCGTCGCTTGGCGCAGCCCGCGAGAAGCCGTAGTGTGTCAATGTTCGGTGAAGAATCGGTAAAACCGAACAGTTTCCGCATGGAACCGGCAACCCGGTTGCCCCGAATGGCGATGGGTGGATGCAAGTCCTGTCTCCCACAGGATCAACGATCGATCCAACGCCCGTGAAATCCACGCCACCCGGCCCAGCGAAATCTTCGCTGACTACCGGTCGTGAAGAATCCGTCAAGCTTTTTCCCGAGCGGCGGCGGCCAGCCCGACCGGTCACGCTCACATCCATACTTGAAAGGACATGAATCGATGACCACGCATTCCCGGCCCCACAGCAACCCCCACGGCGCAACCCCGCCCGCGCAGCGCGGTTTCACGCTGGTCGAGCTGCTCGTTGTCGTGGCGGTCATCGCCCTGCTCATCGGCCTCTTGCTCCCCGCGCTGTCCAAGGCGCGCGCCGCCGGCTACCAGGCCAAGGGCCTTTCGACCCAGAAGCAGCTCGGCCTGGCCATGATCACTTACGGGAACTCCAACGACTTCGCCATCCCCGGCCTGAACACCACCGGGCGGAACATCCAGGCTGTCCTTTCCAACGACGCGACCCGCCTCGACAAGGACCCCTGCCGCCCGACGCAGAACTTCGACTGGATGACGCCCGCGCTGTGCGGCGAAACCAACCTGCCCTACGCCCGCGGCGAGCGCATGGTCTCCTTGTTCCGCGACTTCGCCGACCCGGCCAACACCCAGGTCTTCCAGAAGGCCGACGTCAACGGCGGCGGAACCGGCCAGAGCCCCACCCTCGACGAGACCCTGAACAACATCGGCAGCATGCCCGCCCCCAGCTACCTCATGCCGCTCACCTTCCAGTACGCCGGCGGCACCAACCCCAACCCGGCCCCCGATCAGACCAACACCATCCCGTACACCCAGCCCGACAACAGCCGCAACACCTGCGCGCTGCCGGACGGTTACCGCCCCCGCCAGGACAAGGTCGGCCAGTCCGCCAGCAAGGTCGCCCTGGCTGACGGCTACCTCGACGTCTTCACCACCGCGAGCACCATCAAGCTCGAAGCGGCGCCCTGGGTTCAGCCCGATGACCTCGTGGGAGGCGGGTTCGCCACCGAGCCTCCCATGCGCAAGGACGCTCCGTCGTACCGCGCCGACGGCCAGAACATCAAGCTGTCGTACCGCCACTCGGGCCGGATGAACGTCGTCTACTGGGACAACCACGGCGAGGCGATCAGCGACGACGCCTCACGGAACCCGCACATCTGGTATCCCACCAACTCGCAGTTCAAGAACGTCAACGCCGATTCCCGCTGCGCGGGCTTCTTCGGCACCAACCAGAACTACCCGGCCAAGATCAACTGATCCGGGGCCCCTCCGCCCGGGGCCCGAACTCAAGCCATTCAAGTCACCCCCGTCGTATGGCGGGGGTTTCTTGTTTTTGGCCGCTCGCGGCGGACGCAGACTTGTGGCATCCCGCGTGGGTTTGCCCAGATTTCCAGGTCCGAGAGTGCGAATCGTGAGTTTGTCGTGAGGAAGCGCCGAAATCCTCTTCCTGCCCGGGATTTGGCTGCTATTCTGGATGTGGAGGACGTTGTCGCCGCGCGGCGGCAACTCCGGCTTCAGTCCCTTTGCCCCCCTGGGAGAGATGCTCATGACGAACTGTTCCGTGGTCAAGCTGACCGCCGGCGCCGCCCTGGTCGCGTCGATCGCCGGCCTCGCGCACGGCGCCAAGTACGACCCCTCGACCCTGCCCGGCGTGACGGCGCGCGTCACCGCCGCCGCCAGCGCCGCCGGGAACCTGTCGCTCACCAAGGCCGCCACCAAGCTTTACGGCTCCGGCGGTAACTACAACAGCGTGTCGATCTCGATCCCCATTCTGATGGACCGGACCGACGGCTTCTACAACAACGCCGTCTGCCAGGTCCTCGCCGGCAAGCCTGTCTGCATGAACACGACCTTTGACAACGTGTTCCCCGCCGCAAGCGACCCACCAGGCACCACCCCCGACGACAAGAAGCTGCTCGTTCACTGGGGCGCCGCCCTGTACAACTGGGTCGGCGTGGGCGTCGCGACGGGCAACAACGTCGTGATCGACGAGAGCATCGAGATCTCCAGCGGCGGCAATCCCGCCGTCGCCGAGGGCCTCATCTTCCCCAACGGTCCGTTCTCCACCGGTCACCGCGACTGGTCCAACGGCATGGGCAGCCTTCTGCCCGACGGCACCGCGCTCATCCGCTCGAACTTCAACTCGCAGCGCCGCAGCACCCAGAACAACATCGAGTTCATGAACATCAGCGGCCTGGTCCCGCCCGCACCCGCCACGGCGGTCGGCAACGGCACCAAGGTGTTCCTCACCGGCAACGGCATCGACGACACCGGCGCCGGCAGCTCGTTCATCTCCCCCCCCTCGGGCGCCCGCCTCAACAACGGCAACCTCCTGGTCGCCCAGAGCACTTTCGGCTCCGGCGCTTTCAAGAACGGCGTGAACTGCTGGGTTTACAGCGGCGCCGCCGTCGATTGGACCAACCCCCCCTACCGCTGGCCCAACGACAACTACCCCCGCATCAGCGATATCAACGGCCACTACCCCACCACCGCCGAGCTCCGCACCAGCAACCACCGCGTGAACAAGCTCTCCCGCGCCGGCTGCGGCGCTGAGACCAC
This sequence comes from uncultured Phycisphaeraceae bacterium, assembly GCA_964510955.1. Taxonomy (GTDB): domain Bacteria; phylum Planctomycetota; class Phycisphaerae; order Phycisphaerales; family UBA1924; genus JAFLCM01. The sequence continues at coordinate 61,693 of CAZEDW010000006.1, forward strand.
CTATCTCACTTTCGGCGAGGGTTCCGTCACCGCCGTGAACACAACCGGCGTCAACGCCCACCTGTTCAGCGGCGCCGGCTTCGGCCCCAAGGTGATCTTCGTTGACACCGTGGACACCGGCTCGGCGTCCAACCTCAACAGCTTCACCAACGGCTACGCGTTCATCTGCGCCGACCCGGCCGCCGCGGTTATCCCCGCCGCCGGAAGCGACCCCGAGCGCATCGGGCCCATCAGCCAGAACTTCCGCTTCATTGAGATTCAGGGCACCGGCTCCAACGGCTTCGCCCAGCACGACATCAACGCCAAGGGCCAGGTCGTCGCGCTGTGGGCCGACTTCACCAACACCCTCGCCCCGATCTATCAGGTCCGGCGCTACGACCCCATCTTCGATACCAACAACGCGTGCAAGATCATCGGCTACCAGACGCCCGTGATCATCGCCCAGAACGGCGTCAACTACGGCGGCACCACGTTCGTCACCGCCAACGACGCCTTCGTCGCAGGCACCTGCCCGCTGCAGACCCTCGGCACGGCCCTGCTCCAGCCCTTCTCGGGCGTCGCCATCGACGACAACGGCAACATCTCCTTCGTCGGCACCATCGCCTCTTACGAGGTCAACTTCAACTTCGTCGACTGCAACCAAATCCCCCTGGGCACCGCCCCCGTGTCGCGCAACACCGACACCGCCATGTGCTTCTACGACGCCGCCACCAGCTCGCTCTACACCACCGCCATCGGCGGCCAGAACGGCGACCTGCTCGTCGGCTCCGGCGGCAGCCCGAACTACAAGCTCGGCGTCCTGCCGACCGACGGCGGCTCCGACCAGTACGGCGGCCCCGGCATGAGCCGCTCGGGCAACGCCATGGCCGCTTCGGTCCGCAACGGTCGCGACGAGTCGAACTCCGACTCCAACACCGACGGCTTCAACCAGGACGGCGGCACCCTCAACCCCGGCGTCGCCGCCGAGACCTCGGTCCGCGCCACCGTGCTCGTCAGCATGGGCGCCTACACCCCGGCCTGCGTCTGCACCAAGGACCTGAACGGCGACTGCCGCGTCAACACCGCCGACCTCACCATCCTGCTGGGCAACTTCGGCAAGACCTGCCCCGCGAACGGCCCCTGCCCGCTCGCGGGTGACTACAACGGCGACAACGCCGTCAACACCGCCGACCTCACCCAGCTCCTGGGGCAGTTCGGCTGCGGCGCCTGATCCGGCTCCGTCGACTTGACAGCAACCCCCAAGGGGCGGACGCACGCGTCCGCCCCTTTTTCATTGGCAATCCTCGTCCGCGCCCCGCGTGCCGGCGCCACCAGGCGCCGCCCGTTCGCCTCCCACCGCGATTCTCAGGGTGCGCGCTGCCGCGCTCGTCAGACCAGCTCGGCCACATGCACCTCGCATACGTACCGCAGCGAAAGCAGACCGCCGCGCGCGAAGCGGTCGAACAGCAGGCTCAGGTCTCGCTCGGCGGCGGCGCGGGCCGCTCCGCTCGCGGGCATGTACGACGAGCTGAAGGCCCGCCCCATCAGGCCCGCCCGGTCGACCTCCTGCACGTTGGACACCTCGATGAGCCGGTACCCGCCAAACCCCGCGGCTCGCCCCGCCTCGGCGCCCAGAGCGCAGTCGTCGTTGCGAAACCAGGGCGAGCGCGGCGGGTCCGACGCGTGACGCATTACCAGCTCCCGGTACGCCGCCATCACCGGGTCTCGCACGTCGTGGACGTTCCACAGCATCGCGACGCGTCCGCCGGACCCTGACGGCGTCCGCCGCAGAACCCGCGCAAACTCCCGCAGCGCCACCGGCGCATCCAGCCAGTGAAACGACTGGGCGCACAGGACCAGGTCAACGCTGCGGTCAGCCAGTCCCGTCGCTTCCCCGGTGCCGCCGGTCCAACGGACCCGCGCCGCGCCGTCACGCGAGCGCTGCCACGTCGAGGTGTCTGTCTCGCCGCGCCGGCGCATCGCCTCGTTGGGTTCCAGCGCGATCACCCCCACGCCCCGCTCCAGCAGCAGCCGCGTCGAAATCCCCGTGCCCGCCCCGACGTCGGCGGCGATGATTGAGCCCGGATCGCCAAGCCCGTCGAGCACCGCGTCGATCGCCCGGCCCGGGTACGACGGGCGGCTGGCGGCGTAGTCGCCTACGCGCGAGGTGAACCGTTCGGTTGGCTGCTCGGGCATGCCCCAGCGTAGCGCCCCGCCCGCTTGCGGAGCCTATCCCGCCGAGCCCGCGATCCGTTCCAGTTCGGCCCGCTCCGCCGGCCGGAGCTGCTTCACCGGATCGAGCCGCAGCAGCGCATCGTTCGCCAGGGCACGCCGCGCCGCCTCGGCAGCCCCCGCGTGATCCTCCAGCTTGTCGCGCAGCAGGGCCAGCTTCCTCCACGGCAGCAGCGACCCCGGCTCGCCCTCGGCGACAATCTGCCACCGCTTGGCGGCCTCTTGGAGGAGCGCACGGTCCTGGTCAATCGCCGCCGCGGCCTCGAACGCGCCGGCGAAAACCGCCGCACACGGCACCGCGAGCGCTCCGTCCTGCCGCTCGACGGCGTCCGCCAGGGCGCGGACGTGCAATGCCAGCCGTTCCGGCTCGAGCGACCTGTTCCCCCAGATAACCCGCTCCTCGCGGACCCGATCGATCCTGAGCCGGAGCATGTGCTCGATTGGCTTGAGGTTTCCTGGGTGCTCGTCCCACGCGTGGCTGAGGCGCGCGATCGCGTACTCGCCCTGGAACTTCTGAAAGTCCAACAGCGCGCGGCCGACCGAGCCCGATACTCGCGCGTTGAGCTCGCGCTGGACGATCTCGGCTGCGCGGCTCGTCGCCGACTCGCCCGGTTCGATCTTCGCCAGCTCCGTGCGCGCCCTGGCGAGCGGCGCCAGATATTCCACCGCGACACGCAGGTTCTCTTCCCAGCGCAGAATCCGGGGAACCCGAGCGAGTGAGAGGACCGCCCCACACACCATCAGCGTTGCCACCGCAAGTACGCCCAGCCGCCGAGCCGGTGAATACCGCGGCGGCACCTCCGTACCGGCGCCCGCGGCCAAGCCGACAAGCCCGAGCATGATCGCGCCGGTCGCCGGCAGCACCGGGGTCACCTCGATCTGGGCATGGGTGACAAGGGCCACCGCCGCCGCGATCAGCCCGGCATCAGTGAAACCAGAGCGAACTCCCAGGGCGATGACTGATATCCAGCCCAGCACCGCCACGATGCGCAAGGGCCACTCATCCGCCGCCACCACCGGCGCTTCACGCCACCACGCCAGCGCACAGGCCATCAGCACCGGCGCTGCGCCCCAGAGCCACGCCCGCGCGGCGCCCGGTTCGTCGTCGTGTTGTTCGCCCCGCGTGCCTCCCTGGACCGCCCGCCACAGCCAGACGCCGAGCAGCACGCCCCATGCGACGCCGAACACCCCAAGAGTCGCCGCCCAGTCAAGCAGAACCGAGTGCGGGCTCTCCACCAGCTCGGGCGCCTCGGGCAGCTTGATCATGGCATAGGCCGCCTTGAACCCGCCCGGTCCGCAGCCCCAGGGAAAGGTCGTCCCGATCACACGCATGGCCCCGACGAGATACTGCGAGCGAAAAAGCAGGCTCAACTCTCCGATGCGCTCGCCGACCAGCCCCCGCACCCCCACTCCAACCAGCGCCAACACCGGCAGGGCCGCGAGGCCCCACCGGAACTTTCGACCCAGACTCCCGCGGAATGACAAGCCGAAGACACTCGCCGACGCCACACCGACGGCGATTGCCCCCGCGACCAGCCCGCCCTTGCTGAATGTGAGCACCAATCCCGCCCCGGCGACCGCCGCGCCGATCACCATGACCCCGGCGTTCCCCGACGCCAGACCATCCCGTCTGACGGCGCGAACGGTGCCGAACGCCGCTCCCAGCAGCACACCGAAGCAGCCGGCGAGAACCGACGCGTTGGCGTTCGACAGCCCGACCCAGGCGGTGGCCTCGGGCTGCATCAGCCGTCGCTCGAACTCCCGCGCGCCGCCGGAGCCTGGCTCGATGCCGCTGGAGATCAGCACCGACTCCTTGTGCGCCTGAAAGTCGGCGACCGTGCGGGCGTGCTCGACAAACACCTGGTGCCCGCCCCGCGCCGTGAGCGCCCAGGCGCTGCCGGCCAGCGTGAGAGCGATCACCCGGCGCCGAACCGGGTTGGCGCCCAGGTGTGAAAGCGCCCATCCCCCAATCACCGCCGACGCCCACGCCGACCCGGCGAACAGGTCATCCGGCCCCGCACCGGACCGGATCGCCCCCTGCCGGACCCAGTACACCACCCCCGAGGCCCCGAGCAGCGCCAGCAAACCAGTCTTCCACCGCACGCGTTCACCCGCCATCGCAGCGGCCGCGATCGTTACCGCTGCGCACAGCCACACCAGCGCATCGAGCATCAGCCCGGTTGAGGGCAGCAGCGCCGTCTCGGGCATGACCTGGCGCGCGGGGTCGAGGTCCCACCACGGCGTGCGCGGGTGCACGCTCATCAGGCGGACCAGCACCACCAGAGCGATCACCGATGCGCTGAGCCAGCGTGCAGGTTCGATCCAGCGGTGGCTCATGCTCCTGCCCCGCCGGCGCTCCGCTCGCGCGTTGCGTGCTCGTACAAGCCCAGCAGCAGCAGGACCAGGACCGTCTGAAGTCCGACCAGCACCGCGCGCCACCCGTCCACCGCGCCGAGCGTCACTCCCCCGATGCCGGTGATCGCGGCGCACCCGTAGTTCACCGCGAGCGTCCGGCGGACCGACAGCCCGCTCGACCGCAGACGGTGCGAGAAGTGCTGCTGGTCCCCCACCATCGGGCTCTTGCCCTGTGAAAGCCGGATGAGCACCACGCTGACGAGGTCATAGAGCGGCACCGAGAGCACGCAGATAGGCAGGAAAACGCCGTACCACCGCCCCGGAGCGCCGGGCGCTGCGGGATCTACATACGTGCCGCGCACCGTCAGAAACGCCAGCAGGAAGCCCACCACCAGCGACCCGCCGTCGCCCATGAAGATCGTGGCCCGGCGCGACCGGGTCCACGGGAAGTTGAAGACCAGGAAGCCCAGCAGCCCGCCCAGCAGCACCGCCAGCGTCATGGCGACGAACCACTGCCCGTGCTGCAGCGCCGAGGCAAGGAAGAACGCCGACGCCACGCCACCCACGCCGGCCGACAGCCCGTCCATGTTGTCCATAAAGTTGACGGCGTTGGTGACCGCGAGGAACCACACAACCGTGAGCACCCCCGAGAGCCACGCGCCGTGCGCCGGCGCGTCCAGCGCGGTGAGCAGGCGAACATCGAAGCCGAACACCATGACCGATGCGGCGACGGTCATGACCCCCAGTTTCCAGAGCGGGCGGAGCGCGCGACGGTCGTCAATCAGCCCCGTCAGGTGCAGAGCCAGCAGACAGGCCAGCAGCCCCAACCCCATCGGCGTCTGTGAAGCGAGCCCCGGCAGGTGCTCTTCCAGCACCGGCCACCGGCCCGTCAGCGCCGCGCCCCAACAGCGGGCGCCGAGCAGGCCTCCCCCGATGAAACCGGCAACGGTCAGGAAGATCGCCACGCCGCCGATGTTGGGCGTGCGGTGAACCGTCGGCTTGAAGTGCCCGGCGGAACCGGGCGTATCGAGGAGCGCCATGCGCCGTCCCACGGCCCGGGCGGACCAGGTCAGCACCGTGGCGACAACCGCCGAGGCGCCCAGCAGCATGAGAGTCAGAGCGATCACGAGCGTACCTTAGACGAAGCCGACCGGGACGAGCCACGGATGAAGCGGAGATGCACTGATTCGGACTGAGAGCCGATTCAGCCCGCACGGCAGGCCCGCCAACCCGGTTCAAGACCGGCCGATCGGTGTCGCTCCGAACCATCCGCGGCTCCAAGCCAGCCCCCGGCCCGTGAACCCCGCCCGGATACAATCGTCCCCATGGCCAGCGAACACAACGGGCACTCGGTGGGGCTTGAATCGCCGCGGACCCAGGGCGTCGGCGGCGCGTCCGGGCCTGGCTCGCCGGCCCTGAACTTCGGCAGCGCGTGGGACTATTCGCCCGCCCCCGAAAACGCCAAGGTCAGCATCGCGCCCAAGTACGACCTGTTCATCGACGGCGCCTTCACCAAGCCCCAGGCCGGCGAGTACTTCGGCACCATCAGCCCAGGCACCGAGGCCCTGCTCTCCAGCGTCGCGCAGGCCAGCGAGAAGGACGTGGACCGCGCCGTCAAGGCCGCCCGCGCCGCGTTCGAGCCCTGGAGCGCCCTCCCCGGCAAGGAACGCGCCAAGTACCTCTTCCGCATCGCCCGAAGGGTCCAGGAGCGCGCCCGCGAACTGGCCATCCTCGAAACGATGGACGGCGGCAAGCCCATCAAGGAGTCCCGCGACGTCGATATCCCGCTGGTCGCCCAGCACTTCTTCTACCACGCCGGCTGGGCCGACAAGCTCAAGTACGCCTTCCCCAACCGCGACCCGCAGCCGCTGGGCGTGTGCGGTCAGATCATCCCCTGGAACTTCCCGCTGCTCATGGCCGCGTGGAAGATCGCCCCCGCGCTCGCGTGCGGCAACACCGTGGTGCTCAAGCCCGCCGAGACCACCCCGCTCACGGCACTGCGTCTCGCCGAGATCATCGCCGAGTGCGACCTGCCGCCAGGCGTCGTGAACATCGTGACCGGCGACGGGCGCACCGGCGCGGCCCTGGCCAATCACCCCGGCATCGACAAGCTCGCCTTCACCGGCTCGACCGAGGTAGGCAAAAAGCTCGCCGCGCTCGCGGCCAGGCGGAATCTCAAGCTCACCCTGGAGCTCGGCGGAAAATCCGCCAACATCATCTTCGAGGACGCCTCCATCGACCAGGCCGTCGAGGGGATCATCAGCGGTATCTACTTCAATCAGGGCCACGTCTGCTGCGCCGGCTCACGATTGCTGGTGCAGGAGAGCGTCGTTGACACGGTGGTCAAGAAGCTCGAAGTCCGCATGGCCAGCCTCCGCGTGGGCGATCCCCTGGATAAGAACACCGACGTCGGCGCCATCAACTCCAAGATGCAGCTCGAGAAGATCCGCGAGTATTTCAAGGTCGGCGTCGAGGAGGGGGCCGAACTGCGCGAGCCCTCCACCTGCCGCCTCCCCGACCGCGGCTACTACTGCCGGCCGGCGTTCTTCACCGGCGTGCAGCAGAGCCACCGCGTGGCCCGTGAGGAGATCTTCGGCCCCGTGCTCGCCGTGATGACCTTCCGCACCCCCGACGAGGCCGTCATGAAGGCCAACAACACACCCTACGGCCTGGCCGCCGGCGTGTGGACCGACAAGGGCTCGAAGATCTTCGACCTGGCGGGCCGGCTGAAGGCGGGCGTGGTGTGGTGCAACACCTACAACCAGTTCGACGCCGCCTCGCCGTTCGGCGGGTATAAGGAAAGTGGCTTCGGGCGCGAGGGCGGGATGCAGGGGCTGCGGGCGTACGTGAAGGCGTAGGACGCCCTCTGCGTATGACCCAGCGCGTCGACACCCCCGACGCAGTGATCTACTTCGGTTCGTTCCCGCCACCCGCCGGGGGCGCTGCTGGCGCAGGAGGCTCCGATGGCTGGGGAGCGTTCGACGCGGGTTCGCCGGGCTTCGGCTCCTCGGGCTTGGGCTGATTGCCGGCAGGCTGTTCTGCCTGCTTCTCAGTCTCGGCGGGCGAAGTGTCGGCTTTCGGCGCTTCGCCCGCGGGCTTGACCTCACCCGGAGCGCCAGCGTCCTTCGGCTCATTCTTGCTCTCGGGCAACGGCGAGAGCTTCTCACCGAGCTTCTTGAACATCTCCGCCGCCGTGCCCTTGCCGCCGGCACTCTGGAAGTTCGCCCCGGCCTGCGCAAAAGCGCTGTCCGCCGCTTCGCGCGCCGGCTTGGCCAACTCGGCAAACGCGGTGGCGTCCTGCTGGTACGACGCCGCGTTGGCCAGGCCCTTGCAGGCGCCGATCCGCGCCGCCAACACCGAGCAGTTGTCCAGCGCCGCGCCGTAGCTGGCGTGGATCGTGCCCAGCGCTTGCTGGGCCGAACCCGAAATCGCCTTGGACAACCCCTGATCGGCCTTGCCCCCCTGGCCGGCCGCGGCGCCGGCGGCGTTGTACTTCCCCACCGCCGACTGATAGGCCGGCGTGAGCTGCTCGCTCACCGCTTTCTTGAGCATTTCATACGACGCCGCCAATTCGGTCGCGGCCTTCTCGGCGTCGGCCCGCGCCGTCGCCGACTGATCCTTCAGCAGCTTCTCGGAATCGACCAGCCGGGCCCGGGCCGCACGCGACAGCTCCACCTGCCGGGCGAGCAGGTCGGCATCGCGGCGCGTTTCTTCGAGCTTGCGCTCCAGCGCGCGGGCCTCCAGCTCGATCCCGCTCTGCTGAACCTCGAACTTGTCGGCCTCGCGCTGCCGCTTGGCGGCCTCTTCGGCGATCTTCAGACGTGCCTCGCCCGGGGCGTCGTTCATCGAGGCCCGGAGCTGACCGGCCTGCTGCCGCGCAGCCTTGGCCAGGCCCCCCTGCTCGCCCGCCGCCGCCGTGATCTTGCCCAGCGCCGCCTCCAACTCGCCCAGCCGCGCCTTCACCTCGGCGCTCTTGGCCTCGAATCCTTTGATCTGCCGATCGATCTCACCCAGGCCGGCGGAAAGGTCGTGCCCCTCCTGGGATTCGGCCAGCGACCGCTGCGATACATACAGCTCGGCCAGCACACGCGTGCGCGAAAGCAGTTGAGCCACCTCGGTCTCGGCCTCACCCTGCCGCGTCGCTTCGATCTCGCCCTGGCCCATCGTCGCCTGCGCGATCACCAATTGCGCCGCGCCCTTGCCCACACCTTCCTCGGTGATGGACTGCATCGACTGGATGACTTCCTGGTACGCCTTGGCCCGGGTTGCTGTCGGCGCGGGCTCCTCACGCCCCGCGATGGCGGTCATGCGGGCCTTAGCCGCCACGAGCTTCCGCTCGGCCTCATCGACACGCTCGCACCCCGCCAGGCCCCACGCCCCCGACGCGAGGACAAGCAAGGCGAGCACGGATACCCGCCCTGAGGCGGGCGTGCGGGTGGGGGTACAGGTTGGCGTCTGGTTTCGGGTCATGGGCAAAAAAACCTGCGTGCGGGGGCCGGAGGGGCAGTGTACCGGTTCGCCACCCCCCACGCGGCGGGGTCAAATCCTCGCCCGCCCCCGGATCACAGGGCTGAACGGTCTGGACCGATCGGAGGTGCCAAAGCCCGCCGGGGGGGCCGGAAGGCGGAACGGCGGCTTCTATTCGCATCAGCCCCGGAGAGGGTGCCTACAACTGCCCCGCGAGCAGTTTTTCCGCCAGGGCCTCGGCGTCGGCCTCCGCCTCGTCCTTGGGCTTTTCCTTGCCCATTGCGTTGATCCGCTGCTTGATGTCCCCGATGTACGACAGCCGGATCCCGAAGTTTTCCCCCACCTTGACGGCGGTCCCGGTGGCCACCGGGCGGTTGTTGACCACCAGGGTCAGTTCCTCGTCGGACTTCTTCGGAAGCTCGATGATCGCCCCGGGCAGCAGCGCGGTCACGTCCCCCAGCTTCATCGCCCGCTCGCCGAGCAGGCAGATCACCGGGACCTCGAGCTTGAGGATGCGGGCAGAGTCGGCGGGCATGGTCCCTTCAAGGATCGGGTTCCGGCCGGACGCGGCTTGAACCCCGGCGAACGGGAGCGCCCGCACACTCCCCAAACAGTCGGCGCATTCCTTAAGGGGACAAGCGTGTCTCCTCCGGTCACCCCCTCTCGGGCACGTTCTACAGTGCCCCCCTGTGCGTGACGCCGTCCGTCCATTGCGGGAGCAACTCGCCGGGTGTTCCATCGCCGACCGGTGGCGTCTGGACCGCCGCCTGCGCGAGCTCGACCACCACCTCCGGCACGGGCGTCACCAGCACGGTCGCCACGACCCGGCCCCGCGGCTGGCGTGGCTGCGTGAGGAGGTGGAAAAGGCCGCCGCGGCCCTGGCGGCGCGGCGCTCGGCCCTGCCCAAACCCCGGTACCCGTCCGACCTGCCCATCGTTGAGCGCAAGGACGAAATCGCCGCCGCCATCCGCGATCACCAGGTGGTCATCGTGTGCGGCGAGACCGGCAGCGGAAAATCGACCCAGTTGCCCAAGATCTGCCTGGAGCTGGGACGCGGCGTCGAAGGCCTCATCGGGCACACCCAGCCGCGCCGCATCGCCGCCCGGAGCATCGCGCAGCGTCTGAGCGAGGAGCTCGGCTCGCCGCTGGGGAAGGCCGTGGGCTACAAGGTGCGCTTCACCGACCGCACCAGCCCCGACTCGTTTGTGAAGGTGATGACCGACGGCGTGCTGCTCGCCGAGACGCAGCGCGACCGTGCCCTGCTGCAGTACGACACGATCATCATCGACGAGGCCCACGAGCGATCGCTGAACATCGATTTCCTGCTGGGGTATCTGAAACTGCTGCTGCCCCGGCGCCCCGAGCTGAGGGTGATCGTCACCAGCGCCACGATCGACCCGCAGCGGTTCAGCGAGCACTTCGCCGGCTCCCCACCGGCCAGCGGGGCGCCGATGATCGAGGTCTCGGGCCGGACCTACCCGGTGGAGACGCGCTACCGCCCCCTGCGGAGCGACGACCCCGACGAAGAGGACCGCACGCTGGAGCACGCGATCCTCGACGCCGTGGACGAACTCTGCGCGCTCGACCGACCGGACGACCCGGGAGACATCCTGGTGTTCATCCCCGGCGAGCGCGAGATCCGCGAGACCGCCGACGAGCTGCACAAGCACCACTTCGGCCCCCAGGGGTCACCACGCAACCCCCACCACCCTTCCAAGACCGTGGCGCGAACCGAGGTGATCCCGCTCTACGCCCGCCTGAGCGCCGACGAGCAGCACCGGGTGTTTGAGCCGCACCCCGGCGTGCGCCGCATCGTGCTGGCCACCAACGTCGCGGAGACATCTCTGACCGTTCCGGGCATCCGATATGTGGTCGATACGGGGCTGGCCCGCGTCTCGAGGTTCTCATCGCGCAGCCGTGTCCAGGCGCTGCCCATCGAGCCGGTGTCGCAGGCGTCGGCGAACCAGCGGGCCGGACGCTGCGGGCGAACCGGGCCTGGCGTGTGCATCCGGCTGTATTCGGAGCAGGACTTCGCCGAGCGCGAGCCCTTCACGCCGCCGGAGATCGTACGGACCAACCTCGCCAGCGTGATCCTTCAGATGAAGGCGCTGCGCCTGGGCGAGATCGAGAGCTTCCCCTTCGTCGAGGCCCCCAACGCCCGCGCCGTCCAGGAGGGCTACGACACCCTCACCGAGCTGGGCGCCGTCGACGATCGCGGGCGCCTGACCCAGCTCGGCGAACAGATGGCCAAGCTGCCCATCGACCCGCGCATCGCCCGCATGGTGCTGGCCGGCGAGAAAGAGGGCTGCCTGGCCGAGGTGCTGGTGATCGCCGCCGCCCTGAGCGTCCAGGACCCGCGCGACCGCAGCCTCGAGAACCGCGAGGCCAGCGAGAAGGCGCTCCGCCGCTTCATCAACGCCCACCTGCCCCGCCCGGCACAGGCGCAGGAGGGCGCCCCGATCCCCGGCGTGGCCCGACCTCAGGAAGACCCGGACCCCAACGGCTCGGACTTCATGGTGCTGGTCAACATCTGGCGCGAGTTCCAGCAGCAGCGCGACGCCCTCAGCTCCAACCAGCTCCGCAAGTGGTGCAAGGCGCACTACCTCGGCTACATGCGGATGCGGGAATGGGCCGACGTCCACGCCCAGCTGCTGCGCCTGGTCACTCAGCTTGGGCACAAGACGCTTGATTCACGGGCCGAGGAGGGGCACGTTCACCGGGCGCTGCTGACGGGGCTGCTGGTGAACATCGGGCGCTACGACGAGGACGCCCGCGAGTACGCCGGCGCCCAGGGCGCGAAGTTCAGCATCTTCCCCGGCTCGGCGATGTTCGGGGCCAAGGCCAAGTGGATCATGGCCGCCGAGCGGGTTCGGACCACCAGGGTCTACGCCCGCACCGTGGCCCGCGTACGCCCGGAGTGGATCGAGGAGCTCGCCCCGCACCTGGTGAAGCGCTCACACACCGACGCAACGTGGAACGAGCGGACCGGCACGGTGCACGTCTTCGAGACCGTCTACCTGTTCGGGCTGGAGATCATCCCGCGTCGCCGGGCTAACCTCGCCGACCTGGACCGCCCCGCCGCCCGCCAGATGTTCATCCAGAATGCGCTGCTGGAGGGCAAGTACCACCTGCAGGGCCGGTTCGTCGAGCACAACCAGCGGATCCTCAACGAGGCACGCCGCCTCGAGGCCAAGGCGAGGCGCCGCGACCTCATGGCCGACACCGCGCGGCGCTTCGAGTTTTTCGACAAGCGGCTGCCCGACAAGATCGCAGGCGGCGGGCCGTTCGACCGCTGGTGCGCCCACGCCGAGCGCCAGAACCCCACGGCGCTGTGCATGACGCTCAGCGACGTGATGCGTCCCGACGCCGTGCTGCCCGCCCCCGATGCCGTGCCCGATGCGCTCAACGTGAGCGGGGCATCGTTCCCGCTCAGCTACCGCTTCGAGCCCGGCGAGGCCGACGACGGCGTCACGATCATGATCCCGCTGGCGGCGCTGGGCGGCATCGACCCCGGCCCGCTGGAGTGGCTGGTCCCCGCGTGGGCCCGCGAGAAGGTTGAAACCCTCGTGCGCGGCCTGCCCAAGGAGTTCCGGCGCGCCATCGGCCCGACACCCCAGGCCGTGGACGCATTCCTCGCGACCAGCCCGGACCGCTCGCGCTCCCTGCTGGAACAACTCGCGCAGTTTCTCTCTCAATCGGCGGGGTGCGTCGTCCCGGCCTCGGCACTGGCGGCGGTCGAGCTACCCGCCCACATGTCCATGCGGATCCTCGTCACCGATTCCCGCGGGCGCCCCATCGCCGCCGGACGCGACCTGCGCTCGCTCCGCGAGCAGCTCCGCGCCCAGATCGGCGCCAGCCTCGCGGGCGTCAGCGACCGCCGCTTCAACCGCTCGGGCCTGGGAGATTGGGAGTTCGGCGACATCCCCGAGCGCGTCATGGTCGACGCCGGCGGCGTCAACGTCCCGGCCTTCCCGGCCCTGGTCGACGAGGGCAAGGCCGTGGGGCTGCGGCTGTTTGACTCGCTCCCGGCCGCGCAAGCGGCCATGCGAGCCGGCCTGCGCCGCCTCTTCGCCCTTCGCGTGCGCGGCGAGATCAAGGCCGCCGTCGAGCACGCCCCGGGCGTCCAGCGCCTGGCGTCACTCTGGGGACCGCACAGCCCCACCGCGGACCTCAACGACCAGCTGGCGCTAATGGTCTCGGACCGCGTGTTCCTGTCGTCTCCACGAGCCGAAGACAACGACATCCGCACGTTTCAGCGGTTCACCCAGCATCTGAACGACGGCTTCGGCTCGATCGTCACGGCGAGCCTCGACGCCGTCGCGACCGCCCTGCCGGTTTTGGAATCGCTGCAGCGGGCGACCCTGCTGCTGGAAGCCATGGACACGCCACAGGGCGCCAAGACCTGGGGCGGCACGATCGACGGCGTGCGGAACCAGCTCGCTCACCTGTGCCCGCGCGGGTTCCTGGTGTCAACGCGGCCGACGCGACTGGCGCGCCTGGCCGTCTACCTGCGCGGGGCCGAGTCTCGGCTCCAGAAGGTGCGCGCCGGGCGCGCCGACAACGATCAGCGCTGGGCCGCCGAGCTCCGCCCGCACCTGCGACGTTGGCTCGACGTGCACGACCGCACCGAGGGGCTGTCCCCAACCGCCCGCGCGGCGCTGGACGACTACCGGTGGATGTTGGAGGAGTTCAGGCTGAGCCTCTTTGCGCAGGAGCTGAGATCGGGCGGCGCGCAGCCGCCCGTGTCGGTGCGCAGGCTCGATGAGCTCTGGCAGCTTGTGTCGAGCGGGTGAAGCGGCGCACCTCACCCACTCCAGCCAGTCCTACTCGTGGTAACTTTCGACCGCGCCCGGGGTGATAGTACACCAATAGAACTTTTTGTTGCAGCAGTCCGTTTCTGGAAGCCAGATACGCGGGTTTTGCTCGCCGTGAACCCCAGAAGCAGGTAGCGTTCGAAAGGAGTAGAATGGACGGGAAGGGTTCGGTTCGGATGCCTACGACAACCGAGAAGACCTATGAGATTGAAGACCGTTTATGTTCGCTGCTATAAGTCGTTCAATTTCGACTACCTGCGGAAGGTTCACGCGGAAGCGCAGTTCGACCCGTGGGACATGCTCGACGGCTCGCCGTACCCGTACCTGCGCATCGCCCTGGACCCGGAGGTGACCACGGTGGTCGGAGCCAACGAGTCGGGCAAGTCGCACCTGCTCTCCGCAATCGAGAAAGGTCTAACGGGGAAGGGAATCGAGCGCGAGGACTTCTGCCGCTATTCCCAGTTCTTCACCGTCGAGGACGGCAAGACGCGCTCGCCCGAGTTTGGATTTGAGTTCGTGGATCTCCAGCCGGACGACACGCAGGCTGTTCTCGACGCGTGCGGTATCGCGGACCACGGCTTTGACCGCTTCCTCCTGTTCCGGACGACCACGGGCAATCTCACGGTATACCTGCCAAGCCGGGATAAGTACTCGAACCATCCGGTGATCCCGGGCAAGGAAGGGCTACTCACGGCAGTCCTTCCGCGGGTGTTCCGCATCAAGCCGGATGTGGCTCTTCCCGACAGCGTGCCCATTCTGTCCCTCCTTGGCGACACGGGCGACGGCACCAAGGCGTCCGCGGCGAACATCTCACGGGAGAAACGGTTCGACGTGCTGGAGAACATCGCCGCCGTGGCGGGCCAGTCGGCGTTGTTCGAGAGCGACGACGCAGTCAAGAACAACGCATCGACGATCAGGGCTTCCATGTCGTCCATTCTCCACGCCGCGCGCGCCGTCAACCGCGGTTCGGCCGGGGACACCGACGGCGCGACCGAGCTGGCCAAAGACATGCTCTTCAAGGTGGCCAAGGTCGACCGAGGGGCGGTACGGGACCTGTACAACGCGCTCCGTGAGGGCAACGACGGGCACGCCAACGGTCTTGTCCAGAAGATCAATCAGCATCTGGCCGCGACGCTGAACTTCCCCCACTGGTGGGTGCAGGATCGGGACTTCCAGCTCGTCGTGACGCCACGGGACTACGACTTGGTGCTCACGATCCGGGACCGAACCGGAACGGACTATTCGTTCTCGGAGCGCAGTGGGGGCCTCAAGTACTTCCTGAGCTACTACGTGCAGTACCGTGCCCACACGCCCGTCGATTCCCGTCCCGAGATCCTACTCATGGACGAGCCCGATGCGCATTTGTCCAGCGAAGGTCAGCAAGACCTGCTCAAGATCTTCGACGCCTTCGCGAATCCCACGGACGGACGTCGGGCTGTGCAGATCGTCTACGTCACCCACTCGCCATTCCTCATCGACAAGAACCACGCCGAGCGCATCCGCGTGCTGGAGAAGGGTGTGTCGGAGGAGGGGACGCGCATTGTGAGGGACGCTGCACGGAACCATTACGAGCCGCTGCGGTCTGCGTTCGGAGCGTTCATGGGCGAGACCACATTTATCGGCAACTGCAATCTAGTCGTGGAGGGCCTTTCGGACCAGGTGCTGCTGGCCGGTGCCGCCACCCAACTGCGCAAGTCCAAGAGCGCAGAGTCCGAGACGCTCGACCTTAACCACCTCACCATCGTGCCCGCGGGGTCGGCCTCGCACGTTCCTTACCTCGTGTTTCTAGCGCGGGGGCGGGATATCGAGCAGCCGGCGGTAATCGTGCTGCTGGACAGCGACACGGCCGGGAACGAGGCCGTGCAGTCGGTCAAGCGGGGCGGGCCGCGCCGCAAACAGCTCCTGCGAAATGAGCTCGTCGTGCAGGTGGCGACGGTGACCGGTGTCACAGCTGCCGTAACCGGAGTCGTCTCCGTGGAAGACCTCGTTCCGTTGGATATTGCTTTGCGGGCGGCTCAGGCATACGGCAAGGAGTTCTGCGAGCTTGACCCGGAGGATCGGGCCAAGATCACGGCCGAGGCCGTGCGCAGCGCGTTCAACCCCGCGCGCGGGATCTTCGACGCGTTGGAAAGCGTGTTCGCCGCTGCTCGGGACGATCGGCCCCACCTGGACAAGGTGGGTTTCGCACGCTGCGTCCTCGACGTAACGCAGCGTCTCCGTGTCAATGCCGGAAGCGGGAACTCGGACGCGAAGGCGCTGGTCGAGTCCTTCGACCGCAACTTCCGAGCGCTGTTCGTCAAGCTCAACCACATGCGACGCGACGCCGAACGGGAGTCGCGGGGCGATCGCGTCTCCAGCCGCGTCGAACGCGCCAAGCGTTCGTTTGTTCTGGACCATCCGAAGACGGCCACAAAGGAGCAGGCGGCTCTTTTGCTCGAAGACATCGAGGCGGTGCTCGATCAGACCTTCGAGAGCGACGAGGTCCGCAACCAGGTACAACGCCTGCGCCGTGAGTTCCAGCTGGACGTCAACCTGACCGAGCCGCTTGGCGACCTCGCTGCGTTTAAGGGCCAGTTGGAACGTCTCCGCTACGCAGGGCGCCTAGCTACGCAGGATCAAATGGGGGACACATCCACCTCGTCAATGCCGGCGTCAGCTATGCCCATCGTCGAGCCCAAGAATGAACTGCCTACAGATTCGCCTCTGCCGGGCACAGGTCCGGCTACACCTTCACGAGCAACCGCAACGAAGAAGTAGTAGCTTGCCGATCTATCCGTGAGAGTCGAAGGATGGAGGCTATCCAATCTCCATTCACTTCTGGCGACTGTTCAAACGAAGCCTCGGGAGTTGGGATGACAGGACAGATTTGAACTTGTCCATAAACACCGTTGGCCCCGGCACTTGCCGGGGCCAACGAGTGCTCCGAATCGAGGTGACAGGATTTGAACACCCCTCAACCCCCCACCATCGATCCCCGCACCCCCCGCTCCAGCTCCCCAATGCTGCGCCCCAGCACCGGGTGAACCACCTCCGCGGCAATCCGCGACAGCGGCCCAAGAACAAACACCCTCTCATGCATCAGCGGGTGCGGCACCGTCAGACCCGGCGCATCCACCACCGCGTGGCCGAACATGAGCAGGTCGAGATCGATCAGGCGCGGCCCCCAGCGCACCGCGCGGTCCCGCCGCCGTCCCAGCGACTGCTCGATCGCCAGCAGGCCCGTCATCAGCTCGCCCACCCCCAGCGCCGTTTCGACCGCGGCGGCGGCGTTCAGGTACGCCCCCTGACCCGCCGGTCCGACCGGCTCGGTCTCGATGAAGCCGCTCAGGGCCGTGAGCCTCGTCAACGGCAGCGCCGCCAGACCCCGCGCCGCGCCACGCAGCAGCGCCTCGCGGTCACCGAGGTTGGAGCCCAGGCCGATGTACGCGGTCACCGTCGTCGCCACCGGGGCGATGGTATCAACGCCGCCCCGTTATCCTCCGCGGCCACGCCGACGGCAGTTGAGCCCCGAGCCCAGAAGGTGACTCCACCTTGACCCCAGACACTCCCGAAAGCCCGCGCCTCACAAAGCCCGACTGGCTGGCGATGGGCGCGGCGGTGCTCGTCACGATTCTCCTCACGGCCTTCGCCGCCAGGGGACCGGCCTGGCTGTGCTTCTGGGAAGACGACGGCGTGTACATGGCCACCGCCAAATCGCTCGCCGACGGGCACGGCTATCGGCACGCGCACCTGCCCGGCGAGCCGTGGCAGACCAAGTACCCGCCGCTCTACCCCGGCGCGCTCTCGGTGATCTGGCGGCTGTGGCCGGAGTACCCGGCGAACCACGCCGGGGTGGTGTGGTTCAACGGCGCCTGCGCCGCCGGCGCGCTCCTCCTGGCCTACTGGCTCGCGCGCCGGCGCCTGGGATGCTCGACGCTGGTCAGCGCCGCGGGGGTTCTGGCGGCCTCGGTCAGCATGTACTGGTGGACGCTCATGGCCACCGCCATGAGCGAGATGCTCTACACGCTCCTGGCCCTGGCGGCGCTCGCCATGGCCCCGTGGCACGAGGCGCCCCGCGCCGGACGCCGCGCCCTGATCGCCGGCGCGGTCGCGGCCCTTGCATACCTCACCCGCACGTTCGGATTGGCAGTGATCGTCGCGGTCGTGCTGCCGCTGCTGCTCCGCCGGCGCTGGCGCGATGCGATGCTCGCGTGCGCTCTCCCGGCGTTCGCGGTGATCGGCTGGAGCCTTTGGCGCGGGCACGCCGTGGGCCTGAACGCCTCCATCCCATCGGCGCAGGTGCTGTTCTATGACCTGGACTACGTTAGAAGCGGTGTGCCGCCGGACGCCGGCGCCATGGCGTGGACCGTCGCGTGCAACGCCGCCGAGCTCGCGTGGTCGCTGGTCGTGTGCGTCTCGAACGTGATGCGCCCGCTGTTCGCGGGGTGGTTGAACGCCGGCGGGCCGGCGGCGCTCCTGGTGGTCGGGCTGGTGCTGCTGGCGTGGGGGCTGCTGATCACCGGAGCGCTGCGGAGCCGGAAGGGCGGCGCGGCGGGCCCGCTCGTGCTGATCGTCTCGTCGATGCTCCTGACGCTCCCCTGGGCGTTCTCGCCGGGGCGGTTTCTGGTGCCGCTCACACCACTGCTGTGCGTGCTGATGGTCCGCGGCGCGGGATGGCTGGCGGCGTGGGCCCTTGGTGACCTGCCGAGCGGAGCCGGGCGAGCCGAATCACCGTCTCCGGGCGCGTCGGCGGCGTGCGTGATCGCCGCCCTGCTCATGTCCGCCTCCTCGGTGTACCAGCTCCACCGGCTCTGGAGCCAGCCGCAGTATCGCCAGCGCGTCGCCGACGCACTGAACGCCGATGCCGAGCTCATCCGCACCGGCACGCCCGCCGACGCTGTGGTGGCCGTGCGTGCCGGCGGCGCGCTGCACCTGCTCACCGGCCGCAAGTTCGTCCCCGTCTCGCCCTCGGACAACACCTACTACCACTTCTACCCGACCGACCGCCGCTGGTGGATGATGGGCCTGGACCAAGACACGCCCGGCGCCCTGGCACGCCACAAGCAACTGCTCGAAACCGCGATGCTCGCGTCCTTCAAATCAGCGGGCGTCACGGCGGTCGTCACCCGCTCCGCGACCGTCGGACGCGAGGGCAACCTGCGCCGATTCATGATCGACCACAACGAGAGCTTTGACCAGATCGCCGCCAGCGCCGATCACTCCACCGTCATCTACGCGGTGAGGTAACACGGGTTGGCCTCGGCCCGGTGCACGGGCCCGACACGCCGCTCACGCCTTCGCCAGCGGCTCGAACTCCCGCTCGCGGTGCTGCATGTGGGCCTTCAGCCGGGCCAGGATCGAGCTGTGCATCTGGCTGACGCGGCTTTCAGAGAGGTCGAGCGTCGCCCCGATCTCTTTCATCGTCATCTCTTCGTAGTAGTACAGGACGATGATGAGCCGCTCGGCCCGGCTGAGCCCCTTGCCCAGCAGGTCTTTCAGGTCACGCCGTTGAATCTCAGAAAGCGGGTTGGCCGTCGTTTCGTCCTGGATCACATCGATCTCGCGGACCTCGCGGCTGCCGTCCGACTGGTACCGCTGCCGGTTCAGGCTGCTGATCGACACCGCCGAGCCGTCCTTGAGGATCTTCTTCACTTCCTCGGCGTCAACGCCCAAGCGCGACGAGATCTCCTCCTCGGTGGCGGCCTGCCCCGACTCCATCTCGATCTTCTGGCGCGTCTGCTCGACCCGGTTGGTGCGGTGCCGGACCAGGCGCGGGACCCAGTCCATCGACCGCAGCTCGTCCAAAATGGCCCCGCGGATCCGGGGGGCGCAGTAGGTCTCGAACTTCACGCCCCGGTCCAGGTCGAACGCGTCGATCGCGTCCATCAGGCCGAACAACCCGGCCGACATCAGGTCTTCGACGTCGACCTCGTCGGGGAGCCGGGTGTAGACGCGTTCGGCGTTGTAGCGGACCAGCGCCAGGTACTTCTCCATGAAGTAGTTGCGCAGGGTCTGCGTCGGGTTCTTCTTGTACAACTGCCAGAGCTGCTTGGGCTCCATCGCGTCGAAGTCGGCACGACCCAGCGGGCGGGACGGGTCGGGCTTCTTGGCCTCAACCTTCCGCTGCGGCGGGCGGGGCGAATCAACGACCGACGGCTGCACCAACGCCGTGCGCACCGGGCGCACCTTCACCGACTTGGACGCTTGCTTGGCTTTAGCACCGGAAACAACGGCAGGCTTCAGCTTCGCCTTGACGCTCGGCATGGTCGGCTCCTTGACCTTCGACTGAACTTCCCTTGTCCGGTCGCGGCGCCATGGCCGGCCGGGGGAGCGTTATTCGGTTCAGCGTGCGCACCCGTCCATGGGCGCCCAGCTTGGATTGAAGATAGCTTCAACTCGGGGCGTCAACAAGCCCGCGAGACAAAAGTTCAAGTTTTTTTTCACACACCCGGCGCGGAACCGGGCTGACCCGGGCGCGCCGCCGGCTCGCCCAGCGTCGGCTCGGGCGGCAACGGGTTTGACTGGACAAAGGACTCAAAGTGCTCGCGGATGCAGCGCTCCGCCGCCGCCCCGATCACGGCGCCAACGACAAAGCACCCCACCATCGACACCAGCCCGCGGGCCAGCGCTGTCGCCGGCGTCACCGACGCGTCGAGCCCGGACAGCATCGCGACCGCGAACCCGCACAGCGCGAAGCAGCTCGCGATCACCCGCCCTGGCACACTGCGGTCCATGAGATGCGATCACTCCCTCAACAGCACATCGGTCACACTCGCCAGGCCGGGGGTCACGTGTGGGTGGCCCAGGTGCGCGGCGACATCCGCCTGACATGAGCATCGGTTCTACGCGGGCGGGAATCGCCCGTTCCTGCCGGAATTCACAGGAAAAAGCCGCGGTCCGGGCTGGTCCTACGCCGTTACAAACCGCAAAAGCCGCGCCACCAGCCCGCCTCGCTCCTCGCGCTGGGTGGCGCCGAGTCCGCACACCGCGCCAACAAACCCGCACAGATCACGAATATCCGATGACGCACGCCCCGAAGGCTGCGCGATCGTGAACGGCACCCGACCCCGAACCGCCCTGGCGACATCCGGGTCGGCGCGCAGCCATCCCGCCAGCGGCACCGAAATCCCGAGGAAACGCCCGCACACACCATCGATCCGCCGGTGCACGCCGGCGGCCTCCTCGCGGTCCCGCGCCTGGTTCACGACCAGCGCTGGCGCCGCCGGGCGCCCCTCCGACGCGCCGTGCAGGCTCTTGATCAACGCGTACGCGTCGGTGATCGACGTGGGTTCGGGCGTCACAACCACAAGCGGCAGGTCGGACGACAGCAGAAACGCGCGCACGCTGGCCCCGATTCCGGCGCCGCAATCGATCATCAGCACATCGGCTCCCGTCTCCAGGCGGGCCAGGCAAGCCAGCACACGCTCGCGCGATCCGCCGTCGAGGTCCGCCAGCGACCCAACCCCCGACGCCCCCGGCACAAGCCGGAACCCGCCCGGCGCATCGAGCGTGATGTCGTCGAGCGACGCCGTGCCCTCGACGAGGTCGCCGAGGTTGCGCTCCGGGTTGAGCCCGCACAGCACGTCGGCGTTCCCGAGCCCCAGGTCGCCGTCCAGCAGCACGACGCGCAGGTGTTGCGCGGCGAGGGCGATGCTGAGATTGACCGCGATCGACGTCTTCCCCACGCCGCCCTTGCCCGAGGCGATCGCCACCACCGCGCCCCGGCGCGGACCAGGCACGCCCGCGGGCCTTCCGTCCGCGTCGCCTCTCTGTGGACGAGCCGTGGATGAACCGTCCACGATTTCACGCACCAGCGCGCGCAGCCGCTCGGCCTGATCGGGCGCCGGGCCCGGCGCAGGCGTCGCGGGCCAGCCCCCGCTGAGCGTCTGGATCACCGGGCACCCCCGAGCAAAGGCGCCGTCGGCGCAAGCGAACCCCCGTTCTCCAGCACCAGCCGCGCCAGCCGCGCCGCGTCACCGCGCTCGATGTGATCCGGCACCTCCTGCCCGGTGGTGACATAGCTCAGCCGCGCGTTGATGCGCCGGCCCACGTTGACGAGCACCCCGAAGTTCACCGCCTCATCAAGCTTGGTGAAAATGACGTGGCTCGGCTTGACCGACGCGAAGTTGGCGACCGCCTGCGACATCGAGGCCTGGCCCGCCGCCGACGAAAGCACCAGGTGGACCTGGTGCGGGCGCGCCCGCTCAAGAAACCTCGCCAGCTCATCGAGACGTCCGGCGTCGCCCGGGGCACGCCCCGCAGTGTCGATCAGCACCACGTCGCAGTCGCGCATCGCCTCGCATCCATGCTCGATCTCCGCCGGCGTCAGCGCCACGCGGAGCGGCAGCCCGATGATGCCCGCGTAAGTGCGGAGCTGCTCCACCGCCGCGATGCGGTAGGTGTCACAGGTGAGCAGCCCGACGCGCTTGCCGTGCCGGAGCTTGTACGCCGCGGCAAGCTTGGCGATGGTCGTGGTCTTGCCCACGCCCGTCGGACCAACCAGCGCAATGGTGAGCGGGCGCCCGTCATCCGGCCGCGAGTCCTCCGGGACCGAGTCCGACGCGGGGATGTAACCGGTCAGTTTTTCCAGCACAACCCTGTGCACCGCCTCCGCGTCCCGCCCGCCCCCGTGCCCCAGTTCACCCCGGACCTCGTTGACGACCGCGTCGGCGATCTCCGCCGCCACCTCGGACTCCAGCAGCCGCAGATAGCACCGCTGGAGCGTCTCGGGCGTCTCGGCGACCGGGCCCGCGCCCGAGTGCACCAGCCGACCCACCAGCCGCCGGATCGCCGAAAGCTCATCACGAAGCTGCGCCGCGATCGGGCCTTCCGCCGGCGGCACATCCGCTCTCACACCGGCGCCGCCCTGCCCCCTTGCGTTGATCCCCGCGCCCGCCGCGGCTCCGGCCGGCGCGCCGACATCGGACCCCACTCCCGCCCCCGCCCGCGCGACGCCACCGGGCCGGGCGCCCAGGGCCCCGTGATCGCGGACGCCGGCGCGACCGTCGATGACAGGTTGTGC
The DNA here is from genome assembly GCA_964510955.1 of uncultured Phycisphaeraceae bacterium. Classification (GTDB taxonomy): domain Bacteria; phylum Planctomycetota; class Phycisphaerae; order Phycisphaerales; family UBA1924; genus JAFLCM01. The sequence goes on from CAZEDW010000006.1 coordinate 84,541, forward strand.
CGCGCCGCTCCGCACCGCTTCCCGCCGCGGCAGGCGGCTCTCAACGTGCATGTCCTTGGTCGCGGTGATCTCCGTCACCGACTTGGCGCCCACTCCCAGCACGCCACCAACTTTGTAGGTCCGCGTGTGCAGTATCACCGCGCCGGGGCCGAGCTCCTTCTTCACCTGCAACAGCGCATCTGCAACCGAGTTGGCGCGGAACGTGCGGATCGTCACTTGGCCCTCCATGGCCGACGAACGATGCTCGGGTGAACCACCTCAGCGTCCTGCCGAGGCCGACGGCGCGGCGCGCCGCTGAGTGAACCTGCGCATTGTGCGCCACCCGGACCACCCGCGTCAAGCCACGGCGCCGCCTTGGCGCCAGCCCGACCCGTCCCCCTTCCATTCCGCCGCCACCCTCCGTCACCGTGCCCCCGCCCCCACCTCCGCCTCCTGCGGGAGCGACACCAGGCCCATCGACTCCACCTCCACCTCGGCCACAATCTCGTTGTACCCCAGCACCACCACCCCCGGCAGGTGCGGCTCGACAATCTGTTTCACCTGCGCCCGCACCTGCGGCGAGGCGATCACCACCGGCGCGTGCCCACCTTTCACCACCGGCTGCAAGGCGTCGATCACCCGGCGCGCCACCAGCGCCGCGGCGTTGGCCGGCATGCTCAGCGTCGTCCCCACCGACGAGCGGTCGATGTACCCGTTGATACAGTCCTCGAACGCCGGGTCGAGCGTCACGCACACCAGCCGGAGCCGCCGCCCACCCCCTGGACCACCACCGGGCCCGCCCCCCGACCCTGGCTTGCCGCCGGCCGCCGCACCCGGCGACAGCGGGTCAATCGGCACGGCGAACTGCAGACAGATAGACCGGCGCAGCGCATTCCGCACATACTCGCCCAGCACGTCAAGGTCCTTCGTCTTGCCGCCCCAGTCCGAAAGCGTCTCGAGAATTGTCTCCATGTCCCGGATCGGCACCCGCTCGCGGAGCAGCGATTGCAGGACCTTCTGCAACTCGCCCGGTTTGACCACCGTCGGCACCGTCTCCTCGACCAGCTTCGGTGCGTGCTGCTTGAGCTGGGTGATGAGGTTGTTCACTTCCTCGCGGGTGAGCAGCTCGTCGCCGTGCGATTTGACAAGCTCGCCCAGGTGCGTTGTCAGCACGCTGGTCGGGTCCACGACGGTGTAGTTCATGGATTCGGCGCGGGTCTTGAGCGTTGGCGCGATCCACCAGGCGTTGAGCCCGAACGCCGGCTCGCGGGTGTAGTCCCCCTGGATCGGGCCGGTGGTGATGCCCGAATCCATCGCCAGAAGCATCCCCGGGCGGGTCTCCCCCTCGGCGATGACGCTGCCCCGCACCTTCACCCGGTACCGCGTCGGCGTAAGCGTCATGTTGTCCCTGATCCGCACCGGCGGCATCACCAGCCCGGTATCGACCGCCAACTGCCGGCGCAGCCCGCTGATGCGCTCCAGGAGGTCGCCGCCCTGGTTCGTATCCACAAGGCACACCAGCCCGTACCCGACCTCCAGCTCCAGCACATCCACCTTCAACAGCTCTTCCACCTTCGGAGCCGGGGCGGCGGCCTTGGCCTCCATCTCAGCCTGCGCCTTTGCCTGACCGGCGGCGAACGCCCGGTCGCGCCGCTGCAGGAACGCCACCGTCGCCAGCAGCCCCGAAAGCCCCAGCAACGGCAGCGTCGGCAGCGGCGTAAGCGCCAGCACCGCGCAGAACCCCGACGCGATCCCCAGCGCCGTCGAGCTTCCGGCGAGCTGCGTCGTCAACTCCTCGCCGAGGTTCTCGCGCGACCCGGCCCGCGTCACGACCAGCGCCGAGGCGATCGCGATGATGAACGCCGGGATCTGGCTCGCCAGGCCGTCGCCGATGGTCAGCAGCGTGAAGATGCGCGCGGTCTCGGCGGCCCCCCACCCCTTCATCAGCATCCCGATGGCGAACCCGCCCAGCACGTTGACCACGGTGATGATGATGCCCGCGATGGCGTCGCCGCGGACGAACTTGCTGGCGCCGTCCATCGCGCCGAAGAAATCCGCCTCCTGGCCGACGCGCTGGCGTCGCCTCCGCGCCTCCTTCTCGTCGATCACGCCGGCGTTCAGGTCGGCGTCGATAGCCATCTGCTTGCCCGGCATCGCGTCGAGGGTGAACCTCGCCGCCACCTCGCTGATGCGCGTGGCGCCCTTGGTGATCACCACGAACTGCACGATCACCAGGATCAGGAACACGATCACACCCACGACCAGGTTGCCGCCGGCGACGAAGTTGGCGAACGCCGAGATCACCTTGCCCGCCATCTCGCCCGCCTGCGTCGGGCTGGTGGCGTTGGCCGACAGCACCAGCCGCGTGGTGGCAACGTTCAGCACCAGCCGGAACAGCGTCGCCCCCAGCAAGAGCGACGGGAACACGCTGAAGTCCAGCGGCTCCTTCACGTACATCGTCGTCATCAGGATGATGATCGAGAGCGTGATGTTCGACGCCAGCAGCACGTCCAGCACCATCGGCGGCAGCGGGATCAGGATCACCGCCGTCAACATGATGAACGCCACCGGCACGATCAGGCCGCGGTGCTTCTGGATGGCTTGGATCCAGGCGGGGATGGGCTGGGCAACGGCGGGCATCTTGATTGAAGGCGAAGGGGCGGACAGGGCGGAGAGTTGAAATCAACGCGGAGTGATCAGAGGGATCAGAGCGGAATCAGAGGGGGAAATGAGTGTGTTGCCCCCCGGGCGCTTCCGCCGGATCCGCTCGAACTGGATTGACGGGCACAGAGTTGAATAGAGGGAAGGCTCCGCCATTTCAACAGCCAGAACAGCCATTCCGAGTTTTCCGTCTTCCTCATTCCCACTTTCCACTTCCTCTCTGCCCACTGCCCACTGCCCACTGCCCATTGCCCATTGCCCATTGCCCACTGCCCCCTGTTGACTGTCTCCCACACTCACGCCGCCCCCGCCACCCTGCCCTCCAGCCGGTACACATACGCCAGCACCTCGGCGACCGCCTCGTAGTGCTCGGGGTTCACTTCCTGCCCGACCTCGACCTGGTGGTACAGCGCGCGGGCCAGCGGCGGGCGCTCGACGATGGGCACGCCGTGCGCCGCGGCGATGTACCTGATCTTCAGCGCCATGTAGTCCGCCCCCTTGGCCACCACGCGCGGCGCGCTCATGCTGGCGCCGTCGTACTTGATCGCCACGGAAAAGTGCGTCGGGTTCGCCACCACCACGTCCGCCTTGGGAACGTCGCGCCCCAGCCGCTGGCTGATCAGGCTACGCATGAACTTCAGCCGACGACCCTTGATCTCGACGTCGCCCTCCTGCGACCTCAGCTCGTCCTTGACCTCCTGCTTGGTCATCTTCAGGTCCTGCTTCATCTGCCACTTCTGATACACCCAGTCGATCACGCCGATCAGCAGCAGCATCACCAGCACCCACACCGCGACCCGCGAGGCGATCCGCAGCGACTCGACAAAGCCCGCCGCCAGGTCCAGCCCCGCCAGCGACACGATGGCCCGTGCTTCCCCGCGAACCACGAGCACGGCGACCGTCCCGATCAGGCCCAGCTTCAACAGGTCCAGCCCGCCCTTCACGGTCGAGCGCAGCGAGAAGAGCCTCCCGAACCCCGACAGGAAGTTGAGCCGGTCCAGCCGCGGCTCGAGCGGGCGCGTGGTCAGGATGAAACCCACCTGGCACACCTGGACGCAGTACGACAGCGCCGCCAGCGCCAGCATCAGCGGCACGGCGAACCTCGCCGCGGTGAAGAACGAACCCGTGATCTCGGTCTTCAGATCCAAGGGATGCAGCGACATGCCCAGGGCCGACGTATCGAGCCCTCGCCGCACCATCGAGGCCCCGAAGCTGAACAGGTCCGACGCCCACAGGTACGCCAGCACGCACGCCCCCGACAGGAACAGCGCCGCCGACAGGTCCGGGCTCTTACCCGTCTGCCCGCGTTCCCGCGCCTCGCTCAGCCTGCGTGGCGTCGGCGCTTCGGTGCGTTGTCCCATGTCTTCCGCCAACCACTCACTCCTTTCTCACTGTCGGCCAAATCCCGGCCTCACCACCCGCCGCGCGCTACCCCCCGCTCACCCCGGACACCCAATCGCTCACGATCTGGATCGTCGACCGCACGTCGTACCCCAGCGCGACCATCACCCCCGCCAGCGACGCGGTCAGCGTCACCAGCCCTAGAAGGATCCGCACGGGAAACCCGAAGCTCATCGGGTTCAGTTGCGGCAGCGACTTGCTGATGAACCCCACCGCGATGCTCTCCACCAGCACGATGGCCATCACCGGCATCGCCACGCGCATCCCCAGGTGAAACCCGGAGGACACCAGCCCCGTCGCCGTCTCCAGCAGCGTGTGATCGACGCGGAACGACCCCGGCGCGACGGTGGCGAACGAGCGCACCAGCCCCTCCCACAACGATTCGATCCCGCCCGCCGCGACGAACACCGCCAGCGCCATCATGAACAACAGTTGCCCAAGCTCGTCGCTCTCGAAGTCCGTCGCGGGGTTGAACACCGGCGCCAGCGACAGCCCCATCTGCTGGCCCATCAGCGTCCCGGCCAGTTGCACCGCCCACATCGGCGTCAGCATCAGCACGCCGATGGTCGCGCCGATCAGCGCCTCGGTGATCAGCATCGGCCCCAGCGAGAACAGCCCCATCGAGACGCCGACGGTCTTGGAATGGTCGATCGTAGGGTACACCGCCAGCGCCAGCACCAGGGTCAGCAGCGCCTTGAACCGGCGCGGCACGCTGACGCTCCCGAGGATCGGGCTGAACACAAACAACCCGGTCAGCCGCGCGAGCACCAGCCCGAACGCGGGAACATGCGGCAGGATGGACTGAATCCCAAGCACTCGTTCGTTGCTCCACCCGTCCCGTCGGTCCCATCGTCGCTCCACGTCTCACACCAGCCGCAGCATCTCCGAAGCAAACTCCACCAGCCGCAGCACGATCCACGGCAGCAGCACGATCGCCACGATGATCATCGCGAAGATCTTGGGCACCAGCGACAGCGTCTGCTCCTGGATCTGCGTGACCGCCTGCACCAGGCTGATCACCAGCCCGATCAGGACGCCCGCCAGCAGGATCGGCGCGCTGATCTTCATCGCCGTCACCAGGCACATCCGCACCATCTCAACCGTGGAATCGTCATAGGCCATCGTTTAGCTCCCCGCGCTACATCCCCAGCAGCGGCGCCAGCGCCCCGGTCACCGGCCCGTCCACTTTCGCCACGCTCTCCATCAGGCTCCCCACCACGAGCTGCCACCCGTCCACCAGCACGAACAGCAGCAGCTTGAACGGCAGCGAGATCAGCACCGGCGGCAGCATCATCATGCTCATGCTGATCAGCACGCACGAGATCACCAGGTCGATCACCAGGAACGGCAGATACACCCGGAACCCCAGCAGGAACGACGTCTTCAGCTCGCTCAGCATGAAGGCCGGCATGAGCGTCAGCATGTCAACGTCGGCCCGCGTCAGCTTCTCCGGCTCGGACGTGTCGACCCCGCGGTAGTTCAGGATCATGTACACGCTTGACCAGTTGTCCGACGCCTCGATCTGCGCGAACATGAAGTCGCGCAGCGGCTGCTTGGCCCGGTTCCACAGCTGCGTCGGGTCCTGCACCGTCCCTTGTTGATACGGCACGATCGCCTCGCGGTTGATCCGCTCAAACGTCGGCGACATCACCAGAAACGTCATGAACAGCGACAGCCCCAGCGTCACCTGCGCCGGCGGCAGCTGCTGCGTGCCCAGCGCCTGCTTCAGCAGGCTCAGCACGATCAGGAACCGCACGAAGCACGTGCACATCACCATGATCGCCGGCGCCAGCGAAAGCACCGTCAGCACGATCATGATGCTCATCGCCCCCGACAGCCCGCCCGAAAACCCCGGCACAGATTTCGACGCTCCGTCCAGCACCGACACCGGATTCAACGTGTCTCCCAGAGGCGCGGCGGCGTCCAGCGGCGTCCCCGCCAACGCATCCGCCGGGGCCGGCGGCCCCATCAGCGACTGCGCCCGCGCGCCCGCCACGCTCAACAACACGACCAGGATCGCCGCCAGCGCGCGCCTCACGCCGCACCCCCGATCGCTCCGCGCCCCATCGTGCGCATCGCCAGCCGGGGCGTGACCGGGCCGTCGTGCCCGGCCCCGCCGCTCTCGCTCTCCACCAGTTTCGGGTCGCGCTCCAGCCCCCGGAGCATGTCGTTGAACCGCCGGGTCAGCCCCGTCCCGTCCGCGTCAGCCGTCTTCGCCAGCACCGACGCCACGTCGTCCGGATCATTCAGCTCGCTGAGCGTGGTGAACCCCGCCGGGCTCTGACCGAGCAACAGCACCCGCCGATCCAGTTTCAGCAGCACCAGCGAATGCCCGCGCGAGACCGGGTACCGCCCCAGCACGCTCAGCACCCCCGCCGGCGCGCGCCCGCCCGCCCCGAGCTGCGCCGCCACGCCCCCCGCCCCCGCCGCCTTCCTGGCCCCCCACCTGACGAGCAAGAGCACGCCGCCCAGCAGGGCCGTCGCCCCGAATCCACGCACGATCCAGTGGTCGGTCCAGCTCGCTCCCGCCTGTGAGGTCTTGGGCTGGGCCTGCTTCGCGGCGCCCGCGTGGTGCGCAGACGGCACGCCGAGCGACTGCGTCTCGGTCTTCGGCGCCCGCACGAACTCGCCCACGGAAGACCGAAGCCCCCCCGAAGCCTGAATCGTGTTAGCGGCTTCCCCGGGCTGCGGGACCGGCGGCACCTCGATCGCATGCTCCGGCGAGAGGTTGGCGATCGGGCCCGACGAGACCCCGTCCGCCGCCCGGGCCGGCCCCGCCTCGCCCAGCGCCGCGGCGCCGACCGCCGCTACCACCGCCGTCAAAGCCCGCAACCAGCCACGCATCGACGCCCTCCTGGCGAACGCGGCGCGATCCTCGCGCCGTGCGGGCGTGCCGCCCGCGGGCTCTCAACTCAGGCCGCCTGCTCCTGGGCCAGCGGCGAGATGATCTCGTTGACGCGGATGCAGAAGTTGTCGTTCAGCACCAGCACCTCGCCGCGCGCCACGTGGCGCTCGTTCACATAGATGTCCACCGGGTCGCCGGCCAGCTTGTCAAGCTCCACCACCGACCCCTCCGCCAGGCGCAGCACGTCCTCGACGTACATCCGCGTGCGCCCCAGCTCGATCTTCACGTTCAGGTTGACATCCGCCAGCAGGTCGAGATTCGCCGGCTTGTCCGTCAGCGGCGCGTCGCCGAAGCTCGGCAGGTTGAACGGCATGGCGCCGTCGCCCTCGTCGCTCACGGCGCCGCCGCCCAGCCCGCCTGTCGCGGCGGCGCTCGCGGGCGCGGCGGGGGTTGGCGAAGGGTTGTTCACTTCGTTCAGCGCCGCCTGAACCGCCGCCAGCGCATCGGCCGCGGCCGGACTGGGGGGGGCGCTCGACGCCTGCGCCCCGATCGACTGCACCGCCTTCTCTGCGGCCTGCAGCGCGTCCCCCGCCATCGCCGCGGCGTCCTGCGGCTTTCCGGGTTCGGCGCCGGCGCTCCCGGCGGGGCTGGTTGGTGTGTCCGAATCGGCCATCCTGGCCTCCACAAAGGTTGTCTGTGCGACACGACCGCGCACGCCCGGCGCGATCCTCGCGCTCGGGCACCTCGGTTCATCGGACGCCCGCCCTTCCGCGCCCCTGTTTTCGCGCATCTCTCGCCCCATCGCGCACAACTTGCGCCCCGTTCCAGGCCGCGTGCGCTTCTGACCCGCCGCGTACCCTCTCCCCATGACCGACCCCGCCCCCGCCCAGCCCGCGCTCACCAAGATCCTGGCCACCCTCGGCCCCGCCAGCGAAGAACCGCGCGTGCTCGCCAAGCTCGTCGAGGCCGGGGCGCGCCTGTTCCGCCTGAACTTCTCTCACGGCGACTTCGAGGGCCACGCCCGCCGCCTTGCCGCTGTCCGCCAGGTGTCCGCATCCCTGGGCGTTCCGCTGGCGGTGCTCGGCGATCTCCAGGGGCCCAAGATCCGCATCGGACCCGTGCCCGGTGACGGCATCGATGTTGAGGCCGGACAGGTCGTCGCCATCTCCGCCCACGCCACGGAGTCCTCACCCGGCGGGCCGCAGGGCGTCAGCGCCGTGTTCGCCACGACCTACCCCGCGATGGTCGACGAGGTCAAGCCCGGCCACCGCGTGCTCATCAACGACGGCGCGGTCCGGATGCTCGCCCTCGAATCAGCCGCGGGCCTGCTCCGCTGCGTTGTCAACGTCGGCGGCAGGGTGACCAGCAAGAAGGGCATCAACCTCCCCGATTCCACCCTTTCAGTGCCGGCCCTGAGCGACCGTGACTGGGAGTGCGCCCGCTGGGGTGTGGACAACGCCGTTGACTTTCTGGCCCTCTCGTTCGTCCGGCGCGGCGCCGACGTCCTCGAGCTCAAGCGACGCCTGGCGACCATCACCGGCGCCGCCGCCGACGCGATGCCCGTGATCGCCAAGATCGAGACGCCCCAGGCGGTCGCCAGCATCGACGAGATCCTCAACGCCTGCGACGCCATCATGGTCGCTCGCGGCGACCTGGGCGTCGAGATGGACCTCGCCAAGGTGCCGGTGGTCCAGAAGAAGCTCGTCGCCCGCGCCCACGACTTCGGCAAGCCGTGCATCGTCGCCACCCAGATGCTCGAATCGATGATCTCCAGCGCCACCGCCACCCGCGCCGAGGTCAGCGACGTCGCCAACGCCATCCTCGACGGGGCCGACTGCGTGATGCTGTCGGGCGAGACCGCCGTCGGAAAATACCCCGTCCTCGCCGTCGAGACCATGCGCCGGGTGGCTCTCGCGACCGAAGAGGCGATCCGGTCCTCGCCCGCCGTCGCACGACCGCCCGCCGTCGCGCAGTCGCGCCGCGAGATCGTCGCCGCCCTTGCCCACGGCGCGTCCATCATGGCCCAGGACGTGGGCGCGACCGTCGTCGCCGCCTGGACCCAGACCGGCGGCACTGCGCGCCACCTTAGCCGCATGGGCTTCCGCATTCCCATCCTGGCGTTCTCATCCGATGAACAGGCCGTCCGCCGCATGAGCCTGCTCGGCGGCGTGATGCCCCACCTCCGGCGCCAGTTGCCGAAGCACCGCTTCGAGTTCGCCACCATCGTCGAGCAGACCGTGCTGAACGACGGCTGGGCCGAGCCCGGCGACCGCATGGTGCTGCTCGCCGGCGTGCCGTTCGACCGTCCCGGCGGCGCCAACACCGTCGCCATCCGCGTGGTGGGTGACCTCACCGCCGCAGGCCTCACGCCGGACGGCTGAATACCCATCCCCGCTATTTCTTTTTCTTCTTCTTCTTGAACAGGTCGCCGATGCCCTTGAGGGTGTCCTCGATCCCCCCCGCCGCCCCGCCGGCGGCGGCGCCGGGGATGTTCACGATGTCCTTGCCGAGCTGCTCGCCGTCGATCGAAATGTCCGGGTCGTCCAGATCTCCGGAAATCTTCAAAGGCAGGTTCGCGATGTTCTTGAGGCCCGGCAGGCCGGCCCCGAACTTCGCGACCAGCTCATCCGCCAGCGCGAAGATCGGCACCCACACCGTCAGCTTCATCTTCTTCTTCACCAGGTCGACCTTGCCCTGCGTGGCCAGCTCGAACTCGCCGGTCGGCAGCGTGAACTTCTCGTACTCCACCACCCCCTCGCGCACCTTCGCCTTGAAGGGCGGGATCTTCTGACCAACCTTGCCGAACGACGCGTTGCTGGTGGCCTTCAGGATCTCACCGAAGAAGTCCGAGCTCTTGAACTGCACCGTGCCCAGGTCGAACACCACGTCGGCGTTCAGGTGCTTCAGGTCGCCGTCCAGCGGCGCCGTGAGGTTCGTCGCTGTGATCACCGCGGGCTTGTCGTCCGGCGTCTTCTCGATCTTGTCGAGAATTGGCAGCACCGACCCGATGTACCGCTTCCCCGCCTCCGGGGTGATCCGGTTCATCCGCGCCACCACCGGCTCCGACGCATTGAACACGCCGGCCTTCACCGACCCCTTGGCGTTCGCGTTCGCGTTGTCGGCCGTCAGCGTCGCGTCCAGCGTCCCGGCCGACTTGCTCAGCCCCGCCGCCGCGATCTTCGTGTCCACCCTCGCGCCCAGCAGGTCCACCAGCGCGCCCTTCTGCCCCGCCAGCGCGTCCAGGAGCGGCGTCGGCAGACCGCCCGTTACGTTCGCCGTCACCGCCGCCCTGTCGGGCGTCGGGTTGCCCGACGCATCGGCGAACTGCTCGACCACCCCTTTGGCGCTCAGCGGCTGCGACTTGCCCTGCGCCCCCTTGCCCGCCAGCGTCACCGCGGGCGTGGCCAGCTCGAAGTTCAATGTCCCCAGCGCCTGCCCCTTGGGCGTGCCCACCCGCGCGGTCAGGTCGCCCAGGTCCGCCTCGACACCCTCGGGCGTCACGATCGACATCCCCGGCGCCCGAAGCCTCACGTCGATCCCGAACGCGCCGGGCTGGAACAACTGGTTCACCGGCCCGAGCCCCAATGACTCCACCGAAAGCGTCATCTTGACCGGTCGCGCCAAGCGCGCCGTCGGCTTGCCCTGCGCATCGACGAACACATAGCGGTCAGCCAGCCGGGGATCGAGCGTCCACTCGGCGTCGAACGGCTGGAACCGGTAGCCCCCATCGCTCATCGCCACCGTGATGCCCGTCACGAACCTCGGCGAATCGATGTTGGTCTGCAGCAGCGTCCCGTTCGCCTGCTTCACCGTGCTGCCCATCGACTGCACCTTGAGATGGTCGCCCAGCGCCAGGGCGAACAGCTCGGGCGTCCCCAGCCAGCGGTCGATCGCCGCGGTGTCGGGCGCGTCGAGCGAAAGCTCGCGGAGCTGCTGGGGAAGCGTGGTGCCGCCGTTGACGGTGAGCGTCACCAGGTCGCCCTTGGGGTCGGCCGGGTTGAATAGCTTCACCTGCGCGGTCATCTCGCCGCCGACCCTCGTCGGGTCGTCGTTCGCGTTCAGGTTGCCCGTCAGCCCGCGGACCCCGACGTTGAGCGGGCGCGCCGACGCCGTCCCCGCGCCCAGCACCATCGCGTTGTTGACAACCAGCTCGTTGTCAGACCTGAACCCGATCCGATACTGCCCCAGCGGCCGGGGGTCGATCTTCGTCGGCCCGGCGATCGCCAGCGAAACCTCCGTCGCGTCCAACGCGAGCTTCGCGTCGCCCTTCAACGCCGGGCGCGGATCCAGTTTCGGCGCCTTGATCGCCAGAACGGCATCCATCGCCGCCGGTGTAATCACCGCTTGCGCCCTGGTCGGCCCGACCTTCAGCCGGTCTCCCGCGATGACCGCCCGCGACTCCACCGCGACCCCCGGGCCCGTCAGCTTCAGCCCGAACCCCTTCGCGTCCGTCAGCGCCGAGAGCTCCGCATCGACCGACGGCCCGGCGACCGCCTGAACCAGCGCCGCCTGCTCGGGGTCCACCAGCGCAAGAAGCGACGTCGGCACGTCCTTCAGACTCAGCGAGCCGCGCGGCGACAGCTTCCGGATGTCCACGCCCTCCGGCGCCAGCACCGCCCCTGACCCGATCGTGCCCGAAATCGAAAACCGGCTCGCCTGATAGCCGCCCCCGGCGTTCACCGTCAGGTCGGCCCCGCCGCTGCCGTCCAGCACCACGTCCGCTCGCAGCGAATCAACCGCGACCCGCTCGCCCCCGCCGCGTGCCGCGCCACCCCCGGACCCAGCGCCCCCGGACCCGGCGCCCCCCGTCGGCCCCGCAAGCCGCACGCCCAGTTGCTTGCCCTCCACAGAGAGCTTCGACTTGATCGTCTCCAACCGCACGCCCGAGTCACTCAGCGCCGCATCGAGCCCCGCGAGTTTCACCGTCAGCGGCTCCACGCCGTCGATGGTCACCTGCGCCCCCGCCCCCGCGGAGTTCAGCAGGCCGTTGAGTGTCTCGGCCGGCCGGTTGAGCGTGAGCGAAACCCCCTCGCCCTCGGTCCGAACGTGCTGCTGCGACAGCACGAACGCCCCGCCGCCCTTGGTGCCGGCGCTGTCGATCGAGAGCTTCACCGAAGCCGACCCGTCGGCGCCCGGCTCGGCGTCGAGCTTCACCGTGAGCAGGTCGCCCAGCGCGGCACGCGCCCCCTGCAACCCCTTCTCGCCCCCCAGCGCGGCGAGCGCCGTGGGGATGTTTGAAATTGCCAGCGACCCCTTCGGGCGCGCCTCCTTGAGATTGAGCGCCACACCGCCCGGAGCACCCGCGTCGCCTCTGAGCAGCCCGGTCACCTGCATCTCGCCGACCGCGTTGAACTTGGCCCCGCCGTACTGGAACTGATCGTCAAGCTTCACTTTCAGCGGTTTGTCGCCGCTGAAGGTCACGTGCGTATCCACGCTCGCCAGCCGGATCGGGCCCGCCGACGCCGGCGCGCTCGTCACCTTCACGTCCAGGTCGCCGATCGCGACCCGCGCCTCGCCGTGCGAGCGAGCAAGATCAGGCTTGCCCGACAGCGCCCCGATGACCTCGAAGTCCGTCAGCGTCAAGAGCCCGAGCCCCTTGCCGTCGATGGAAACCCCGGCGTCCTTGGGCATGAACCGCCGCGCCAGGTAGCCCGGCGCTTGCGTCTCGATCTTGATCCCGTCCTCGCGGGATCGCACGCGGTCCGCGTCGATCCACAGGTTGAACCACAGGCTGGTCTTGTCGCTGAGCACGCCGCCGGCCAGGTAGGGCGAAGACGCCTTGGGCGCCCCGGCCCCGCCCGGGGGCGCCTCCGCCGTCTGCACCCCGGCGCGGATGTCGGCCTTCAGCACAGGCCCGAACACCTCGTTCAGGTCGATGCCCAGCCCGTCCACCACCGGCTGGAGCACGCCGGTGGAGAACTTCTCAACCACCAACTTGCCGCGCATCTGGCCCGGGCCCCCCGGCTTGATCGCCCCCTTGTCGTCCAGCAGTTCCGACGCCACCGCGTCGACCGTGATCGTGCCCGCGTCCGCCCCGCCGACCTGCGATTTGATTTCTCCGATCACCCCGAGGCCTTCGGACATGTCGCGCGTCCCCACGCTCAGCTCAAACGGCTTGATCGAGAACTCGCTCGCCGCCCCGCCGCCCTGCCCCGCCAATGACAGCTTGCCGGTGGTCTCCGTGCCGCGCAGCTTGGCCTTCAGGCTCGCGCCCCGGTAGTCCGGCGCAGCGCCGGAACCCACGGCCACCGGAAAGTCCAGCGCATCCAGCAACAGCGACAGCTTCGGCGGGTTCTCCACCCGAAGCGTCGACGCCGCGCCGCCCGCGCCGAACAGCGCGGCCGGCACCCGCACCTCGACAAACGCCGGACGCGAGGCGTCCGCCAGCGTGAGCCTGCCGCCTTTCAACCGGATGTCCGCCCCGACCCGTGCCGCCTCCGTCGCGCCCGCTCCCGGCGCAGCGCCACCAGGGCCCGCCCCCGCCCCCATCGCGACCCTGGCCGCCAGGTCGACCAGCTCGCCCGGGATGTTCGCATCGGCCTTGAGCTCGCCCTGCGCCTTGTCAAGCGTCACCAGCCCGTCGGCCCGCGTTAGGTCGGTCGCGCTCACCTCGAGCGCCACCGCCCGCTTGCCGTCCAGCGTGTCGGCGGTGGCCGTGAGCTTCAGCGGCGCGCCGAGCGTGAACGCGCCGCTGGCCGTGATGTTGGTGAGCCCGAGCGTCTGCACGCCGCCCTTCCCGCCTGCACTCGGCGCCAACTCGCCGGTGAACTTCACCTCGGAGTTGGCAAGGGTCAGGGTCGCGGTCAGCCCCTTGGGCAGCCGGATTTCCGCCGGCTTGGCCGGCGCACCGCCCGGAGTCAGGGGGCCCGGTGTTGGGACGCCCGGTGCCCCCTTCGTCGAGCGCAGCGCCTCGGCGAGATTCGTCGATGCCCCCTTGCCCCCGACCCCCGCGACCTGCTTGATGTCCGCCTGGAACGTCACCACCACCGCGCCCACGTCCATCCCGCCGGTCGCCAGCGACAGCAGCCCCGCACCCACCGACGCCGACCCGGTCGCCACCACCCCGCCCTGGGGGTCCAAGAGCGTGATCGGCCCCACCTTCTGCGGCCCCGACCACGAGAGGCCGAGCGCATCGAGCTTGAACCTCCCCGCGATCCCGTCGTTCAGTGCGCTCTCGGCGATCCCACGCCCTAGCTTCGACGCCACCATCGGGCCAAACAGCGCCACCGCCGCGACCAGAACCACGACCACGATGAGCGTCCAGCGGATGATCCGACCCGCCAGCGACCTGCGCCCGGCGGCCGGCGCGGAGGGAGAGGAACTCGATGTGTTTGGCATATCGCCGCAATCGTATGGACCGCGGCGCGCCCGGTCGACGCCCCCGTTTCATCAACCCCGCCGCCCGTTTCAGACCTTGGGCGCTTCCTGCGCCAGCAGCAGGTCGTAGATGTCCTGAGACGACCCCGCCTCGTACACCTTGCTGCGGAAGGCCTCCACCGTCATCAGCCTGCTCACCTTCGCCAGCGCCTGGATGTGGTCGCTGGTGCGGTCGAGCGGGCTGGCGAGCAGGATGACAAGACGCACCGGCTTGCTGTCGATCGACTGGAAATCGATCGGGCTCGCCGGCTTGCCGATGGCCATCGCCAAGGTAGGGATGCCCTCGCACTTGCCGTGCGGGATCGCCAGCCCGTGCCCGATGCCCGTGGTCCGCGTCGTCTCACGCGCCCATACCGCGTCCTTCAGCAGCTGCGCGTTCTGGATGCGCTTCTGCCCGGCCAGAACATCAACCAGCTCCTCAATCGCCGACTTTCGATCCGACGCGGCGAGCGGGACTTTGATGCAGCCAACACTTAGAAGGTCAACAAGGTTCATGCGGCGGGCCCACGCCAATCAACGACGGGCCGGGCATGGTACCCGACCACGCCAACCAATGCGAGCCGCGACATCCGCCGCCCTTCAGACGGTTTGGTGGGCGTCCGGTGCCTATTCGAGCACCACGCTGTACGCGCCATCGCTGTACCGCTCGCTCGGCTCACCCGGCCCGCCCTCGGGAAGCCGCTGGTGCTCCCGAGAGATCTTGAACATGTGCCACTTCGCCGCCCACCGCGCCTGCTCCCGGTTCTCGCTCGGGTCGAGGCTGCACGTCGAGTACAGAATCCGTCCGCGCTCATGCCCCTGGCCGCCCGCGCGCAGCAGCGGGATCGCGTCGGCGATGATCTGCTTCTGCATCGACGCCAGCTTCTCCTGCCGCCCCCGCTCAAACCGGTACCGCGCCTCGACCCGCCGTGCCAGCACACCCGTGTTCGAGCACGGGACATCCAGCAGCACCAGGTCCGCGGTCCCCGCGAGCCCGCGCAGCTTGTCAAACGCCACCACCTCGACGTTCGCCAGCCCCTCCAGCACCCGCTGCAGCGTTCGGAAACGCGGCAGGTCCACGTCCGTGGCGATGACCCGCGAGCCCGGGAACGTCGCCGCCAGTTGGCGGGTCTTGGTCCCCATCCCGGCGCACACGTCGATCACCACCTCGGGCTTCAGACCGCTCACGCTCGAGACCGCCAGCGCCGACGCCGGGTCCTGGGCCCAGATGTCGCGCCGACTCCGCAGCAGCTCGCCCAGCGCGGTGTGCGTCCCGGTCCACACGTGGTGCCCCGGCGATGCGTGCACGCTCAGCCCCTCCTGGGGCAGGGGCGCCGTCGCGAACGCGGTGTTCAGGATCACCGGCGGGCTGGCCACCCCGTGCAGCGCCAGCCGCCGGACATCCGCCATCGGCATCGACTTGGCCCACTGCCGCAGCAGTTCGACGGGGTGGCTGGTGGCGATGCTCAGCGACTGCATCGGGTCGCCCGGCAGCAGCTCGACCTTGAACCGCAGCGCCCCCCCGGCCGCCAGCGGCAACTCGGTTCTCCCCGGCGTCCACACCGGCTGCACGTCGCGGGGGATCCCCGCGTCGTCCCCGCCCATGTGCGTCACCAGGTTCCGCAGCACCGCGTTGACCAGCCCGCCCGAGCGCACGCTCGCCGTCTTGGCAAACCGCACCGCCTCGTCCACCGCTGAATGCGATGGGACTTTGTCGAAGAAGATCAACTGCGCCGCCCCTGCCAAGAGCGCCGCGGCCACCTTCGGATGCAGCTCCTCCCACGGCACATCCAGCACCTTGGTCAGCAGGTGCTGTAGGGTCAGCCACCGCCGCAGCACCGTGTCATAGATCGCGTGCGCCAGCGCGGCGTCGCGCGGGTCGAGCCCTCCGGTATCCAGTTCCGCGATCTCCAGGTCGGGGAACCGCCGTGTCTGCAGCGACAGGAGCCGGTGCACCGCCGCCCGCGCCGCCGAGCCCGGGGTCTCGGGCCTGCGGGGCCGCTCGGGCCTGTCCGTGGGCGCCCCCGCGCCGCGCGAGAACCCCGAAGACGGCCCCTTCCCCCGCCCGCGAGGCGGCCCCTTGAACCCGCCCCGGCCCATGCCTCCCTTCGTGGGTGGCCCTCCCCCGCCGCGTCTTGTCGGTTTGCGTGGTCCGTTCACGCGCGGAGTGTAGCGGTCGCCCGCGCGACCGCTCGGGCGGGTCAGTCGTGCCGCAGCGCCACGATCGGGTCCTGGCGTGCCGCCTGGCGCGCGGGATAAATCCCCGCGATCAGCCCCGTCAGCGCCGCCGCGATGAACGACACCAGGATCGACCAAAGCGGAACGCTGGTCGCCAGCTCGGCGCTGTTGAACATCTTGTTCGCGAACCAGCCGATCCCCACGCTCATCCCCACCCCCAGCAACACCCCCATCACGCCACCCACCGCCGAGAGCACGCTGGTCTCGACCAGGAACTGCCAGACGATGTGCCGCCGTGTCGCCCCCAGCGCGCGCCGGATCCCGATCTCGCGCGTCCGCTCGGTCACGCTCGCCAGCATGATGTTCATGATCCCCACCCCGCCCACCACCAGGCTGATCGCCGCGATCGCCGCCAGCACGAGCTGCCACCGCAGCGCCGCCTTCTTGGCGTCCTCCAGCAACTGGTACGGGATGACAAACTGGATGTCGTCCATCTTCGGGTGCCGAACCTGGAACACGCGCCGCAGCAGCGCCGCGTCCGTCAGCACCGCGTCCCGCGACGCCGATTCAAACAGCACCTCCCGCACCTGGACCTCCTCGGCGCTGCCCGAGCCCTGCGTCCGCCGCACCACAAGATCGCCGAACTGCATCCGCGCCGTCGTGATCGGGATGTGCATGTCGAGGTTGAAATCACGGCCCACCAGCGCGGCCCCCGCGCCCCCCGAAGTCCCCACCGACTCCAGCACCCCCACCACCGTGATCACCTTGCCGTCCACCCGCACCGTGGCGCCCAGCGGGTCGTCGAACGGGAACAGCGTCCGCGCCATGTCGTGCCCCAGCACCCCCACCGGCGCCGCCTCGTCCACGTCCTGCTGCGACAGGTACCGGCCCCGCGCCACCTTCAGGTTGGCCACCCGCTGAAGCTCCGGCGTGGTGCCGAACGTCTGGCTCTGCTTGCGCAACGCCTCGCGCAGCACCTGCCCCCCCACGCTCTTGAGCGGCACGATCGCCGCCGCCTGCGGGAACGACTGCTCCACCACCGCAAGGTCATCCCGGGTGATCCCGTACCGGGCCCGCCACCCGCGCCGGTTCCCCGACTGCATCTGCGCGCTCTCGGGCGGCTTGATGGACCGGACGATGATGTTCCGCGCCCCCAGCCGCTCGATCTGCGCCAGCGCCGCCTGCTTCGACCCTTCGCCGATGGCGATCATCGTGATCACCGCCGCCACGCCCAAAATGATTCCCACCGCCGTCAGCACGCTTCGCAAAGCGTGCAACCGGAGGTTGGACAGGCCCAGGCGGATGGTCTCAAGCAAGAACGTCAAAGCAGTCTCGCACGATCTCGGGCGTCAGAGCCTACCGGCGCACGCACGACCGGTGGCGGCCCACCCCTCCGGGCCGGGGGAGAGGGTGGCA
Source organism: uncultured Phycisphaeraceae bacterium (assembly GCA_964510955.1). Taxonomy (GTDB): domain Bacteria; phylum Planctomycetota; class Phycisphaerae; order Phycisphaerales; family UBA1924; genus JAFLCM01. The sequence continues at coordinate 102,377 of CAZEDW010000006.1, forward strand.
TCGCGTCACGATACGACGCGCCAGAGCCCCCGGCGCTTCACCATCCCGGCATCTTTGCCCATCCTTTGCCAACTCGCCGGCAGCACGCCCTCACCCCGGCTCCCGCAGCCGCTCCTCCAGCGCCCGGAGCGCGTGGTGCAGCCGCGACTTCACCGTCCCTGTCGGCACCCCCAGCGCCATCGCGATATCCCCCAGCGCCATCCCCGACCCGAACCTCATCATCACCACCTCGCGCTGCCCATCAGGGAGCGCATCAATCGCCCGCAGCAAACTTGGGTTCCCCTCCAACGATCCGGCGGCGGCCCCGCCGTCCCCCCCACCCCCAGCCCCGGCCTCATCCCAACCACGCCCCGACCCGCCGGCGTCACCAACCACCCCCGGCAACCCCGCCCGCCCGCGCTTCCGCACGATCGTCAGCGCCGTGCTCCGCACCACCGGGTACAGAAAAGTCGTCATCTTGGCCGTCAATGTCAGCGTGGAAACCCGACGGGCCAGGTAAGCAAAAGTCTCCTGCACCGCGTCCAATGCCAGTTCATGATCCCGCGTAAACCGAAGCGCGACCGACCCCACCCATCCTTTGTGCCGGTGATACAACACCTCGAACGCCGCCATATCGCCCTTGCCCGCGGCGACCACCAGTTCCGTATCGGTCCATGTGTTGGGATCGGTCACGCGAGTTCCCCGGACCCATCGTACCGGCCCCACACCTCACCGCTGCGGAGCGCGGCACGTTCCTCCGCCAAACGAGTCCTCTTGCCCGAGAGCAATTGCTCGACCGCGCCGAGGCCGGCTCACCCATATCCCCGCTACTGGACACCAAGGGCTTTGACGCCAACCAGCCTGACCTCATTTCAACGGTCGTCGGCATAGACTGCCAGTTCTTCCATGGGTGACGCGACACTTCAACGCGACGAGGTAAGCTGGCTTGCCGCCGTCGATTGGTCGCGCGCTCTGACAATCGCCGAGGGGATCGCCGAACCGTGGTTTCGCGTGCAGTCGCTCACCTGCTGTGCCAAGCATGCTCCCGACGACAGGACCGCGCTCAACCTGATCGAGCGAGCTTGGAGCACCGCCCGCAGTCAGCCCGACAGGTACAGGGCTTACGCCGTTACGCCGTGGATAGTTGAGGCAGCAACCAGGCGAGGCATGCGCGCCACGGCGGTCGAAATCGTTCAAACCGTGCTGGATCAGCGCGGCTCGATCACGCCGTCAAAGTCGCGGTGCCGCGCGTTAACCGGGCTCTGGCATGCTTCGATCCCTCTGGGCCCAGACGTCTCCGATCCAGTTCTCAGAGCCTCCGCAGAAGCAGCCTTCGAGCTCATCGGCGCATCACACAGGCGCCCGCGCGGCATCGGCAAGTCCGAGTTCGCTTCGATCATCTTGACTGCGGTCACGTGCGCCCCCTCCGTCGCAACAGAGCTTCTCGCGGCATGTCCAGATCAACCGCTCGCCAAACGCATCCGGGCTCGGATCGCGGAAGGAGAGATGTACCTGCCTCGGCTGTCGTGGTAATCGGCGTTCCTCTCGCCGTGCTTTGCGCTTGAAGGCACACACCGCCAGTCGCGGAAGGCCCTCCATCCGGAGTACCGCCTCCACGGCCCGCCCAGCCGGCGGCGTCCTTCACATGCTTGGGGTCTGGCAGTAACCAGCCGGGGCTATTCCCCGCCCTAACGCCCGCCCAAATCCGTCTCCGCGCCCTCCGCGCCTCCGTGGTGATCCCCGCTACCCTCCCCCCCGCATGAAGTCCCCCAGCGCCGGCGGCGGCTGGCCCTCCATCTGGTACACCATCTCCAAGGCCCGTCAATCCGGCGGCGTCGTCCGCATGATCCGCGCCCTGCGCTCCCGCAACGCCTGCAAAACCTGCGCACTGGGCATGGGCGGCCAGCTCGGCGGCATGACCAACGAGCGCGGGCACTTCCCCGAAGTCTGCAAAAAGTCCGTGCAGGCCATGGCCGCCGACCTCCAGGGACGCATCAAGCCCGGCTTCTTCGACGAGTTCTCCTTTGACCACCTCGCCCGCTTCACCCCGCGTGAGCTCGAGCACGCCGGACGCATCACCCAGCCGCTCTTCGCCGCCCCCGGCGACCGCTCCTACCGCGCCGTCCCGTGGGAACACGCCATGGAGGTCGCGGTGCAGGGCCTGAAGCAGTCGCATCCCGACGAGACCTTCTTCTATTTCAGCGGCCGATCCTCCAACGAGGCCGGCTTCCTCCTCCAGCTCTTCGCACGCCTCTACGGCACCAACAACGTCAACAACTGCTCCTATTTCTGCCACCAGGCCTCCGGTGTCGGCCTCAAGAGCGCCATCGGCTCCTCCACCGGCACCATCGTCCTCGAGGACCTTGAGAAATCCGACCTCGTCTTCGTCATCGGCGCCAACCCCGCCTCCAACCACCCGCGCCTGATGGCCACCCTCATGCGCCTCAAGCGCCGCGGCGGCAAGGTCATCGTCATCAACCCGCTCAAGGAACTCGGCCTCGTCCGCTTCAAGGTGCCCTCCGACGCCCGCTCGCTGCTCTTCGGCACCGACATCGCCGACGAGTACCTCCAGCCCCACATCGGCGCCGACAACCACCTGCTCACCGGCATCGCCAAGGCCGTCCTCGAACTCGGCGCCGCCGAAGGCCCCTTCATCCATCAGCACACCGAAGGCTGGGACGCCCTCCAGCAGGCGATACGCGCCGAACCCTGGCCGCGCATCGAGCAGCGCTCCGGCGTACCCATCGCCGACATCAAGCGCGTCGCGGCGCTGTACGCCCGTGCCAACAACGCGGTCTTCACCTGGACCATGGGCATCACCCACCACGCGCACGGCGTCCAGAACGTCCAGGCAATCACCAACCTCGCCCTCATGCGCGCCATGATCGGCCGCCCCGGCGCCGGCCTCCTTCCCCTCCGCGGACACTCCAACGTCCAGGGCATCGGCTCCATGGGCGCCGTGCCCGAGCTCAAAGGTCCGATGCTCGACCTCATGCAGTCGCGCCTCGGCGTGCGCTTCCCCACCACGCCCGGCCTCGACACCCTCGCCTGCGTCGACCGCGCCGGTTCCGGGGGGATCCGCGCCGCCTGGCACCTCGGCGGCAACCTCTTCGGCTCATGCCCCGACGCCGACGCCGCCCGCCGCGCCCTCGCCAACATCGACCTCACCGTCTTCCTCAGCACGACTCTCAACACCGGCCACATCCACGGCCGCGGCAAGTCCAGCCTCATCCTCCCCGTCCGCGCCCGCGACGAAGAGTCCCAGCCCACCACCCAGGAGTCCATGTTCAACTTCGTCCGCCTCAGCGACGGCGGCCCCGCCCGCTTCGACGGCCCGCGCGCCGAGGTCGAGATCATCGCCCACGTCGCCCGCCGCGTCCTGGAGAGCGACGCCCCCATCGACTTCGCCGACATGGAGCGCCACGCGTCCATCCGCGCCGCGATCTCCAAGGTCGTCCCCGGCTACGAGAAGCTCGCCGATATCGACAACTCTAAGCGCGAGTTCCAGATCGACGGACGCACCATCCACCAGCCGAAGTTCAACACGCCCAGCGGCCGAGCCTCCTTCACCGTCTGCTCGCTCCCCGATCCGGCCCCCTTGGGCGAATCCGAGCTGCGCCTGATGACCATCCGCTCAGAGGGCCAGTTCAACACCGTGGTCTACGAAGAGCACGACGCCTACCGCGCCCAGGAGCGCCGCGACGTCATCCTGATGAACGCCGCCGACATCGCCCGCCTGGGCCTGAAGCCCGACCAGCCCGTCGATGTCGTCAGCACCGCCGGCCGCATGGGCGGCATCCTCGTCCGCGAGGCCGACATCCGCGCCGGCAACGCCGCCATGTACTACCCAGAGGCCAACGTCCTGGTCCCGGCCCGGGCCGACCCCGCTTCGCGAACCCCGGCCTTCAAGAGCATCACGGTGCGGATCGAGCGCCGCGTGGCGCTGGGCGTGCGAGGGAATCACCCGTAGGTCCGCCACGCTTGATCGCTCCCATCGGGCAGCACGCCCGTCTGCTATCTTGCCATCCCGTGAGCGTCCGCCGAGCGTGGCGGGCCGGTGAGCCTTCACGGAGCCCCGTATGAGCCAGGCCCCCGTTTCGCTGCCGCAGGCGCGCGGCTTCGCCCAGACCCAGCGCCCCGACGCCTGGTGGCTCCAGCCCGTCGCCACCTTCCTCGGCCTCTTCGCGTTCATCATCTATTCCACATGGGCGGCCTTCCAGGGCAACCACTACTGGCTCGAGACCGGCGGCGCCAGCTACCTCTCGCCGTTCTACTCGCCCGAGATCTGGGGCAACTCCCCCCACGCCTGGTTCGGCCCCAAGCCCGACTGGCTCCCTTGGCCGTCGTTCATGCCCTTCTCTCCCGCGTTCCTGGTGCTTTGGGCGCCCGGCGGCTTCCGTTTCACCTGCTACTACTACCGCGGCGCCTACTACAAGGCGTTCTGGGGCGACCCGCCGAGCTGCGCAGTGGGCGAGCCTGGGTTCCGCGGAAAGAACTACCGCGGCGAGGCCAAGCTCCCGCTCATCCTTCAGAACCTGCACCGCATGTTCCTCCGCGTCGCCCAGCCGCTCATCCTCATTCTGTGCTGGGACGCGATCGAATCGTTCCGCTTCAAAGGCGCCGACGGCGCCTGGCACTTCGGTGTCGGCGTCGGCTCGCTCATCCTGCTCATCAACCCCATCCTGCTCGGCAGCTACACCTTCGGCTGCCACTCGCTCCGCCACCTCGTGGGCGGCTGCAAGGACCGCATCTCTGAGTGCTCGTCCGCCCGCAAAGCCGCCTACGGCTGCGTCTCAGGCCTCAACAAGCGACACATGCTCTTCGCATGGCTGAGCCTGTTCTGGGTCGGCTTCACCGACGCGTACGTCCGCTTGTGCTCGATGGGGATCTGGCACGATTTCCGCATCCTGTGATTTCAACCATGAACTACGACACACACGAGCATGATGTCATCGTGATCGGCGCCGGCGGCGCGGGCCTCCGCGCCGCCATCGAGGCCTCCGCCGCCGGCTGCAAGGTCGCCCTCATCTGCAAGTCGCTGCTGGGCAAGGCCCACACCGTCATGGCCGAGGGCGGCATGGCCGCGGCAATGGCCAACGTCGACGACCGCGACAACTGGCGCGTTCACTTCGCCGACACGATGCGCGGCGGTCAATACCTCAACAACTGGCGCATGGCCGAGCTCCACGCCAAGCAGGCCCCCGACCGCGTCAGGGAACTCGAGGCCTGGGGCGCCGTTTTCGACCGCACCAAGGACGGCAAGATCCTCCAGCGAAACTTCGGCGGCCACCGCTACCCCCGACTCGCCCACGTCGGCGACCGCACCGGCCTCGAGCTCATCCGCACCCTCCAGGACCACGGCGTCCACCAGGGCATCGATGTCTACATGGAGATGACCGCCCACACGCTCCTGCAAGAGGGCGGCCCCGGTTCGGGCGGGCGAGTCACCGGCGTGTTCGGCTACGACCGCGAGCGCGGCCGCTTCCGCGTCTGGCGCGCCGGCGCGGTGGTCCTCGCCACCGGCGGTATCGGTCGCGCCTACGCCGTCACAAGCAACTCGTGGGAATACACCGGCGACGGCCAGGCCCTCGCCTACCGCGCCGGCGCCGACCTCATGGACATGGAGTTTGTGCAGTTCCACCCGACAGGGATGGTCTGGCCCCCGTCGGTGAAGGGCATCCTCGTCACAGAGGGTGTGCGCGGCGAGGGCGGCGTCCTGCGCAACAAGGACGGCAAGCGCTTCATGTTCGACGACATCCCCGACAACTACAAAAACCAGACCGCCAAGGACGCCGAGGAAGGATGGCGCTACGTCTGCGGCGACAAGAACGCCAACCGCCCCCCCGAGCTGCTCACACGCGACCACGTCGCCCGCTGCATCAACCGCGAAGTGAAAGCCGGCCGCGGCTCGCCGCACGGCGGCGTTTTCCTCGACATCGCCTGGATCAAGGAAAAACTCCCCAACGCCCAGGAGCACATCAAGAAAAAGCTCCCCAGCATGTACCACCAGTTCATGCAGCTCGCCAACGTGGACATCACCCAGGAAGCGATGGAGGTCGGCCCCACCACCCACTACGTCATGGGCGGCATCCGCGTGGACGGCGACACCCAGATGTCGAGCGTCCCCGGCCTCTTCGCCGCCGGCGAAGTCGCCGCCGGCCTGCATGGCGCCAACCGTCTCGGCGGCAACTCCCTCTCAGACCTGCTGGTCTTCGGCAAGCTCGCCGGCGAACACGCCGCCAAGTGGGCGAGGGAGCACCACGCCGGCGGCACGGACAACGCGCAGGTTGAAGAGGCGTCGCGCCGGGCGCTCGAACCGTTTGATCGCGGGGCATCCGGGGGCGGGGGCGGGGGGGGCGAGAACCCCTACACCATCCAGCACGACTTGCAGCAGATGATGCAGGACCTCGTCGGCATCGTCCGCACCGAGAACGAAATGGCCAAGGCCCTCGACGGCCTGCAGCAGTTGAAAGCCCGCGCCGCCAAGGTCGGCGTCCCCGGCAACCGCGAATACAACCCCGGCTGGCACACCGCCATCGACCTGCACAACCTGCTCATCGTGGCCGAGGCCGTCACCCGCTCGGCCCTCGAACGCCCCGAAAGCCGCGGCGCCCAGTTCCGCGAGGACTTTCCCAACAAGAGCGACCAGTGCGCCACCTTCAACGTCCTCAGCCGCAGGGCCCCCGACGGCTCCATGCGGATCGTCAGAGAGCCGCTCAAGCCGCTGCGCGATGACTTGAAACAGGTCATCGAGGAGCAGAAGTAACCATGAGCGCTGCTCCAGCGTCCAAGCCCCGCATCACCGAGCTCCGCACCATGCTTGCCGTGCGCGACCTGCCCGCGACGGTCCGGTTCTACGTCGAAAAGCTCGGCTTCAACTGCCGCGGCCTCTTCGGCAACCCGCCCGTCTGGGCCGAGTTCGAGCGTGACGGCGTCGCCATGATGTTCAACGCCCCGCCCCGAGTCTCGGTCGAGTCCGACGTGCCACGCAAGAGCAAGGACTATCAGGTCTATTACCTCAACTCCAGCGACGTCGCCGCCCTGCACGCCGAATACAAAGCCAAAGGCGTCGCCGTCTCCGACCTCCGCATCACCATCTACGGCATGAAGGAGTTCGAGCTCCGCGACCCCGACGATCACTGGCTCTGGTTCGGCCAGCCCACCGACGACCCGCCAACCGTAAAGGAATAGCGCCTTCCCTCCACGGCCACAGGACAACAGAACCACAGGACTCAGGACCCCAGGACACTGGCCCCCAGCACTTCCCTTTCCCCATGCCCCAAGTCACCTTCCAAATCTGGCGCGGCGACGCCTCCTCCGGCCGCTTCGAGTCCTTCTCCACCAACGTCACCGAGGGCATGGTCGTCCTCGATTGCGTCCACCAGATCCAGGCCGAGAGCGCCCCGGACCTCGCCTGCCGCTGGAACTGCAAGGCCGGCAAGTGCGGCAGCTGCTCCGCCGAGATCAACGGCAAACCCGCTCTTATGTGCATGACCCGCATGGACCAGGTGGACACCTCCAAGCCGGTCACGATCGAGCCGATGCGCAGCTTCCCGCCCATCCGCGACCTCGTCACCGACGTCTCCTGGAACTACAGCGTCAAGAAGCGCATCCAGAAGTTCACCCCGCGCAAGCCCGACGCCCCCGACGGCACCTGGCGCATGCAGCAGCAGGACGTCGACCGCGTGCAGGAGTTCCGCAAGTGCATCGAGTGCTTCCTCTGCCAGGACGTCTGCCACGTCCTGAGAGATCACAGCAAGCACGCCGAGTTCATCGGGCCGAGGTTCCTGGTCTACGCCGCCGCCCTCGAGATGCACCCCCTCGACACCGCCGACCGCGTCCCCGAGCTGAAAAAAGAGTTCGGCATCGGCTACTGCAACATCACCAAGTGCTGCACCAAGGTCTGCCCCGAGCACATCACCATCACCGACAACGCCATCATCCCGCTCAAGGAGCGCGTGGTGGACGAGTACTACGATCCATTGAAGAAACTCCTGCGGATCTTCCGGCCCGGAAAGTAACCCCGCCATGTTCGACCTCAAACCCATCTCGCGTGACGCCGTCCCCCGGGCCCTTACCAAGGCCGAGCGATACCGCATGCTCAACGAGCCCAAGGAGGCCGTGAGCATCTGCCGCGACGTGCTCGCCGTCGACCCGGCCAACCAGGAGGCCCTGGTCAACCTCATCCTTGCGCTGAGCGACCAGTTCGGCGAGCCCTCCGCCCCCACCCCCGCGGCCGCCCGCGAGCTGCTGCCGAAACTCAAGAACCCTTACGCCCGCAGCTACTACGCCGGCGTCATCGCCGAGCGCTACGCCAAGGGCCTCCTCGAGTCCCACGCCTCGGTCTGCCCCGGCCACGTCATCTACTCCTGGTTCGTCGAGGCGATGGAAGCGTTCGATGAGGCCCACGCCCACGCGGAGCCGGGCAACGACGACGCCGTCCTCCGCTGGAACGCCTGCGCCCGCGCCATGCAGTCGCACCCTCACGTCCGCCCCTCGGCCAGCGAGATGAGCCCCCACGACACCGCCATGGAAGACGTGCCGGATCGCTGAGCGACCAATGGACCGCCGAGAGCAAATCACGAAGCTCGAGCACCGCTTCCCGTGGTACGCCCATCCATCGTCGATCTCGCGAAAGCTGCTCCTCAGTTGCGATAGCTGCCGCTACAGCCTTCGAGGTCTGCCGCGCATTGGCCGATGCCCCGAGTGCGGCGAGGACTATGACAAAAGCCAATGCCACCTGCCCCCGCGCAGGGCGTGGACCGTTCAAGCCGTGCTGGTGTGGGTTGGATGGCCGTTGTGGATGGGGCTTGCCTGTTTGGGCTCGGGATGGATGCTCGATTGGCTGAGATTGGCCCAGGGCTGGTTGGCCTGGGTCTTGATGGCGCTGGGATGCCTCGCCTGCCTGCTACTGGCGCCTCTGAATTTTCTCGCGCAGGCTTTGTTGATCCATCCGCGCGCGGCCGGGTTCCGCGGCACCTATCGCGACGGTCTCCGCGCTCTTTCTGCAGGGGCGGTCCTCCTTTGGGTCATGCTCGGGGTGGGCGAGCTCGCATTTCCGCTCATGCTCGTGGCGGCTGCGGTTTCTAGGTGATAGTGCTTGCCTTCGTTTCGGCGGCACAAGCGAACCTAGATTGCAGGCCGTCGTATGAATGCCATGGAGAATTCCATCCGTTCCGCCACTCGCGCCGACAGCCCCGCCGTCCGCTCGGTCATCACGCAAGTCCTCGCCGAGTTCAACCGCACGATAGACACATCCGGCAAGGACGCCGACCTCCTTGATGTCGAATCCTCATACCTGAGGCGCGGCGGCACCTTCTACGTCGTCACCACCGCCACCGGCGAAGTCGCCGGTGGCGCCGGCCTCCTGCCCATCACCCCCGGTGAGACCGCCGAACTCCGCAGGATGTTTCTGCTCCCCCACGCCCGCGGCCAAGGCCTCGGCAAGCGCCTCCTCGCCATGATCCTCAACGACGCCCGGCGTCTGGGATTCCGGCGCGTGCGACTCGAAACGAGCAGCGCCATGCACAATGCCCGCCAGCTCTACACATCATTTGGGTTCAATCTTGCCCCGATCGACAACCCCACCTACAGGTGCGACGTCGGAATGGCGCTGAACCTCTAGCGCCATCGCACAATCAGCGCCTAGCTACGCCAGCAGCGTGCGACCATCCATGGCCTCAGGCTGGCTCAACCCCATCATCCCCAGCATCGTCGGCACAACATCCGCCAGCCGACCCCTCTCTTCCCCCACACCCGCCCCGCGCAGCTTCCGCCCCTTGAACCTCTCCCCCACCACGATAAAGGGCACGTCGTACGTCGTGTGCGCCGTGTGAGGCGACCCCGTCGCCGGGTCAAACATCTGCTCGGCGTTCCCGTGGTCCGCCGTCACCACCAGCGACCCTCCGCGCTTCAGCGTCGCCTCGACAATCGCCCCAACGCACTGGTCCACGCACTCACACGCCTTGATCGCGGCGGGCAGGCTGCCGGTGTGACCCACCATGTCCCCGTTGGCGAAGTTCACCACGATGAACGGCTCGCAGTCCGGCGCGCCCAACCGCCCAAGGACCGCGTCGCGCACCCCCGCCGCGCTCATCTCGGGTTGCAGGTCATACGTCGCCACCTTGGGGCTTTGGATGATCGCGCGGCTCTCGCCGGGGAACGGATCGTCGCGGTAGTCATTGAAGAAGAACGTGACGTGCGGGAACTTCTCAGTCTCCGCGCAGCGGAACTGCGTCAGCCCCAGCTTCGAGAAGTACTCCCCCGCGATGTCCGCCATCTTCGGCGGCTTGGGGAACGCCACCTTCACAAACGGCACCAGCGCCTCCGAATACGCCGTCATGCACACGAACTCGACGTCCAACTTCTTCCCGCGCTCAAACCCCACCGCCCCCGAGTCCGGCGACGCCTTCACCTTCGCCCACAGCTCGTCCGGCAGCACAAACGCCGACACGATCTCACGCGGCCTGTCGCCCCGGTAGTTGTAGAAAATCACCACGTCGCCATCGCGCACGCGAGAAGCCGCCACCTTCTGGTCATCCCCGATCACCGACGGCGCCACGAACTCGTCCCCCGCCAGCCCCTCCACCGGCTTGTCGTAGTACGCCTGCACCGCCGCCTCGGCGCTCGCATACGCCTTCGCCCCGCCGAGATCCCCCCGCCCCGTCAAACAGTCATACGCCCGCTTCACCCGCTCCCACCTGAAATCCCGGTCCATCGCCCAGTACCGCCCGATCACGCTCGCCACCCGCCCCACCCCGATCTCGCGGCACTTCTCGCTCACCCGCTTCACATACCCCAGCCCCGTGAACGGCCCCGTGTCGCGCCCATCCATGAACATGTGCAGCGCCACCTTCGCCGCCCCCAGCTTCGCGCACAGCGTCAGCACCGCGTACAGGTGCTCCAGAAGCCCGTGCACCCCCGCGTCAGAGCAGATTCCCATCAGGTGCACCGTCTTCCCCGCTTCCGCCGCCCGCTTGACCGCCCCCGCCAGCGCTTCCACCTGACCCAGCCTGCCCTCACGGCAACAGCGCGTGATCCGCACACTCTCCTGGTCCACGATCCTCCCCGCCCCGATGTTCTGGTGCCCCACCTCGCTGTTGCCCATCGTCCCGTCGGGCAGGCCCACGTCCATACCGCTGGTCTTGATCAGCGTCCACGGATACTCGCGCATCAACCGGTCGGCCACCGGCGTCTTCGCCAGCTTCACCGCGTTGAACGCGTCGTGCTCGGGGTTGGGGTTCTGCCCCCAGCCGTCGCGGATGATCAGGACGCACGGGATGTTCGCGAGCGGTTGCGCTGTCATGAAGCGAGTGTAGGGACGCCCCCCAGGCGTCCGCCGGACGCGCTCCGTCCGGCCCCGCGCCGCAACACACCTGGACAAACGCAAGGGCGGCGAGCACCCAGCGCTCGCCGCCCGTGAATTCACTCAGCCCGAAACTCATCCGCTCAAGAGCACGCCTGCCCGAACACGCCCAGCAGGGCCAGAAGATCGGCGGTGTTGACTACCCCGTCGTTATTCACGTCACCGTTCGTGCCCGGTGCCACGCTCTGCCCGAACGACCCGAGCAGGACCGCCAGGTCCGCCGTGTTCCGCTGGTGGTCGTTGTTGATGTCGCCGACGCAGACCGGCGGCGGGGCGTTCTCGCGGGTCCAGACCAACGCCTGCGAGCGGGTGTGATCGCTGGCCAGGTAGCCGAACCCGACCACGTAGGTCCGCGACCCGTCGCTGCCGATCGCCTGCGCCACCGCGGTGCCGGCGGCGATCTCCGGTGGCAGGTACGCGCTGAGGTCCTCCCACGACCCGGCCGTGCCGTGCCACAGGGCCACATGCACCAGCCCCGTCAGGTGGTCGCCGAGCCTCACATAACCCACTTGCTCCCCGTTGCTCACACCGCGGACCTCGCCCTGCGAACCGTCGGTGGGCATCAGGCTGACCCACGACGCCGCCGACCCGGTCCAGAAGCCCGGCGTCTGCACATAGCCGTTCAGCATCGCGTACCCACCCTGCTGCACGCCGTCGCAGGTGTTGGCGATCGATCCATCCGATCCCGCCGGGTCAAGGTTGACCCACGACGCCGCCGAGCCGCTCCACAGCGCGGCCCGGGGGTTCGAGCCCACCCCGATCAGGCGAACGTACCCCACCTGCTGACCGCCGCCCACACCGTACGCAATCGATTCCTCCACCCCCGCCGGCGCGAGGTTCACCCACGACGCGGCGGTGCCGTGCCACAGGCTCGCCACCAGGTGCCGCCCATTGAACCCGCCCGTGACATACGTGCACCCCGCTTGCTCACCCGCGCCGGCGGCAAACGCCGTCGACGTGTCGGTGCCGAGCGGGTGAAGGTCAACCATCGTGCCCGGTGCGCCGCTCCACATGCACGCGTGCTGCTGGCGCCCCTGGTCCAGAGGCGTCACGAAAATCCCGACCTGTTGAGACCCACCGGCACCGTAGGCGATCGACCCGGAGTTGCCGATGAACACGTACGAACCCGTCGCGCCGTCCCAGACCGCCGCGTTCCGAGTCGATGTCGCGTTGCTCAGCGTGCCCACCGGCTTCCCGTTGGCGACGCCCCAGCCAAAGCCCTCCTGGCCCGCCGGCGTGATGTTCGTGCACGTCCATGTCGCCGCCGAGCACGAGGCGGCGAGCGAGAGCACAAGGCCAATCGTGGATGAGCGGGCGCGATTCGAAGCGGGGTTGGAAGTCTTCATTTGGATTCTCTGGTCGAAGGGTCTTGAGTGGTGGGCGGACATTCCGCCACGCCAAACCCATGCGGAATCGCCCCGGGCGTTTGCGCGCAGCACGCGGAACTCGTGGTCCGCCCGTCCCGTCGCCCCCTCCCCGACCCGCCACGCCCGATAACCCGCGTCCGAAAGATCAAACCTCGCTGGCTCGCCTATTGCGTTGTTCCCGGCACCTCGGGCTCATGCGGGCCTGTTGGATCGTTCGATGAACCACCTATCGGGCCTTGGCGCCGGGCAAGCGCCGCTCGATCGCTCCAACTCGGAGACTCACCATGCGCATCAACCCCACCGCCTCCAGCCTCAACGGCAACATCCAGGGCCTTTCTTCGCAGTACATCCAGAGGCTGCGCCAGCGCCAGGCCCAGGGAACCCAGTTGAAGTCCGACGCCAACCTCGGCGTCCCAGCCCCCGCCGCCGCCGCGCAGCAGGAGTCCTCCAAGCCCGCGCAACTCTCGGCTACCAGCGCATCCGTTGCGCCCAAGACCGACTCCTTCGAGGCCGCCGTCAAGGCCAAGCTCAACCCCAAGACCCCCACAGAGTCCGTGGTTTCATACACCCCGGTCCCCAAGACGCCAGAGCCCGTCAGGCTCGAAGCCCCGGCCCCCGACGTCAACCCCGCCAAGCAGGCCGACGACGTCAAGCACCCCGAATCCGCCTCACGCACCGCCACCCCGCCCGCCTACACCCAAGAAGACCTCGATCACCTGACCGGGGCCTTCGGCAAGACCACCGGTGAAGACGGCTTCAACGCGGCCCTGGACGTCAACAACGACGGTGTGCTCAACACCCTCGACCTGGTCCAGATGCTCTCGCGTCTCAAGTAAGAGCCACTCCCACTCCGGGGGCAACGACCGAGAACCCACCCCAAGCGGACCCCTCCCCGGGTCCGCTTTTTCCTTTGGCCCCGCGCACCGCCGCGCGAGCGCCACCCAATCCAGCCACCGCGAGTCGTCAAGCCGCCGCCGAACACCCGGATGCCGCCGCGCCCGCCTTTCGACAGCGGATCACTTGGGCGATCGCAGGCCTCACGCCGCACGCTGATGCCTCAACCATGCCCGCTTTCAAGGCCTTCCAAACTGGTCCAGAACCGCCACCGATTACCCGAAAGTAGCCCGAATCTTCACGCCCATTCACCGCTTTCCCCGTTGCGCAGGCCTTATCTTCATGCATAGCCGATCTCAAACGGCGAGTTTTCGCCTCGTTCGCATCGCTCGCCGGCCCGCCCTCGGCCCGACCCTTTGGAGGAACGCATGAAAGCGATTCGTGCCCGTTGGCTGTCCGTCATTCCCGGACGCGCCGCCGCCGCGTGCCTCGCGGCCGCACTGCTCACCAGCGCCGCCGGCGCCGCCGAGCCCATGCCCGGCGTCCTGCCCGTCCGCGCCGACCTCGCCACGGCGACCCTCAGCCCCACCAGCATCTATCTCCGCACCTGCGAGATCGACACCACCCGCACCCCCGCCGACACCCGCGCCGCCGCCGCGCCCAAGCTCGACGCCGGCAAGTGGTACCTCCTCCAGCTCGACGGCCCCATCACCCCGCAGCGCCGCCAGGCCCTGCGCGAAGCCGGCATCCGGCTCGCCGAGTACATGCAGGTCAACACCTTCCTCGCCACCGGCGACAACGCCGCCCTCCGCCCCGGCGCCGCCCAGGGTGTCAACTTCGTCCGCTTCTTCACCGCGTACCGCCCTGACTGGAAGCTCGACCCCGAGCTCGGCGTCCGCAACTACGCCACCCCCGAGCGCCAGTTCCAGGCCGCTCAGGGCCGCGTCTCCGCCGTCATCACCCTCCACCAGGGTGAGGCCCTCCAGCCGGTGCTGAACCAGATCGCCGCCCTCGGCGACGCCGCGATCGATTACACCGACGAGATCGCCGGCAACATCACCGTCGCCGTCACCATGGGCAAGGACAAGGCCGCCAAGCTCGCCCAGCTCGACGCCGTCGAGTTCATCGAGGACGCCAGCGAGAACACCCTGAGGTCCAACTACGCCGATCGCTGGATCTGCCAGAGCAACGTGTCGGGCGTTTTCCCGATTTACAACGCCGGCATCACCGGCACCGGCCAGGTGCTGGGTCACTGCGACGGCTCGATCAACATCGGCCACTGCTCCTTCCAGGACACGGTGAACCCCGTCGGCCCACTCCACCGCAAGGTAATCAGCCTCAACGGCACCAGCGGCTACGACCAGCACGGCACACACACCGCCGCCACCGCCGTCGGTTACGCGCCGGCCCAGCCCAACACCTCCGACGTGAACGGCCAGGCCACCGGCGCCAAGCTCGTCCACAGCGGCATCCCGAGCCAGACCACCGGCACCGGCCTCAACAACATCCTCACCCTCCACTACTCGCAAGGCGCCCGCGTCCACACCAACTCCTGGGGCGACGACGGCACCACCGCCTACACCGACCAGTGCCGCGTCATCGACGCCCACACCTACACCAACGAAGACTCGCTGGTCTGCTTCGCCGTCTCCAACCTCTCAACCGTCCGCACTCCCGAGAACGCCAAGAACTGCTTCGGCATCAACCGCTCCACCTGGACCCCCAACGGCGAGAGCATCTGCGGCACCACCGCCGCCGGCCCCACCAACGACGGCCGGCGCAAGCCCGAGATCATGGCGCCCGGATGCAGCCTCAGCTCCGCCTCAGGAAGCGCCGCCGGCGCCTGCACCACCGCGTCGCTCACCGGCACCTCGATGGCCTGCCCCAGCCTCGCGGGCCTCTCCATCCTCGTCCGCCAGTACTACTTCGACGGCTACTACCCCACCGGCGCCGCCGTCCCCGCCAACGCCTTCAACCCCTCCGCCGCCCTCGTCAAGGCCACGCTGTTCAACAGCGCCGTCGACATGTCCGGCGTCGCGGGCTTCCCCTCCAACCAGGAAGGCTGGGGCCGCGCTCTGGCCGACAACGCGCTGTACTTCCCCGGCGACGCCCGCAAGCTCATCGCCTATGACGTCCGCAACAACGTCGGCCTCTCCACCGGCGCCACGGTTGACTATCCCGTCACCGTCGCCGCCGGCCAATCGCTCAAGGTCGCGCTGGTCTGGAGCGACCCCTCCGCCGCCGTCAACGCCAACCCCGCCTATGTCAACAACCTTGACCTCGAGGTGATCGACCCCGCGAGCACCACCTACAAGGGCAACGTGTTCACCAGCGGTGTTTCCACCTCCGGCGGAACCGCCGACATCCGCAACAACGCCGAGATCGTCTACCTCACCGCCCCCACCGCGGGCAACTGGACGGTCCGCGTCAGGGCCACCGCGGTCAACTCCGGCACCCAGGGCTACGCCGTGGTCATCACCGGCGGCGTCTCCAGCGCCCCGCCACCGCCGCCCGCACCCGGCCCCTTCAACCTCGCTTCGCCCTCCAACGGCGCCACCAACCAGAGCCTCACCCCCACCATCTCCTGGAGCGCATCGTCCAACGCCGCCTCCTACGGCATCGTCGTCTCCAGCAACCCGCTGCTCGTTCCCGCCCTGCACAGCTCGTCGGGCATCGTCGGCACCAGCTACAACATCCCCGGCGGCGTCCTCACCGCCGGCAACACCTACTACTGGGGCGTCACCGCCACCAACGTCACGGGCAACACCGCCTCCACGCCCACCGCCTTCAGCTTCACCACCACGCCGCCCCCGCCGCCGCCCGGAGCCTTCAACCTCTCGACGCCTTCCAACGGCGCCACCAACCAGAGCCTGACGCCCTCGCTCACGTGGTCTCCCTCGTCCAACGTCGTCAGCTACACCGTCACCGTCGCCAACGACGCCGGCCTCACCAGCGTCGTTGACACCGCCTCGGGCATCGTCGGCACCAACTACGTTGTCACCTCCGGCGCCCTCAACGCCGGGCAGACCTACTACTGGGGCGTAACCGCCGTCAACGGCGTCGGCAACACCGCCTCCACCCCCGCCGCCTTCTCCTTCGCCACCACCCCGCCCGCGTGCGTCGGCGACATCAACGGCGACGGTCAGCGCAACACCGCCGACCTCACCATCATGCTCGGCAGCTTCGGCTCTTCCGTCCCGCCCAACACCCTGGGCGACCTCGACGGCAACGGCCTCGTCAACACCAACGACCTCACCACCCTGCTCGGCGTCTTCGGCGTGCCCTGCCCCTGAGCCCCCGCGCAGTCTGACTGTATTTCAGGGCGGGCCCGCACCGGAGCGGCCCGCCTTTTTCTTGCCTCCGCACTGCCCCCCACCGCCCCACCCCTCCCCCGCAGCCCCGGGCCTCCGCCCGAGAACCCCGCCGAAAAATGGGGCACTCCCGGCACACTCCAGCGACCAATCGCGCCGGATAATCCATACTGCGACACTCCCTGCCCCGACCCCGGAACCGACACATGATCACCCGATCCGCCCTGCCGATTCTCCTGCTCGCGTCGGCGTCGGTCGCCCAGACGGCCGAGCACGTCGACCTCATCGGCTGCGACCATTGCGCCCAGACCAAGCAGTGCATGTCTCTCCCGCGAACGCGCGCCCTCCGCGAAGCGGCCGATCAGGACGCCTCGCGCGCCGTCAACACCAGCACCACCGACCTCACCCACTACGACCTCGACCTCACCATCAACCTCACCGGCTCCACCATCAGCGGCTCCAACACCCTGTCGCTCACCAGCCTCACCGACGGCCTGACCGTCATGCCGCTGCAGCTCTCCAGCAACTTCACCATCTCCTCCGTGCTGGTCAACGGCGTCACCCGCACCTTCACCCGCGTCGACAGCATCAACTTCAACGTCAACCTCGGCCAGACCTTCAACACCGGCCAGGCCTTCACCGTCAAGGTCAACTACTCCGGCACCCCCTCCAGCGGCGGCAGCTTCGGCTCCATCACCTTCCGCACCCGCTCCGGCGCCCGCGAGGCCTACACGCTCAGCGAGCCCGACTTCGCCTACACCTGGTTCCCCTGCAAGAACCTCAACACCGACAAGTGCGACGCCGACCTCAAGTTCACCGTCCCCAACGGCAACACCGTTGCCTCCAACGGCATTCTTCAAGGCACCACCGCCGTCGGCGGAACCCAGACCCAGTGGTACTACAAGACCACCTACCCCACCGCCAACTACCTCTACTTCTTCTCCGTCACCAACTTCAACACCTACACCAACACGTGGAACTTCACCCCCTCCGGCGGCAGCCCCATCGCCATGCCCCTGAAGTTCTTCATCTACCCCGAGAACGATTCCGCCGCCAACCGCAACGTCTGGTTCAACTGCTCCAACATGCTCTCGGCCTACTCGCTCGACACCCGCTTCGGCGTCTACCCATTCGCCAGCGAGAAGTACGGCATCTACCAGTTCGGCTTCGGCGGCGGCATGGAGCACCAGACCTTCACCGGCCAGGGCGTCTTTGACGAGTCCGTCACCGCCCACGAGCTCGGCCACCAGTGGTGGGGAGACATGGTCACCTGCGCCGACTGGCACCACATCTGGTGCAACGAGGGATTCGCCACCTACACCGAAGCGCTGTGGAGCGAATGGAAGCCCGGCTCCTCCGGCCTCGGCGCCCTCTACGCCGCCATGGCCGCCCGCCGACCCTCCAGCGTCAACGGCACCGTCTGGTGCCCAAGCCTCACCGACCAGAACCGCATCTTCAGCAGCGACTTCAGCTACCGCAAGGGCGGGTGGGTGCTGCACATGCTCCGGAAAGTCATGGGAGACGCCGCCTTCTTCCAAGGCCTTCGCAACCACCGCCAGAACCTGACCTACGGCGCCGTCACCACCGAAGACTTCCAGGCCGCCTGCGAGGCCGCCTACGGCGCCAGCCTTAACTGGTTCTTCCAGGAGTGGGTCTACCAGCCCGGCGCCCCCGCCTACCAGAATGCCAGCCGCATCATCACCGTCAACGGCCAGATGTACGCCGAGGTGTATCTCGCCCAGGTCCAGTCCGCCAGCTACCCCACCTACCAGATGCCCATCGAACTGTCGATGCAGCCCCAGAACGCCCCGGGCATCTTCTTCAACGTTCAGAACTCCGCCCGCACCCAGTGGTACCTCGTCCCCGTCCCGGCGCCGCTGGTGAGCGGCATCGGCTTCGACAACAACAAGTGGATCCTGTGGACGTCGTCCACCTCCACCAGCTTTGTCGAAGGCCCGCCCAAGGTCATCGCCACCGCCCCCGCCGCCGGTTCGTCGACCCAGAGCAACGTCTTCACCGGCGCGTCGGTCACGTTCCACAAGGCCGTCACCGCCGCCGCCAACCAGTTCACGCTCACCGGCCCGGCGCCGTCCAACGCCGCCGTGCCGTTCACCTTCAACTACGACGCCCCCACTCAGACGGCCACGCTCACCCCCACCGCCGCGCTCGCGCCGGGCGACTACTCCCTCACCGCGCTCGACACCATCACCGCCACCGCGGGAGCGCAGCGCCTCGACGGCGAGACCACGTCGCTCACCAACCCCGCCGCCCTCCCCTCGGGCGACGGCATCGCCCAGGGCAACTTCGCCTTCCAGTTCACCATCACCGCCCCGCCCTCCTGCGTCGGCGACCTCAACGCCGACAACCAGGTCAACACCGCCGACCTCACCATCCTCCTCGCCGCCTTCGGCACCAGTGTCCCGCCGGGCACCAGCGGCGACCTGAACGCCGACGGCCAAGTGAACACCGCGGACCTCACCATCATGCTCGGGGCCTTCGGCGTGCCGTGCACCTGACCGCCCGATCCGGAGCGCAGCTACGCTTTCGTCACTATGACCGAGGCTCGCCCCGCTCACGGAATCACTGTCCGCAGATCCGCCGACCGCGGGCACGCAGAGCACGGCTGGCTCGACAGCCGGCACACGTTTTCGTTCGGTGAATACCACGACCCCGATCACATGGGGTTCGGCCCGCTGCGCGTCATCAACGAGGACATCGTCGCGCCCGGCCGCGGCTTCGGGATGCACCCGCACCGCGACATGGAGATCATCTCGTACGTCCTGTCGGGCAAACTCCATCACCGCGACAGCCTGGGCAACTCGGGCGACATCAGCCCCGGCGAGATCCAGCACATCAGCGCCGCCTCGGGGATCGTGCACAGCGAGACTAACCCTTCCGCCGGCGAGCCGGTCCACTTCCTGCAGATCTGGATCGTCCCCTCGGCTCGTGGCGGCGAGCCGTCGTACCAGCAGCGGTCCATCCGCGGGCAGCGCGGCGACGGCTCGCTGGGGCTGATCATCTCGCCCGACGGGCGGGCCGGCACGATGCGCATCCGGCAGGATACGCTTGTCTACGCCGGGGTCTTCCCGCCGGGCGGCGGGGCCACCCACACCCTCGGCGCGGGGCGCGTCGCCTGGTTGCAGGTGGCCCGCGGCGGGCTGACGCTGAACGGTCAACCGCTGGTCGCGGGCGACGGCGCCTCCGCCGCCGGGCCGGGCACGCTTGACCTGCGCTTCGGCGCCTCGGGGGGCGAGGTACTGCTGTTCGATCTGCCCGCGACGAGTGTCTCCTGAACACGCCGACACGCCCGCTGGGCGAGCCGCCAACAATCCCGCCATGCGCCGGGCGCGACGCCGCGCCGGGGCGCCTGTGACATCCGCCGGTTGAATCACCATGCGCACCAACCTCATCGTTCACCTTCTCTCCGCCGCCGTCATCCTGATCGGGGCGTGCCCGGCCTCGTCGCTTGCCAAGCCCGAGCCCAAGCACGGCGTGCCGGTGAAAGCCAAGAGCGCGCCCGCTCAGGAGGATCAGGCCGACGCGCAGGGCGGCAGCGGGCCGCTGGTGGCGTTCCTCACGCTCGACGGGCCGATTGTCTCGCGGCGCCAACCGGCGCTGGACCTGATCGGCAGCGACGCGCCTCTTGGAGTGCTGGAGCTTGTGGACGCTATCCGCAACGTCGCCACTGACCCGGGCGTTCATGGGCTGGTGATCCAGCTCAAGTCGCCGGAGCTTGACGGGGCGGTCGTGGAGGAACTGGGCGACGCCATCAAGCGGGTGCGGGCGGCGGGCAAGAAGGTGCAGGTGTTCTCCTATCTGTACGGGCCGAGCGAGCTGGCGCTGGCGAGCTATGCCGACGAGGCGATGATCCAGACGGGCGGGGCCGTGTCGCTGCCGGGGGTTCACATGGAGGAGATGTTCTTCGCCGACCTGTTCGCGTGGGGCGGCGTGAAGCCCGACTTCGTGCAGATCGGCGACTACAAGGGCGCGAGCGAGGCGATGATGAACGCGAGGCCCAGCCCGCAGTGGGAGCAGAACATCAGCGGCCTGCTCGATGCGCTGTACGACACCTCACGCGAGCGGCTGAAGGCCGGGCGGAAGCTGAGCGATGCGAAGCTTGATGAGGCGATGAAAGCGTGCTTCGACGCGGACGCGGCCACGGCGAAGAGTGCCGGGCTGATCGACACGGACATCGACCGGCTCGACCTTGAGGCGCAGGCAGAGAAGGTGTGGGGGGCGGACTTCGACTGGACCGAGGACCTCAGCGACACGATCCGGAACCAGGGCAAGCCGGACTTCGAGAAGATGGGCCTGTTCGAGGCGTTCGGCGAGGTGATGAAACTGCTGAAGCAGGACGACACGCCGCGCACCACGCGCGACACGGTGGCGGTGCTGCACATCGACGCCGAGATCGTGGACGGCGAGTCCGGCTCGGGCGGGGGGCTGATGGGCAGCGACGCCGTCGGCAGCGAGACCGTCCGCCAGGCGCTGGCCGACATCGAGGACGACGACAACGTGAAGGGGCTGGTGGTGCGGGTTGATTCGCCGGGCGGGAGCGCGGTGGCCAGCGAGATCATGTGGCAGGGCATCCGGCGCGTGGCGGCGAAGAAGCCGGTGTTCACGAGCGTGGGCGGGATGGCGGCCTCCGGGGGGTACTACGTCGCGGTGGCCGGTGACCGCATCTTCGTCGATCCATCGAGCATCGTCGGTTCCATCGGCGTGGTCGGGGGCAAGCTGGCCATGGGCGGGCTGTACGACAAGCTGCACATCAACGTCGTGGAGCGTTCGCGCGGCCCGTTGGGCGGGATCGAAGGGTCGATCAAGCCGTGGACCGACAGCGAGCGCGACCTGATCCGCGCCAAGATGAACGAGACCTACACCCTGTTCACCCAGCGCGTCAGCGCGGGGCGCAAGGGGATCGACCTGAAGACCACGGCCGAGGGGCGGCTGTTCACGGGTACGCAGGCGATCACGAACAACATGGCCGACGAGATCGGCGGGCTGGCGACCGCGGTGGACAAGATGAGCGAGAAGCTCGGGCTGGCCGAGGGGTCGTACGACGTGGTGGACTATCCCGAGCCGATGACGATCGGCGAGGCGATCCGCGGCTCGATCGGGGGCGGGCTGATCAGGGCGCCGGGCGTGTCAGCGGGCGCGAACACGCCGTCGCTGGCGGCGGGGGTAATCGGCTCGGCGCTGAAGGAGGTGCTGGGCGACCGGGCCTGGCGACAAGTGCGCTCGCAGGTGCGGGCGCTGATGCAACTGCGGAAGTCGCCGGTGGTGCTGGCGGCGCCGCGGGTGATTTTCTTGAAATGATCATCGCGATCGGGGTGGCACGCTCTCGTCTGCGAGAGCATGCTCATGAGAGGGTGGTGGTCCTTCGTCGCTGCTCGGACATGCTCTCGATGACGAGAGCATGCCACCCGAGGAAGCTTCCTGATTAGCGCGTCGCGGCGAAGGGGTACGGGCCTCTGCGGGAAGGAGGGGATGCTCGGACATGCTCTCGAAGACGGGAGCATGCCACCCGCCGCGCTCCCCGACGGCGGGGGGAGATCGGTCGGCGACTGAGCCGCTCCATCGGTCGGTTCGGCGCCGGGCGGCGCCGAAGGGCTCGCGGGCGTGGGAGGGTCAACGAGGCCCGGCTGATTGGGTGGCGGTGGCGTGGAGGTGGGCGGGTAGTTCGGGCGCTCGCGCTTGAGGACCGCCGCGGCGGCCTTTCGAGCCGTTTCAGCCCTGGCGCCGTCCTTGATGCCCGCGATGCGGATGAGGTGGTTGACCATCTCGGCGGCGGCCCAGGCCTTGCGCCGCTCGGCGCGGGCGCGGGTGATGCGCTCGAGCGTGTCGAGGGTGCGCTGGGTGTCGGGGTGGTCGTGCCAGGCGATGAGCTCTTCGACTGTAACGTCGAGCCTGGCGCAGAGATCGGCGAGCGGTTCGGTCGTGCAGAGGAAGGCGGTGAGGAGGGAGTTGGCGATGTCCTCGGGAAGGGGGGCGGGGATGTGGGGTGTTGGATGTGGGATGTCGGATGCGGCGCGGGGGGAGGCCGTGGAGTTTGGATTTGGGATTTGGGAGTTTGGATTTGGGGAGTCGGGTGGGGCGGGGGCGTGCGCGGGGACGGCGCGCGGGGCGAAACACGCGGTGCTTTCGCTGATTGGCGCGGCGTTTGGGTCGGGTGTGGCGAGCTTGGATTGGTTGGGGTCCCCGGTAATCATGAACCCAGTATTCAACGGGTTGGCGCCGGGGCAAGGGCGATTTGGCGCATGGACCGAAGATTGCGCACGGGGGTGGTGATGCGCGCGAGATTGCTGCGGCGACTGCCGAGCACTGGCGGGAAAGCTGATCGTGGCCCCTGGTGATCGACGTCGGATCAAATGGGTTACCAGTCGGACGAAAGGGGCACAACGGACCGAGGACAGTTCATCGTGGCACCCAGTTGGGGCATCTGGCGAACGTCGCAGGTGGATGCTGGCACTGCTCAGCATCGCGTAAACTCCCGCCCTCGTATGCGCCCCCGCGCCCTCGCCCAATACGCCGTCCTTGCCGCGCTGCTGGCGTTCTTCGCGGTGTTTCTGCTGTACCCAATCGCGCTGACGGTGCGGGGCGGGTTCGCCGCTGATCTTGAGACTGGGCGGGGGTTCACGCTGCGGCACCTGGTGCAGGTGTTCGACGATCCGGTTTTGCGCGAGAGCCTGTTCAACTCGCTGTGCGTGGCGGCGGTGACGACCACGCTGGCGACGGTGATCGCGCTGCCCCTGGCGGTTCTGGCGGCGGGGTATCGGTACCCGCTCAAGGGGTTCTGGAGTGCGCTGGTGCTGGTGCCGATGATCCTGCCGCCGTTCGTGGGGGCGATCGGGGTGCGGGCGATCCTGGGGCGGGCGGGGGCGCTCAACGCGCTGTTCGGGGCGCACTGGGACGTTTTGGGGGCGGGGAAGTTCTGGGGGGTGTGCGCGACGCAGGCGCTGGGGCTGTACCCGATCATTTATCTCAACGCCACGGCGTCTTTGGCCAACCTTGACCCCGCGCTGGACGAGGCGGCGCAGTCGCAGGGGGCGCGTTGGTGGACGCGGCTGTTCCGCATCACGCTGCCGCTCATCAGGCCCGGGCTGTTCGCGGGCGGGACGATCGTGTTCATCTGGTCGTTCACGGAGCTGGGCACGCCGCTGATGTTCGACTATTACGCGGTGGCGCCGGTGCAGATTTTCAATGGGCTGAAGGAGGTGAACAGCAGCCCGGTGCCGTACGCGCTGACGGTGGTGATGCTGGGGGGCGCGGTGGTGCTGTATCTGCTGGGCAAGGTGGCGTTCGGCGGGAAGGGCTATGCGATGTACGCCAAGGCGTCGCGCGCGGGGAGCGAGCACCAGTTGACCGGCTTGGGCGGCCTGGCGGCGTGCGCGGTGTTCGCAGTGGTGACGCTGCTGGCGGTGTCGCCGCACCTGGGGGTGATTGTCAACAGCTTCAGCGCGCCGGGGCAGTGGTATGACTCGGTGCTGCCGCGGGCGTTCACGGGGCAGCACTACCAACAGGCGCTGGGGCATCCGCTGGCGTTCGGTGCGATCGTGAACAGCCTGAAGCTCTCGGCAGCGGCGGTGGCGATCGACCTGGTGCTGGGGGTGCTGATCGCGTATGTGCTGGTGCGCACCACGATCAAGGGGCGGGCGATCCTGGACGGTTGCGCGATGCTGCCGCTGGCGGTGCCGGGGCTGGTGCTGGCGTTCGGGTATGTGGCGATGAGCCTGAGCTGGCCGCTGAAGCCGGGGGCGCCGATGGCGGGGTGGGCCGACATTTTGGGGTCGGCGCCGAACCCGGTGCCGCTCTTGATCATCGCGTATGGCGTGCGCCGGCTGCCGTATGTGGTGCGCTCGGCGGTGGCGGGGTTGCAGCAGACCTCGGGCGAGCTTGAGGAGGCGGCGGTGAACCTGGGGGCGTCGACGTTCCTGGCGGTGCGGAAGGTGATCGTGCCGCTCATCGCCGCGAACCTGATCGCCGGCGGGCTGCTGGCGTTCAGCTTCGCGATGCTGGAGGTGTCGGACTCGCTGATCCTGGCGCAACAGGAGCGGCACTTCCCGATCACCAAGGCGATCTATGGGTTCGCGGATCGGCTGGGCGACGGGCTGCACATCGCCAGCGCGATGGGCGTGTGGGGGATGGCGCTCCTGACGGTGACGCTGGTGGGCGCGAGCGCGGTGATGGGGAAGAAGCTGGGGGCGATCTTCAGGGTGTGACGGGGCCGGGGTCAGCGAGGGGGATCAGATGATGCGCGTCGATGCGCTCTGGCATGTTGTCCATGCTCATGGCCTGCTCGACGGCGAACGAGCCGGAGCGGGTGCGCACGAGCGACGTGAGGACGCCGCCGGTCTTGAGGGCGAGGCCGATATCGCGGGCGATGGAGCGGATGTAGGTACCCTTGCCGCAGTCGATGGTGAGGGCGAGCTCGGGCCAGTGGTAGCTGTCGATGGCGATGGAGTCGATGCGGACGGGGCGGGGTTCGAGGCGGGCGGCGTCGGAGTCCTTTTGAGCGACGAGGCCCGAGCCCTCGGCGTGGGAGTCGTCGAGCTTTCCCTTGCGGGCGAGCTCGTAGGCCCGCTTGCCGTCGATCCACACGGCGGAGTGGGCCGGGGGCAACTGCATGACGTTCCCCACGAAGCTGCGAAGGGCGTGCTCGACCGCCGCGCGGTCCGGGGGGGCCGGGACGGGGACGGTGGTGGTTTCCCGCTCAAGGTCGTGGCTCTCGCTGACGCGCGAAAGGTCGATGACGGCGCGGTATTGCTTGGGCTGGGCCATGAGCGATTCGACCAGGCGCGTGCCCTTGCCGATGCAGATGATCAGCACGCCGGTGGCGAGCGGGTCGAGGGTCCCGGCGTGGCCGACGCGGGCGCCGGCGGTGGCGCGGCGGACGCGGGTGACGACACGGGTGCTGGTCCAGCCGAGCGGCTTGTTGATGACCAGCAGGCCGTTGAGGTCGGGGCGTTTATTGCGGAGGCCCATGGGCTCAATCGTACGGACGCGCTAAAGCCCCTTGAACGCGGCCATCACACGGTCGCGGGCGGCGGCGTGGTCGGCGATCGGCTCGGGGTAGTCGAGGCGGGCCCGCGCCAGCGGCGGGAGCTGTGAGGGGTCGTGGATGTCGTCGCTGCTCAGTGAGGCCAGCTCGGGCAACCAGCGGCGGATGAACGCGCCGTCGGGGTCGCACTTCTTTGACTGGCTGACGGGGTTGAAGATGCGGAAGTACGGGGCGGCGTCGGTGCCGGTGGAGGCGCTCCACTGCCAGCCGCCGTTGTTGCTGGCGAGATCGCCGTCGATGAGGTTCTGCATGAAGTAGCGCTCGCCCCTGCGCCAGTCGATGAAGAGGTCCTTGGTGAGGTACATGGCGGCGATCATGCGGAGGCGGTTGTGCATCCAGCCGGTGGCGTTGAGCTGGCGCATGGCGGCGTCGACGATGGGGACGCCGGTGCGGCCATTGCACCAAGCTTGGAACGCGCTGGCGTCGTCGGACCATTTGATCCGGCGGGTGGCGGGCTTGAAGGGCTGGTGGCGGCAGACGCGGGGGAAGCCGACCAGGACGTGGCGGTAGAACTCGCGCCAGGCAAGCTCGCTGATCCAGCAGTCGGCGCCGGCGGACCTGGCGGTTCCTGCTTCGAGCCTGCCGTTGTTGGCGCGCATGGCGGCGGCGAGGCACTGACGGATGGAGACGACGCCCGCCGCCAGGTACGGGGAGAGCGTGCTGGTGGCCTGGGCCGCGGGCAGGTCGCGCCGGTCTTTGTAGGACTGGAGCGACGATTCGATGAAGGCGTCGAGGCGGGCGTGGGTGTGGGCCTCTCCGGCGGGCCAGAGCTTGGGGTCGGTTGTGGAGGCGAAGCCCTTGAGGGCCGGGGGGATCGGGTCGGGGGCCGCGACCATTCGCGGCTGTCTGCGCGGCTCGGGGAGCGGGGTCAGGTCTTTCTCGGCCAGGGTTCGGTAGAGGGCGCGGCGGAAGGGGGTGAAGACCGTGAAGAAGTTGCCCTCGCCGGTGCGGACTTCACCCGGTGGCACGAGACACTGGTCGTGTGTGGTGTGGGCCGAGATGGAATGCTTGGCGAGGGCGGCGGCGACGGCGTGGGCACGCGCGGACTCGTTGAGCTCGTACTCGAGGTTGAAATGGACGGCGTCGCAGCGGTGCTCGCGGGCGGCGTCGAGCACGGCGCGGGGGGTGCCGGCGACGGTGGCCTCGCGGATGAGCAGGGCGATGTTGAGCTTCGCGAGACGCTTGGACAGTTCGGCGAGGTTGCGGAGCCAGAAGTCGATCTTGGCAGGGGCGTCGTCGTGGGCGCGCCACATCTCGGGGCAGACGAGAAACAGCGCGACGACGCCGTCCGGCGAGAGGCGGGCGGCGTTTGTGAGCGCGGGGTTGTCGAGGGCGCGGAGGTCGCGGTTGAACCACACCAGGTGCGGCATTGATCAGATGAACTCCATGAGCCCGTCGTAGGCGTGGCTGACGGAGATCTGGAAGCCCATGTTCTTGATGATCTGGCGGGTGAGGGCGAGCTTTTTGAAGAGCGCCTCATCGTCGTTCATGGGGTCGTGGTGCGTGACGATCCAGCGTTTGGCGCCGCTGAGCTTGGCGAGCAGGGCGGCGTTCGACACGCTGGTGTGACCCCAGCCGATCTTCTTGGGGTAGTCGGCGGGCGCGTACTGGGCCTCGGCGATGAGCAGGTCGCAGCCGTGCACGAAGTCGATCATGCTCTGGTAGGGCTTGCAGACGTCGCTCTCGGGCGTCAGGTCGTGGGGCTTGCCGAGGTAGCCCTGGAGGAACTCGTTGTCGGTGATGTACGCGATGCGCTTGCCGGCGACGTCGATGCGGAAACACACGGTGGCGCCGGGGTGGTTGGTGAACTCCCAGGCGACGCTGATTTTGCCGAACTTGATGGGGTTGGCTTCGAGGGTCTTGAACTCCAGGGTCGAGGCCATGTCCTTGAGCTCGACGGGGAAATAGTCGCGGTCGAGCTGGCCCTGGAAGATGCTCTTGAGGTCCTTGCGGAAGCCCGAGGCGCCGTAGAGGGTGAGGGAGAAACCGGGGATGTAGGCGGGGGCGAAGAAGGGGAAGCCCTGGATGTGGTCCCAGTGGGTGTGGCCGATGAGGATGGGGATGTGGCGCGGGCCTTCCTTGGCGAGCTCGAGTCCGAGTTCGCGGATGCCGGTGCCGGCGTCGATGACCACGAGGTCGTTGCCCCAGCGGACTTCGAGGCAGCTTGTGTTGCCGCCGTGACGGGCGACCTTCTGGCCGGGGACGGCGACCGAGCCGCGGGTGCCCCAGAGTCGGAAGTAGGGCTGGGCCGTGTCGAGCTCGGGCAACCAGGGCTCGACCTTGCTCGCTGCGGAGACGGTGGCGTGCCCGGACACGGGCGGGAGGCGGCGGGCGAAGAAGCTCTCGACGAGAGCGAGGACCTGGTCTTTCTCGAATGGCTTGACGAGGAAGTCGAAAGCTCCGAGCTCGGCGGCCTGTTCGGCGTCGCTCTTGAAGTTGCGGGCCGAGCACATGATGACGCCGATGTGCGCGGTCGCGGAGTTGTCTTTGATCTGCTTGAGTACATCGATGCCGTGGACGCGCGGCATCATGATGTCGAGGAACATGAGGTCGGGGTTGAAGGCGAGGACCTGGTCGAGGGCTTCCATGCCGTCGCTGGCGGTTGCGACCTCAAAGCCGGCCTTGACGAGGATGCGCTTCAGCAGCTCGAGGATCTGCGGCGTGTCGTCGGCGATGAGGATGCGGCGCTTGAATGGGTTGGGGTCGGGCATGGTTGGAGAAGGCACTGGGGACTGGGCACCGGGCACTAGGGCAGAGAGGCGGGGTCAACATACATCATCGGCAGGTCCACGGTGAAGGTGGAGCCTTTGCCGGGCTGGCTGGCGGCGGTGGCGTCGCCGCCCATGAGGCGGCAGAGCTTGCGGACGATGGAGAGGCCCAGGCCGGTGCCGCCGTACTTCTTGGTGGTGGAGGAATCGGCCTGCTGGAAGGGCTGGAAGAGCTTGGCGACCTGCTCGGGGGTCATGCCGATGCCGGTGTCGATGATCTCGAGGTGGAGCCAGTCGGCGTCGGGCTGGGGGCGCTTGGCGGCGCGGAGGGTGACGGTTCCCTGGTGGGTGAACTTGCAGGCGTTGGAGAGGAGGTTGAAGAGGACCTGACGGACGCGGGTCATGTCGCTGGTCATCTTGCCCAGCGGACCGGAAGGGGATTCGACGGCGAGCTTGTTGGCGTTCTTCTCGGCGAGGGGGATGACGGCGCGGCGGGTTTCATCGATGAGGGCGTCGAGATCAAAGGTCTCGACGTGGATTTCGATCTTGCCCGCCTCGGCCTTGGCCATGTCGAGCAGGTCGTTGATGAGCGTCAAGAGGTGCTTGCCGGCGCTGTTGATGGTCTTGAGGTCGCCTTCGGCGGACTCGATGCCCCACTCCTTGGCGTCGTCGACCAGGAGGCTGCTGTAGCCGATGATGGATTGCAGGGGCGTGCGAAGCTCGTGGGTCATGCTGGCGAGGAAGACGGTCTTGGCCTGGTTGGCGTCTTCGGCGGCCTGCTTGGCCTGGCCCAGCTCGACGTTCTTGCGGGCGAGTTCGTGCTTGAGGAGCTCGAGCTCGTTGGCGCGGCTCTGGATGGACTGCTGGCGGGCGCTGCCCTCGGAGACGTCGACGAGGAGGAGGTAGTCGGCGCCGGCGAGGTTGAGCGCGTGGACATCGGCGAACGTTCCGGGGGCGATCTCGACCTGCGGGATGACCAGCGGCTCGGGCGGCGCGGGGAACAGGCCGGCGGCGACGGGGAGGGCGGCGTCGATGGGGGCGCCAACGGCAAGGCCCGTGGGGACGAAGCGGCTCCAGTCGCCGAGCACCGAACGGACCGTGCCCGCCTCGTCGACCCGGGCGGCGGCGGGGCGCATGGCGGCGGCGGCGAGGTCGGCGAGGTAGGTGGAGAGTTCGGGAGGGAAGGCGGGCATGGATCAGCCCAGCATCTTTTCGGCGAGGGCGGTGAAGGCTTGCTCGACGTTGAGGCCGTCCTTGGCGGAGGTGGGGAGCACGGTCCAGCCGGCGGCGGTGAGCGAGGCGATGTCAGCGTCGGTGATCTCAACGGCGTCGGCGATGTCGCTCTTGTTCACAACGGCGATGAACGGGAGGGGCGCAACCTCGGTGTCGACGCGCTGCTTCAGGTCGCGGGCGGTATCGAGCGTGGCCTTGCGGGTGCGGTCCATGACGAGCAGGTAGCCGCCGGCGCCCTTGACGTAGGCCATGTTGACCTTGGTGGAATCGTCCTGGCCGGCCATGTCCCACAGCATGAGCAGGACGTCCTGGTCCTTGGCTTTGAGCTGCTTTTTGTCCACCTTCACGCCCACGGTGGAGAGGTACTTGTCGCTGAACATGCTGGAGACAAAGCGGGCGACCAGGCTGGTCTTGCCGACGCCGAAGGCTCCGACCATGCAGACTTTCTTGGAGATCATGGGAGAGGGAGGAACGCGGGGGGACG
>CAZEDW010000007.1:0-125010 GCA_964510955.1 uncultured Phycisphaeraceae bacterium
GGCGCCGCGCCCGGCAGCCTGGGGCGCAGCAGCGCCAGGGCGATGGCGGCGAGGGTGCTGACGATCGCGGTGGCCCCGAGCCCGACGGCGCGGTGGCCGGTGGGGAACGTGCCCTTGGCCTGCTCCACGGTCTGGGTGAAGTAGGCGTGGGCCTGATTCATGGTCCCCGGCAGGAGCCAGAAGGCGGTCGCGGCAAGCACGATGGGAACGCCCAGGGCCGCGGCCTGGCCGATGGAGGACAGCTTGCGGTCGGCGCGCCCCGCGATGAGCACGCCGACGGCGACCAGCATGGCACCCGCCCCCAGTCCCGGCGCGAGAAGGTCGCGCCAGCCGCTGCTGGCGGGCGGGGCGGCGGCGTAGGTGAGCCAGCCCAGACCGGCCAGGGCTGCGGCGGCCAGAACCACGGCGGCGACGAACCTCATCATGGGCACCTTCGTTTCATCGGTTCGGCGACAGCATTGGGAATCGGAATCGGACGGTTGCGGGGCGGGGAACGCGGCGGGTGGCCTGCGGGGATCGGCCTCCAACTGTATCTTCGCACCTTGGGAGCTTGCATCCGCGTCCCGAACAGTTCCCCTCTCTCATTTCCCCCCTTCCTCCCTTCACTCCCTCCACTCCCTTCCCCCCCCCAGAACGCCATGCTCGGCAAAGTATTCAAAGCGTACGACATCCGCGCCACCTACCCCGACCCGCTGAACGAGGCGATGGCCTGGCAGATCGGGTACGGGTGCGGCGCGTTCCTGCTGGGTGAAGCGGCCGCCGCGGGCGAGACCACGCCGATGATGCGGCAGATCGTGGTAGGGCACGACATGCGCACGCACTCGCCAAAGTTGCGCGACGCGCTGTGCAAGGGGATCACCGACGCCAACGCCAACGTGATCGACGTGGGGATGGTGGACACCCCGTTTGTGTATTTCGCGATCAACCACCTGGACTGCGCCGGGGGCGTGCAGGTGACGGCGAGCCACAACCCGCCGCAGTACAACGGGATGAAGGTGTCCAAGCGGAAGGCCAAGCCGGTGGGCGAGACGACGGGGCTGGCCGAGGTGCGGAAGTTTGCGGCGATGGTTGAGGCCAACGTGAAGGGCAAGGGGGCGGGGCGGGTCGAGAAGCGCGACCTGTGGGAGGCGTACCGCCAGCATGTGCTGGCGTTCTGCAAGACCGGCGGCAAGAAGATCAAGGTCGTGGTGGACGCGAGCAACGGCATGGCCGGCACGATGGTGCCCAAGGTGTTCGGCAAGGGGGGGGAGAACGTCAAGGGCCTGCAGATCGTCGAGCTGTATTTCGAGAACACCAGGGGCACGTTTGTTCACGAGCCCAACCCGCTGGTGGCGGCGAACCTGAGGGACCTGCAGGCCAGGGTGCTGGTGGAGAAGGCGGACTTCGGCATCTGCTTTGACGGCGACGCCGACCGGCTGATGGTGGTGGACGAGCAGGGGAAGATCGTGGGCTGCGATCACCTGACGGCGTGGCTGGCGTCGTGGTTCCTCAAGACCAACAAGGGGTCGTCGATCGTGTACGACCTGCGGTCGAGCAAGGCGGTGGAGGAAGATGTGTTGAAGGCCGGCGGCAAGCCCGTTCGTTCGCGCGTCGGGCATGTGTTCATGAAGGCAAACCTGGCCGAGCAGAGGGCGGTGTTCGGCGGCGAGCTGTCGGGGCACTTCTACTTCCAGGGCAACTTCAACGCCGACTCGGGGGCGATCGCGATGAGCGTGCTGCTGACGGCGTGGGTCGATAGCGGGTGCAAGCCGATGAGCAAGCTGATCGCGCCGATCGCGCGGTACAGCCAGTCGGGGGAGATCAACTTCGAGAACGAGGACAAGGACGGGGCGCTGAACGCGCTCAAGGCCGAGTTCGGCTCGGCGCCCGGGGCGAAGGTGGACGAGCTGGACGGCGTGACCATCGACTGTTTCGCCAAGGACGGGTGGTGGTGCAACGTCCGCAAGAGCAACACCGAGCCGCTGCTGCGGCTGAACCTGGAGGCGCGGGACGAGCGGGTCCTGGCGCGGATGCTGACGAAGGTCTCGCCGATGCTGGGCAGGCAGGTGGCGCATTGAGCAACGAGCGTCCCAAGGGAGCCGCCCCCGGCGTTGAGCATGTTTCGGTTCGAGGGCCCGAGCCGGTGGGGCCCTACCCGCACGCTCGGCGGGTGGGCGACCTGCTGTTTGTCTCGGGGATCGGCCCGCGGAAGCGGGGGGAGAGGGACATCCCGGGCGTCACCCGCGACGCGGCGGGTAACGTGACGGCGTACGACATCGGCGAGCAGTGCCGCTCGTGCTTCCACAACATCCGGGTGATCCTCGAGGACGCGGGGGCGAGGTGGGAGAACATCGTTGACGTGACGGCGTTTCTGACCGACATGAAGCGCGACTTCGCGGCGTACAACAAGGTGTACGAGGAACACTTCGGGCACGTGCGGCCGACCCGGACGACCGTTGAGGTGAACGCGCTACCGACGCAGATCAACGTGGAGCTGAAGGTGATCGCGTGGGTGGGGTGACTCGGCGCTGACGCGATGGGTCGCTACGCTCTGGGGAGCCTTCCGACGCCGGGAGGCCCAGGAGACCGCGCGTGAGTTCCATCTGGCTGGTCATCGGGGCTGTCGCGGCGCTGTCGATCGCGTACCGGCTGTACGGCGCGTTCCTGGCCGCGAGAGTGGCGTGCCTGGATGATGCGCGCCGGACGCCGGCGCACCGGCTGAACGACGGGGTGGACTATCACCCGACCAACAGGTGGGTGCTGTTCGGGCACCACTTCGCGGCGATCGCGGGCCCGGGGCCGCTGATCGGGCCGGTGATGGCGGCGCAGTGGGGGTATCTGCCCGGGGCGGTGTGGATTCTCATCGGGGCGTGCCTGGCGGGGGGCGTGCACGACTTTGTCATTTTGTGGGCGAGCGTGCGCGAGGACGGGCTGAGCCTGCCGCGCATCGCGCGGCGGACCATCGGGCCGGTGGCGGGGATCACCACGAGCCTGGCGACCCTGTTCATCATCGTGTGCTCATTGGCGAGCGTGGCGGCGGTGGTGGTGAACGCGCTATCGGAGAGCGCGTGGGGGATGTTCACGATCATCGTGACGATCCCGGCGGCGCTGCTGACGGGGCTATGGATGTACGTGATCCGCCCGGGCAAGGTGGGCGAGGCGTCGGTGATCGGGGTGGCGATCGTGCTGGCGGGGGTGTTCCTCGGCAAGCCTTTCGCCGACTCGGGCGCCGCCCACTGGCTGATCTTCGACAAGAAGACGCTGAGCCTCATGCTGCCGGGGTACGCGCTGGTGGCGAGCGTGCTGCCGGTGTGGCTCTTGATGTGCCCGCGGGATTACCTGAGTTCGTACATGAAGATTGGGGTGATGGTGGTGCTGGGCGTGGGGATCGTGATCGCCAACCCGCACCTGAAGATGCCGGCGCTGACGCCGTTTGATGGTGGGGGCGGGCCGGTGATCCCCGGCAAGGTGTGGCCGTTCGTGTGCATCACGATCATGTGCGGGGCGATCTCGGGGTTCCACGCGCTGATCGCCAGCGGCACGACGCCCAAGATGATCGCCCGCGAGCGCGACATCCGGCCGATCGGGTACGGGGCAATGGTGCTGGAGGGGTTCGTGGCGATCACGGCGCTGATCGCGGCGTGTGCGCTGGAGCCGGGGGACTACTTCGCGATTAACACCAAGGCGTCGGCGACGACGGCGGCGATCATCGAGCAACAGTCGGCGCACGGGTGGGACCTTTCGGCCCGCCAGGTCGCGGAGCTGGAATCGGCGGTTGGGGAGAAGCTTGTCGGCCGACCGGGCGGGGCCGTGACGCTCGCTGTGGGCATGGCGAAGGTGTTTTCAGAGCTGCCGGGGTTCAAGCAGTTGATGGGGTACTGGTACCACTTCGTCATCATGTTCGAGGCGCTGTTCATCCTGACGCTGTTGGAAACGGGGACGCGGGTGGCGCGGTTTGTTTGCCAGGAGTTCCTGGGGCAGTTCGCTGGGGAAGGCATCCGGGCAGCAAGCCATCAAGGCATTGAGCCGGGAGGCCCCGCGGGCCGTCGGCCCAACTGGGCGCTCAACATCGGGGTGAGCGTGCTGTCGTGCGGGGCCTGGGGGTACCTGCTGTACCTGGGCGACCTGAGCGTCTTGTGGCGGATGCTGGGGATCTCGAACCAGCTGCTGGCGTGCATCGCGCTGGCGGTGGGGACGACGTACCTGCTGACGCACGCGCCCAAGCGGCGCTACGCGCTGTGCACGGGGGTGCCCATGTGCTTCGTCGTGGTGACGACGGTGTTCGCCAGCGTGGCGAGCATCCGGTCGTGGTGGGAGCAGGCAGAGACGGGCACGCCGGCCGAGGCGTTCTATCTAAAGCTCATCTGCGTGCTCGGCGGGGCGATGCTGGTGCTGACGCTCGTGATCGCGGCGGCTTCGGTGTCGAAGTGGGTGAAGCTGCTGCGGGCGCCGAAGCCCGGGACGTCAGTCCTCGAGGCGCAGCCGGGCCAGCAGCTTCCCTGAGCGCCGGGCGATCGTGGCGTTGAACTCGAGCACGACCGCCTCGCCGGTGCGGAGCTGTTCGCAGTCCTGCGGCTTGGCCGCGGCGAGGAACACGGCCTCCGAGAGCGTGGGGTTGTGGCCCACGAGCAGGACCGTGGCGGGCGAACCGGCCTCGGCGGCCTCGGCGGCGACGGTGAGCGCATCGTCCACGTCGGCGCTGGTGGAGAGACGGTCCTCGAGCGCGGGGGTTGTCTTGAGGGCGCCGGCGAGAATTTCCGCGGTCTGCCGGGCGCGGGTGATCGGGCTGCTGACCATCACGATGGGCTGGCGCACCAAGACCGCGAGCTCGCCGGCGAGGAACTCGGCCTGGCGCCTGCCGCGCGGGAGCAGCTCGCGGTCGGCGTCGCGTCCGGTGGCGGAGTCGCGGGCGGCTTTGCCGTGACGGATGATGACCAGCAGCGGGTGCAAGGGATCGCCCGGGGCGGATGGGTCACTTCCGGGCCTGGGGGTAGATGACGTAGCGGTCGTGGACGGCGAGGACGAGGTCGGGGAGGCCGTCGGCGGTGAGGTCGCCGATGATGGCGGCGGAGGGCTCGAACTCGCGCGAGTCGCCGCGCTGGAAGAGGCGGGACTCGAAGACCTCCCACTCGGTGGCGGGGATGAGCTTGCGGGACGCTGAGAAGGTGAAGAGCTCGCACATCTGCTCGCCGGCGTCGAGGACGACCATGTCGAGGTAGCCGTCGTTGTTCAGGTCGGCGGCCTCGATCTCGTGCTCCTGGCGTCCCTCGCGGTCGGTGCGCCAGGCGGCGAACTGCTCGAGGCTGAGGCGCTGGCCGCCGAGGCGGACCAGGGCGAAGGCCTCGTCGCCCAGCACCATGACGCCGGGCTGGTTGTCTCCGGTGAAGCTGCCGGCGTGGACCGAGCCGACGTCGAAGCCGGTGAGGCGGAGCTTGTCGACGACGCTCCAGGACTTGGCGTCGTCCTTGGCGGCGCCGCGGGCGATGAGGATGAGGCGCTTGTTGGCCTTGTCGGCGGCGATGATGGTGGGGCCCTTGCCCTCGGCACCCCCGGAAGCTTCGAGCACGCTCAGCCCCGAGAGCTGGCTGGACGCCTCGGGCATCGTCACCTGATCCAACACCTTCCAACCCGCCTTTGCATCGAGCGTGCAGAAGCGGACGAAGTTCTTGTCGGCGATCAGCAGCTCGGGGAAGCCGTCGTTGTCTACGTCGAGCAGTGCGGTGTTGTCCGGGCCGGCGGCCTGAACCAGGCCGAAGTTCGGCATTTTCTTGTCGGTGAGGACCTCCGGGTCGCCGTCCTTGCCGGCCACGTTGCGGACCATGACCATGGGCTCGCCGGGGGTGAAGAGCAGCAGGTCAGTTTTGCCGTCGTGGTCGAAGTCGCCGCTCATCATGGACTGCGGCGGGCGGCTGACGCCCTCGAGCTTGACGACGGTCGGCTCGCCGGTGGGGCGCTGGAGCTCGAGGGTGTGGTCGCGTTTGTCCTTGACAACGACGGCGACGCCGGGGCCGTCGGGCAGCTTGACGAAGTTCATCGCCACAGGTGCCGCGCCGGGGGTTTTGATCGCCAGCGGCTTGGGGAAGCCGAGCTTGCCGGTGGAGGGGTCGTAGCTGCTGACGCCGACGGTTTTTTCTTCCTCGCTCAGCACGAAGACTTCGGGAGACGAAGCGTCGTCCCACTGGCCCACGGCGACGGTCTTGGGCTCCTTGAACGAGCTGAAACTCTTGCCCTCGCCCAGTCCGGTGGCGGTCTGCCGGAAGAGCACGACGGAGTTGGCGGACTGGTCGGTGGTGATGAGGTCGAGCTTGCCGTCACCGTCGATATCCGCCATGACGGTGGAGCGGTTCTTGTTGGCGCCGCCCTTGAAGGCGAAGACGTCGGCGGCGGCGTCACGCTCGGCGCCGGCGGCGCCTGTCTCGACAGCCTTGGTGGCCAGGTCGTAACAGACGATGCGCTTGCTGGCGCGCTCGATGACGCTGATGGAGGCCGCCGGGCGGTTGGGGAAGCGCAGCGGCTCGGCCTCGGTGAGGCCGGGCATCTCGAAGCGGGTCTCGGGGCCCAGGCGGGCCGAGCCTTTCTGGCCGGCACCCAGGAACAGGCGCAGCGGCGAGGGATCGTCGGGGATCACGCCGAGCACGTCGAGCAGGGCGTCGCCGTTGTAGTCCTCGGTGAGGAAGGCGATCATCTTGCCGGACGAGCCGAGCAGGGTGGGCTCGCCGACGGGGCCGGTGGGTCCCATGGCGAAGACGTTGACCTTTCCCCCGGCGACCGCGAGGAGCTCGGGCTTTTCGTCGCCTTGCACGTTCGCCAGCTCGAAGCCGTCCTGACCGGCGTTGAGCTCGGCGACGCGGCGCTTGGAGAGGACCTCGAAGTTCAGGGCCTGGGTCTTCTGCTTGAGGACGACGATCTCGCCGGGGACGCCGGCGTAAATGAGGTCGATGCGTCCGTCGGCGTCGATGTCGGCGGCGCGGAGCGCGGTCACGCGGTGGGCAACGGAGACCTCGACCTTGTCGTACCAGCGCGAGGGGGGCAGCTCGTTGACCTTCAGCTCACGCTCCATCTGCTCGTCGGTGCGGGCGGCGTCGCGCTGGCGGTGGATCTCGATGCGGCTCTTGGCGTTGTTAACGACGACCAGGTCCTGGCGCCCGTCGGCGTCCATGTCGGCGATGATGGCCGGGCCGCAGCCCTTGTCGATGACGATGGTGCGGGGCTCGTCGAAGCCGAAGTACTTGGCGAGCGACCCGCCGGAACCGGCGCCGGGTCCGCTGCCGCCGGCGGGTCCAGATTTCGGCGCGCCCAACGTGATGGAGGCGGCGGCGAGCGAGGCGGCAACGGAGACGGTGAACAGTTGATAGCGCATGGGGAAGTCCGGCGGAGACCGCGAGTTTGCGTCCGGTAACCGGACGCGGTGGGTTCAACTGTAGCTCAGAGTCCGCCCCTCAGGGCGCCCGCACGGAATCCCACCCGGCACACACTGCGTCCAGCGGGGGATCCTCAACCACGCACGCTTCGCCAAGGCGTTTGAGGAGGACCAGGCGGAGCTTGCCCCCGGCGGCTTTTTTGTCGTGGCTCATGCGCTCGATGAGGGCGTCGTTTGACGGAAGGCCGTGCAGGTGCGGAGCGAGGCCGAGGCGGGCGACTGCGGAGCGGACGGTATCAACGTTGGCCTGCGACAGCCATCCCAGGGCGTGCGATGCCGTTGCGGCGCTGATGAGGCCGTAGGCGACGGCTTCGCCGTGGTGAATGTCGGACTCGCCACGCACCGAGACGCCGGGGAGGGTCTCGATGGCGTGGGCAAAGGTGTGGCCGAGATTGAGCAGGGCGCGGCCGCCCTGGGTGGAGGGGGCTTCTTCGCGCTCGTCGGCGCTGACGACGCCGGCTTTGACGGCGACGTTGCGGGCGACAAGGTCGGCGAGCGGGGCCGGGTCGAGCGCGAGGCACTTGTCCAGGTGTGTGAGGGTCCAATCCCAAAGCGTCTCGTCGCGCCCCTGCCCAGCGGGCAGGCCGGCGCTGATGAGGGCGTGCTTGAGGCACTCGGCCATGCCGGAGCGGAGGTGGCGCGGGGGCAGCGTTTTCAGGGTGTCGGTGTCGCAGATGACGAGGTGGGGCTGCCAGAAGGCGCCGACCATGTTCTTTGCGAGCGATCCGTCGGGCAGTTCGAGATTGACGCCGGTCTTGCCGCCGATGGCAGCGTCGACCATGGCCAGGAGGGTGGTGGGGCAGTGGATGACGGGGACGCCGCGCCGGTAGGTGGCGGCGACGAAGCCGGCGAGGTCGGTGATAACGCCGCCGCCGAGGGAGATGATGGGGTGGCCGCGCTCGTGCTTGGCTGCCAGAAGTTCCCGGAGCACCCGCTCGACAGTGGCCAGCGACTTGTTGCGCTCGCTGGCCTCCATGCGCGACGAGTGCGTCTGAATCCCGTGAGACAGCAGCAGGGTGCCTGCAAAGGCGTCGAGCGCCGAATCAGCGACTACAAAGGCGCGGTCCACCGAAAGAGACTTTTTCAGGAACAGAACCAGCTGGCCGTGCAGGCCCGACCCGATATGAACGGTGTAGGTCCTCGAATGCGCGGCGACCTCGACGGAACGGTAGTCGGCGGGAGTTCGGAGCCATTCCACGGGCATCGAATCACTTTACTCCCACTCGATGGTTGCCGGAGGTTTGGACGAGATGTCGTACACCACTCTGTTTACCCCCTCC
This sequence comes from uncultured Phycisphaeraceae bacterium, assembly GCA_964510955.1. Taxonomy (GTDB): domain Bacteria; phylum Planctomycetota; class Phycisphaerae; order Phycisphaerales; family UBA1924; genus JAFLCM01. Next base: position 8,680 of record CAZEDW010000007.1, read on the forward strand.
CCATCCCGCGGCTTCACCTCGTTGATGATCCGCGACGAGATGGTCGCCAGCACGGCGTAGGGGATGCGGGCCCAGTCCGCCGTCATGAAGTCTTGGGTCTCCACGGCGCGTACGGCGACGGTGTTGTGGTAGGTGCGTCCGTCGCCCATGACGCCGACGCTCTTGACCGGCAGCAGCACGGCGAAGACTTGGCTGGTCTTGTCGTACAGGTCGGCGGCGATGATCTCTTCCAGCAGGATCTCGTCGCAGTCGCGGAGCAGGTCCAGGCGGGTGCGGGTGACCTCGCCGAGGACGCGGACGCTCAGGCCGGGGCCGGGGAAGGGGTGGCGCCAGACGATTTTGGGGGGCAGGCCGAGGACTTCGCCGAGGCGGCGGACCTCGTCCTTGAACAGGTCGCGCAAGGGTTCGATGAGTTCGAAGCCGAGTTCGTGCTTAGGGGGGAGGCCGCCGACGTTGTGGTGGAGCTTGATGCCTGCGCTGGTACCGGCGGCGTTGTGGCCGCTCTCGATGACGTCGGGGTAGAGCGTGCCTTGGGCCAGAAACCTCGCACCCTGGATGTCGCGGGTGGCGCTCTTGAAAATGTCGATGAAGCGGCGCCCGATGCGCTTCCGTTTTTCCTGAGGCTCGGTGACGCCGGCGAGGTCGCCCAGGAACTGCTCGGAGGCGTCGATCACGCGCAGGTCGGCGTCGAAGTGGTCGCGGAACGTGGTCTCGACGAGCTGGCGCTCGTTCTTGCGGAGCAGGCCGTTATCGACGAACACGCAGGTGAGCTGGTGACCGATGGCGCGGGCGAGCATGGCGGCGCAGACGGATGAGTCCACGCCGCCCGAGAGGCCGCAGATGACGCGCGACGAGCCGACGGTCTCGCGGATGCGGATCACCTCGGCTTCGAGGAAATCGGCCATCTTCCAGGTGCCGCGGCAGGCGCAGATCTCGTAGACGAAGTTCTGGATGATCTCGACGCCGTGGGGCGTGTGGGTCACCTCGGGGTGGAACTGCACGCCGACGAAGGGGAGCGACCTGTGGCGCACGGCGGCGTTGGGGCAGGTGGGCGTGCTTGCGAGGGGCGTGAACTGATGGCCGGGGTCGAGCACCTGGTCGCCGTGGCTCATCCAGACGCTGGTGCTGGCGGGGATGGCCTTGAACAGGCCGGCGTGGTCGCTGATGGCGATGGCGGCGCGCCCGAACTCGCGGGCGTGCCCGGGTTTCACCTCGGCGCCCATGAGGTGGCATGCGAGCTGCATGCCGTAGCAGATGCCCAGCACGGGGATGCCCAGCTCGAAGAGGCGCTTGTCGCAGGTCGGCGCGCCTTTGTCGTAGACGCTCGCGGGGCCGCCGGAGAGGATGATGCCCTTGGGGTTGTACGCGCGGACCTCTTCGGGGGTGATGGTGGGCGGCACGAGCAGGCTGAACGCGCCGGCTTCGCGCACGCGGCGCGCGATGAGCTGGGCGGTCTGGCTGCCGAAGTCCAGGACGAGGATGCACTCTTGGTGGATGGCCCTCTGCGGGGCGGCTGATGCATCGTTCATCCGTCAAGTTTACCGCGGCGGCAGGCGGCATTCCGAGGCGTGCGGCTATCTGGCGTCGGTCTTGGCCCGTTCGGCGCTGACCAGCCCGGCCACGGTCGCCCAATCGACTTCGGGGTGCACGCCGCGAAGGGGCCAGGCCTGCACGAGGCGGGTGGGGGTGATGCGCCGCTGCTCGAGGGCGTCCGTGAGGCCGAGGAGTCTCGGGCCCGCGCGTGTGGCGCCTTCGAGCGGGAAGTAGCCGAGGTCGTCCTCTATGAGAACGCCGTGCTTGGGGAAGTAAAAAACGACGAAGCAGAACGTGTGGGCCGATTTCTCGGCGATGTCGATGAGCCTCACGCTCGCGTCGCCGGCGTCGATCGTCGTCTCGCTCTCGAACAGGTCGATCACGGGTTGATCCGGGCCCGCGACCGTTGGGGTTCCAAGGGTGACAGGGCGGGACAAGAGGCCGCGGACGTACGGGTCGAGTGCTCGGGGGATGAGCAGCTTGGCGCCGCTCGCGGCGACGGCCCTGAGGCCGCCGGAAGGGCTGGGGTGATGATGGCTGATCGCGCACAGCCCGACGCGCTTGGGGGCGAACGACTGGTGCAGGTACGCCAGCAGCCCGGCGCACACGGCGTCGCCGTCGGGAGCGCCGAGCAGCACCAGGTCGTGCGCGCGTTCGATGACGGCGACTCTCGCGTTCGCGTCGGGCACCTCGACCGTCCAGACGTCTGGGGCGAGCAGAGTCTTGGTGAGCGTCGAGGCGGCCCGCGGTCCGTCGCCCCAGGTGGGCACGTCCGCTTCATTCTTCGAAGGGAGGTGGAAATCGTCCGGGCCGGGCGCGCGGGCGGCCGCGGTGCGCAACTCGAGTTCGTACCGCGAGGTGGTCGAGGGCCCGACGAACTGCCGTGTGATGCGCCCCGGCACCGGGACGCCGTCCACGGAACGCCAAGAGCCGAACTCGGTCCACTGGCAGACATCGCCGAGGCGCTGGTGCGCGGCGAGGGATTCGATCCGCGCGGGCGTCTTGTCGGGGTTGAACAAGGCTGTGCAGACGGTCCCGGACGGATCGGTGAAGGTGACGGGCAGGTATTCGAGCGGCGATTCAGCCGGCGCGGCTGGAGCGGAGATCGGCGGCCCGATGCGGCACGTCGGGGCGACGCCCGCCGCGCGATGGAGCAAGGTCCACGGGAGCCACTGGGCGTACTCGAAGGCTTTGGTCGGGGCGCTGGCGGGCGCCATCTCTTTGAAGGGTGCCTGCCAGCTGGGCTGCTCGCACACTCTCTCGTTCAGTACCACCGTGGTTTCCGTCCGGGCGTCCGCATCCTGGCCGCTGATCTCCTCGATGCGGCAGGCGCTGCCGTCGGTGCGGCACACGAACCGGAGGCGCACGGGTACGACCCGGGTATCGCCGGGCTTGAAGAGGTGCGATTCGATCGCTGCGGAGCCCTCGTACTCGGCGGTGATGAGCCGTTGAGTCTTTGCGCCGAGGTGCTGCGCGGATGATGCCAACGCTTCGATGGCGGCGCGAGCCTGACTGATGATTCGAGAGTCACAGGGGGATGGCGGTGGCGTTGCCTGAGCGAGCACGGAGGAACAGGCCGAGAGCAGCAGCACGGCAGCGGCGCGCATTTGGAACCTCCGAGTGCATGGCGTGAACGGACGCAACTCAGCCGGATGGTTCAGTTGTATTCGGCGCGAAGCGTGGCGCTCGCCAGATTCCGAAAAAGCTCGGCGGGCGCGGCGCGATCAGGCGCGCGTGATGGTCTGAACGCGGTCGGGCCCCACGCTGATGATGTCGACCGGGACGCCGACGTAGCGCTCGATGAACGAGACGTACGCCGCGGCGGCCTCGGGAAGCGCCTCACGGTCGCGGACGGAGCCGATTTCGCCAAAGCCCGGCAGGGTCTCGAAGACGGGCCTGACGCCCGCGAGCGTGTCGGCGTCGGGGGTGAAGCGCTCGCCGCGCATACCGCCCTGCTCGTAGGCCACGCACAGCTTGAGCTCGCGGAAGCCCCCCAGCACGTCGAGCAGCATCAGGGCGATGCGCGACACGCCGTTGACCATTACGGCGTAGCGGACGGCGACCAGGTCGAGCCAACCGCAGCGGCGTGGGCGCCCGGTGGTAGTGCCGTACTCGCGGCCGCGCTCGCGGATGCGGTTGCCGGTTTCGTCGAGGAGTTCGGTGGGGAAGGGCCCGGCGCCGACGCGGGTGCTGTAGGCCTTCATGACGCCGATGACGTCGGTCACGTGCTTGCCGGGGACGCCGGTGCCGCTGGGGATTCCGAGCACGGAGCAACTGGAGCTGGTCACGAAGGGGTAGGTGCCGTGGTCCACGTCGAGCAGGGTTGCGTTGGCGCCCTCGAACAGAAGCGACCGACCGGTGCGGAGCAGGTCGTGCAGCTCATAGGTGGTGTCGGTGATCATGGGGCGGAGGCGCTCGCCCGCGGCGGCTGCTGCGGCGGACACCGTCTCGGCGCTCATGGTCGAGGTGTCGCACCCGAGAGCGCCGAGCATGGGCTCTTTGAAACGCCAGGCCGTGTGGACTTTGGACTTCAGAACCTCCGGGCGGATCAGGTCGCCCACGCGGATGCTGGTGCTGCGGGCGGCCTTATCGGAGTAGGCGGGGCCGATGCCGCGCTTGGTCGTTCCGATGGAACGGTCCGGTTGCTCCGCGGCGTCGTCGGGAGCGGAGTCGGCGTCTGGGCCCGGTTGCTTTAGGAGATTCTCGCGGGCTTCGTCCTCGGCCTTGTGCCAGGGGAGGACAACGTGGGCGCGGTCGCTGATGCGGAGGCCTGAAACGTCGATGCCTTTGGCGGTGAGGCCGTCGAGTTCTTTCAGCAGCGCCTCGGGGTCCACGACGACGCCGTTGCCGATGACGGCCTTCTTGCCGGGGTGAAAGACCCCGGACGGGACCAGGTGCAGGGCGTGGCGCTGGCCGTTGATGACGACCGAGTGGCCGGCGTTGGCTCCGCCGTTGTAGCGGACCACGGCGTCGAAGCCGGGGGTGATGAGGTCGATGACCTTGCCCTTGCCCTCATCGCCCCACTGGAGTCCCACCACGGCGGTGCAACGGGGCGAGGGGCTCAGGGTGTGAACGGCGTGCTGCATGGGGGGGCGCTCGCGGTCGTGTCGGACCGGGTGGTTCTCGGACGGCCCGGACGACGGACTCAGGCCGAGATGCTAGCCCAGAGGTGCAATGCGGCCCAGTCGCCGCTCCCGCGGGGTGGCTCGGTAAAGCCCCCGCCGCGACGGGACGATGATCGGATCGGCTGTCGGTCGACAGGGTGTACCCGTGCTGGGAGGTTCCGCGCGATGTCAGACTCGGTCCGCATCATGTGCCCGAACCTGAAGTGCCGCGCGATCCTTTCGGTGCCGGACGCCGCCCGGGGCCGCATGGTTCGCTGCAAGCAGTGCGGGAACAACATCCGCATCCCTGAGCGCAAATCGCAGGAGTCCGCCAAGCCGGCGGAGCCGAAGGCGGAAGAGAAAAAGGCCGCGTGAGACCGGCGCGCCGACGGCGCGAGGGTCACCGCTTGCCCTTGCCCTTGTCGGAATCCTCGAAATCAAAGTCGAAGTCGAAGACGCTCGAATCGTCGGGCGAGAGCTTGCCGCCGGACTTGATCGAGGGCGGCGCCTTGGTGGTGACGGTCTTGTCGGGGTCGTCGGTGTCGTGGGGCGCGACGGCGGGCTGACCGGCGGGCGGTGTCTCGGCCATGGCGTCGCGGGCGGAGCGCTTGGGCGCCTCGGGCGCGGCGGGCTTGAGGTTGGCGGGCTGGCCGTCGACCTGCACGCCGATCGAGAACGGCCCGATGGCGACGAAGTCTCCCGCTTCGAGCCCCGACGCTTCGACGCGCTGGTGGTTGCGGAAGGTCCCGTTGCTGGACTTGAGGTCTTTCACGGAGATGTCGGCCTCGCCGATGGTCAGCTCACAGTGCTGGCGCGACACCTGCGGGTGCGGGATGCGCAGCGTGGCCGATTCGTGGCGACCCAAGATGTAGCGCCCCGGCTTGACGGGGATCTTCTTGGAAGCGCCGTTGGGTGCGAAGATGACCAGCGTGACGTTCATGGGGACAATCCGTTGTGCCGCGGCGGTCTGGAGCCCTTCGGCGTCGGCCCCGGACCCCCGGACCCCCGGACACCCGGAGAAGTTACCGCCGACAGTCGAGGGCGCGGGTCTACCGTACCGACACTTGACCCACCAGCCTATCGCCATCACCCTCCAAGGGCAACGCCCGACCTCTGCCAAGGCCCTCCTTGCCCCGGAAAACCGCCGTTCACCGAACACGGGAAAGGGGAGTGACCGGGTCCGGTCGCTGTATATCCACGTCCCGTTCTGTTTTCATAAGTGTCACTACTGTGATTTTTACAGCTTTGTGGACAAGGGCGACCAGCAAGAGAGCTTTGTTTCGGCGCTGGAGTGCGAGCTGCGGGCCCTCGAGCCGTTCGTGTTCGGGGCCCGCGGAGAGGCGCGGCTGGGCACGGTCTTTGTCGGGGGCGGCACTCCCAGCCTGCTGAGGGTGAACCTGTGGGAGCACCTGCTGGGGTTGCTCGATGAGCTCTTCGGGACGGCGAGCGGGAACGCGGAGTTCACGGTGGAGTGCAACCCGGAAACCGTCACCCCCGAGTTGATGGGGGTTCTGCGCGCCGGCGGTGTCAACCGCGTGAGCATGGGGGCGCAGTCGTTCAACCCGGCGCACCTCAAGACGCTGGAGCGGTGGCATGACCCGGCGAGTGTGCGCCGGGCGCTGGAACTCGCCGCCGATGCGGGGATCACGCGGCGCAGCATCGACCTGATTTTCGGTGTACCGGGCCAGTCGCTGGGTGACTGGAGAGACGACCTTGGGCGCTCGCTCGAACTCGCCAATCCCGCGACCGGGCCGAGCCTCGACCACCTGTCGTGCTACGACCTCACCTACGAGCCGAACACGGCGATGACGCTGCGGATGCGGCGCGGCGAGTTCGAGCCCGCGAGCGAAGACCTGGAGATCGAGATGTTCCGGCTTACCCGGTCGGTGCTGCGCGACGCGGGCTTTGAGGCGTACGAGATTTCGAACTTTGCACGCGGCGGGGCGGCGCGGTGCCGCCACAACCTGGCGTACTGGCGCCAGGAGCAGTGGCTGGCGGCGGGTCCCTCGGCGGCGGCGCACGCGGGCGGGTGGCGGTGGAAGAACGCGCCGAATCTGGGCGAATGGCGTGCGGGGGTGGTCGAGTCGGGCGGCTACGCGCCGGTGATCGACCTGGAACCGCCGGACGCGGCCCGCGCCCTTCGTGAGCGGCTGATGACCGGGCTGAGGCTCGCCGAAGGGCTTGACGCCGGCGCCATGGTGGCGCTGGCCGGGAAGTTGGGTGTTGGGGACGCGCTGGTGGCCGGGGTGGACGCCCAGCGGGCGGCGGGCAGGATCGCTCCCGGGGACGAGCGGTGGGTGCTGACCGAAGAGGGAACCCTGGTCGCGGACGGCGTCGCCTCGGCCCTGATGCGTACAGTTCACTCGGCATGAAGACCAAGTGCGACAGGTGCGACCAGGACGCGACCGTGACGGAGGTCACGGTGAGCAACGGCCAGAAGGTCGAGCGTCACCTCTGCGAGGTCTGTGCGCGTGAGGCGGGGATCGCGGTGCATCCGGCCTCGCTTGAGAAGCTGATGACGAACCTGGTGATGCAGCACGTGGCGGGCGCGATGGCGGACGCTCCGGCCGGGCCGCCCAAGGCGGTTGCTAACGCGTGCCAGGAGTGCGGGCTGACGTTCGCGGAATTCCGGCAGAAGGGGCTGCTGGGATGCCCGGCGTGCTACAAGGCGTTCGAGGCCCAGTTGGCGCCCATGATCGAGCGGGCGCACCAGGGGGCGACGCATCATTGCGGCAAGGCCCCGGCGCGGGCGGCGCAGACCGAGGCGGTTCAGCATCGGCTCTCGGCGCTGCGCAAGCAGCTGGCGGACGCGGTCGCGGCGGAGCAGTATGAGCGTGCCGCGGTGCTGCGGGACGAGCTCAGCCGTGCCAGCACCCCGCCGGAGCCGGCGGCGCCGGCGGTCGCTCGGAGAGCCACCAAGAAAGCCGCCAACGGCGGCGCGGAGTCTCACCCGTGAGGTCTAACCGACCAAAGGGGAGCGGCGACGACGCCGGCACCCCGAATCCTCCTCCGGGCGACCCGGGGGTCCCCGGCGCGCCGGGCAACCCTGAATCCTCCGGAGCACCGGTGAGTGGCTCGGGATCGCATCATTCACCTCGCCGGATCCCGGATGATCCGGTTCCTGCGGGGCAGGCGCCGGGGTCGGAGTGGCTCCGGGGAGACGGGCCGTCCAGTGATGTCGTCATCTCCTCGCGGGTCCGGCTGGCGCGCAACTTCGCGGGTTTCAAGTTCGTGGCCCGGTGCACGCGGGCCGAGAAGCAGGACGTGCTGCAGTTGGCGCGGACGCACATCACCGGCGCGGGGCTGGCGCAGAACCTGATCTGGGCGGACCTGACCCAGACCAGCGAGCTCGAGCGGAACATCCTGGTTGAACGCCACCTGATCTCGCATCAGCACGCCAAGGGCACCGAGCCCAGGGCGGCGGCGGTGAGTCTTCCCGACGAGCGGCTGGCGATCATGGTGAACGAGGAAGACCACCTCCGCATCCAGGTGATCCGCGCCGGGCTGGCGCTGGGGCACGCCTTTGCGCAGATCAGCGACGTTGACGACCGTATCGAGTCCCGCGCCGACTTCGCGTTCAGCCCGCGGTGGGGGTACCTGACGGCGTGCCCCACCAACGTGGGCACGGGCATCCGGGTCAGCGTGATGCTGCACCTGCCGGCACTCAAGCTCACGGGCGAGATCGAGAAGGTCAAGCGGGCCGCTGGCGCGATGAACCTGGCCATCCGCGGGTTCTACGGCGAGGGCTCCGAGGCGATCGGCGACCTGTTCCAGCTCTCCAACCAGACCACCCTGGGCAAGTGCGAGAAGGACATCCTCGGCGAGTTCGAACACGACGTGGTGCCCAAGGTGATCGAGTACGAACGGGTCGCGCGCCGGACGCTGACCGAGAAGCGGCGCGTGTACCTCGAAGACCAGCTCTACCGGGCCATGGGGGTGCTGACGCACGCGCGGCTGATGAAGTCCGACGAGGCGATGCAGGCGTTGAGCATGATCCGCTTGGGCGCGTGCCTGGGGGTCTTCCCCGGCATCACGGCGCACAAGGTGCACGAGCTGATGTTGCTTACGCAGCCCGCGCACCTGCAGCGGGCCGCCAAGCAGGACCTGGATCAGAGCGAGCGCCGGATCGAGCGCGCGCGGTTGCTGCGCCGGAGCCTGGGGGATTGAGGCCGCTCGCGAGGGGGAGGCTCAGTTCCGCGCGAGCGTTCCCATCTTGGGGAACGCCAGCCCGGTGACCTCGGCGTCGAACACCACCTGGCCGTTCACAATGCCCTGGACTTTGGAGTTGAACCTCTTCAGGCCGTACTTGAGGCAGTGGGAGAGCAGGTACAGCGTGTCGCCGGGTACGACGCGGTCTCGGAACGTGCAGTCTTCGATCCTGGCAAAGCCGGCGAACCAGTCGACCTTTGAGCGCTTGTAGTACATGTAGCTGGCCAGCTGCGCGCCGGCCTCGACCATGAGCACGCCGGGCATGAGGGGGTTGCCGGGGATGTGCCCCGGTACCCAGAACTCATCGCTGCGGACGTGCCACACCCCGACGGCGTTGTCGATGGTCTCGTCGTGCCAGATCACGGCATCGAGCAGGGCCATCTGGCCGCGGTGAGCGTTGTACCGCCCGATCCCCGCGCGGTCGTCTATCACGCGGGTCAGGTCGATTGTGCTGAGGTCCAGGATGGGTTCGGCGGGCATGCGGAGACTCCCCCGGGGCAGGGCCGGGGAGTGGGGGCGGTGATCGGCGCAGGATCAGTCCTTGTCGCCCGCGCCGCCCTCGGAGCCGCGCATCTCCAGAACCTTGTTGCGGACGTTCTGGGCCATGTTCTTGATTTCCTGCATCTGCTTGCGGACGCGGGTGCCGGCCGCCTTGTTGCCGCCCTCGGCCTTGGCGACGTCGTCTTCAGCTTCCGCGATCAGCCGCTTGAGTGATTCGAACTCCTGCACGGCGAGTCTCCTATTTGACGCTCCAGCGCGGCGGGGTGAACCCCGGTGGCCGCGGGGGAGCGGGGTGGTCTGGGATCAGCCCCGGCCGGGCCACGGGGGGCGGCTCGGGGGTTGGTCCAATGTGGCCGAAACGGGTGCGTTTGGCAAGTTGGGGAACTGTTTGCTACGTCGTCAGGGGCATCGGGCCTTCCCCGGAGGGGGTTGCGGTGGGCCCGCCCGCCGAGCCGAAGCTTAGGGCGTTTTTTCCCGCTCGCTTGGATTCGAGCAGCCGGCGGTCGGCGTGGGCGACCAGGTCCTGGGGCCCCTGGGCGTCCCAGGGGAACGTGGCAATCCCGGCGGAAACGGTCAGCCGGCCGCGCGCCTCGGCGCCGAGCTTTGAGAACTGCGCGGTGGCCAACTGCCTGCGGAAGCGCTCGGTGGCTTGCAGCACCGAGGCGGGGTGATGGCTGCCGGGCTCGCGGGGTGCGTCGGGGTCGTGGAAAACCACGGCGAGTTCGTCGCCGCCCAGGCGGCAGACGCGGTCGCTGGGGCGGACCACGGTGCGGAGCAGCCGGACGGTTTCGATCAGGATTTCATCGCCTGCGGCGTGGCCGTGGTCGTCGTTGTACTGCTTGAAGTCGTCGATATCGAAGAGGAGAACGGTGAGGCAGCGGCGGTGCTCGCGGGCGTGGGCCACGGTGCGGGCCAGAAAGCCGTCGAAGTAGCGCCGGTTCCAGGCGCCGGTGAGCGGGTCGGTGAAGGCGGCGCGGCGCAGCTGAGCGTGCTGCTCGGCGAGCGCCAGCCAGGCACCGAGCCAGCGGGCCGCGCCGGGGAGGTGCTGGGCGGCAGATTGGGGGGCGAGCAGGGTCCCGAACCGGTGCTGGCGGTGGGTCACCGGGGCCGCGACGCGTTGGCCCGCGGGCGCGGGGGCATCGCCGGGGATGTAGGCGAGGTCTTCGGCGCCTATGCGTGCCCGCAGGACGCTCAGACAGGCGGTGACGACGTCGGCTCCGGCCAGAAGCGCAGAGACCGGGGCTTCTGGGCCGGCGTCGGGCGGGAGAGGGTCGGGCCCCGAGCGCGACACCGGCGCGCCGACGGGCCGGGTGATCACAACGGGCGGTTCGGGAGCGGCGGGCTGGGACGTCGCGGCGGCGCTCGCCTGGATCGGCGCTGGCGCGGCGCCGCGCCGGGCCCGCTCATCGGCTCCGGCGAGGACTCGGTTTTTCACGAGCAGCCGCAGAGCGCCGGCGGAGACGGGCGGCGACACCCAGCCGTCAAGGCCCACGCTGGCGGGGTCGGGGGCCACGGCGCGGTCGGCGGGCGAATCGAGCAGCCCGAAGATCGCCGTCCGCGGCTCGACGCGGCGCAGCGCCGGGGCCAGCATCAGGAGCTCGTCCTGGGTGATGAAGCGCGGCGCAATGATGACGGCCGCGTCGACGGGCGACTCGGCGTCGAGGGGGGTGCCGAGCTCGCCGATAGCTTCGATTGCGCCGCGGGCGCGCAGCAACTCAACTGACGACTCGTTTCTCAGGGAGGCATCCAGCCCGGTTCTGCCGACGAGCACGACCCGAAGCTTGGCGCTGACGGGCTGGGCGGGGTCGCTGTTCCCGGCGGTGGAAATCATCGACGGCCTCCGCTGTCGGCGGCTTCATCGGGAGACCCGTGCCCGTTCAACGGGTCGGCCAGCAGCATGCGGAGCTCGTCCTCGGAAAGCTGGGCTCGCCCGTTGGCCGGCTCTTTCCCGTTTCGGGCGGGCTCGGAGCGCGCATCGGGGCGGCGCTGCGCGGGGTGCTCTGGCGGCGCATCGGCGAGCCGGAGCGGGGCGGACGGTGCGGGCCTCGGTGAGGAGCGCGGGCCCGGGCGGGGCGCCGCGAGTCCGGCCCAGCTCACCAGCCCACCGGTCCCGAACGGCGGCGATGCGGGGGCGTCACCACGCGGCGCGCGGGAAGCCTCCCCCCTGGGTTGGAAAGGGAGCGCCCCCGGTTCCGGTCCGTTCGCGCCGGGTGCGATGCTCGGGCCGGCGGCGTACCGGGAGAGGCGCTTGGGAGCGTTTGCCTCGTAGCGGTAGACCACCGCACGGGGGGCGTAGCGGGCGCAGCCCGCCACCAGTTCATCGATCATGGTCAGTTCGCCGGGCTCCACGAGCACCAGCAGCATCGGGTCGCGGTGTTCGCCGCGGACCAGCGATCGTTCGAGTTCGACGAGCGCGGCCATCGCCTGCATCGCGTCGCTGGTGCACTCGATCAGCGCCCCGCGCCCGGCCAGTTCGCCCGCGATGTCGGCCGGCGGCACGCCCCGGAGGCGGCGCGGGCACAGCATCACGCAGCGCGCGGCTCCGCCGCCCGGGGGCGATGATTTCTCCTCCATGCTCATCGGCGCAAGTGTAGCAGTGGCGAGCGCCGGGGTTACATCGTCAGCAGCAGCTCGGCGGCCCGTCGCGCGCCGTCGGCCGGCCCGAGAGATTCGAGGGCCGCCCGCATGGCGCGGACTTTCCCCGGACTCTCCACAAGCTCCAGGAGTCGTGGAGAAACCGATTCGAGGTTCCGGTCCGGCTCGATGTGATCGGTGCACAGCACGGCGCCCGAGCAGCGCTCGAGCGGCTGGGCGTTGAACTTCTGGTGCTGGTCCCGGTGGTAGGGGTAGGGCAAGAAGAGCGCGGGGCAGTGGTTGGCCCAGGCCTCGGCGACGGTGTTGGCGCCGCAGCGCGCCACGGCGAGCGTGGCGGCGCCCCACGCCGAGCCCATGTCGGTAAGAAAGGGGCGGACCACGGCGGGTACGCGGCACTCCTGGTAGACGGCTCTGGCGCGGTCGTCGATGCCGGGGCCGGTCTGGTGGAGCACCTGCCAGCCGCCCGCGCTGAGGCGCGCGCCATGGGCCTTCATGAATGCGAGCACGAACTCATTGAGCGAGCCGGCGCCCTGGCTGCCGCCGGTGACCAGCAGGGTCGGGTGATCGGGCTGGAGGCTGTACGCGGCGCGACACTCGGCGGGCGATCTCCCGCATACGGCCTGGCGGCGCACGATGGGTGCGAGGCGGGTCCATGACGCCGGGACCCGGGCTGAGTCGGCGGAACTGACCCTGACGCGGGCGTGTCGCGCGATCCACAGGTTGGCCTTGCCGGGCACGGCATCGAGGTTGATGAGTGCGGTGGGCACGCCCTCGGCGCGGGCAGCCTGCACCGCCGGGGCCGCGACGTAGCCGCCCATGGCGGCGAGCACGGTTGGACCTGACGTCCCGGCGCTCCGCATCGCCCGGCGTGCCGCACGGACGCTGGGCCCCCACGAGGAGACGAAACGCCAGAGCGCGCGGGGCCTGAGCCCGAACGGCCGGGCCGGCAACGGTTCAAACCGGGCGCCTTCGCGCGTGAGGATTTCGGCGTCAAGCGGCTTGGACGAGCACAGGAACAGCGCGGACGACTGGGGCTCGATGTCGCGCAGCTCGCGCCAGACGGCGAGCCCTGGGTAGAGGTGCCCGCCGGTGCCGCCGCCGGCGAAGATAAACGTCCTGGTGCTCACGCCGCCTGAGGCTCGGCGATCAGCGGGGGGGCCGGGAACGGCAGCGGAATGGCCAGCGGTTTGGGCTCGGCGTGCGGGACCGGGAGCGCCATCTGGTGCGTCCTGGGCGTTCGCACGCGGTCCATGGCGACCAGGATTCCCAGCGATGCGGCGGTGAGGATCCAGCCGGTGCCGCCGGACGAGAGCAGCGGCAGGGCGATGCCCTTGGTGGGGGCCAGGCCCGTGACGACCAGCAGGTTGATCAGGGCCTGGAGGCCGACGGTGGAGAGGATGCCGAGCCCGACGAGCTTGAGCAGCGGCTGGGTTTGGCGCGACACGATCTTCCATCCGCTCACAAGTAGCAGCACGTAGAGACTGACGACGACGGTAGCGCCGATGATGCCGGTCTCTTCGCAGATGACGGAGAAGAGGAAATCGGTCTTGTCTTCGGGGAGGTAGCCGAACTTCTGGAGGCCGAATCCCAGGCCGCGCCCGTAGCCCTGGCCGTTGGCGATGGCGACCATGGAGTTGATGGGGTGGTAGCCGATGCCCTGAGGGTCCTGGTATGGGTCGATGAAGCTGGTGAGGCGACGGACTCGGTAAGGTTCGATGAGAATGGCCAGGGCGAGCCCGGCGCCGGCGATGGGCGCCATGGCGGCGAAGTGCCAGAAGCGTGCGCCCGCGGCGATGAGCACGATCGCGCTCATGGCCATGATGAGCACGCCGGTGCCCAGGTCTTCCTTGATGACCACCGCCGCGATGAACCCCACGAGCCCGAGGGCCGGCAACAGGCCGCGCCGGAACTGGGGGAGGCGGTCGGCGTTTCGCACGGCGAACCACGAGACCAGCACGATCATTCCCCACTTGGCCACTTCGCTGGGCTGCATGGTGAGGCCGACGCCGGGGATGGGGATCTTGATCCAGCGGTTCGAGCCCTTGACCGCGTGCCCGATGCCCGGGACATAGACGATGGCCAGGGCCAGCAGCATGACCGGTATGAGCGCCCAGACCGCCTTTGAGCCTTGGGCCCACTGGGCGATTCGGTGGACCGGAAGCCACGAGGCGGCGGCCATCGCGGCCAGGGCCAGGACCAGGTAGAGCGACGGGCGCGACAGCACGATCGATTGAAAGGTGACCGGTGTCTCGTCGCCGACGCTCATGCCGGCCGACGACACCATGATGACGCCGATCGAGAGCAAGGCCAGCACCGACAGAATGACAGCGTCGCGAGCGCGGGGCATGACCCTGCATATCGGCATCGCGCCGCGGGCGCGTCCAAAACGATTCCGGCGTCGGGGTGGTCCGAATCGCCGCGCGGGACAGCCAGCCGCTTGTCATGGTTGCAATGGACGGCATCGAACGGCGCTCGGGACGCGTTCGGTGCAATCCCGGGACGGGTGGTGCGTCTACTCCGGGTGGATACCGATTGCTCAGCAACGCCGACGGCAGTTCATCGCGGGGGCAACTCCCGTCGCTCGGGCGTCTTGTGGTATCTGGCCTGCGGGCTGGTGGTGGCCGGGGCGGTGGGGATGAGGGCCTGGGTGCACATGGGCTTCGAGATTCCGCGGACCGTCGACGCGGCGTACTACCCGGTGCAGGCCCGCTGGCTGATCGAAGAAGGGCGTCTGATGCTGCGTGACCTGCCGCTGAAGTTCGCGCTGGACGCGGCGCTGGCCCGGGTGCTGATGGCGCTGGGGCTGGGCACCGATGCCGCGGTGCTTCAGGCGTCGCGGTGGCTGGACATCTTGGTGCCGCCGCTGGCCGCGGTTCCGGTGTTTGTGTTGGCGCGGCGCTGGTCGCGGCGGGGGTGGGCCGCGGTGGCGGGGGGGCTTGCCGGCGGGATGGTCGCGGTGCTTCAGGCGCCGGCGCTGCGGATGACGGCGGAGTTTGAGAAGAACGCGCTGGGCCTCGTGTGGATGGCCGCTCTTTCCTGCTCGTTGCACGGCGCCATGCGTCGCGGCGGGGCGGTGCGTTGGCTGAGCTGTCTGGCGTGGCTGATGCTTGCGGCACTGACGCACGTCGGCGTCGCCGGCGCGTGCGTGGTCCTGGGCATTGCCAGCTTCGCGGCGTGGCGGCTGTGGGAGCGGCGCCCGGTGGTCCGAGTGCTCGGGGCGAGCGTTGGGATCGCGGTGGTGAGCGCCGGGGTGGTGCTCGGAGCCATGCGGCTGGCTGATCCGGGCAGAGCCGTCGAACTCGCCCAAGCGCCGTCGAAGCTGCTGCGGAGTGACGCCCGACCTGGGCCTGGCGGGCCGGCGATGCCCCGCACGCCACCCGGCTGGCGGCCGCCGGGCGGCCGAGGGGGGCCGGGCGGACCGGGGGGTCGATTCGGAGGACCGGACGGCTGGTCAGCGCTGTGGCCGATGGTGATCGGGTGCGCTTCGGCGGTGATGGGCATTGTCGCGCTGGTCGTGCGGCGTAAGAGCGTGCAATCGAGCGACGCCGCCGTGGTGATCGGCGCCTCGATTACGGCGCTGGTGCTGGCGTTGCCGCTGCTGGGGGCGGAGACCTCGCAGCGCCTGATGCTGATGGCGCCGCTGCCCGCCGCGGTGGTGATCGCGTGGATTCTCGCGGGCTCGCGGAGGTTGCCGGCGTTGACGACCGTTGCCTCGGTTTGTGTGGTGGGGCTGTGCGTGGGACCGCTGGCGGTGGGCCGTCACGGGCCGCCGATGCCGACGCTCTCGCACGAGGAGCTTCGGGAGCTGGAATCGCTGCGGGGCGAGGTGCCGCCTGGCAGGCGGACGCTCGTTATGGCGCGGCACGGCCTGGAGTTCTGGGCGGCGTATTTCCTGCACACGCCGGCGCGCAACGGGGAGATCCCCGGTGACGCGGCGGCTCGTTACGACAACGTGTTTGTGCTGCGGGAGAAGCGGGAGGCGCTGGGGCCTCCGAGGATGCGCGTGGCGGTGCATGCGTCCGGCGCGGGCGCCGAGGATGACGAATGGATTGAGTTTCACGGGGGGCCGCCGCGCGTCGAGTCTGATGATCTTGAAGAAGGCCCTGGGGGTGGCTTGGGCTTTCCGCCGGGGCCAGACGGTTTTCCCGGCCTGCCCCCGGGGGTCCCGCCCGGTGGTCGGGGCGGCCCGATGGGCCCGACGCCGCTTCCCGACAACGCCGAGCTGGTGAGCGAGGGTGAATACTTCCTGCTGTACCGGGTTCCGATGGAGCGGTGAGGGCGGGAGTCGGCGGCGCGGAGCGTCACGACCGCTACTGTTCCCGGCGATGGGTCGGCTTCCGTTCAATCCCGATGACATGGCGGCGGCGAAGGCCGGCTCGGCGTCGCGGCGCGCCGTCACGGAGGCCAAGCAGGCGTCGTCGATCAGCGTGTCGGCGCTCGCGTCGCTGA
This sequence comes from uncultured Phycisphaeraceae bacterium, assembly GCA_964510955.1. Taxonomy (GTDB): domain Bacteria; phylum Planctomycetota; class Phycisphaerae; order Phycisphaerales; family UBA1924; genus JAFLCM01. Next base: position 25,071 of record CAZEDW010000007.1, read on the forward strand.
TCGACAACGCGCTGAAGGAGCGGATCCCCACAGGCTTGCGCGTGCTGGGAGAGATCAGCGGGTTCAGTGACCGCACGCACTGGTACTTCACGCTGAAGGACGAGGGCGCGGTGATCTCGGCGGTGATGTTCGCGTCGGCGGCGGCCAAATGTCGGTTCAGGCCGGCGGCGGGGCAGAAGGTGATCGCCAGCGGGCGGGTGGAGTTCTTCGGCAAGCAGGGGCGCACGCAGTTCTATGTGACCTCGATGGAGCCTGTCGGCGCCGGCGAGCTTGACGCCCGGCTGCGGGCGCTGATCGAGGAGATCCGGGCGCTGGGCTGGCTCGACCCGGCCCGCAAGCGCGCGCTGCCGAGGTTCCCGCGACGCGTGGCGGTGGTCAGCAGCAAAACCGGCGCAGCGCTGCAGGACGTGCTGGACACCATGCGCCGGCGCTGCCCGGCGGTTGAGGTGGCGGTGGTTGACGTGAGGGTGCAGGGCGACGGCGCCGCCGGCGAGATCGCCGGCGCCCTGGGCTGGGTCTCGGCGCACCACCAGCGGCTGGGCGTGGACGCGGTCATCCTGACGCGGGGCGGCGGGTCGATCGAGGACCTCTGGGCGTTCAACGAGCGCGAGGTGGCGGAGGCGGTGCTGAAGTGCGCCGTGCCGGTGGTGGCCGCCATCGGGCACGAGACCGATACGACGGTGGCGGAGCTGGTGGCCGACGAGCGGGCCGCCACGCCGACGCAGGCTGCGATGCGGCTGACGCCCGAGCGGGCGGCGCTGCTGGAGCAACTGGGGCAGCTGGGGTCGCGGGCCTCGGCGTTCATGCTGCGCACGATCCGGCAGGACCGGCGCGGGCTCGACGCGCTCGCGCGGCGTCCGGCGATGGCGGACCCCGCGTACCTGCTCGCCGGGCCCCGTGACAGGCTTGAGTCCGCGTGGCGTCGGCTCCGCGGGGCCGGCGGGGCGAGCCTGGCGCGTCGGCGTGCCGAACTTGAACGCCTCGGCGCACGGCTGGCGCGCCAGGAGCCCAGGGGCCTGTACGCGTCGCGCCGGGCCGCGCTGACGCACAACGCTGCACGCCTGCTTCGGGCGGTGCGGGCGAGGCTCTCGACCGATGCGGCGGGCGAGGCCGGTGCTCGCCTGCGCGGCGCGTGGTCGCTTGCGGTCGAGCGCCGAGCCGCGGCGCTGGCGGCGCTGGAACGGGAACTCACCATCGCCAGCCCGGTCAGTGTGCTGTCGCGTGGATACTCGATGACGACGCTGGCGAGCGGCGAGCTGGTGCGGAGCGTCACGCAGACAAGCCCGGGGACGCGACTGACGACACGGGTGGCGGACGGGTCGGTGGAGTCGGTGGTCGGCGGTGAGCCGGCCCGGGAACAGGCGGCGTTTGTCGCGCCCGTGCTGTCGCCGCGCAGGGCGGCACGCGCGACCCGGCGCGGACGCGGGACACCGAGAAACCAGCTTGACCTATTTTGAGCCGGGGAGACCGCGCGCTCAGACCAGCGGCACGACCACGCTGTACTGGTCGAGGTTGCACACGACGATCTCGCCGTCGGGGCGACGAATTTCCAGGCGGTCGAGCCACAGCTTGTCGTCCTTGCTGTGGGCGAACCATGAGCCGGTCTTCTGCTGGCCGTAGCGGAGCACGACACCCTCGACGCTGATGGTCTTGGCGCCCTGGCCGAAGGGGATCTGCTGTGTGATCCGCACCTTGGAGCCAGGTTGATAGGTTGAGGTCAGTTCGGGCATGTGGTGGGAGTTTACCGGATGATCGGGAGCGGCCTCGGGGGCCTATAGCGGAGTCTCGACCGGGATTTCCTCGAGTTGCCCGCCCTCCGCGGAGGAGGGGCTTTGAGGCGGCTGCTCAGCCGGGGCCGCGGGCGGCGGCGCTTCAGTACCGGCGGGAGCGGCGGGGGGAGTCGTCTCGCTCGCGGGTTTGGCGCCCTGCTCCTTGAAGGCGTCGATGCCCGGGTTCGCCAGCGTGCTGCCGGCGGGAGGCGGCTCGTCGGGCCAGCCCTGCAGGTTCGGGGGCACGTCCTTGCCGATGGGCCAGGCCCGCGCGTGCACCACGCGCCAGGGCTTCCAGCCCGCTTCGCACTTCACCCAGAAGCTCTGATAGAGAGGCTTGGACTCGGACCCCGACGGGATGTCCATCGGCGGGCGAAGCACAGGGCGCAGGATCTCCACCGTGGCGCGCTCGCCGCGGACCCAGACCCGCTTGACGTGGAAGCACGGCAGTCCGGCGGCGGCGGGGGTGAGCATCTTGGCGTTTGGGTCATCGAGCATCGCCGTCAGACGCTCGCCGGTGCGCCGGTAGGTGCCCTGGGGGAAGTTCACGGTGTAGGGTCCGTTGACGGGGTATCGGCGGACGACCCAGCGGAGCGCGACGAACTCGGCCTCGGGGACGGGGGCGGTGTTGGGGTTGTTGACGGCGACGTCATCGCGACCCAGCTTGGGGTAGTTGGCGTAGCCGGCGCAGCCGCTGAACACCGAGGCGGCTCCGAGCAGAGCGAGGGTGGCGTGGGGCAGGAAGGTGGTTCGAGTCATGATCGGCTCCAGCCGGCCGCCGTCCGATGGCGGCCGGGCGCGAGAGAAAGACCGACAGACTGTATCGGAGCGGCGAGGCCCCGTCCCGCACACCGGCCCAACGGCGCAGCAAGTCACGCTGACGACTCGGCGGGGGTCAACTGCGTCTGAGTCTCGGCTTGTGCGTTCGCCGTCGAGGGCCCGGTCTGGGCCGGGTCGGTATCGGGGACGGGGATCAGCTGGCCGGCGTCCGGCGGCGCTTCGTGGTGCGGGCGCGCCGCTTCAGGGTGGGCGCGTGCCTGGGCCCAGAGGATGAGCCCGGCCCCGCCCACCGCGACCAGGCCCGCGCTCCACTGGGCCGCGCTGAGGCGCTCATCGAACAGGAGGAACGAGAACGCCGACACGATGAACGGCTGGAGCTGGATGATCCCCGAAGAAACCGCGACGCCGAGGCGGGCGATGGCCATGTAGTACGCGACGTGGCCGATGGCGATGCCGATCAGCGCCGAGAGGAGCAGCAGGAACATCTGGCCCGCGCCCAGGTCGGCGGCGGTCGCCCCCATGCGGTCGCCCTTGGCCAGCATCAACCCGACCATCGCCAGTGCCGTGTACTGGCTGATGACGCTGAAGGCCACCAGCGACGGCATGGCGTGAAGCAGCTTCCGCACCGCGAGCATGTACCCGGCGTAGAGAGCGCCGGCGACAACCGCCAGCAGCACGCCGATCATGGTGGCGCCCTGGAATACGTCGGCGTGCCCCATCAGCACAACGCCCAGCGCCCCGACCACAACCCCAAGGATCCCCGTCAGGTACATCGGAGAGCCCATGACGCGCCGCTCGCTGGGGAACAGCAGCATCGCCCCAACGCCAACGAAGACGATCTGCGTCCGCAGGCCGAACGTGAAGAGTCCCGGGTTGACGTAATAGAAACCCCAGGTGAAACAGACCTGGCCGAGGATGTTGAACACCGAGGGGATGAGCGCGAGCTTCCAGAGGCCCCTGGGGAGCGTCCCGCGCCAGGCGTGATAGGCGACCACGGGAGCCCAGACCAGCGCGGCGAAGCCGTACCGCCAGCCGTTGCTGGTCCAGGCGTCGATGGCATGGGAGAAGTGCTTGACGAACAGGGGCACGCTCGACCAGCCCAGCAGCGTGAAAACGATGCAGGCCAGACCGGTCCAGTAGGCCGAGATTCGCGCAGAGGCTGCGGGCATGGTGAACCCGGAGCATAGGTCGCGCGAGGGTTAGCCCAGCGGCTAGACCAGGAGCAGGCACGGCATGCCCGGCCACAGTCCGCGCAGCGGTTCGACTTCGGTAAAGCCGATTCCCTTGTAGAACTTAAGTGTCTGGGCCTGCTAACCAGTCCTGCAGCGCGCGGAGGATCGCCCCGCACTCGACGGGCGCACCGGGTCCGGCGCGTTCAGCTCGGAACTCGACCGCTGAGGGCGTGTCGGGAGGGTCCTCGGCGCGGCCTACCAGAAGAACACGGTGAACAGGTCCTGGCGGTACCACTCGAAGCCGCTATTGGGCCACTCCTGCACGATCGCCATCGCCCCCAGCAGGCTGATGAGCATCACAGAGCACCACACCGCCACGGCGTGGGGCAGGCGGAGGTAGCGCCGAATCGCGTACCACCAGAAACAGCCCAGCCAGGCGAGTGAAAGGGCCATGCCCCAGGTGGCGCGGAACCCGCAGAGCTGCAGGAAGCCCTGCGGGTCGATGAGGATGAAGTCCAGGAAATCGGAACGCGGCATCGGCCTCGCCCGGCCCGAGCTGAGAAGCAGGATCGCGACCCGCAGCACGCGGTTCACCATCGTGATCAGGGCGACGCCCAGGCAGCCGTACACGCCGGCGCGAAGCACGTGCGACGCCTTGAACACGCGGGCACGCTCGAGGGTGTTCCCCAGGCACCAGAAGACCAGCGGGCTGAGCACCGGGGCGATCGCGCCGATCCAGAACCACCAGTTGGTGGAACGACCCCACGGCCAGGCGAACGTGGTCAGCATCGCGCCGCGCGGCACCGTGCCGGCGATCAGCGGCCTGATCACGGCGAGTAGGGGCCACGCCGCGGCGGCGAGATAGATCATGAGCGGCGCCAGCGCCGCGAGGGTCACGAGCACGCCGATCCGCGGCCGGTGGGCAAGGCGCACGCCGCGCCAGAAGGCCCAGGGCCGAAGCAGCATGAAGAGCGTCGCGGGAATCTGCCAGAGGCGTGCGCGCTCGCCCGGCAGGCGTTCCACAAACCACGCGGGTGGACACGCCGGTGCGCCGAGCATCTCTCCCCACGCGACCTCCATCCCGCACTCGCTGCAGGTGCCCTCGGTGGGGCAGAGGTCCGTCCATGTCGGCGGGATGCCTGACAGGTCGTAGTCGCAGCGCGGGCACGGCGCGGCCCGCTGATGTCCCGCCGAGGATTGAGATGCCGCGGTCTGCATCGTCGAGGGTGGTGCGCGGGGTCTTGGTTCCCGCCGGGTGGGTGGCCGATTCAAGTCGGATTGGAACTTTGTCGAGCGATTTCCGTAGAACCGTTTGACATTCGCCGCCCGTATCCTATTGTTCCATCAGCCATGCGCCCCGTGACCGCCATTGCGAGCCTTGCCACCGCGAAAACCCGCGTGGGCGTTGCACTGGTCGCGACGGGGGCCGTGAAAGTGTGCCGAATCCCCATGTGCCAGTGTCATCGAATGCAGCATCAGACTGCGTTCTGCGGCGCGGGTCGCGTGGATTTGGCGGGGCAAACGGCCTAGTCAACCCTCGACCTTCCAGAGCCCAAACGGGCCGCGCCGCAGAACAGCGACGCGGCCCTTGTTGTTTTTCAGCCCGTCCGTGAGCACCCAACCGTGGAGCCGCCGGTCCAATCAGAAACCCCGCTCTCCACGAACGCCAATCCCCACGGGGCCGATGCCCCGGATCACCCTTGGAATCCTGGGAAATCCAGGGTTCCCCCGCATCAGGAGATTCGATCATGTTGCGCCTCAACCCCCCATCCAACCCGACCGCCCTGGTGGTGTCTGCCTCGGCCGGCTCCGCGTCGCGCGTGAGCCTGCTGGCCGGGTGCGCGATCATCGCGCTGGGTGAGGCGCACATGCCGATGCAACGCGTGGAGCTGTCGCGCGTCTCGCCCGCCGCGCTGTATGACGGGCTTGCGAGCGACAAGCTCGACCGCGCCGTTCGGGGCGTCGCCGACGCGGACCTGGTGGTGCTCGTTGCGCCCGGCGAGGGCGCGGCGTACAGCGGCCTGCTGCCGGCGTTCCTCGACGCGCTCCCGGACGGTGCGCTCGCGGGCAAAGTCGTCGTGCCGATCCTGGCCGGCGCCGACCCGGTGACGCTGGCGCGGTTCGAGGGCACGCTGCGGCGGAGGCTCGAACTGGCCGGCGCATCGGTTGCGCTGGGCGAGCTGTTCGACGCCGCCGACGAGTTCACGGGCACCTCGGCCGATCGCGTGCTGGAAGCGCGAGTCGACCGTGCCGTGAGCGAGGCCCGGCTGGCCGTTGGCCGGGCGGAGAGCCCGGAGCCCATCCAGCTCGCGGCGCGTATGGCGCCGTCGTTGATCGCGTGCTGAGGCGAACGATTTCCGGATCGATTGTTGCGCTTCTCTTCAGGGCCCCGCCGGCGTGGGAGTGTGTTACTTCCCGCGCCGGCGGGGGTTTTTCTGCGGCCGCTGCGTCGGGCGGGCCCGTGCCGTCGGGATGTCGGCTTACTTTCCGCTCCTCCGGCGTGATTCCTGGTCGAGCCACTTGCGCTCGGCGCGGCTCAGGCTGTCCATGCCCGACGCGGCGATCTTCGCGAGCAGCCGGTCGAGTTCGGCCTGGGATCGGCGCTCCTGCTCGGCCTGCTTCAGCTCGCGCCGCGAGGGGGCGGGAGGCACCGGCTCGACCTCGTCAGAGATCGGGATGACCGGCACCTCGCCCGTCACCAGGTCGGCCTCACCCTTGGCCCGGCGCATCTCCATCCAGCACGCCCAGGCGCCGAACACCGCGATCAGCACCAGCAGCGCCTTTTCCACCAGCAGCGCGGCGACCGCCAGCACCATGGCGCCGCCCAGCCCCACCAGCGTGCTGATCTCCATGGAGCGGCGGCGCCCCATGCGCGACCACAGCATCGCCTGCACCAGCCGACCGCCGTCAAAGGGGTACATCGGCAGCAGCAGGTTGAACGCGAGCACGAAGATGTTGCAGCAGTGCAGCCACCACAACTGCACCTTGAGGACGGTGACGACCGAGCTTGAGCCAGTGATGCCCGCGATGGCGGCCAGGGGTGACCGCGGGTCGAAGAGCACCTTGTCGCCCTCGCCCGTGACCCACAGCAGCAGCGCGAATATCGGCAGGAGCGCCACGTTGATGAGCGGCCCGCCCGCTGTGGTGATGAAGTGTGCCCGCCAGTCTTCGCGCGGTTGGGTGAGGGCCAGCCCGCCCCAGGGCAGCATCACGATGCGGTCCGCCGCGCCGCCCGCGTAGCGGCACGCGAAGCAGTGGCCGAACTCGTGGGCCAGCACGATGACGAACAGGGCGAGCATGGCGGGGGCGACGAAGGCGATCCCGCCGTGACTGGTCGGGATCGACCACAACAGTTGCCCGAGCATGTAGACGACCGTGAGCAGGTGGATACGGACGGTGACGCCGGCGATGCGGAACAGCTTGAGCGACCAGCCCAGCGGATTCTCGGGGTTTTCGAGCAAGCGCCCCCAGAACCCGCGCGGCAGGCCTCGCGAGCCACCGGGGCCAAGGTCGCGCTCCCCGCCGAGGTGGCCGGTGCGCCAGCTCTCGTTGTCGTCGTCAAATCGAGGCAAGAGGCAACTCCACGTCTTTTACTTTCATGTCGGGCACGGTCAGATCAGCCCGCGGTCGCGAGCGAGGAAGAACGCCAGCATGCTCTTAGCATCGGTGAACTCGCCGCTGCGGATCATTGAGACAACCCGGTCTGCAGGCACGATTTCGACCCGGATGCACTCGTCGCCCATCAGGTTCTGGCCGACGGGGGTCAGGCCGGTCGCGACGTAGGTCCGCATCAGCTCGTCGGTCATGCCGGGGGTGGTGTAAAAGGAACCGATCGGCGTCACCGTGGTGGCGCGGTACCCGGCCTCCTCCTCGAGTTCCCGCGCGGCGCATGTCTGGGGGGGCTCCGGCGGCTCCATCGTCCCGGCGGGGAACTCCCACAGTTCTTGGCCCACGGTGAACCGCTGGTTACGGATCATGACCAGATTCCGGGCGGATTCGTCCAGGACCGGCACCACCACCACGGCTCCGGGGTGACGGATCATCTGGCGGTTGAGGCGCGAGCCGCCAGGGCCGACCAGGGTGACCTCGTCGTAGTCGAACTTAGCGCCTTTGTGGATCGTTCTGCGTTGCTCGACGCGCGTCATTGCCCAATACTACCGCCATGCCCGACACCCCCGGCTTCCCGCGGAGCACGGACGCTTCGGCCCAGGCGCGCGGCGCCGGGCACGCGCCGGCGGTTCGGCTGCATGATGTCCACAAGGCGTTCGCCCGCCAGGTGGTGTTGAGCGGGATTTCGCTTGATATCCGCGCCGGCGACACCACGGTGATCATGGGGCCCTCGGGCTCGGGCAAGAGCGTGCTGCTCAAGCACATCGTCGGGCTGCTGAGGCCTGACAAGGGCGAGGTGTGGGTCGGGCCTGACAGGGTGGACCTGCTGGACGAGGAAGAGCTGGCCCACGTCCGCAAGCGGATCGGGTTTGTGTTCCAGCTCTCCGCCCTGTTCGACTCGATGACGATCGAGGAGAACCTCGAGTTCCCCCTGATCGAGCACACCGATCTGGAGGAGGCGGAGCGACGGGGCCGGGCGGCCGAGGCGCTGGAGATGGTCGATCTCGCCGGGGTGCAGAGCAAGCGGCCGGCGGAGCTGTCGGGAGGGCAGCAGCGCCGCGTGGCTTTCGCCCGGGCGATCATGCTCCGTCCCCAGATCATGCTCTACGACGAGCCGACCACGGGGCTCGACCCGGTCCGGGCCGACGGCATCTGCCAGCTCATCGCCAAGCTGAAGAGCGAGCTGGGGGTCACTGGCATTTGCGTCACCCATGATCTGGTCAGCGCTCACAAAGTCGCCGATCGGGTGGTGATGCTCGGCGGCGGGAAGGTCATCGCCGACGGCGACTTCGACACGGTCGCGGCCTCGACCGACGAGCACGTTCAGAACTTTCTCGCCGGGCGGTACGAGCCCGAAGAGGAGCCCCGTATCATCGCGCGCCCAAGGAGCGGCCCCGGTCTTTCCCCGGGCTCTCCCGGGCCGACACGGAAAGCCTCATGAAGAACCCCGTTCGAGACTTCGTGATCGGTGCCACCGCGATCATCGGCGTGGTCGGCCTGTGCGTGCTCTTGTGGCTGGTGGGCGAGCTGAGCTGGCTCCGCACGCCCACGTACGCGCTCAGCCTGCGCATGGACAACGCCGGCGGGGTCTTGCCCGCGGCGCCGATCACGCTCAACGGCGTTCGCATCGGGAACGTAAAGGCCGTGCGTACCAGCGACGACCCCCGCACCGGGGTGGTGCTCACGCTCGCGATCGAGCAGACCGTCAAGGTCCCGCGCGACGTGTCGGTGGCCATCCTTCGAGACCTCGTCGGCGCGGCGACGCTTTCGCTCACGGCGCTGCCGAGCGACGCCACCGGGCCGGGCGCGTTCTTCAGCGCCGGCGACTCGTTCCAGTCCAAGGCGTACGCCCCGGGTCTGACGGGGGAGCTGTCGAGCCTTCTGGACAAGCGGCTGGGAACGCTCGACACCGCCGTGGCCAAGTTCAACACGCTCGCGGACACCTATACCGATGTGGGCAAGCGGCTGGGCGCGATGCTCGAACCGCGAAAGCTGGCCGACGTGCAGGGCGGGAAGGTCGAGGGCAACCTGACGACCACCATGGAGCGGTTCGACCTGGCCGTCGCCGACGCGCGGTCGTGGCTGTCTGACCCGGAGATGAAGGGCGACGCCAAGGGGGCCGTGAAGAAGCTCAGCGAGACGCTGGACCGCGTTGCCGCGCTCGCCGACGAGTGGAAGCAGACGGCGGGGGTGGTCAACCAGCGGGTCGGCACGGCCGGAGAGAGCTTCGACAAGGCGGTCACCGCCTTTGCCGAAGCAACGCGGACGATGAGCGAGACGCTGCACGAGATGCAGGGTCTGGTGGGCAAGGCCGCCGCCGGCGAGGGCACCGTCGGTCAGTTGCTGACCAATCCCGACTTGTTCCGGAACCTCAACGACGCCGCGGTGCGACTGGAGCAGACGCTCACCGAGGCGAAGCTGATGATCGAGAAATACCGCAAAGAGGGCGTGCCGATCCAGTTTTGACCAGGCCGGGGCCGCGCACCGAGCCGCCGATGGTTCTGAGCCGCTGCGCGGAGAATCGCCGCCCGGAGACAACGCCCCGAAGCGCGGCTAAACTCCCCCCCTTCACCGCCCGGCGGCACGCCGCAGGTGCACGGAGAGGTGTCCGAGAGGCTGAAGGAGCAGCACTGGAAATGCTGTATGCGGGTAACCGCATCGGGGGTTCGAATCCCCCCCTCTCCGCTACCCAGGCAGACTCCCCTCACGGGGGTCTGCCGTTTTCGTTTTTGGCGGTTTTCCCGCGTGTTCCTTGGCCTAATCGCGCGTTCGAATCCCGCCCACTCGAACTCAGACGCTTTCATGCCCGTTTGGGACTGCCATAGTCTGAGATCGCGTTTGGCGAGGTTGGAAATTCCGATGCTCTTTGGCGACTGTGTGGGCCGTGCCCGCGCAACCCCCCGCGTCACTGTCCCTTAAGGGCGGCTTCTTGAAGCGACCAGTCGAGGTGTCGGGCCGCTTGGCGAAGGTCTTTCAACGTGACCGTCTGCGGCAGCGTGCCCGTGAGGATCGACCGCTGGATCGAGGGGCTCAGGACCGTCAGTTCCAGCAGCATCGCGCCCCAGGTATCGGTGAATGCGAGTTTCCTGGCCGCATCCTCAAATCGGCACCGGGTCCGGAGGATCTCCCGGTGCAGTGCGAAGGCCTGCCCAAGGGCGGCCACGAGGTTCGGGCGAGGCACAGGCCGTCCATCGGCGCTCATGCTCACCATGAGATCGTGGCCGTCGGGGCTGACGAGGATCCGCCGCCCGTCGTGGCGTTTGATGGCGATGGGCAGCGCCAGCATCTCGATGCCGTCGGCTGCCGTGAAGATGGGCGTGAAGGGACAGGACGGGATGGCGTCGGTGGCGCTCTGGGCCCGCTTCGTATTCGATGGTGAAGTCGGCATGAACGTGGCGTCCGCGGCGGTCAACAACTCGATCTTCAGCGCCTTCGGCGTGACGTCGACGCGGCGAATGATCTCGCGCAGCCGTTGGTCACGCTCGGCTGGGACGAAGCCCGCGAGCTCGACCCCGTGCACCCGTTTCAAGTGATCCAACACGAGGCCCCGGACAAGGTCATCGAGATGCCTGGCGTTGACGGACTTGATGGCGCAGTTCTTGTACCCCTGCTTGATGGCCTTCTGGCTGGTGTAGTAGAGGACACGGCGCTGTTCGCCGCTGACGAGCGTTTGGTGGACTGACCCGGGGCTCATGGCGTGATCCTCGGTGCCCTGGATCGTCCTGAGCTTGCCCTTCAGGAGGTGGGTGTGCGTCCAAGTGGTCCCCGCCTCACGTTTGACCTGCCTCATCTTCCCCTGGACCTGGTCCCACATTCCCCGGTCAATGATCGACTCGTGCAGGCCGAGGTAGACCTCGGTGACCGCCCTTTCAACTTCCGTGGAACGGGTGTTACCAGCGCGGATGGCGCTGGAAGCGCCCCGTTTGGTGTGCGTGATCATGCCGACGTAGACCGGGTTGGTCAGCATCTTGTAGATGAACTGGGGTCTCAGAGGACGGCCGCCGTGGGTGCGGTGCCGCGTGCTGGTCCAGCGCCGCGTGGTGAACCCCTTGGCGTTCAACATCTGAGCGAGCTTCAGGAACGAGCCGAGTTCGAGATAGCCTTGGAAGACGGCGCGGACCAGCTTCGCCTCCTCGGGCACGATCACCAGCCGCCGGTCCCCCACCGAAGGATCCACCCGGTACCCGATGGGCGGCTGGCCGGTGACCCAGACACCCTTCTTCTTGGTGGCGGCGATCTTGTCCCGGATCCGCTCCCCGGCCACCTCGCGCTCGAACTGGGCGAACGAGAGCAGCATGTTCAGGGTCAACCGTCCCATCGACGTCGTGGTGTTGAACTGCTGCGTCACCGAGACGAACGACACCCGGTGTTCATCAAACACCTGCATCAGCCTCGCGAAGTCGGTCAGCGAGCGCGACAACCGGTCCACCTTGTAGACCAGGACGATGTCAACGTGGCCGGTAGCAACGTCACCGAGCAGCCGGTGCAGAGCGGGCCGGTCGGTGGTGCCTCCAGAGAAGCCGCCGTCGTCGTACCGGGTCGGCACCGCCGTCCACCCCTCGTGCCGCTGGCTCTTGATGTAATCCAGCCCCGCCTCTCGCTGCGCTTCCAGAGAGTTGAAGGCCTGGTCAAGCCCCTCCTCGCTGGACTTGCGGGTGTAGACGGCGCACCGGACTCCCCGGATCAAGCTCCGCGCATCGGTGCTCATAACACCTCCTTGCCGGGGCGTGCGGCCAAGCCGAAGAACCGCGGGCCGGACCACTCCGTGCCGGTGATGGCGCGGGCCACCGCGGTTAAGCTTCGATAGGTGGTTCCCCTGTAAACGAACGCTCTGCCGCCCTCGACCACGGTGACCTCGTGACGCCGACCATTCCACACTCGCACCAGAGTGGCGGCGGTGGGAAGGACCGGCGCGGCCGACCGGGGGACGGGACGCTTCTGCGGGGCCTGCGGAGGGGTAGAGCTCCTGGCAGTGGTCGAGGTCGTCTCAATTAGGCAGGGATGGCGCGAAGACTTGGCTCCGCTCAATCCGTAAGACCTCCCCGTCGCCTGCATCGCCGCGCGCACCGCCGCGTCGAGGCGTTTCCGAGTGTCGGCGTCGAGGCCCCCAAGGCGCTGGGACTGCACGTGATACGCCAGCTCGCGCACCAGCAAGCGCCGCTTGGGCGGCGGCTTGCAGGTGCGGAAGTGAACTCGCCAGAGATCATGAAGATCTCCGAGCGGCAGCGACGGCAGGCGGGTGAGGTCGATCTCGAGCGCCCCCCCGGGCCCTGGCCGATGCTTCGATCTATTCACGGCTTGGCCCGCTTCGCGGCGGCCATCGTGAAGCGACCCTTCGAAACTTTGCGGAAGCGTGCCGCGGCTGCCTTCGCCGCGATCTCACGGGTCATCGCGGCGTACAGCGTTGCTTGCGGCGTCTTGCCGCCTGGACTGGTCCAGAGCTTCTGTTTCGCCATGCGCTCAATGAGATCCAGCGCGGTCACGCCCCGCTTGGCCTCATCGCCGGTGAGCCCGGAAAGCACCTCCGCTGCGGCGTCGAGGGCGCTGCGGCGGACCGATGGCTTCGCCTTGGATGGTGCCGTGGCAGCGGGCTTGATGGTCTTTATGGCGTGGCTGGCTTGCCTGGCGGACTTGCCGGACGGGTTTGTGGTAGAGATCGCCGCCGCATCAGTCACTTCGATGCGGGACGGCCGGCGCTTCCGGCCGGAAGGTCTCGGTTCAGACGGTGCCGCGGCGGGCGTGTGGCCGGCGGTCGCATGAGCTTTGATGCCCATTGTGGGCTTCGAACGCTGATTGGATTCGCGCTGCATGGTCAATCTCCAGCGCGGTGGAGACGCCCTTCCTCCACCCAACGCGGGCGAATCGCGGTGGCTCCAACGCGTTCGCCATCAGGGCGAGTGTTCGCGCGCACAGCAAGGCGAACTCCGCAGAATTGCCGCCTCATTTGTGAGCCCAAACCCGCGAATGAGCCTCATCGCATGAGGCACCCCGGCGTCAGGGAGTGAGCAGAATCCACACGATGGACCCGGCCACGGTTCCGCCGAGTGCGCCGAACTCGCCACTGCTGTCGCCAGGCCGGGCAGGTGTAAACCGCTCGGTTTCTGTTTCGAGTCCTGATGGGGGAGTTTGACCCCGGCCCGCGAAAGCGGGCCGGTTGTCGTCTTGGAAGGCGATCCTGCCGTGCCCAGGCAACCCACTTGAAGAAGGCCTCTGCACGTTTGCTGCCAGAATCGTTCCATCGGTCTGCGAAGTTCTCTCCTGGATTCACGGGGTTGGGAATGGCCCAACGGGTTCGCCATCGGACCCGGCGTTCACGCATCTCGACCGGCGAGCAGTATCACATGACCGTCTGGATCGAGCATTCCAGCTTCCGTGGTGCCGTAGTCCGTATCACGGAGCGGTACGCACGTTGCCACAGCCGTCCTGTTTCGTTCCGCAAACTGTTTGGCTTCGGCGCGGCTGCACCGCAACACCAGTAGGGTTGTGCTCTGTAGTCCACGGCTCGCAAGAAACGGCATCTCCAATAGCATTTCCGACCGCGCCTGAATCATGAGCCGGTACTGCCCGGATACGAGCTCCGCCCAAGTGGGCGAGTTCCCCTCCGGGGCGCTCGCCTCGACGGTGAAGCCAAGCACGTCGCGATAGAACGCGATGCTTCGGTTCACATCAGACACCATCAGTTCGGGAACGACACTCTGAATCTTGAACGTCTGCATTGCCACGCGTCACCTCTTGATTCCGGCCACGAGCGCCATCCCGTGCATGTGCGCTGGCCCATGATCATTGTCCCACTCCATTCGCTCCTCGTACCACACGACACGCACATCATCCAGCACCCATCGTAGAAGCTCATTCGGCTCGAAGTAGTGTCGAATCACGTCGGCGAATTCACTCGCCGGTCCGCGCCCAGATACCGCAGGGTCGTCGGTTGTCATCACCTGGGCGAAAAGAAGCCCGCCCGAGCGCAAGCGAGAGAGGGCACGCTTGAGCACCGCCCTGCCGTCATCGACGTTCAGATGATCGAATAGTGTCACCGCCGCGACGCAATCTACTTCAACAACGTCCCAACCCCACGCACGGACATCGGCGCACCTCGCGTCAAGGCGACTGGCCAACTCCGGTCTGTTCACAACCCTACTCCGTAGCTTTTGCACGGCAGTTGACGAGTCGTCGATAGCAATCACGCGGTATCCGCGCCGGAGAAGTGCTACGGTGTCCCGGCCATCCCCGCACCCGAGCTCGAGTACATGCCCCTCGGGCATCCGAGCATCAAGCATTGCCAGCAATTCCCTTGTTGGGATCATGCCAAACAGAGCATCATCACGGCTGTACGGCTGCTCAAAGTGAGAGTCGTTCATGAATCGTCCTTAGCCGAGCGGTCTCGTCAGGATGCGTCATTATGTCGTCGACGCCAACGGCCGAGGACGTCGTAAAGGAATGCGGCGAGCAGATTCACCAAGAGGCCGATGACGATACCCGTTACCATTATGTCGCGCGTTCGGTCAGAGAGACTGCTCCACCAATCCGAAAGCCACGCAGGGAGATGCACATACGGGATGGCGGCCACGGCTGTAGCGAGGCCGAGGGCCACGGAGATTCGCCGCCAGTAAGTCGCGCGGGCCTCAAGTCGCGGGACGCGCGTCTTTTCTAGCTGACGCTGGCTCAAGACCAGCACCGAGATGGCCTCGTTTGTCGGCCAGGTCACGACGGCCTCGTTCTTGGTGCCTGGCGCGCAGAGGCACCAGCTCCCGTCGTCCCGTTGGGAGCGAATGTACCAATGCAGACCTGCAGCGACTGCTTCACCGAAGTCGCCACCACGAAGCAGAGCCTCCAGTGCGTCGGCAACCGTGTTTGAGTTGTAGACCGTTTGTCCCGGGGCGCCCTCCGTGACATAGGTCTCGGTATCGAGCTGCCAGACGCGTTCCTTGGTCCGCGCGCGCCTAACAAACTTCATGGCCTTCGCAATCACCCGGTGAGTGGTCTGCCCATATCGACTCAGCACGAGTGCGCTGACAACACGAGCGGAGCTGCATGCATCGGATGACGCCCCACGCTGCCCGCCGAAACCGCCGTCAAGATTCCGACAGGTCAACAGAAACTCCACCGAGTCTCGGACGATTGCCGAAGTCTCGATGGTCTTTCCCTGCGCCAAGTATGCTCGCAATGCATACACAGTGGCAATGACCCGAGATACTTGTCCATCAGCGCCTCCTCGCGGCTCAACGCCCCAGCCGCCGTCAGGATTCCGGACCCGATCAAGCCACAGGAATCCCTTTTCGATTATCGGCGCAAGCCGTTTTGCGATGTCGCTTGTCCCAACAATCCTCTGAGTGCTCTGCAGTGCCGAGAGCGCGTGTCCGGTCGCCATCGTTGAACCACGAGTGCCTCCTGCGACCAGCGGCCAAGCGCCTGCGTCATCGCCGGATGCCAGCTGGGTCTTCTCAAGAAATGCCACAAGGCGCGAAGCGAACTTGAAAATCGCCTCGGCGTGGAGAAGCGCCATCATCGCTGATTCCAGCGTCTCGGCCGACGTCCAGCAACCACTCGGCGCGCCCGGGCGCGTGGCGGGGATTCCACCGTCTGAATTCTGCACCAGTTGCAGGTAAGCCAGGCCGCGGCGAATGGAGTCTCCCACGATCATTCTTGCTATGTCTCCATCGATGCCAGCGTCGCTTCGAGCTGGCCCAGGACAAAGGTCAGCTGCTCATCGGAGATCGTAAGCGGTGGACATAGAGCAACCGCATTGCATTCGGGCAGGCCGGTGATCAGAGTCACAACACCTCGACGGAACAGTTCGGTGCAGAGCCGCATGGCCCGTGGAGGATCGGGGCGGCCGGTGAGCGGGTCAATCAAATCCAGAGCGAGGGCGAATCCCTTGCCGCGGACGCACTTGACAAAGCGATGCGGAGCTGCCCGCACGGATGCTTCTTCAAGGAGTGCGTGTCCGCGAGTGTTCGCACGTTCCACCAAGTGATCGGTGTGCAGCACGCCGATCGCCGCGACCGCAGCGGCGCAGGTCAGCGGATTACCAAAGAACGTGCCTCCCTGCAATGGAACGAGATGATTGGAGACCAGGGAGCTGCAAAGCGACCGATCTGCAACGCAGGCTGCGATCGGCGTGCCGCCGGACATGATCTTCCCTACGCAGGCAACGTCGGCGACGACGTTCTCCGTGTCAGCAAGTAGCCATGATCCGCACCGCCCGAATCCTGTGAAGAT
This sequence comes from uncultured Phycisphaeraceae bacterium, assembly GCA_964510955.1. GTDB lineage: Bacteria > Planctomycetota > Phycisphaerae > Phycisphaerales > UBA1924 > JAFLCM01. The sequence goes on from CAZEDW010000007.1 coordinate 41,620, forward strand.
CTCATCAACAATCAGCAGCGTACCGGTCTCGGAGCAGATTTCACGAAGTCCCTTCAGAAACCCTGGCGGTGGCACTACATATCCTCGGGGATTCTGCATCGGTTCGACCACAATGGCGCCGATCGGAGCAGCGCCGCTCGCGCCGCCATTGATCGTCTGTCTAACAAGTGACAGAGTAGCGTCAAGCAGCGCCGATCCTGAGCCGCCACACCACGGACGAATAGGGTCGGGGTAGGGGACAAAGGTAGCGCTCGCGCCCAGAAGCGAGACAAAAGGGTCCCGCAGAAAATTGTGGCTCGTAATTCCGAGAGCGCCAATCGATTGTCCGTGATACGAGCCATAGAAAGCAAGAACACCGGCGCGCCCCGTGGCGCGCGCTGCAATCTTCAGTGCCGCCTCAATTGCCTCTGAACCGGAGTTCGTTAGGAGAACCTCTGAGCGCGGAGTGCGTCCAACACGGGCTTTGATTGCCAGCAACGTCGATACATATGCCTCTGTGGGAAAAATGCCGTTCATCGTGTGGACGAGCGCCTTCGCCTGGTCTGTGATCGCGCCGACGATGCTTGGATGCGAATACCCCAATCCAGCAACTCCGAAACTGGAAGTCATGTCCAGGAAAATATTGCCGTCCACGTCGTGCAACATGCAGCCCAGTCCCTGCTTCCAAAACACCGGCGAACGACCAGCGGCGGCGGCGGAAATGCCCGAGCACTCGACGCCGCGCAGCAGCGAAGCTTGCTCCTTGGACCGAGGCCCCGGAAGTTCGGTGCGGATGTTTGGAAGCAGATGCTGCGCTTGGCTCATTGAGCGCTCCCCTAAAGATGCCCATGAGCATCAAGGTATCGCTGAAAGACCTCACGAGCCTCGGTGCGGAGTGCCCCGTGAACAAGCTGCAAATCGAGATGGCCCAGTTCGTTCAACGCCTCCGCGTTCAACGGAGGATCGCCCGAGCCAACCGCGCGGGCGTCATCAAGGGTCGCTGCGTATACGACTCGCTTGACACCGACATAAAACAGCGCCATCAAGCACATGGCGCAGGGTTCGCAGGAGCAGTATGCCGTGGCGCCTTCAAGAGCCTTGGAACCCCAGGACCTGCAAGCTTCTCTGATAGCGATCATTTCCGCGTGAGCCGTCGGGTTGTCTTCCGCCACCGTGCGATTGCGCGACGATGCCAGCACTCGGTCTCCTCTGACCAAGCAGGCACCAAATGGACCATCCCCATCGGAAATGGCGCCGGCGGCGAGCTCCAGAACACGCTTGATGTAGTCATCGTCATCCACGGTGCAGGCTCCTCGTCACGTTCTGGTGAATGGTACGACAGAATGCAGCCGGAGGTCGGCGGCCGGAAACCTGCGCGCCAGACTTCGGAACAAACAGCGTGTTCGCCGCACCGCTGCACTGCTTTGCCAAGGCCCTCGAGGTGGAACGGGCAATGCGATGCTGAAATCAGCGCGTACGATGCGGATTTCGTGATGAGCCTTACTGAGGCGAGTTTCACGACACATTCGTCCACTCGTCTGGATCGAGGGCATCATGAGTGTGTTTCGTGCTGCCGCCCAATCGGCTTAGAGGGCGCTCGCTGGCATTCTGGCTGGACGGCCCTATCGTCCTACTCGCAAATCTAATCGGTCTAGCTCTTCAAGCGTCTGAACCACCGTTTCCACAAGGCCTGCGTCGAAATCGTCTCGATTCGCTTCTTCGTGCGTGCCCTTGTTCAGGTAGGTCCACACGAGATTGCCAGCCGGAATACCCAGAAGTTGCCCGTAGGCTGCCAGCAAGGGCGCTTTGTTGGCGTGCGTGAAGGTCGTCGCATCATTGAGCCGTTTGCGAATCGCCTCACAAAGATTGCGCAGAGGCGGCTCGGCTCCGGCGGCTGCGAGTTGCACGTTCAGCACGCCGAGCTCATGCCTTCCAAGCCATGCCCACGTTTTCCCCGAGAGCATTTCAAGCCCCTGTCGGCATGATGCCAAGGCATCACGGTCGTTAAGCGCGTCCTTTGCCGCTCGGGCTCTTACGACATAGTTTCTGCTTGGGACGTTGCCGGTGACCCGAGGGTGGTGGTTGCCATCGTGGTGGCGGAATAAATAGTCCTGGCAATCGTTTCGACGTGCCGCAGGCAAGTGTTGCTGGATGTCCTTGATGAACTCGTTGCTGTGGCAAGTGACGACGAGCTGCGTCTGCGCGAAATGGTCACTCTCGAAAATCGTCTCCCTGATTCCGGCCCGATGATCGTGGTCGATGGCATTGATCGCATCGTCGAAAACGATCAGCGGGCACTGGATGCTCTTGCTCTTGGCGAGCAGGATGGCCAAACCCAGGCATCGAATGTGACCTTCACTCAGGATGTGCAACGCGTCCACACGCACGTTCGGATTACCCCGGAAGGAAATTTCGATTTTCTGATCGCCGGTCAACGGCAAATGCAGTGCCGCGAGCTTATCTGCGTCAAGATCGCCTCGGTTGAACTCGTTGTAGAGAACCATGGCCGTTTCATTGAGGCCCGCCATGAGCGTTCCGGGAAGCTGATTGCGAAAAGTCCTCAGCGTCGCCAAGAAACGGTCGTATGCGGTCTTGATCGGCGTATCGCGCGCGATATCAAGCACCTCCTGTGCCACATCACTGATGAGTCTCGCGTTGTCCACGTCGAACGCTGCGATTCTTCCCCTTGCGGCCGCCACGCCGTCGACCACCTGCTGTCGCTTCAAATCTTGAGCCTGGACGGACAACCGGAACCCGTTGAGCCCATCGCGCTCGGTAATGTTGCGTTGGCGGTCCTGCCGGGCAATTTGCGATGCCTCGTCTTGATGTGCCGCGCGGTCGGCCACCGCCAGAATATTTTCGAGCGTCGGAACTCCGGCCGCGGTGGCGTCCTGATCGGGTCGAGCAGGATAGACCGCCGCCCACCAGTCTCCGACCGGCTCGGCCGGTAGCCCAGCCAGGTACCGTCCCACCGCCGTCTCGGGCTCACCACCCGTCGCCACAAATCCGGCAAGAGTTGAGAACCGCTCGCGAAGCTCTCGCGAAGCTCTGGCGCCATCCTCTTCGGCGGCCCTGCAGGCATCTTGGAGTTCGCCAAGCTCCTTCAACTGCGCAAGTCCAGACTTGGCCTTCTCGTAGGGGTCGGTGACGACGTGGATGGGCCCCGCCAACGGCGTGTCGCACGCGGGACAATGGTCCCCTTCAGTGCCTTGCAACTCAGTGACGGCTGTGTAGAGGGCTTTGAATGAGACTTGGTTGCTGCGGGTTTCGAGCGTGGCTACGAGCGCGCGGAACTCTCGATGTCCAGCGTGAGCCGCTTCTAGGGCGTCGAGCAGTCCTTGGCGGGTCAGGCCCAACGCCGCCGGTGGAACCACGTTGATGACGGCTTCGAGTTCTTGTAGCCGGCCAGGCGTCTCGGTAGTCCCGATGAGTCCTTTCAGCCCCGCGTACGTCATTTCTGCGGAGTGAGTGAGCGCGAGTGCGGCCTCTTCCGCTGTCAGGTTCTGTAGGGTCTGAGTTTCATCATTGACCGTGGTTTCGTCTGCGGCCAATGCAACCCGCTTGGCGGTCAGGGTGAGTTGCTTGATAGCCGTCAACACGAGCTGCTGATCAATCGACTCATTGAAATGGCTCACGAACTCGTTGAACTTCTCCATACCGAAGAGCGTTGAAATCAGCTCGGTGCGCTGGGCAGGCGGTCGGGCCGCAATCCGGGAAAAGGCATCGATTCGGTTCTTTTCAATGAAACAGAATCGGAAGGTGTCGGCGTTCGGAGTCACAGCGACTTCGCGGTCCTGGTGGTCGGTCGCCCGCAGATCCGGCGCCGCAAAGCGCCCAGCGTGGACGTTGGTTAAGTAGGTTGCCCCATCGATTCGCCTGTTCTCTGCTTCCTCGACCGAGCCCAGCAATGCAAACTCCAAGCCTTCACAGATGCTTGTCTTGCCGCTGCCATTCGGTCCATAGAACAAAATGATCCGCTTCTGCAGATCGAAAGGCTCGGGTGTGCGAAAGCCTCGAAATGGGCCAAGAGTAATGTGTCGAAGCCGTTGCCAAGGCCAAGTCCCATCCGCGCGTTCCGCCGGGATTGCGGGAAGGGCATCGGGAGTCTGGGCCAGCTCCGCGCGGGCGAGACCAACCAACTCGATCGAGCGCCGGTTGTGTTGACGCGACGTCTGGGCCACTTCGTCAAAGTGCGCGAGTATGAGGTTCGCGAGACGCCGCACCTCCACCGGTGCGTTTGTGCCGGGTTGATGCAGCCAAGTTACGAACCGTTCGAAGTCTCGTTTGGCAGGCATCATTTCGCTCCGTGGAAACTTTTGGCGACCATCTCCCGCGCCGACGCGTGCCAAAGCGGCGTTAACTTCTCCCAGTCTAAGCGAATCCCGAGCCCGGTCCTGTCGCCGTTCGACGCGTCCCGGTGAGAGAGCACTTGGGGGCTTCGCGATGAATCCGGAGTTCTGAGCCCCTCACCCAGGAACCGAGCCAACAGCACGACCCATCGGCAGCGGCTTCGGCGTGCGAGATCGCGGCTCCGCTGGTGCGAGAGTCCCGATGCCCGGTCCGAAGCCAACAGACAAGGCCGCGGACAACGCTAGTGTTAACGGCAGAAGGAAGGACCGCACTGTTCGATGGTCAGGTGTTCATGCCCGCCGCCTCGTGGGCAAGCGTCCGGTCGGTCTCGAGAGAACCTCTTTGCGTTGCATTGCTGGCAAAGGCAATAGAGCAAGCGGCCATCCGCTCGACCGCTGGCCCTTCCGGGCGCGATCGAGACAAGCGTGAGGATTGTTGCCCGCTTTCTGTCGGTGAGGGCCCGTTTGGACGCCGTGGCGAAGGGTCGGCGCTCTCGCCTTTGGATCGAGAGTCGAGGCCGCCGATCGGAACGACCCGGTTTGGCCTCAACTACGCCCCAAACTCTCGCGCTCTCTGACTCTCCGTCAAAAAGGGTTTCCAGGATCGGGACCCCGATCGAAACGGGCTTCGCACCCGCGCGCGTGTCGCGAGTACGATACGGTCCTTCACCAACGTCGCTGCCGGCGGATTGCAAGCATGAGTGATTTAGAGAACGACGATGTGTCCTTCGATCGCGCTCGGCCGTATCTGCAGAGTGTGCGATTGCTTTCCTCTCAGTTTCCTTCGCCTCGCGCTGGCTTCCAGGCACTTCACCACGTTGGTAACATCCTCGAATCGTCGCTTGCGGTTGTCTATGAGTCGAGCCTGTTTCGCGGTCCGACTTCAAGTGGCTCGCTGTGGCCGATGATTCCCGGGCCGGAATACTGGCACTTCGTCCTTCGCCGAGGTCATCGATGGGGCAGGTTTCTCATCGAATCGCTCTTGAGCAACCCCGATCACTTTGAGCCGCCGGCGATTTGGGCACTGTTCTGGGCGCTCGCGCACGCCGAGCACCAGTTCCTGAATCGCTTTGTACCGTTCTGGAGTCACGAGGAGCGAATGACCGGGCACCTCGTTTCGGTGATGATTGAGCGCCTGGAGGGATACGGTCACCACTGGAATAACCTCGCGCGTTGGACAGAAGGCGAGAACTCGCGATTGCGCGTGTGGTACGCGGACACCGCTACTGCGCGTCAGGAACAGATTACGGGTGCCGACCTCGGACTAATCATCCAGGCCAAACTTCCGCATCGACAGGAGTTCTGGAAGTCGGCCCGCTTTCAGGCCAAGAAGACGCAGGGGAATGGTGTGGCCACGATTGACCTGGATCAGGTCCGTGCCCTTGCGCAGGCCAACGGGTACCTCCTGTTTTACCACCCATTCCTTGGCTCGAAGGACTGGAGCGTGACGCCGACGGTGCAACCAGCACAGTCCTACAGCGACGAAGTCGAGAGAGCACAGGCGAGTGCGCGGCGAGGGCCCAGGCTCGGGAAGACTCAGGCTCACACTTGGAATCGCACCAGCGTTGATTTTGCAACCTTCGTGACGTTTGCTATCGCCGATCCGGAAAGCGAAGCCGGTGTATCGAGCGACGATGCCTTTGGCGCGGCCCGCGCCCTCGTCGCCGAGAACCTGGGCAGCCCAAGTCGCGTTTGCGTGGTGACTGTGGGCGAAGGAACATCGGTGGTGGATTGGCAGAGCGCGCTCCAGGAATTCATGGGGCCCATGACTAGTCGTGGCAAGTCACAGGATTAGCGGCGAGCTCAACTTGTACCTGGATGCGACGCATGGCCCTGGGTACCGATTCTGGCAAGCCCAAGCCTCCGCCGCCACCGAAAATGGTTACGGGGCTCACGCATGATCGAAACCCCAACGGAGAACGTGAAGAAGCAGATCGCGGCGCTGGAGCGCATGACGGTCGGCCAGCTCCAGAAGCGCTACGCCGAGATCTTCGGCGAGCCGGCGCGGTCCGGCAATCGCCCCAGTGGCTTCTGCGCCGCGTGGCGCGGCGGATTCAGGCGCCCGCCGACGGCGACCTGGCAACGCGGGCGATTGAGCGCTCACGCGAGCGGGCACGGGAACTGGGGGGAAGGGGACGTTCCCGTAATCACAGGCTTCCGGGTAATCCAGCGGCGCGCAGGAACTGCTAGAAACTGCTACCATCTGCCCCATGCCGCGTGCCGAGTTTCCGGAAAGCCCAACTCCGGCCCCTCCCCCCGTCATGACCATTGACGAACTCGCGGAGTACCTCCAGGTATCGAAATCGTCGCTCTACAAGCTCGTTCAGAACGGGCATATCCCGGGGCACAAGGTCGGCAAACACTGGCGATTCCGTCGGCTCACGATTGATCGATGGCTCGACCAGAGCGAGGGCCAGCGCGCATGAGCAGCACTACGAATCATGCGTCCAACGAGCCAAGTGCGGAGGCGCCTTCGGGAGCCCGCGCCCGTCAACGTATCATCGACCACGGCGAGGTTTTCACGCCTCCAGGGCTGGTGAACGACATGCTCGACCTTGTCGCCCACGAGTGCGAGCGCATTGATTCACGCTTCCTGGAGCCCGCCTGCGGAAATGGCAACTTCCTCGCTGAGGTGCTGCGTCGAAAGCTCCGCGCGGTTGACAAGAATCACCCCCGTAACCGCGCCCGATGGGAACGAGACGCCACGGTTTGTCTGTGCAGTCTGTACGGGATCGATCTCTTGCCCGACAACGTCGCTGTCTGCCGCGAACGTCTACTTGGCATCGTTGATGAAGCCCACGCCGCTCAATACAAACAGCCGCTGCCCGCTCCCGCCCAAAACGCCGCAGCTTACATCCTCTCGACCAACATCATTCACGGCGATGCGCTGTCGCTCACGACCGCGGACGGCCAGCCGATCGTCTTCCCCGAATGGTCGGCCATCAACGGCATGATGCTTAAGCGGCGGGACTACGCCTTCCGTGAGCTTCTCGGTCACGCGGCGATGAAATCCACCCCGCTGTTTTCCGACCTTGGCCGCGATGTCTTCGTGCCGCAGCCTGTCACTGACTATCCGGCTTGCCATTACCTCGATGTCGCGGATGCGAAGGGGGAACGGCGATGACCGAGTCGGCATCCGGTCACAATCCCGACATCCTCACCTGCCTGGCAAACTTGTCAGCCGATGAGGTATTCACGCCGCCCAAGCTAGCCTCGGCGATGCTCGACATGCTGCCGCAGGATTTGTTCCGCCGCGCCGACAGCACCTTTCTCGATCCGATGTGCAAGAGCGGCGTGTTCCTGCGCGAGATCGGCCGTCGCCTCAACGAAGGCCTCCGCGACCAGATGCCTGACGAGCAGAAGCGCGTGGACCACATCCTCACCCGGCAGGTCTTCGGGCTGGCCACCAGCGAACTCACCGCCGCCATCAGCCGACGCAGCGTGTACTGCTCGAAGAAGGCGGATGGGAAGTACTCGATCGCAACTCGGTTCACTTCCTTCGAAGGCAACATCCGCCTGCCCCGCACCCAGCACCGCTGGAACCGCGACGGCAGGTGCGACGACTGCGGCGCAGGCAAGGGCGAGTACGACCGCGGCGAAGCACGAGAGACCTACGCCTATCCGTTCATCCACGGCATCGATCCAAGGGAGTTGTTCAACGTGAGATTCGACGTCATCATCGGAAACCCGCCATATCAGCTGAGTGATGGGGGATTCGGGCGAAGTGCGTCGCCGATCTACCACGAGTTCGTGCAGCAAGCGAAAAAGCTGGAGCCGCGCTACCTGACTATGGTCATCCCCTCTCGTTGGTTCGGTGGCGGCAAAGGACTGGATGCCTTCCGCGCAGAGATGCTAAGCGACGATCGACTCCGCAGCATTACAGACTTCGAGGACGCGACTGAGGTGTTCCCTGGAGTGAGCGTGGCCGGAGGCGTCTGCTTCTTCCTGTGGGACAGGGACTACCACGGCTCGTGTGAGATGGTCAATGTGCAGGGCGGCGTGAGGACTTCGACCGTCCGGCAGCTCGATGAGTTCAGCACGTTCGTCAGGGAGAGCCGAGCGATCCCGATCATCCGGAAAATCACGGCAATGAACGAGCCGGTGATGCGCGAGCAAGTTTCGTCGTACAAGCCGTTCGGATTGCGCACCTACGTGCAGCCGCAAGCGAGCGGTGACATCATCCTTTACTGGCAGAAGGGTGAGGGCCCGTTCAAACGTTCAGACATCACTGCTGGAATCGATATGATCGATCGATGGAAAGTGATCTCATCGCGGTCTGGTCATGAACATGCAGGGAATCCGGGCAAGGACGGAACGCGGCGTGTTCTGGCGCGCACGGACGTGCTTCCCCCGGGCACGGTGTGTACGGAGACCTACCTGGTCATCGGTCACTACGAGACAGAAGAGAAGGCCCGCAATCTGCACTCCTACATGCAGACGCGCCTCTTCCGATTTCTGATGTCGCTGTTCATGTACTCCCACGGGATCACGAAGGACACCTTTGCGTTCATTCCCATTCTCGACATGACGCGACGTTGGACTGATGCCGAGTTGGCAGCGAGGTACGAACTAACGGCCGATGAAGTGGCGTTCATCGAGTCGAAGATTCGGGCTTGGGAGTAGACGATGCGAGACTTCTTCCCCCCACGGCCTAGCACTACTCCGACCATCTACGCGTTCGCAAGCACGCACCCCGATCACGCGGGTCTGCTCAAGGTCGGCTACACCGAGCACAAGGCCGCCGAGCGCATCGCACAGCAGTTTCCGGGCGGGTTCACGGGGTACGACATCAAGCTGATCGAATCAGCGATGCGATCCGATGGCAGCAGCTTCACCGACCGTGATGTGCATCGCCATCTGCGCAGCCGCGGCATCCAGAACCCGACGCACGAGTGGTTCCGCTGCACGGTCAAGGATGTGCAAGCGGCCATCCTCGCCGTGCGGGAGCGACTCGCGAATGTCGAGGATCGGACGCTGAGTTTCTGCCTCCGTCCGGAGCAGGAGCGGGCGGTGGCAATGACCGCCGACTACTTCTCTCGCGCTGCCACCGAGCAGCCGGGGCACACGCCGCATTTCCTCTGGAACGCGAAGATGCGCTTCGGGAAGACCTTCGCCGCGTACCAGCTCGCAAAGCGTATGGGGTGGACGAAGGTGCTGGTGCTGACATTCAAGCCGGCGGTGAGGCATGCGTGGGCCGAGGATCTTGAGCGGCACATCGACTTCGAGGGCTGGCAGTTCATCAGCCGCGATGGAGAGCTCAACGGGAACGACATCGATCCGGAGCGGCCTGTGGTCTGCTTCGGCAGCTTTCAGGACTTCCTGCAGCGTGACCGGAATGGTGCGATCAAACCACGCAATGAGTGGGTCCATACCACGAACTGGGACTGCATAATTCTGGATGAGTACCACTACGGCGCATGGCGCGAGAACGCCAAGGGTCTCTTCGGCTCGGACGAGGAGGATGAAGGCGAAGTCGCGGCCGAGGTAACTAGGGACGAGCAGGCATTCGACGAGTCCATCCTGCCGATCACCACACAGCACTACCTGTACCTCTCCGGCACGCCGTTTCGTGCGCTGGCGTCGGGGGAGTTCATCGAGGAACAGATCTTCAACTGGACCTACAGCGACGAGCAGCGGGCCAAACGCGACTGGCCTGCGGGCGGCGGCGCGAATCCGTACGCGGCGCTTCCGCGGCTCGTGCTGATGACCTACACGCTGCCGGACGACATCCGGCAGGTCGCGGAGATGGGCGAGTTCAACGAGTTCGATCTGAACGAGTTCTTCCGGGCGGACGGAGACGGCGACGAGGCCAGGTTCGAGCACGAGGATGAGGTTCAGAAGTGGCTGGACCTCATCCGCGGCGCCTATCGCGGCGCCACGGTGGATGACCTGAAGCTTGGGCGCGAGCGACCGCCGCTGCCGTTTGCCGATGCGCGTTTGATGGGGGTTCTGAACCACACTTTCTGGTTCCTGCCGAGTGTGGCGTCGTGCCACGCGATGGCGAACTTGCTGCGGGCGAGGCAGAACACTTTCTATCACGATTTCAAGGTGGTGGTCGCGGCGGGCGCACAGGCAGGAATCGGTGCAGAGGCATTGCCGCCGGTCCTCGAAGCGATGGGCGATCCGCTGGCCACGCGCAGCATCACGCTCTCGTGCGGGAAGCTGACGACCGGAGTCACGGTGCGGCCGTGGGCAGGCATTCTGATGCTCCGCAAGTGCTCAAGTCCCGAGACGTACTTCCAAAGCGCGTTTCGTGTGCAGTCGCCTTGGACCGTACCCGGCGAAGGTGGGTCGGACATCATCGTCAAGCCGGAGTGCTATGTGTTCGACTTCGCGCCGAACCGAGCTTTGCGGCAGATCGCCGATTACGGCTCTCGCCTCGCGACCGACGATGCGACCCCTGAGCAGCGTGTGGCGGAGCTTGTCGGCTTCCTGCCGGTGCTGGCCTACGACGGGAGCGCCATGCGGCAGCTCGATGCCGAGGCGATTCTGGACATGGCGACCGCCGGCACCAGCGCGACGCTGCTGGCCAAGCGGTGGGAGAGCGTTCTGCTGGTGAACGTGGACGACTCGACGCTCGGACGGTTAATGGCGGACGAGGCGGCGATGAACGCGCTCATGAGAATCGAGGGGTTCCGAAACCTGAACGCCGATCTCGAAACGATCATCAACCGATCTGAGCAGATCAAGGACACGAAGCGTCGCGCGGGCGAGGGCGAGGAGCTGAACGACAATGAGAGGCGGGAACTCACCGAAGCAGAGAAGGAGCGGAAGAGCCTTCGCAAACAGGTGCAGGAGAAGCTCCTGAAGTTCGCCGCGCGCATCCCGGTGTTCATGTACTTGACCGACTACCGTGAGCAGCGACTCAAGGATGTCATCACCAAGATCGAACCACGTCTGTTCCAGAAGGTGACGGGCCTGACCACGGCGGACTTCGAGCGGTTGGTGAGCCTCGGCGTCTTCAACAGCCAGCTCATGAACGACGCCGTCTGGAAGTTCCGGCGGTACGAGGACGCCAGCCTGCGCTACATGGGCGTGGAGCGGCATCGTCCACTTGAGTTAGGCCTGTGGGACACAGCATTAACCGAGGAGGATTTCCGACAGACGTTTGAAGCCGCTTCGGCCGTGGAAATTCCTCGCGAATAGCTATGGTGCCGCCTGCAAGTCCGGCGCCTCCACCACTTTCTGAAGCTCGCCGAGAATGTCGGGGAATCTTTGCGACAAGTACTTCACCGCGCCCGCGTGATCGAGCAGCTTGCGAAGGTAGGCCACGGCAAGTACCAGGTTCAAGGTGTTCTTGCCGTGCGACTCCTCAATGAGCAGAAAATCCCGCCCCAGCACCTCCATCTCGCGCTCCATCCGCGAGATGTCGTCGAGTTTCATCCCCACCACCACCTTGCCCTTGTCGCCGTTGACGACATCCTTCTCGGGGGTCGCGGCGACCAGGCACATCGCGTAATCGGTCGAATAGTTGTTCGCGGCGACCATGAGCTCAGCCATCTCAATCTGCCGCATCGGCGCCACCCGCTTGACCTCCCGCAGCCCCTTGGCAGTGACGTTCTTGTCCTTGAGCAGGGCGACCGCCTCTGGACAGATGCCGGACAGCAGATCCCGTTTCTGACGGATTGACTTCACGTCGACGCTCAGGGTCGCGGCAATGCGCTCCTCGGACACTCCATTCTCCAGCGCCCGGAGGATCATGAAGTGCTCCTGGATGGGAGCCATCCGGTTCACCTTGTGGTTGTAGGTGAATGCTTCGTCGTCCTTTGCAATCAAGCAGAACGCCTCGGTCCGGCCGAGTTCCTTCAGCACATCAAGCCGGAAATGCCCATCCAAGAGCGTGTAGCGGCGGTCATTCGCGGGCGCGCCGGTCTGCGGGAACACGATCAGGGGCTCGATGACGCCGATTTCTCGGATCGACGCCGCGAGGCGCAGATACTGCTGTCCGCGCCGCATTTCAGGTCGGATCGCCCTGACCGGCAGGATCTGGCCGACGGGAATGACAACTCCTTTGGGGTCGAACCCTATTTGTACGGTGGCGGCCACGTCAGGCCTCCTTCCTTCCGACTTGCTCGGCCAGGAACTGCGGGAGCGAGGTCAGCTTGGCCGCTTCAACAATCGCCACGAACCCGCTATCGGCGAACAGCTGTTTCAAAGCACTGGCCACGAAGAGGAGGCGGGTCTCACAGACCTTGGCTTTGTGCACCAGTTGCCGCTGCTTGGTGGATTCCCGCTTGTACGCCTGCAGCAGCGTCTGACTCGTGACCTCCTTCTTGGCGCCGTTGCGACCGTTGTAGCGCATCGATTTGCCGACCGCCCGTCGCATCTCGACGAGTTTGCGGGCCTTAAGGAGCTGCTTGCCGCGGAGGCTCTTCGATTCGTACGCCTCGGCCAACGCCCTCTGAACGTCCTGATCGTCGGCCGTGGCGATGGTCACCGCGATGTTGATGGGGATCTGGCCCCATTCGACCGCCTCCAACAGGCGGGTTTCACCTTTCTTGAGGAGCCGGATAATCCCCTTGACATACGACTGGTGCAGATCCGTCTTCTGAGCGATCTCGGCGATGCTGTAGCCGCGATCGCGCATGTTCCCGACTTCCTTGAGCATCTCGACGCACGTCTGCCGGCGGCGGGCAAGGTTCTCCGCCAGGCTCATGAGCAGCAGTTCCTCCTTTGAAGCGCTGATCACCAGCGCGGGCACGGTGGAATCCCCCAGCTGCCGGCAGGCCTCCAGACGTCCTTGACCGCAGACGAGCTCGTACATCGGTTTCCCGTCCTTTGAGCCGCGCTGCACCACTGTCACGGGCTTTTTCAGGCCGAGATGGGCGATGTTCGAGACGATCTGTTTGAACTTGACCCTGCCCCGCTCGCGCGGGTTCACCACCGTGATCTGGTCGATGGGTATCCGGACAACATTGGTGTCGCGATGGTCGATCACGCCGCCACCTCCACCATCTTGGCCATGCCCAGGAAGAACTCCAGGGAATCAAACCGGAACGTGTCGATGGAGGCGCCGTTGAACTCCGACAGCTTCAGCTCGGGCATATGGAAATCAATCGCGGGCAGGAGGTAGTAGTCCGACGGCTGCTCGTTGGCCGAGTCCATGCGGGCCACGATGTGCAAGTCCGCGTGCGGGCCGTTCGGCACTCGAAAGCGCCATCGCATGGACCCCGCCGGCGTGGAACGGCATCGAGCCAGGTACAGCGAAGCGCTGTACATCCCGTTGATGACCAGAAGGTCGGACGCCTCGTCTCGTTCGACAGATGCGCCCATCGTCTGCAAGTCCTGGATCATGTCCCCCAAGAGCTGGGGATGTGCCTGCCGGAGATGACGGTTGATCGCCAGGTACTCGTAGTTGCGGTCGGGCGTGTATCCCGCCAGCCGGTAAGCCTTAATGAGGCTCCCGAACCGCTGGCGGTAAGCAGAGCTCGACGGCATGCCCTCCGTGTCGTCGATCAAGGCGCCGGTGATTTCCGGGTGGAGGGTGAGCAGTTCCTTGAGCTTGGCCAGCATCTCTTGGTCCGTGAAGTGCCGGTTGCGCTCCTGGATGATCCCCCGGACCACATAGAACAGGGCCGGATCGACAATAGCGTCGTACACACCATCCGCCCGCACCCACATGTCCGGTGGGTTCACAACTCGCTTCTTCTTCAGCTTGAACGAGACTCGGTTGTACACATTGTGGCCGATGTATTTCTCGTTCACGAGCACCTGGTGCACCATGCCGCGAGTCCAGGGCCGGCCACAGCCAGAAGCGACACCTTGGGCGTTCAACTCGGCGGCGATGATGCGCTCGCTCTTGCTCTCATTGACGAACTGTCCGTAAATCGACCGAACAATCTGGGTTTCATCGTCCGGCCCGGGCACCAACACGACGCGGTCGGTCTGAAGACTCTTTTGTTCGCCTCGGCTCAGCACGCCTTTGGGGTTGCCGGCGCTATCAATGAGCATGCGGCGGAGCCCGAAACCAGCCGGACCGCCCTGGCGGTAACCGAGCTGGATGAGGCGGCACTGCCCCTTGAACACTTTGTTGGAGAGTTCCCGGCTGTACTCACCGGCCATGGCGCGCTTGACGCTCTTGATGATGGTGGAGACCGGGCTGCCGTCATTGGCGAACTGTTCCATGCAGTATTCGACCTGGATGCCGGCGCGTTTGCAGACGTACTCGTAGTACGCGCTCTCGTCTGAGTCCTGGAACCGGCCCCACCTGCTGACGTCGTATACCAGGATGGCCCGGAAGCCGGCGTTGCCCGCCTGCACATCGGCGAGCATGCGCCGGAGCGACTCGCGGCCCTCGATCCGCAGCCCGCTCTTCCCGTCGTCGGCGTAGGTCTTGACGATCTCATACCCCTTGGCGCGAGCGTACTCGGCAATCGCATCACGCTGATTCTCGGTGGAGTACTGCTGGTGCTCCGTCGACATGCGGACGTACTGCGCCGCGGGGATGAGCGCGACCGGTTGTTCCGTGATGGTTGGTGTGTTCATAGATCAGATCCTGGGAGCGCGGCAACCGCGCAGTCTTCGGTGGCAGACCGGCTGCGCGAGAATGTGGGCACGCTACCGCGCGGTGCCGACGCAACAGTTGCAAAGCGGTTGAAGCGGCGCTGAAATACTGTTGAAAGTGCGATCTACTGCGGCGCGAGCATCAGTCCAACGTGCCCGCGCACGCTTCCGTCGATTTGAGAGGCGACGGGTCCAAGCCCGGATGCGCGAAGGCGCGAGCGCAGCCGGCTCACCGTGCTGCGCACGGTGGAGGAAGCCCTGGGCCCTATCCAGAGATCGTCGAGCAGCGATTCGGTTGAGACATACTCGTTGGGGCGGCGTACCAACCGCTCGAGCACGTCAAATGCCATGGTGTGCCCGAGCGCGCACTGCTTGTCTCCCCACCGCACCGTGTAGCTTCGGCGATCGATGCTGAGCTCGAGGCCTTCTATGAGGATGCCTGACGGCTCGGGAGTCGCCTGAGCAGGGGGTGTGCTTTCGATCAGGTCGCAGATGTCCTCGACCCGGTTGATCAACACGAGGAGAGCCGCCCTGAGGGCTTTGGCGGCACGGTGGAGTTTGGGGGCGTGGGTTGGTTCCATGCCCCAAGGAAGTGGCAGGCGTATCCATTGATACACGCTCGTGCGGCCCTGGAAGCCAATGAAAGCGTGGCCATCGGCTCGCGCCCAGCCCCAGAATGCCTCATCAACGCAGCGTCACGTGCTCACCGTAAACGCACTTGCCCGGCCCCCCTGTGAGCAGCGCGAGCCAGCAGCTGGCCTCGTGCCACAGGAGAGCACGATGTTTGCGCCTCTTGAGCAAGGGTGCGCACTTGATCACGGAGTCGCTCAGAAGAACCGCCAAGGTCGAGTGTGCGCACTCGCACCACGGTCTTGTGGTCGACGACATGCACATCGCGTGCCATGGGCGCATCTGCCCCGTAGATCAGCGTGGAGTGCGGCAGATCCGCGGCGACCGCGTACGCGTAGCATTGGTATAGATCGGCTCGCTGAGCATGACCGTCTGGGCTGAACTTGTACTTGCAGTCGCCCACGAACACACAGCGACGGCCGTTCCAAACGGACAGATCGGGTCGCAGATGGTGTTGGGCTTCTTGGTCAAAGTACAACCCACCACGATTGTGCTGGAGGTCGAGTCCAAACGCACCCAGCTCATCGGCCAGAGCTCGATGTACGAAGCGTTCGAACACAGCATTCATGTCGACGAGAAACGTACGGGACGCGTGCACGCCCCGTTGGAGATCGAGTCCGCCGGCTTGAAGCACCAAGAGCGCCAGCTCAATCGCGCCCCACC
Source organism: uncultured Phycisphaeraceae bacterium (assembly GCA_964510955.1). Classification (GTDB taxonomy): domain Bacteria; phylum Planctomycetota; class Phycisphaerae; order Phycisphaerales; family UBA1924; genus JAFLCM01. The sequence goes on from CAZEDW010000007.1 coordinate 57,744, forward strand.
AACGAGCGTTCAAGCGATTCTTGGTGAGTCGCGGCAGCGGCGCGCCACTTCCAATCTGCATGACATCCGAAAAGGCGCACCGGCAATTGACTAAGCGTGCCCGAACCGCAGGTGTGCTCACGACCGGAACGAGCCGGGCCAGCGCCGTGGCAAGCACACGGTTCTCGGGGATGTTCTCGTCGAGGAACTCCGGGAACTGGACGAGTGGGATCCTCGTAACGGGTCTTCGCCGGAGAGTCTCGGTCACGTCCAGGCGCCCCCGAACCACAAAGCTCTCCTCCTCCGTCGCGACGTACCCCCTCAGTAGGCCAGAGGGGAGAGCATGCTGAATGGCATCGACAAGGATCAGCGCGATCACGTCCTCGATGGCAGCGGAGGCTGACAACAACGCCCGGGGTGACTCCCACCGAATGGAGCCAGTTGCGGCTGAGAGCATGACGAACAGGCGGGCGATGTCCAGTTTCGGATGGATGCGAACGATCAAGCCCGGCGTGGCCACGGTTCCCACATGGCAACCGGCCCGGAGCGTCCAGAGGACATCACGGCCCGGTTCGGGGACGAGGCTCAATCCGGCTCCGCACGAATAGAGCGCATCACGCTGATCCGGCGAGAGTGCCAGTTGACCGACCTGCCCATACTCGGTGATAGCAACCTCTCTCACGTGAGCTCTTCCGTGGTCCCCTTGACGAGTTGCCGCAGGTGCGCCAGCTCCAATTTCTTCTTGGTGTCCGGCGAATCGTGCAGGAACTCTTCAAGATAGGGGAGTACCTCGAGCCGCCAGATGCGCTCGAGAGACACCTCGTCAAGATCCTTCCGCATGAAGAACGCCGGTCCAATGGCGTGGTCGGAGCTCTGAATGATCTCATTGGCCTTGTTCACGAGCTGATCAACCCAGCCCATGGCAGGAGCGTTCGCGTCAAGCCAATCTGCAAGCACGGCATCGATCGGGGGGCAGTCTGGGGCGAGCCGGAAAAAGGCGAATCGCCTGCGGATCGCCGAGTCGATCAGGGCGATCGAGCGATCCGCCGTGTTCATGGTGCCGATGATCAGTAGGTTCTTTGGCAAGGAGAACCGCTCGCCCGAGTACGGAAGCGTCACGGCTTGGTCTCGGTACTCGAGGGAGAACACCAATTCTCCCAACACCCGCGACAGGTTTGCCCTGTTGATCTCATCAATGATCAGGACATACTTCTGGCCGGAGTTGGCCACAGATTCCGCGGCGACTCGACGGAGCGGGCCCGGGCGGACTTCGAAAGATCCAGCCCGGTCGCCTACCTTTGGCCTCAGCCCCTCGATGAAGTCCTCGTATGAGTACGCCGGGTGAAACTGAAGAAAATGCACACAATCCGGCGGCGCGATGCTCGCCGCCAGATCGCGTGCGATTCTGGTCTTGCCTGTGCCCGGCGGTCCATGGAACACGATCTGGCCGCGATCGACCAAGACAGAGCGTGCTTCATCAAGCCATGACGGATCGATGAACAATGCGTCTGATTTTTCCACCGACGCGGAACGCTTGGAACTGCTCCCCGTTTCTCGTGGAGAGGACGTTGAAGATGCCCGCGTTGGCTCAATTGCGGGATTGTCGTCGTGGGGGTACCAACGGGACCGCACATCGTCTTGGTAGAACCCATGAAGGGTCTTCGGCTTCAGCGCCAGCGATTGCCTGATCGCAAGCAGCTTGCGGTCTTCGTCCCGCTCGCCAGGGGAGACGTCGGGAAAGGCCGCGCAGATCTGCCTCTTGTGGCGCTCCGAGACGATGATCTCGAAGGTGTCCGGACAGACTATGTGGAGGAGCGCCATGCGGATCGGCATGGCGCGGTCGGCTGGCACAGTGAGCAGGAACTCTTTGAAGGCCCACGGATCGGATAAGAGCGAGGTTCGTTCAGAATATGAACGCTGCCGCCACGCCAGCCCGCAGCGGATCAGGAACCACAGCTGGCTGGGCTTATTCGTAAGGTAGAACGTGCCGGTGTTGGACAGACCCTGCCCGGCTGCAGCAATAAGGGGGGCTGGGATTTCCACCGGAGCCTTCATCCACGCTAGGATTTCTCGGATGTTGGCGAGCTTGGTGCTCACCCGGACCTGGGCCGCGACCAAGTAGTAGATGTAGAGCATCTCCGCCATCAACTGAAAAGCAGGATCGCTGGCGCCGGTGAGTTGCTTGGCGAGCTTGCGCTCGAACGATTCATCGGAAGTGTCCGGCTGATCGATGAACCGCTGTGTGAGTTCGGTCAGGCCGGTGACCGTCCAGATCGGCACCCCGGGCGTGAACAGCGAGCCGGCTTCGATTTGAAACACTTGGGTGAACACTGTGTCCACCGCCAGCGCAAGCGGTCGCAGATTGTCGGGGTACACATGCTCGGCTCTCATAGCCCCATGCTAGCGAAAGCACGCTGTGCCAACGCGCTCTAATCTCGCTTGGACACATACACCCGCGGCCGCTCCCACCGGGTCGCCTCGAACGCCATTGCCAGTGCGTCGGGTCCGTCGTCGTGCTTGGCCAGCGGGAACTGCCGGATCTGTTCCAGAAGCTCGGTCTGGCGGCGCGACAGCCGGATGCGCCCAGAATTCAGGTGCGGCTCGAGCACGGCAATCCGGGCATGCTTGGGCATGCTGTTGAGCAGAGCCTGAACCCGGATCGTCACGCCCTGCTTGGCGGCGACCTCGTCGATCTCGCGGGCCATCCGCCCCTGGAAGTTATTCGACTCGACCATGAAGTAGTGGAACGGGTAGACCTTGGCCAGGTTGACGATGTGCTGGATGGCGTCGTCGGGATTGCGCCGTCGGACATCGGCCTCGACCACGTACACCTCGTCCCGGTTCCGGCACGCCGCGAGCACGATGATGGCGGAATGATCGCCCCGGCGGTGTCCGAGCGCGGGGTCCCATGCACCGTAGTAGTCGACCTTGTCTCCCAGCCGGGCGAGCACATCGGAGAAGTTGGCGAATGTGTCGTCCCAGTATGTGAACTGCTCCGGGCGGAAGATGCACTGCTGCGGGTCCAGCGGCTGATTCTGCTTCTCCGCCTCGAAAGCCCCGATCTCCTCGGTCAGCCTGAGCCTCATCAGCGATTCGAGCGGCTCGTGCTCCGGCCACAACACTTTGGCACCGCGGTGCATCTCTTCATAGTTCGCCCGCAGGAACGCTGCGGCGCCGGCCTCGCCGTCCTGACCCTCGAACGCCTCCGCCCGATGGAAGACCCGTCCCCACCGCTCCCACAGGTCCATCCGCTCGGGCCACTGGACGATGGCCCGGTACAGGGCCTGGGTCCACCCGGTGACTTTGTTCGGATCCGTCAGCCGGGCCAGCAGCGAGTCGTGATGCAGCACCGTCCCCACCACGATGACGTTGGTGTCCTTGTCGCCGAGTTTCAGAAGAGTGCCGAAGAAGTAGCCCCGCAGCTTGTCGCGCTGCAGCTCCTCAACCACTTCGTCCCGGTTCTCGAGGTCGTCGACGAGGATGAGCGACGGCCGGTTTCTGCGGTTCTTGGTGCCCCGGATGCCCTGGCCGGCACCCTTGGCGACGATGAGCGCCCCGCCGGGAAGTTCAATGGCGTCGTCACGCCAGGGTTTATGACGCCTCCCGAGCAGTTCCGGGAAGTCCTGCTTCAGCCGCTCGTTGGTTTCTAGCTCGACCCGGATGTTCCGCAGGTTCTGCGCCGCCTGGGCTCCGGTGTCCGAGACGAGCACGATGTACGGCTCCAGCCCGTACATCAGGCACCATAGGGGATACGCCAGGCTCACGATCGTGCTCTTGGCGTGCCCGCGGGGCGCGGCGATGGCGATCCGACGCCTCCGTATTGACGACGCGGATTTCAGCGTCTCGAAGAGGTCATTGTGCATGCCGCACCGCGCATCGTTGAAGTGATGGCCGAGGTACACCGACGCGAACACCGACGGCGATTCGGCTGCGATTCGGCGGCGAGCCAACTGGATCAGTTTCATGGCCACGGTGTGCATCGTGCGCGGGAAGGTGGTCATGGCGTAGGCTCCGTTGCGGGCGCAGCGGGCTCTGTAGTCGGCGGACGGACGGGCGGCGGCGCCGTGCGGACCACATCGCGGAGGCTGCTCAGAAGGGGCACGTCTTGCGGCGACTGGGCGGCTGCGACTCCAATGAGTTTGTCCAGATCAGCGAGCACGTCAGACATCGATGCGGGCCCTTCCGGCGCAGCGATGGGTTCCATCTTGAGTCGCAGCGCCGCCGAAGGGAGGTGCCCCAGGCTTTGGAGAAGTAGCCCGACCTCGAGAAGCGCACGAAGTCGACCCCGCTGGGCCTTGACCCGAACGGCGGGCGGGGTGGCCTTGTCGCGGCCCTCCCGGCCCAGGTGCTGCTCGACCGACCTGGCCAACGCGAGCACCTCACCCGCAAACTCCTCCGCGAATCCCGGGTCCGCCTTCAGGGCGTTGGCTTCGCGGATCCTCTTGATGTCCTCACGGATGGTCTTCTCGTTGCGCTGGAAGAGCTTTGCCGTTTCTGCCACCCCGGTGATGGCGTCACCATGGATGTACTCAACCATCCTCAGGCGATCGGTTCGGTGAACGCACCTCCCCTTGATCTGACCGGATTTCAGCAGCGCAAGCAGTTCCAAACAACCCAGCTCGGGCCGAGGCTGACAGGCCGAGCGTCGTGGACACTTGGATTCGTTTGTCTTGCCCTTGTCTGACGGCTTCACGCTGCCGCTCCCTTCCGCCGAGTGCTATGGGGGCCAGAAGCGCGAGCGTGATTGTTCGAGGCGTCCTTCGTGACGCGGTAGCGCTTCGCCACCTCCGGCGTCACGCACCCTTCACCGGCGAAGGCGATCATGCGGCGGATGATGACGTCGCAGTACAGCGGGCTGATCTCCATCCCGAAGCACCGCCGCCCCAACCGCTGCGCCGCGATGAATTGCGTCCCGCTCCCCGCGAAGGGCTCGTAACAGATGTTCTCGGGAGCACGCGGGCGGGTGTGCTGCCGCATGGGGATCTCGAAGACCTCCAGCGGTTTGGGCGTGGGGTGATCGGGGCGGTCTGGGCCATTGGGAATGGTGTCGAGGTTCCAGACGGTCGACAGGACCTTGTTCTCGACCCGAGCTGGCTTGTTGCCCTTGAGCCACCCCATCAGGCACGGCTCGTGTTGCCACGCGTACCAGGTGCGGGTGAGCACCGGCCGGTTCTTCGCCCAGATGATCTGGCAGTGCGGGAGCACGCCGTGCTTCTCCCACGCCGCCTCGAGCATGGCGTGGCGCTTGGATGCGTGCCAGCAGTACCAAGCCGCGCTGGGTGACAAGGCCTCGGCGATCGCGGCGGCGATGAACTTGTCGTACAGCTCCGGGTTCGCGTCGGCGTCGTCCCAGGTGGTGCCGTACGAAGGCGACCAGTCCTTGTTCTTGCCCCGCCGTATCGCCAACCCCCGCAACCCACCCTCACCGCCACTCTTCTCTACGCCCCCCGAGGCGGCCAAAGCGGCCATGGGCCGGGGTTTTCCATCCTTATTAGAGGATCGCTTCTTCCGGACATGTACGCCTGCAGGGTGATTCGTCCCGTCGTACCCCACCAGGTACGGCGGATCGGTAGCGAACAGGACGGCTCGCCGGCCGTTCATCAGACGCCGAACATCGTCGGGGTTCGTGCTGTCGCCGCAAAGCAGGCGGTGCTGCGCCTTGGGGTCCTTGCCGAAGACAATCAGGTCGCCGGGCCTGGTCACCGGCGGACCCGCGTCCTTCAGCGCCGTTGCGAGATCGAACGCTTCGGCTTGAAGCATTGCCCCGTCAGCATCAAGACCCAGCACCTCGGCGATGAGATCGCGGGTCTCGTCCTGCTCAAACCCCGTCACAGCGATGTCGAAGTCGGGGATCTTGGTCAATTCCGACAACAACTCGGCGAGCTTGTCCTGATCCCAATCGCCCTGGATCTTGTTTAGGGCGATGTTGAGGGCCTTTTCCTTCTCGCGCGGCAGGTCAACCACGCTGACATCGGCGTGAGCGGCGCCGTCTGCCTTCAGGACGCTGAGGCGCTGATGTCCTCCGACCAGATGGCCGGTCCGCTTGTTCCAGACCAGCGGCTCCACCGTGCCGAACTCATGCATGCTCCGCTTCAGCGCTTCGTATTCGTAGTCTCCAGGCTTGAGTTCCTTCCTTGGGTTGTACGGGGCGGGCTTGATCTTCGAGATGGGGATGCGGCGGACGTCCATGGCCAGTTCTCCTTGCCCTTCGAGCGCGTGCTCGGGCAACCGAACTCTGCCATGGGTTCTAGTGAAAGCGAGACGTTGGTCTTGTCATGGTCTTGCTCGGTCTTGTCAATCCGCGGCCACAGCCAACGTCTTCAGCAACTCAGGCCCGATCCAGTACCCGGAGTGCTTCGACCCTTGGATCTTGTACTTGGCGCGCCGAAGAACCCGGACGACTCCGTACACGAGTTTGACCTCATCAGGGTCAAATCCGAGTTTGACTGCCAGTTCCTTGGCGAGCTGGGGCGTTTGAGCCAGGAGCCCTAAGAGCTTCTGCGCTGTTGGATCCAAGCGGGCAAACGCGCGGGGCTTCGACTGTTCCTCGGCGGACTTGAGCTCGTGGAAAACTTGCTCCGCATGCTCGATCACTCTTTGGGCAGCGCAGTACGCACCGCCGGCGTTGATCGCTCGCCTCCCGATGTGGTCCTGGATGGATTGTCCCCAGGCATGGCAAACCCTCTCGAGTGCTTCATCGACGGCATGCAGTGCCTCAAAGACGAAGTCTGCGACCGCTCCGCCGACCAAGTCCGCACGACCATGGATTTCGAGCAAGGCGCTGATGTTTTCACGTCGCCACGCGAGGTGACTGGTTCGAATTGCGGACTTCTCGCGCGAATGCGCCATCACCTCGCCGAGGCAGGTCTTTGCGCTCGCCAGGTATAGGGCACACACGTCCACAATTGGCGGCATCGTGGGCGCGTTTTCGACATTCGAGCAGTCAGGGGTAGGGTCAATCAGATCCGCAGACATGGCAAGGCTCCTTCCTTGGCGAGTGATGCCAGCCATCAGTGGCTCGGCGCTTCCAATAGGATATGAAGCGGCGACGGCGGCCGCGCTCCTTTGGGCAACCGTCGGGCGCTACTTGGGTGATCGGCATGCCGGATCGGCCGAGAGCCCGTCGGGAGCTAACGCATCGCGCGCTGCCTTGACTTCCTGGGATACTGGGAACCAACAACTCCAGCGGGCCTTCTATGCGGCGAAGTGGTGTCTTTGCCCAGTCCGCAGTCTACAACGATCGACTCAACGATCCGCGTACCCGCATCCTGAGCCGACAGCTTAATGCATGCTGCGTCCAAGTCTGTAGCCAGTTGACGAGTCGCGGTACAGTCACCGCGCGTGGCATTGACCACATAAAGCCCATGCGTGCACCGATGTTCGTTCAGGTATCGCCCGAACAACTGCGCCTCCAAGTCCTGCCGGACACGTTTCTCATTGGTGTCGAGTTTCACTTCGACCACGATGCCGATTGGCATCGGCTGTGCCCCGGTCGGGTCCACAGCTTGAACAAGCAGATCGAGCCGCTTTCCTTGCTCATCCGACTCCACCAGCCGCGGACGGAGAATCTGGACCTCTCGGTTCACGACAAGACCGCGTGCACGGAGGTCCGTGTCGAGGTGATCCTTCAGGTTTATTGCAAAGTGCATCTCATCCTTCGGAGTGGCCTTGCCCGTCTCCGATCGATTCCAGAGGTTCTCTCGGAGTGGCGCGTCGCTGTCTTGGAGACGCGCTTGGAATCGCTCAACAGACTTCCGAACGAGACCCAGCAGTTGTGCTGGCGACGTGATGAACACCCGTGCCCCGTCCTCAACGAGGCAGTCGAGTTCCGAGGCACCAATTGGTCGCCATTGTGCCGAGGCCGCGGCCTCTCGCGCTTGGAGGAGCTTTTCGCGGAACCACCAGTTCTCTGGTCGGGCGCTACACAATCGTTCTAACGCTCGGATCGACTCTCGGGATCGGCGCTCGACGAGCTGGGACATCGCGTGGGTACGCCAGCGATCCAGCTCCGATTCACTCGCAACCGGGTGAAGGTCGGAATCCAGGTAGTCAGGGACGTGGCCGATTTCAAAGTCTGTATACAGCCATTCCACGAGTTCCCCGAGCGCGGCGTCATCGAGCTTTTCGTAGAGGGGCTTGGCGTCACGCCCTTCGAAGCTCACCTGCCCCAACATGATGGACCTGGCCCAGGCCTGATCGGCTTTCATCCGCGGCCAAATCTCCTGCCACCCACCGTCCGGAGCCCAACGCGCCAGAGCGCTTCCAGCCGCCGCCGACAGCCGATTCGTCACCCCTGCCTCTCCATTAGCCGGATTCAGGTTTAGGAATCGCCGGGCAGCACGAAGCCCCGCAGCCGGATCGACTGACAGAAGAAGTCGCAATGCACAGCCAATCTTCGCCGCGGGCGAAGATTCAACGGCGCCCAAGGCCGTCTCCAGAGGCTTGACAAGTTTCTTGTCTGCAACGCTCGCCCACCGCCACAGTCGGGCCTCGTCTTTGTCGCCGACATGCTCGAAGCGAACGATATCAACGAGCGTTCGGATTACCTCCGTCGGAGCGCGAGCGTACACCATTTCCACAAGCCGCCGCTCTTCTTCGTGATCGGGATCCGGATGGTCTGCCCAGGCCGCAACAAGAGGGCTCCAAGCCCGCCACCGCTCGTCGGGCAAGCGTTCGAGAAAACCGGGATCTTCCGATACCAGCAGAAGCATCGCCTGAAGCATGAGCACGTGCTCGCCAAACTGAGTCGGGTTCCGAACGAGATCATCAATGATGGGGCTACAGCTGGTGAGCAATCTTCGCGCGGCGTTGGTGATCCGCTCCCGGATCCTGACGTCTGCAGATTCCCACAGCTTCGTCGTTGTGATGAGTTCCCCTCCTTGCCAGGTGCCGTGTCGGTTGTCATCCCATGACGTGCCGAACATCAGCATGTGCGCAATGCCAACCCAGACATCGGCAGGATTCGACTCCGCCGCGGCAAACCACGATTCGATGATTTCGCGCAGCGGGTGCGCCGGCTTCTTGCGCCGCGGCTTGCGCCCGAGCTTGGCATACTCCGCCAGATCCTTGCGCAACTCATCAGCCCGAGCGGAATCGATATCCACCGGATCTAGATAATCCAGCAGGGAGCGTGGACGCCTCGGGTCTTGCAGGGCGTGGGCCAGGTACGAGACCTCCTCGCTTGTCCAAGCCGAGGCCCTTGGACCAAGCACAAGTCGATTGCACAGTTCAACCCATGTCGTCTGCTCCTCGGCAGCCGCAACCATCGTCCTTTCGATGACCCATTCCAAATCATCTCGCAGACACAACGGCACATCTCCACCAACCAACAGATATAGCGGTTGCCATGCTGAAGGGTCCGTCGCCTTTCGCCGGGCAATTTCTGCAACAACCGCGTTCAACAATGCCCGCCGCCGCCCGGGGTCGGATTGAATCTCGTTATTGAGCCAGACATGATCGTCGACACCGCGTCCCTCGGGTTCGTTCCATGACCGGCCCATGAAATACTCGCCTCGCGTCATCCGATCGAGCACGGGACCAGCCATTGCGCGAGCAATCTCCGAAGCACCAAGGGACATCCATGCGCGGCGGATAATCGAGTCGCACGCGTTGCATATGTGGCCATATCGATCAACTGCCTGGCTCTGGACCCACCTGAGCGCGGCAACCAGGTCGGCATCCGGGAGACCGGCCGCGAGCTCCCAAGAGGTCAGAAACGCGGCATAGGCGCCATACAGGTTTGTGCGGAATTCCGGCACTAGGGCTTGGAACAGCTCATCCGCGGAGAGATGGGCCGGCCATAAGAGATGTAGCACGCATCCGAGAATGCTCTGGTCGTCGTCCCCTCGGATCGTGCGATTGACGATTGGGAGTAACCGGCGGACTTGTGCCTCCACCTCCAAGTCTCGCAGCGCATAGGCGGCTGCAACACGCAATCGAATCGGTTCATCCTCGTTCAGAACCAAATCGATGAGCACCGGTGCACACCCATGACAACGACACCTAGAGGCCAAATCCGTCGCTACTTCACGGGTCCTTGCCCGCAGCGACTTGTCCGCGAGGTATCGGCTCAGCTGATTCTCCAGAGTGGCATGGCTGACGCGCGAGTAGGAATCCTCAAGGCCGCGTATGCGGTCCCAGCCCACTTCCTGCGATTCCACACGCTGAAGGTACGAATCAACCAATCGTTCTCGCTGCACCTCGGCGAGCGCGGCGGTGTCGGAGAGAATCAGAATCTCGGGCTGCACCGCCATCAACTGCTCGAAGAACCGAGCGTCCAACGCCCCCAGCCATGCAGCGGTCTCGATGAGCGGTGGCGCGACGCGGCGCTGCCGGCCATCGTCTACCCAAAACAGACCGTCGATCTGCGTTGGTGTCAGCCCCGAGTCTTTCACGTAGCAGGCGGCAAGGAACTCGGCGTATGACTTGTGCGAGAACCGGTACACACCTCGCGGCCCCTGAGTGAATAGCCCACAGTTCAGAAACTCTTGCAGTTGGTTTGGCTCGAGGGTCACGAGTCCGTTAGAGGCCATGCCGTACGGGAAGCGGCCCAACGCCGACGAAACCGGGATGTAGACACCGTTCGGATCGCCTTCGGTTCCAAAGCAAAAGCCGGCACACTGTCCGAACGCGGTGACCGCCGCCAACCGAGAAGCCAGTTGCATGCGAGCACCAGGCGACAGTCGCGCACGCAGCCCGAGCTCCTGTTTGGCTCGATCCACTTCGGACGCAAGCGCCTCAAGGCCCGTTCGAAACACCTCGCACAGGCTGCGATCCGGCCCGAGCCCGCGCGTTCGAGCAGCATTCACAATGAATGCGAGGGTGATCGGCCTGGAAGCGAAGGCAGCGAGCCGGAACTCCCGGATAGCTCGCCTCATGTCCACGGTGTCGAGTCCCGATTGCTTCGCGGCCAGGTCAACGTCTTCTTTGCGCAGGGGCATCAGGTGCCAAACTTCTTCGCCCCCTGGGACCTCCCGCCAAACCCCCACTCGCTCTGCGGCCGCTTGGGTCCACGCCGTCGTGCGGCAGGAGAGCCTTACCCGAATATCGCGGTGTTGGGCACTTTCTGCCAAGCTCGCGACAACCCGCAACACCGGCCCGATGCCCATGGGCGACTCATCGACGCCGTCAATGATTACAAACTGCGGTCCATCGGGTGGGGATGATAACGCGGCGCGCTCGTCAATCGCAGCTTCGATTGACTGCTCAGTTGAGTGCTCACGGCACTCAATGAACACAACAGTCGCTCCGGCGAGCCGCAGTCTTTGTACCCAATCGCGGAGCGTGTCGGACTTGCCCATGCCCGCTTCGCCAAGCAGCACAAGCATCCGCTTATCGTCGAGTTGATCGATTCTCCGAAGGTGATCGTTGATCGGACTGTCGGCACTCTGCGGTTTGAGCAGGTAAGGACCATCGAGCGTCGTTTTCCGTTCTGCGCTTTGTGGTGCCCAGAACCGCTCCCAAGCCAGCCTTCCGGCGATCGGCTCTCGATGTCGAACAAATGTCCCCTCGTTCCCTCGCAGCTCAACCATTCCGCGCGCGGCCAGTGCTCGGTATGCCTTGAGGACTGTGCCTCGATCGACTCCCCACTCTCGCGCACCGTCGGCCGCAGAGGGCAGCCTGACCCCTGGCGGTCGCTCATGCCGTGAAATCTCCCCGGCCAAGCGACGCTCAAGCTCAGCAGCCTTTCCGTTTCCGACATCATTCATGTGCGAATGATTGCACGACCGATTCCATCGGTCAACAAGAATAAATCATCAAATTACATACCATACATTATCCGAACTCATCAAGAGCCAACAGACCGTTCCGGGGAAACATCGGCGTGCCGAGTTCCTGCGGATGCTCCGCGGAAAACGCCGAGAACGCTTCGTTTGGCGCCTACGCCACGAAGAGCCGGGAGACCCGGGGGTGATTGGCCGCAAGGCACACGGTCAACAGCGCCAGCGCGCCGACCGCGAACTGCGCTTGACCGCTTTCCGCTGTCCCTGTCGCGCACCAGTTCGCAAAGTGCTCGCAGTTGTTGGCGAACAGCGCGAATCCGGACATGCCGAGACGTGATTGCGCTCTTTCCACAATTTGATCTGGCGGATATCGGCTGGCGTGCTGGACGCGTTCCACGGGGTTGCCACGAGCAAAGGTTCCCCAACTCACGTACTCAACGGGGCCTCCGAAAAGCCCCCCTCCAAACTCGATGAGCAAGCCGTTGCCGACAAAGATGGCGTGGTGCCAGTAGCAGCCACGCCAGACCCGAACGTGGTCACCGGGATGGAAGGACTTGCGGGCACGAACCTTGACGGGGTTGTGAGCTTGAAACATGTTGGTCCTTGGTCAGATTGACGGCGTCAATGCCGCGGCGATGGCCGAATAGCGCTGGACAAGATGTAGCACTCTAGCATATGCTAGATCACATGTCTACGCCCGGATTCATGACAGGAAACGAAATCCGAGTGATCCGGCAGGCGTTCGGGCTGTCGATTGATCAGTTCGCACGGGTGATCGGGGTCCACCCGGTGACTCTCAACCGCTGGGAACTCGTGGGAGACGAGCATCCGAGAATTGATGGCATGCCCTTCAATATCCTGCTTGGACTTCGCCAACGGATATTGAATGGCACGCAGCACAGACGCCGCATGCGAGCCGCGGCGGAGCGCAAAGGGGCAGAGATCGGTCAGTTGTTGGCGCTGGGTGGCATCCTTCTTGCCTTGGCAGCGCTTTTGGATTTTGCCAACACGGAAAAGCCCAGGTGACTCGGATTAGTGTTGCTCAATGGGCGCGATTAACGCTGCACCATGCCCCATTCCACGTATCGATCAATCGTCTTCGGGTAGGTAGTCGTACTCGGGTTCGTCTACATACCACACCAAAACCCCAAGGGCGTTGTCGAACAGCTCCGCGGCCTCTGTCCCGTCGGGATTGCGGCCGACTCGCTCACGACGCTCCTCAATCGCGTCGTTCGCGTAGAGAGGATCGGCACCCAATCCGAGGAGAATCCGAACGCACTCCTCAAGGCCTTCTGGTTTGTGGTGCTCAGCCACTGAATCAAGGAGTATCGTAGGGATGCTGGCCTGGTCACCGGAGGCAAGCACAATGTTCATCAAGAGCTGGAGTTCCTCTGGGGAAGCGACACAGCCGGCGTCCAGTAGTGAGTGGGGATATTCGCGCACAATTCGAGCAATGGCTTCGTGATCGCCGCGACGCAGGGCTTCAAACAGTTGCGCGGCCGCACGCTCCCGATCATGAATCGCGGCCGCGAGTTTGCGCCACGAGGCAAAGCCAACACTCCGCGCCACCTCAAGCTGAGCAGCGTGGAGCTTCAAAGTCGAATCGCTTGCTCGCCTCGACTCATGGAGGCGGCGGGCTTGCAACCGGTAGTGAGCCAAGTTGGGCCGGACGTGGAGGGTGCTTGCGGGTCGACGCTCCTGCCGCCGACGGCGACGATCTTCTGCGAGTCGCGCAGAGATCTCCGCCAATGACTTTTGCACACCCTCAAATTGCGGATTCGTGGCTTCAGACATGCACAGACTCCTTTCACACCTGCATTTGCCCTGCTCCGCGATAAGGGCTGCAAGTGAGATCGGTGACTGATGTGTCTGCGAAACCTGCAAAGAGTGGAGGCGGGCATGACCCGTTCATCGCGGAGATGCGCTTCCTCCGAGCCGCGAAGTCTAGGCCGGATCCCAGACACAAATGTCAGGGTATCGCCGTCCGCGATCCCCTAAAGCATTGATGGGCCAAGATTTATGAGATCCGCGAACTTCAAAAAGCGGACAAAACGGACATTTTGCGCCCGCTCGCCCAGTGCTTGCGCGGAGGCCAAAACCCCTATCCAGCTCACCACACCGCTTACGAGGCAGACTCCCTGTCAGGGGGTCTGCCTTCTTTGTTTGTGTGAGCGCGGCGATGAGCCGCGCACAGTCACCTTGGCTTGGGCGGGCGCGGAGCCTTGGGCGACACGGTCAGCGCGCGGCACGCGCGGTCCGTGGCGGGGCGTGACTCGAGCACTTCCGCCAGGCTCGTCCGCTTGAAATCGCGCTCGATGGCCGCGATGGATTCGTCAAGGCGCCGGTGCAGCGGGCAGAGGTTGATGTGGGTCGGGTTGCCCAGCGGGCACTCGGTGATTCGGTGCAGGGGGTCGACCGCGTTGACCACGTCGAGCATGGTGATCTGGGCCGCCGGGCGCGCCAGCGAGAAGCCCCCGTTGGGGCCGCGCTGGGACGTGACGAGGTCCGCGAGCACCAGGTCCCGCATCACCTTGGAGAGGTAGCCGCGCGGCACTTGCGTCCGCTCGGCGATCACCTCGCTGGTCATCGCCTCGCCCTGCTGGATCGAGCAGAGGTGGACCATCGCCCGCATCGCGTATTCAACGGTCTGCGAGAACATGAAGGGGCGGGCTCCTGGGCTGCGTGGGGATGTTGCCGGCGCGCCGGCTCTAAAGCTGATAAGTATAGCCGCATATCCGGTTTGAGCCGGGCGGGCGTCCGTCACGGGCGATGCGCCGCGTTCGAGGCCGCCCTGTTGGCGTAGTCCACCATGGACAGGTACTGGTAAGGGCGTGCCCTGACCAGTCGGGCGCACCGTGTGCAGCACACGCGGATCATGCGGTTAGCCACCACGATGTCAATCGTGGGATCGCCCCGCAGGATGTCGCCCTGGACCGGGCACTTGCGAGGCAGCGCGTACGCGGGGCCCTGTGCCGCGAGGACCGCGTCGTCGAGAAGCGCCAGGTACCGCTGCGGGTCCGCGAGCAGGCGGTTGCGTTCGCGGGTGCCGGCGACCCGGAACAACCGGTTGCCCCACAGAACGTCCAGCGGGCGGCCGGGCAGCCGTTTGCCGCTGACCACGCAGGTCTGGAGCGGGTAGTGGGGGGCCTGGTCGGCGGCCATGCGGGCATCGACCGCTTCAATCACCCGGGCCGGGACCCGATCGAACTCGGCGGCGCACGCCTCGGTGCAGAAACGCAGCTCGCGACCCTCGCGCATGCGGGCCACGGCCTCACCCCTTGACCCCAGCGCGGCCTCGCAGCGGGCGCAGGTGGAGAGGTAATACCGATCCATCAGCTCCGCCGAGCCGGGCGCGGCCGTGGACAGATTGGTCGTGGCATCGGGCGCGGTCCGACACCCCGCAATGAGGAGCACGGCCACACCGGCGATGAGGGCTGGTGCCGCGCGATGAAACAAACAGCGACGCCATCGATCCGGGCTCATGGCGCTGATCATGGCAGAAGCCCTCCGGTGCGGACGCCGACGCCGAGCACCACGATGAGAACTGAAAGAATGGTGACGATCCAGGCGTGCAGGGCGAACTTGCCGAGCGTCGGGGCGCTGAGCCCCGGCAGCACGCGGTGGGTGGCGTGGGCCGCGAGGGCAAGCAGCACCGCGAGCAGCCCGATCTTCGCGAGGATCAGGCGGGCCGCGGGCGATGGGTCCGAGAGAATGCCGCGCCACCCGGAGACCCAGTTCGAGGCCAGCATCAGGCCGGTGGCCACCTGGACCACCAGCGCCGGCAGCCCGATCCGCCCGAAGCGGCGCTCGAAGGCGACGACGGGCTCGACCGAGCCGGCGCGTCGGGCTTCGGGGAGGACAACACCCAGCAGGACCAGGTGCTCTCCGATCCAGGCGGCGGACCCGAGCAGGTGGGCCATCACGAGGTACTTGTACATGCTCATCCCCTGGGGGCCTCGGCCCCGCGCTGGTGGTGGGAGCACGGTTCATGCGAGCAGACCTCGGACGGCGTTCGCCGGAACTCACGGCCCGACCGGGCCTCGGCTTCCATCCCGGCGGGGAACAGGATGTTGTTCTCCTTGTGAATGTGGCGGCGCGTGTCGGTCTCGAAATCGCGGAGCAGGTCGAACATCGCACGCACGGTGGCGCACGCATCGGCCGGGGGCGTGTAGCAGCTTGTGAGCGCGCGGACCCGGTCGATGGAGGCCGACACGCTGTCGTGGTCGTGCTTCATGCAATCGATGGGGCGCTGGACGCTCCAGAGCGGCCTGGTGTGCACGGCGCCGGGCTGCTCCAGGCGACGGAACCACGGGAACAGGACCCGCTCCTCGCGGATCATGTGATCGAGCATTTCCTCACGCAGACCGCTGACCACCTCGGCGAGCTCGTTGAACTCCGGGTGTGTCTGGGGGTGGGCCGCCAGCACGCGCGCCAGCATGGCGTCGAGCCGGGCGAACGCTTCGCGGGCGGGGTTGTGGTGGACGGCCTCGATGTGGTCGCACCACTGGGTCATGGTGCTCGGCGTCGCGGGGTCCCGAGGGTCCGGTGCGCTCTGGCGCTCCGCGGCTTCCGCCACGCCCCCGGGTTCCATGCCGACTCGGCGGGAGGCGGCTTCCAGCGTCTCGTTCCCGCGGCAGCAGTAATCGATGCGCAGACGGTCGAACAGCGCGAGGAGTTCGGGGTGGTCGCGGGCGATAACGCCGACGGGTGTGGACGGGTCGAGTTGGTATTTCATGGCGAGTGCCTCCCTGGTTGTGGGCCGGGTTTGTTGGGATGGATCGGAGACGGTTGAACAAACAGCGCTTTGCATCCGCCCGTGGCGCCGGACTCGTCGAGAACACTGCCGAGCGTGGTGCGCCGGAAGGTCGCTTCGATCTGGGCCAGTGCGTCATCAAGGCAGCGGTGCAACGGGCACAACGAGGCGTGGAGCGGGTTGTCGAGCGGGCAGCACTCGATGCGCCGGATCGGGTCCACCGCGTTCACGATGTCCAGCACGCTGATCGACGACGCCTCGCGGGCGAGCACGAAGCCGCCGCCGGGCCCGCGGTGCGAGATGACAAGGCGGGCCGAGACGAGGTCTCGCAGGACCTTGGCGAGGTAGCCCTGCGGCACGCGGGTTGCCTGCGCGATCAGCTCACAGGTTGACGCCGGCCCGCGAAGCGACGCGAGGTGGCTCATGGCTCTCAGGGCGTATGCGACGGTTTGGGAGAGCATGGTGGAAGGCCTTGTGCCGGCGGTTAGCGGGTTGATCCGGGGGGCGATCCGGGGGGCGATCCGGGGGGCGATCCGGGAGGTGCTGCGGGGGATGAAGCAGGAATGTGCTTGCGTGCCTGTGTCCATTGGCGCCGGATGTCCACCAGGCCCGCGTAGTCGGTGACGACGCCCCGGGACTGCCGGGCCGCCGCCTCGGCGCCGGGCGCGCTGCCGAACGCGACCATGCCCGATCCCATCGGGGTGGGGAGCGTGTCGGCCGAGGCGTTCACGCACGAGGCCGCCTCGGCCCGGACCCAGGCGTGCGAGGCGAAGTCCTTGAAGTACCGCTCGATGACGCCGAACTCCGCGGGCCGCTTGCTCTCGGCGTCCAGGAGGCAGCCGATGTCGTCGTACACCAGGTGGCTTCGTCGCCCCGATCCCGGCGGCGACTCGACCAGCAGCGCCGCGGCGCAGCGCTCATCGTTGACGAGCATCCCGCACTCGGCGCACTCGTCGCGCCCGAGTCGCAGCTCGGGGGGCCCGGTCAGGACGCTGTCATCGCACCCGGCCATGACCAGCGGGGCACACAGCGCGACCACACCGGCGGCTTGTCGGCGGTTCATAACGGTGACCTCCGGGTAATGCAGACACCCGCCGCGCCGAGCGGGACCACCACCCACGCCAGCAGACACGCCGCGAACAGCCAATCCAGCGTGCCCGCGAACTGCTCCGACGCGTACAGGCCCGCCGGGCCCAGCACGTCCAGGCCGGCGTCGACCGTGTGCAGTGACCACATCTTGAACACCTGCAACGGGTTCGTCAGCGAAAGGGCGAACAGGATTTCGATCCGCAGCCGCATCGCCAGCGCCCCGGCCATCAGCCCCAGGTCGGTCACGAAGACCAGCGTCAGCCACACGAACACCGCGGTCCCGACCGCGACCGATGCGCGCCGCGCCACCGCCGAGATCAGCAGCCCGACCGCGAGCATCGACAGCGCCAGCAAGAGCGCCAGCCCGGCGAGCCACAGCATGCTCGCGGGGTCGGTTCTCTGCCCCTTGGCCGCCAGCACGACCGCGCACGCCCCGAGCCCCAGCGTGATGCAAGCCAGCAGCGCGCCGCCCAGACCCAGGAACTTGCCCAGCAGCAGCTCGACGCGGCTGATCGGCTGGGCCAGCATGTAGCTGAGCATCCCGCGCTCGCGGTCGGAGGCGATGCTCCCGGCCCCGGCCGTCAACGCCATCAAGGGGACAACCAGCAGTACCAGGTTGATCAGGCCCGCGGTCGTGCGCCCGAAGCCCGACAGCCCAGCCCCACCCGCGGCGGCGGCGGACACGAACGACAGCCCCAGCCCCAGGGCCGCGAACGCCAGCGTGTACAGCAGGAACCACCGGCTTCGCAGCGCGTCGCGCAGCTCACGGTGGGCCAGCGTGAGCACGCTGCGGTACGCCGCGGGCACCGCCCGCATCGGTGAGACGGGTCGCTCGACGGTCATCGGCATGGTCATGACACGGCCTCCTCGTGAGCCGGGCGCTCCGGCGTTTCAGACGCGGGCCCTGCCAGCAGCTCGAAATCATCCACCGGCACCCTCGCGTCGGCGAGCAGCCGGAAAGGCGCCGCCTTCTGCTCGGCGGCCACGGGCACCAGCACGCCGACGCCGTTGAGCCTGGGGTTGAACCCGGCGGCCTGAAGGGTCACCAGCGCCAGCTCGCGCGCGGGGCTCGGGACGACCAGGTGGAGCGTCGCGCCGCGGAGCTCGCCGCTGATGAACGTCTGGCAGGGGGTGTCGGAGATCACGCGGCCCTTCTCCATCACGCACACCCTCCCGGCGAGCGCGCCCACTTCCTCGATGCGGTGGGAAGCGAAGAGCATCGTGCGCCCGGCGCCGCGGAGGCGGGCCAGGAGCGACACGAACTCCTCGCGCCCCAGCGCGTCGAGGCTCGCGGTCACCTCGTCGAGCACCAGGATCGCCGGGTCCCCCAGCATGGCGATGGCCAGCGCCAGCCGTTGCTTCATGCCGCCCGACAGCTCCCGGATGCGCTTGGCATGGTGCCCCTCAAGCCCGACGGCGCGGAGCGAGCCGGCCACATCGGGCCGGCCCAGCCCCTTGAGGCGCGAGAACAGGTCGAGCGCCTCGCCCACGCCCAGATCGTCGTAAAAGCCCAGTTCCTGCGGCACGTACCCGACGGCCAGGCGCGCCGCCTTGCCGCAGCGCCGGACGTCTTGCCCCGCCACGCGGATCGTGCCCCGGTACCGCAGCAGGCCCAGCACGCAGCGGATGAGCGTCGTCTTGCCGGCGCCGTTGGACCCCCACAGGGCCACGCTCTGGCCGGCGTTGATGGTCAGCGATACCCCGTCCACCGCGAGCGTCCGCCCGAAGCGGTGCGAGACGCGTTCGATCACGATCATGATGACACCTCCGATCGATGCGCCGGGGCGCGCCCCAGCAGAAGCACGCCCGCGGCGGTGCCCGAGAGGGCCAGCCCGCACACCAGCAGGGCGGCGCGCGAGCCGGCCGGCTGCGCATCCACGACTGCCACCGGGACCGGGCGCATGAGGGGCACCTCGTCGCTGAACTTCGGCTCGGGCCGCACCGCCGGCAGCGCCCGGCCGACGAACTCGATGGCCTGCTGCGCCGGGCTGAACAGCATCAGCCTGAGCGAGGGCTCCTTCTCCAGCAGGTTGTCGAAGAAGGTGGCGCTCTCGTGCACATAGTCGCCGACGCCGTCGCCGTCGCGGTCGAAGCCGGTGTAATCGCTCCAGAAGTTCCCACGCTCGCCCTTCCAGAAGCTGTTGGCGTCGAGGTTGCCCCGCCCCGAGACCGCGACCTGGTCGATGTTGTCGATGAAGTTGTTGCCGACGATCTCGTTGCCCCTTGCCGAAGGGAGGATGGTCATCCCCACGTCGTTGTAGGCCAGCGTGTTGCCCGAGATGTCGCCGGGCTGGGCCGTGGTGAAGGGCGAGCCGTCGATGTATACGCCCGCGCGGTTCGCCGCGATGAGATTGCCCTGGACGCGGTACTTGTCCGTCTCTTTCAGCCCGATCCCGTAGCCGCTGGGGCCACGGTTGCGGAGCAGGCGGTTGGCCGTGATCTCCACGCCCGTGCTGTACATCAGGTAGACGCCGACGGAGTTGCCCGCGAACTCGTTCCCCGTGATGGTCACGCTGTCGCTGAACATCAGGTGCAGGGCGTAGCGGCAGTTCCAGGCCGAGTTCCCGCGGACCACCACGCCGGTGGAGTACCACAGGATCGCGTCGCGCCCGTCGTGGATGGTGTTGCCCTCGACCACCGCGCGGTCGGCCCGCCACAGGCGCAGCCCGTCGCCGCGCCGGGCCACGTCCAGCGCCTTGCCGCCGATGCGGTTGCCCACGACGCGGCTGTCGGGCGACTCGCGAAGGTCGATCCCAAAAAGGATGTCCTCGAGCACGTTGTTCTCGATCGCCACGCGCGGGGCCGTGACGCGGACCGCGGCGTTCTCCTTCTCCAGGTCGATGCCCGTGTTGCGGATCGTGAACCCCCTGATGGTGACGCCCGGGGCCGTGATCTCGACGATGTCGCCGCTGCCCTCGCCGTCGATGATGACGGTCCCGCCGGCGACCAGCGAAAGCGGCTTGTCGATGCGGAGGTGCTCGCGGTACGTCCCGGCGGGCACGACCACGGTGTCGCCCGGTCCCGCCGCGCGGATGAGCCGGCCCAGGGGGCCCTCAGGGCGTGCGGGGGCGTCGGTGCGCACGCTCGTCGGCGCCGGGGCCTGGGCGTCCGGTCCTTCGTCGCCCGCGCCCGGAGCGCCCGAGCCGGCGCCCGCCAGCATCGCGGTCACCAGAAGATGCGCGGCTGCGGGGATCACGCCGTCGCTCCGTTCTCACGGGCCGCCGGCGCGCCGAGGGCCAGCGGGCGGTACGCCCGCCGATGGAAATAGAACCCGATGACCACCAGCACCGCGCACGCGCAGGCGATCCAGAAGCCGGCGCCGAAGTCCGCGTAAGTCTTGAACTGCCCGATGCCTCCCTCTCCGAAGACCGTCGGGACGAAGGGTTTGACCGAGTTGGAGAGCGGTGCCTCGGGGTTCAGGTGCAGCCCGAACGCCCGCATCCAGAAGTACATGTCGCCGATGAAACCGAGCGGGAAGGTGACGGCGGGGACCGCCAGCAGCACCGCCCACTTGGTGTGCACCATCGCCGCCCCCTCGACCAGCAGGAACATCGCGATGACCATCCAGACCGAGGCGGCCCGCTCGAAGGCGGCCGCTTCGCTGAGCGGGCGCATGCCGATGTAGTGGTTGAGCCCGTCGATCTCGCGGACGTCGCCGGCCAGGTTGTTCACATACGCGGTCAGGAAAAGCCCGTTGGGGTACTGCGGCGCCTCGAGTTCCATGTGCCAGTACGGGAAGAAGATCGAGACCAGCAGCAGGACCCGCGCCACCATGAGCACCAGGGTCGGGGTGAGATAGCGCCACCGGTGCGCGCGGTACTCCTGCTCCGGGACCCGCGGGCCCAGTATCGATTGCGAGAAGCGTGACATGTCGTGCTCCGTCTGAGAGTGCGTCGCGTTCTCTCCGGGAGGGGGATGAACGCGCAGGTGAGTTGAAGAACCCGCGCGAGCTCTCGCCCGCGCGGGACCGCATCGTCTGGACTACCGGCCCGCGTCCGCCGTGGTCGGCGCCGCGCTCGGGGCGGTGGCGCCGGCGCCGGCCTTGGGCTTGATGTGCAGATAGCCCATCATTTCAAGGTGCAGCGCCGAGCAGAACTCGGTGCAGTAGTACGGGTAGGTTCCGGGTTTGTCGGCGGTGAACTTGAACTCCGCGTACTCGCCGGGCTCGAGCGACAGGTTGATGTTGTAGGCCCCGATGCAGAAGCCGTGGGTGGCGTCCTGGGCCGTCTCCATCGCCGTGATCCGCCAGGTGACCTCGTCGCCCTGGTTGATCTCAACGTGCTCGGGGGTGAAGTGGCTGCGCACGGCGGTCATGTTGACCGTCACCTTGTTGCCGTCGCGGGTGACGCCTTCGGAGCCCTTCTTGGGCGCGTTGGGGTCGAGCGACTGGGTGTGCGGGTTCCAGCCGACCTCGGGGTAGACCTTCCACGACTGCAGCTTGTCGGCCTTGATCATCTGGCAGTAGTGCGGCTCGCCCACGCCGATGGGCAGGTCGTACAGCACGGGCATGGTGGTGCCGGGCTGGGCGATGTCGAGCAGCTGGAAGTTCTGCGGGAGCAGAGGCCCGGTCGGCAGGAACCGGTCCACCGACCACTTGGACATCGAGATCAGGTAGTTCCCGTCCGGGCTGACGGTGTCGCCCTCGGCGGCGCACAGGTGCCCGATGTTGTACTGCACCGGGGTCTTCTGCACGAGCTTCCAGGGCTGCTCGGCGTGGAGGCTGGCGTATTCGCCGCCCAGGCTCCACCGCGCGACCGCCGAGTCAAGGAACAGCGACGTGTACGCGTAGCCCTTGTTGTCAAACTGGGTGTGCAGGGGCCCCAGGCCCAGCTCGACCTGCGCCTCCTTCACGGCGTCGAAGTTCAGCACCGGAACGCCGAACGAATCGGTCCCGGAGTAGTTCTTCGCCGCGATGGCCGCCTTGACCTTTTCGATCGAGTAGACGGTGACGTGCGGATCGAGCTTGCCCGCGACGACCATGTACTGCCCGTTGGGGGTCACGTCGACGCCGTGGGGGCTCTTGGGCTCGGGGGCGAAGAAAAGAATGCCGTCGGCGACGCTGGTGTCGATGGACAGGACGGGGAAGCCGTTGACCTTCTTGGCCTTGCCGGCCTTGAAGGCCGCCTCGGCCTTCTTCCAGTCGATGATGTGCAGGTAGTCCATGTCGCGCTTGCTGGCGCCGGCCTCGAACGGGGGGTTGCCCTTCTCCACCCCGCCGGTCGCCATCTCGGTGTTGAACGAGTTGATGAAGAAATACCCGTCGCTGGCGAGCTTGCCCGCGTCGGCGAGGTCCTGCCAGTAGGGGGGGAGCTCCAGGGCGAACGAGTTGGCCTCGTCGATGCGTCCCTTGCTCCGGTCGAACTTCCACATCGTCACCATGCCGCGGTAGGACTTCTGATAGTCCGCGGGCAACGCGTACCCGTAGCCCAGGACGGTGGCGTACTGGCCGCCCTCGATGACGTAGTCGGTGTTCGGCGTGACGAACGCGGCGCCGTGGTCGCTGATCGTCAGCGGGTTCTTGACGATCTGCTTGGTCTCCCAGTCGCGGAGGTCGATCACGCCCAGACGCGCGTTGGCCTTGTCGCCGATGAACAGGAACTGCCCGTCGTAGTCGCCCTTGGTCTCCGACAGCGCCGGGTGGTGCGTGTCGCCCCAGGCCACCAGCTTGCCGTTGATCTTCAGCGACTCCAGGACACGGTCGTGCTCGCCCGCGAAGCCGTAGCCTTGCCACGACTCCGGCGTGAACACAGAGATCGAGCGGAGCAGCCGCATGCTCGGCACGCCGATCGCGAACACCTGCCCGCTCTGGCCGCCCGACGAGAACAGCACGTAGTCGTCGTGGCGCCCGCTGGGCGTGTAGGTCTTGGCGGCGGCGATCAGGTCATCGAGGTTGAGCTTCCGCTCGTTGGCGACCTTCGAGAGCTGCGCGGCCTGCTCGCCGGTCAGCTCGATGGGCTTGGCCTCTTCCTTGGGGGCGCGGCGCTTGCGGGTCTCCTGCGCTCCGGCCTCCATCGCCAGCGAGCACGTCGCCGCGCACACCGCGGCGAGCATCAGCAGGCGACGGACGGACCCCAGGGGTCGGTCCCGGCCGGGGCTCGCGGTGCTTCGATGAGTCTTCATGATTCGTTCTCCGTATGTGAGAAAGGGAGCTCGCGGCCCGCACGGACCGCTCGGTCCCTGCTGTAGCTACTGGGCCGACGCCGAGGACGGCCGGTCCGCCTGGAGCGTCCGCAGATAGGAGATGATGTCGAGCAGGTCGTCGTCGCTCAGGGCGGGGTTGCCGCCTTTGGGCGGCATCTGGATGCCCGTGGTGTTCTTGGGGTCGGTGGGCCCGCGGCCCTGCTTGATGAAGGCCAGCAGGTCGTCGTCCTTGAGCGACTTGATGAAGTCGTTCTTCGCGAGCATCTTGCCGTTGCCCTTGATGCCGGCGCCCTCGCGGCCGTGGCAGGCGATGCACGTCTGGTGGAACAGCTTGTTCCCGCTCAGGATGTACTCGGCCAGCTCCTTGTCGCCACCCGCCGCCGCCAGCGCCTGCTGCTTGTCATCGGCCGACATCACGACCACCGGAGCCGTCCACGCCGGCAGCGCGGGCATCCGGCGCGGGTCTTGAAGCCCCCGGAGATACATCACGACGTGGCGGATGTCCTCTTCCTTGAGCGAGTCGTTGCCTCCCTTGGGGGGCATGGCGACCTTCGTCGTGTTCAGCGGGTCGTTGACGGCGCGACCCTTGGTGATGAACTCGGTCAGCGCCGCGTCGCTCCGGTCGCACACGAAATCGCTGTGCACCAGGTCCTTGCCCAGACCGCTCTTGCCCAGGCCCGACCCCGAGTGGCACGCCGAGCACGAGACCTGGAACACGTCGCGTCCCTTGGACACCAGCTCCTTGTCCAGAACCGGCTCGGCCGGCAGCGCGCCCAGCCGCAGATGCCAGGGCGGAAGCGGGCGGGGCGTCAGCCATGTCATGGTCCGGGCCATGACGACGGTCGACAGGGCCTCAAGGCCCAGCCCCGCGGCCCCGACTCCCAGCGAAAGGGCCAGCGCGAGGACTTCATGGCCGGCGCGGCGTCCGGGGCGTGATTGGTCGTGGGTCGTGATGGTGGATGCGGTGCTCATGGCGTGTCCGGCTCGAGGGTCGCAACAATCGATATCTAGATATTCATATCGATGATTCCTCGGCGTGTCAACCGGTCCGGCGTCGAATAGTGGATATTTTTGTCGATATTGTGCCCTCTTCAATCCGAACGAAGCCTCTTCGGAGCAGGCGCGCGGAATCTGTTAGGGTAACAGTCACCGCATCGTGGGTGCTCAATGCGTCCGAGACACGCCGCAGCCGCGCGAAGACACTGCGGCATTATCACGTGTCATCGCCACGCCGGAACACACGGAGCTTCCTGCGGAAAGGTCACCGCCCCGGGCCGGTTGGTGGTCACCGGGTGCGTCAGGCTTGTCTCCAACCGCCTCTTCAACTCGCCCGCGCTCGAAGCGCCGTGACGCAGTCAGTTCGTGCTCACGGTTGCCGTGCGCGGGCTCGCCGCCTTCACCGTGTCCGCACCGCAGGATCGGCCGCGGTGATGGGGAGGATGCGGCGCGAGGCCTTGTGAGACGCATGCAAGAAACACCGCGCCGAGTAATGCGCCCGGATGTTATGATGCCCCCGCCGTCCCGCGCGTCCGCGGGACAGAGGAGGGTCCTCATGCCACGTTCCGCGCTCGCCGGTGCCTTCATGGTTCTCGCGTTATGTCTCGGCTGCCGGGCCGAATGGGCCGAGGTGACGCTGCGCGACGGGCGCCAGTTCGCGGGCGAGATCGCCGAGGAGACGCAGTACAAGATTGTTCTCCGTGTCCGCGTGGGGAGCATGGAGACGCCGATGACGTTCGCGCAGTCGGATGTCAAGAAGATCGACCGCAAGGCCTCCTCGACCCCGGCGGGCAAACCGGCGCCGGGCGCCGGCGGTGCCGACAAGCCCGCCCAAAGCCCGGCGGACAAGCGACCCGACGCGCCTACCGGGGGGTTCGCCGTGGTCCCGCTCGACGACGAGTTCGGCGTGTACGTCACGGCACAGTTCGTGCAGGACGCCATCAAGCGCGCCAGGCAGGAGAAGGCCGAGGCCCTGATCTTCGAGGTCAACTCGCCCGGCGGCCTGGTCAAGGAGCTCGAGGCGGTGCGCGACGCGCTCGACGATGCCGAGCAAGACGCCGCCAACCCCAAGATCGGCTTCTATGTCCAGGAACAGGCCTTTTCGGCGGCCGCATTGCTCTGCCTCAGCAGCCGGAACTTCTACGTCGGCAAGGGCGCCCGCTTCGGCGCCGCGGTGGGCTGGTACACCAATGACACCGGCAAGACCGAGGTGGACGCCAAGTTCAACGCCGCGTTCGCCTCCAACTGGCGGGGGAGGGCCGAGAAGGTCGGGCGCCCCGGCATCCTCGTGGACGCCATGGTGCTGCTGGAAAAGGAAGTTTACGCCGACACATCGAAGAAGCCCTGGGAGCTCCATGATGCGCCCGCCGATGCGCTCCCCGACGCGGCGAACCCGTCACCCGCCCAGGGCGCCGGTCAGACGCCTGCGAAATGGAAGAAGCTCGACAGCAAGGACACCATCCTCGCGCTCACCGCCGACGAGGCCGCGAACGTCGGCGCCGTCGACGGGGTGGTGACCACCGCCGGCGAGGTCGCGCGCAAGCTCGGGGTGAGCAACTTCGACCGCGTCGCCTTCGACGGCGACCGCATGTGGAAGAACCACGCCGACGAGGTCGACCGCGACATCCGCCTCTGCCGCGACGCCCAGGAGAAAATCAAGGCCGCCGCCGACATGATGAAAGCGTCCAAGACCAAGAACGACGTGACCCAGAAGATCGGGCTGATGATCGGCTCCTTGCAGAAGATCCAGTCGCTGTACAAGATCAAGTCGCACGTTCGGAACTGGATGATCCGCGAGGGCATCGATGAGGAGAGGATCTCCGACGTCATCACCCGCCTGAAGGAAGTGCAGCGCGAGGTCAAGAAGTCCTGAACTGACGGGCCGACGCGCCGAGAGCGCCCACCCCCAGTGCGCGCGCGATCGTTTGCCGGGTGCCGCCGTTGCCTCCTGACGCCGCACGCCGCGCCGGCCCTTCGCGCGGCGGACGGAAATCCAAGCGTTTCCGCTATATTGGGGCCTGGTTTGAAAGGGATCGTGCGCGACCCCCGTTCGGGTTTCGTCAGCCATGCCGAATCCGCTCCCCATCCACCGAGACGACCACGGCGTCGTAACCCTCACCCTGCGCCAGGAAGGCAGGCCGGTGGTAGTGCTCGACTACGAGTTGCTGCGCGCGATCGGGGCCGCCCTCGATCAGATCGCGGCGTCGGCGCCCGCCGGGTTCGTGCTGGCGTCCGAGGGCCGCGTATTCATCGCCGGTGCCAACCTCGAAGAGATCATGCGGCTGTCCGACCAGGAGCTGCACGAATATCTCCGCTTCGGCCAGCGGGTCTTCGGCATGATCTCCAGGCTCGCCTGCACGTCCGTCGCCGCGGTGCACGGCGCGGTGCTGGGAGGCGGGCTTGAGATCGCGATGCACTGCGACGTGCTCATCGGTCTCGCGCCGCCCCCGCCCAAGCCCGACGCACCGGTAAGGCCCTACGCCGTCGGCCTGCCCGAGGCCGGGCTGAATATCTGCCCGGGCTGGGGCGGCACGAACATGCTGCCGGCCCGCGTTGACCCGGCCCGCGCCGTCGAAATGACCGCGATGGGCCGCCCGTTCACCTGCCTTGACGCCAAGGAGACGGCGTTGTTCGCGGAACTCGTGCCCGATGCCCAGTACCTGCTCGCCCGGGCACGCGAGCTGGCGCGACGACCCAAGCAGGGGGGGCGAAACGGCGAGCCGGTCAACATCTCCAACACCGGCGACAAGGCGAAGGTGCGGGCCGCGGTCAACCAGCTCCGCATGAACGTGACCTTCAGCAGCGCCGCCGAGGCCGTGTTCACCTGCGTGCTGGCGGGGCTGGACAAGGGCTGGCAGGCGGCGCTGGACGCCGAGCGTGAAAACCTGGTCCGCCTCCGCAACAGCCCCGACGGCCGCGCGTCCATCCAGGCGTTTTTCGATAGGAGCAAGAAGGGCTGACGGAGGGAATCACGCCATCCCCGTGATCCCACGGATCGCCGCCAAGGCGGCGCGGTCGGGCGGCGGGCCGCGTCCCCTGCCGGCTCGGACCGGGTCCCATATCGGGAAGTAAACCGTTTGACGGCTCTTCGAACCAGTCTACTTCCAGACCCGCGCAACGCAATTTTCTCTCGTTCCATCCCACCCATCGCCTCTCTCCGCCTACGCTCGCGGAACCAACCATCACAACCACCGAGCACCCCGATGACACAGATCAAAGCCGACCTGAAATCGATGAAGGGAATCTCCGCCCGCGATGCCCAGATGATCGCCGACGCCGAGGTGCTGCTCGGCCCCGATCCGTCGGAAATGGGGTTCATCCAGAACCTGTTCTGGGGCAACTTCCGCGAGGAGCTGGTCTTCCCCTACCCCAAGAGCGATCCCGGCGAGGTGCAGCGCTGCGACCAGTTGATCGCCGAGCTCGACGAGTACCTCCGCACCGAGCACCCCGCCATCTCCATCGACCAGGATCAGGAGATCCCCCGCTGGGTGATCGACCGCCTCTTCAAGATGGGCGTGATGGGCATGACCATCCCCAAGGAGTACGGCGGCCTGGGCATGGGCGTCACCAGCTACGTCCGTGTGCTGGAGAAGATCGGGCAGTACTGCGGCTCGACCGCCGTGCTGGTTTCGGCGCACCAGTCGATCGGGTGCAAGGCGGTGATGCTGTTCGGCAACCCGGAGCAGAAGGCCCGCTGGCTGCCGCGGCTGTGCACGGACTGGGTGAGTGCGTTCTGCCTGAGCGAGCCGAACGTCGGCTGCGACGCCGGCGGCCAGGAGACCCGCTGCGAGAAAACGCCCGACGGGGAGTTCTACATCCTGAACGGCGAGAAGAAGTGGGCCACTTCGGGCGCGCTGTCAGGCCTCTTCACCGTCATGGCCAAGCAGAAGATCAAGGGCAAGGACGGCAAGGAAGTTGAGCGCGTCAGCGCCCTGGTGTGCCACCCGGAGATGGAGGGCGTCGACATCTTCCAGAAGAACCGCAGCAAGTGCGGCATCCGCGGCACCTGGCAGGCCCGCATCCGCTTCAACAACGTCCGCGTCCCCAAGGCCAACCTGCTGCACGACGAGGGCAAGGGGCTCAACGTGGCGCTGTCGTGCCTGAACTACGGGCGGTGCACGCTGAGCGCCGGGATGCTCGGCGGGGCCACCACGGCGATGAACCAGGGAATCAAGTGGGCCCGCACGCGTCACCAGTTCCAGCGCCCCCTCGCCGACTTCGACCTGATCCAGCAGAAAATCGCCCGCATGAGCGCCCTGGTCTACGCCATGGACGCGATGCTCTACATGACCACGGGCTTCCTCGACCGCCACGACGAGGACATCCGTATCGAGACCGCCATCTGCAAGACGTTCTGCTCGGAGTTCGGCTGGCGCGCCGTCAACGACTGCGTCCAGATCATGGGCGGCGAGAGCTACATGACCGAGAACGAGGTTGAGCGCATTTTCCGCGACTCGCGCATCAACATCATCGTCGAGGGCGCCAACGAGGTGATGCAGAGCTTCATCTTCGCGTACGGCGGCAAAGCGCTCGCCGAGCAGATGATCGGCATCCAGAACATCTGCGGTCCGGACAAGGCCAAGGGCCTGATCGGCAACGCCATGATGGGCCTCAAGGGGATCATGCGCAAGGGCGTGGCCGCCAAGGCGATCCCACTCGCCCTCGAGCTGTTCCTGGGAATCAAGAAGGCCCCGCCGCGCATCACCCGCCTCCACCCCAGCCTTGACGCATGGGCCCGCAGGCTGGAGATGCTGGTGCAGGAGCACAGCCACCAGTTCAAGCTGGCCAGCAAGGAAAACGAGGAGAAGATCCTCGACCGCCAGACCATCCAGGCCCGCATCGCCGACGTTGCCATCTACCTCCACGCCATGACGTGCACCCTCAGCAAGCTCGACATGCAGATCAGGGCCGGCGAAGACGGCGTGGAGTTCGAGCGCGACCGCACCGCGGCGCTGCACTTCCTCGAGCTCGCCGAGGGCTGGATCAAGCAGTGCTGGCGCGAGCTGCGCGAGCACGCGGACATCTCGATGCGCACCGCCGCCGCCGCCGCCATCAAGCTCAACGACGCCGCCCACAACAGCCTCTTCGCCATCCCCGAGAAGAGCCCCACGGCCAAGGGGACCGGAAGGGTGTTGAAACAGGAGGGAATCAAGCAGTTCCCTGGCGATAAGTACGCCTCGGTTCGATAGGTCGAAGCGACGGCGCAGTACGGAAAGTTCACCGGCGCACCGAGGGCAACGACAGGGGACCATCCCTACACTGCTCTCGGTGTCCGCTATGACTCGGTGGTTCAAACACGAGCAGCCCAATGCCGAAAAAGACCGTATTCTCAGCCAAGATCGAGCACATCCAAATCCTCGATGAGCACGGCAAGCTCGACAGGGACCTGGCGAAGGACACATTGTCGGACGATGACGTTCTGTTCCTCTACGAGCAGATGTCGATCAGCCGTCACTACGACGAAATCGCCTTCAAGCTCCAGCGCTCGGGCCGCATGGGCACCTACCCGCAGAACAAGGGTCAGGAAGCCGGCCCCGCCGGCGCGGGTCTCGCCATCAAGAAGCGCGGCAGCATTGACTGGATCTGCCCCTGCTACCGTGAGAACCTGGCGCTCTTCCTCAACGGCCTGCCCATGGAGCACATCCTCCTCCACTGGATGGGCGACGAGCGCGGCAACCAGATCCCCGAAGGCGTCAACATCCTCCCCATCGCCATCCCCATCGGCACCCAGCCGCTCCACGCCGCCGGGATCGGCTGGGCGCTGAAGTATCAGAAGAAGCAGGCCGCCGCTGTGACGTTCTTCGGCGACGGCGCCACCAGCGAGGGCGACGTGCACGAGGCGATGAACTTCGCCAGCGCTCTGAAGCTGCCGGTGGTCTTCTTCTGCCAGAACAACTTCTGGGCCATCAGCGTGCCACGCGAAACCCAGACCGGTTCGGAGACTATCGCCCAGAAGGGCCTGGCCTACGGCATGCCCAGCTACCAGATCGACGGCAACGACATTTTCGCTAGCTACAAGACCGTTCGCGATGCGCTCAAGACCGCCGTCGAGGACAACCAGCCGGTCTTCATCGAGGCCGTGACGTACCGCCTGGGCGACCACACCACCGCCGACGACGCCCGGCGCTACCGCGACGAGAAGATCGTCGAGCAGTGGAAGAAGAAGGACCCGCTCATCCGCACGCGGAAGTACCTGGAATCCAAAAAGCTCTGGACCGACAAGAAGCAGACCGAGCTGGAGGCCAGGGCCAAGGAAATCGTCGACGGCGTGGTCAAGCGGGCCGAAGGCATCGCCACCCCCGAGAAGGGCGACATCTTCGATTACACCTACGCCACCCTCCCCGATGAACTGCTCCGCCAGCGCGACACGATGCGGACCGCGTCGCTCCAGGAATATCCGACGCAGGAGACCTTGCGGCGGTAAGTCCGTGCGGTGCGTCAGAATCGCGAGAGCCCGATCCAGCACAGTCTTGGCGTCAACCACCCATGCCCAACCTCACCCTCGTCCAGGCCATCAACCTCGCACTCGCCCAGGAAATGGAGGCGGACAACCGCGTCATTATCCTCGGTGAGGACGTCGGCAAGAACGGCGGCGTCTTCCGCGTCACCGAGGGGCTGCACGCCCGCTTCGGCGCCGACCGCGTCGTCGATTCGCCGCTCGCTGAATCGGGCATCATGGGCAGCGCCATCGGCCTGGCCATGGCCGGCCTCAGGCCCATCCCCGAGATCCAGTTCGAAGGCTTCCTCGGCCCCGCCTATGACCAGCTCACCAACCACGCCGCACGCTACCGCACACGCTCGCGCGGCGCCGTCACCATCCCGCTCACCGTCCGCGTTCCCGTCGGCGGCGGCATCCACGCCCCCGAGCTTCACTCGGACTCCCCCGAGGCGATCTACGCCCACACGCCCGGCCTGAAGGTCGTCATGCCCGCATCGCCCTACGACGCCAAGGGCCTGCTCATCAGCGCCATCCGCGACCCCGACCCCGTCGTCTACTTCGAGCCCAAGCGCATCTACCGCGCCTTCCGCGAAGAGGTCCCCGAGGAGGAATACACCATCCCCATCGGCAAGGCCAAACTGGTCGAGAGCGGCACCGACCTGACCATCGTCAGCTGGGGCGCCAGCGTGCTGCAGTGCGTCGAGGCCATGGACAAGCTCCCCGAAGACCTCTCCGTCGAGCTCATCGACCTCCGCACCATCAGCCCGCTCGATCAGGACGCAATCATCGAGAGCGTCTGCAAGACCGGCCGCTGCGTCGTCGTCCAGGAAGCCCCCAAGACCTGCGGCCTCGCCTCCGAGATCGCGACCATCGTGCAGGAGCACTGCTTCCTGCACCTCAAGGCCCCCGTCCAGCGCGTCTGCGGCTTCGACACCGTGATGCCCTACTACAAGCTCGAGCTCGAATACCTGCCCAACGCCGACCGTGTCGTCGAGGCGGTCATGGGCTGCGCGGCGTACTGATCGCGCGACCGAGCCGGGGCCGCCGACGAAGCGAGGTTTCCGACGTGCCCTGAAGCAACACGTTCAAGAGCGGTTCTGCGCGCAATCGGGGAAACCGCCCCGTACGCCGGTCCCACACACCGCGCCATACTCCCCATGTGACCCGTGAGCACGCCGACGCCCGGTCGCTCCGGGAGCACGGAAAGGCGGAAATCACATGGGATTCAGCAGACTTCCATCGGCGAAGCTGAGCGCGGCCGGTGCGCTCCTGGCGGTTTGTGGTCTCTGCAGCGGCGCCCCGATCCTCAGCGGCGACCCCGGGCGCGCCTGCGTCGGCGCCCAGGTCCAGAAGACGCTCCACCCACCCCCGGGGGCAAACGATCTCTACCTCGAGTTCTGGACAAAGGACGCGAGGATCACCTCAATCGCCGAGGGACCGAAGATCAACCAGGGAGGCGTAGCGCCACCCCCGCCCCCGCCGCCGCCGATCAATCCGGGACCGATCCCGGCGGACCCGGCTGGCGGTCTCGCCGCTGAGCCCCGAGCGCTGACGTGGGTCCCCGTCAAGTTCAAGAACACCGGCGGCGCGCCGTACACCGACCCCGTCACCGTCTCGGTGAAGTTCTGCCTCGACCAGCACAACTCCATCCGTGAACGTGGGTACTGGACGTACAACGACACCCCGATCCCGCCGAGCTCCGGCAGCGGGGGCGGCGGCGGGGGCGCCGGCGGCTGGGAATGGACCGACCCGTTCCCAGGGCCCAACGGCTTCTGCCACATGGGCATCATCTACAACGACGAGACTTTCCCCGTGCTGGTCCGAGACATCTTCTTCTTCGGCTCGCCCACCGGCATCAGCGCCGATGCCATGAACAATCCATCGATCGACTGGGGGGGCGTCAGGATCAGCAGCGTGATCATCCCCCCGGAGAGCGCGATCTCGTTCCTGTACTGCTCGCCCACGCCGATGATCGGCGAATGGATCTTCCTCAAGTACCGCCTCTTCCTGAACCCCGATCGGAACACCATCCCCGACGAAGAGGTCTACGCCGGCCACCCCATCCCCCCGAGCCCCGGCACCGCCGCGGCGATGCTCACCGGCCTCGTTTTCGCCTCGCGCCGTCGGCGGTGATCCCGCGGCGCCGCCCACCGGAGGCCGGCGCGACAGACCCCGACGCCGGGCGTCATCGCGCCGGTCTGCCGCGACCCCGGACCCACAACCCCGCCACCATCAACACCCCAGCCGCCCACAGCCCCGCCATCACCCGCAGTTCGCCGGCGCCGGCCCGCGCCGCCATCCCGCTCGGCGGGTCGCACAGGTGAATCACCGCCGCCAGCGGCGACACCGCCACAGCCCACACCCGGTGCACCGGCGCCTCATCCAGCATCGGCGCGAACAGCACCGTGCCAACCGTCAGCGCAAGCACGACGGCCATCGCCGCCGCGCGCCGAGCCACCCCGGCCTCACCTCCCCGCGCCGGGCACACGCCCCAGTACGCCACGCTCAACAACACCAGCGCCCACCCGCACACGCACGCCCAAACCGCCGGCATCAGGGGCCAGCTCCAGCCCGTCAGCACCGGCAGCGGCAGCATGACCGCCCCCAGCGGCAGCGCGATGCCCCCCAGATCACTCATCACCGACCGCGCCGCCGACAGCGCCGGACGTGCCTGGCACAGCCGGACCATCGGCCACAGCACGCAGCAGCCCACCGCCGAAAGCACCAGCAGCCACCGCGCCCCGTTGTGATACTGCCAAGGGCGCGGCACCCCCGCCGACCGCGTCGCGAACAACGTCCCAGTCGCCGCCACCAGGAGAAAAACCGTCCACCCCAGCGTCATCATCCGCGGCTCGCCCTTGCGGTGCGCCCACGGGTCGACCCCTCGGTCGCCCCGCGTTGACGACCACTCCGGCACGAAGACAAACGGCCCAATCTTGAACGACCGCGCGGCGCGACGCAGTGGTGGGGGTACGGGGCTGGGAGAGTCAGGATTCATGTCGAGGCGGCAAGCAGTGGGTACACCGGCTGTCTTCCAAGTGCAAGCCGTCAGTGCCGTCACGCGGCATCCGCCTGAACAGTCCCCGGCGCAGTTCACCCAGACCCGCCGGCTTGCCGGAGTCCGGCTCGGTCCCGGATCGCGACCATCAGCCGGGCCACGGCAGAGAGGGCCTCGAGGACATGGGGCCGCGCCCCGTTGATTCCCCGGGTCAATCTCCTCTGTCCACCACAGCCTGTCCACCTGGCAAACGGCCGCCACAACAGCGTCTTTACCCCGTGCCCCGACCTTGCTATCCTCTCCTCCCTTCGACGGCTGCCTATGGGCGGTCCGTCGTACGGGCTTATAGCTCAGGTGGTAGAGCGCACCCCTGATAAGGGTGAGGTCGTTGGTTCGAGTCCAACTAGGCCCACTTTTCTCCGACTTCCGCGGCTGTTTCGGTGCCGGTACCCGGGTTCCCGCGGCTGGCCGGGCCAAGCCGCCACTCGCTTCGGGTGGCATCGCTTAGTCTCTTTGACGATGCTCCCGCCGCGACGTCGACAGCCTGGGGATTACTGTTGCGTGCCCCGCTGAGGCTTGGCGCCCCGCAGAGGTGCCACCAGAAACGGTGTGGCCATCGGGGGACGCCGGGGGCCATTCGAGTACCGAGTTCAAGATGTGAAGCCTCGCCGGCTCCCGCCTTAAGTGGCCATGCACAGAGGGATTGCGGCTGTACCTGCGGGATGCCGCCGCTTGTCCCGTGAGAATCAACCGGGGCTTTCATGTCGACTCTCTGTGCCGCCGGTGGCCGCATGCGTGGCAGCTTCAACGACGCGGGCGATCCGCGCCGCAAGTTTGAGCAGGCCTAGGTTTTCCAAGTAGTTGATTCTCATCAGATGTTGTGTTGTCACGAAACAAGCGACTCGTCATACGGACGAGACTTGTGTGGCTTTGGACCGTGCAGCGATGGATGCCGACTGCCGTCGTTGGGCGGATGCAGCGGGCAATTCCCTTCCGGTGCCGGGGCATTGATGCGATCTCATACAGGAGGAAGTATTTCTCACAATATTTTCGTGCTATTACTTGTTGTGGATGTTGCACGCCGCCATCAGCGCTGGTAAAGTACTGACTGATAAGTGGTGAGCTCCGGAACTTCTAGGAGGGCGTCGCCGTGCTTCATACCGACCGGGTTTCTCCGATTCGTCGTGTGTCGCGGGCGTTGCTCCTGTTCGTGGCCGCGGCGGCGCTGACCTCGACCGCAACGCGCGCGGGTGACCTGCCGCCGCAGGAAAAGCCGGGCTGTCCCCCCACCAACGGCCCTTCCCGCAAGGACCGTCGCGCCAGCGATCCAGTGCAGCTTTCGACGCTGCGGTACGTTGAGGACGTCACGGATCTCGTCGTTCCCTCGCCCGCCGGTGAGCTGCGATTCTCCCGTCACTACCGCTCGCACGAAGAAACCAGTGCGGGCGCCGCCTGGCATCCGCTCGGGGGCAACTGGCGACACAGTTTCGAGGCCGTCGCCGTGCCGCACTTCGATGCTCAGTCGACGAGCATCGGCTCGATCGAACTGGCGGCCCGAGACGGCCGGGTCGATCTCTACTTGCCAATCGCGGTGAGCCCTGTCGGCGGGTGCCCCCCGACCATGCGGGCGTACTTCGCCGCCAGCGGCATCGACGAAGTGCTCGAGGCCACCTTCTGGCCCGTGGAAGATTGCGCCGAGGGCTGCGGTTCAGCTCGCGGGTCGTCGCCGGAGCCGGTCGGTTCGGACTGGCGCGGGCTGCCGATCAACCCCAACGACCCGATGCACCCCGTTCCGATCCCGCAGCCGCCCGTTGGTTGTGGCTCCGTGCTGCAACTGGGCATGATTAGGGAACTTGCCGCGGATGGGGCGTACACGGAGTATCGTCTCACGCCGAGTGGCTGGAAGCCAAGGCAGTCTTACGACACGAACGGGAATCGCATCGATTGGCTGTATCAGCTCGACGGCCGGCTGGACCGCGTCCAGGCAGACAGCGCGTGCTGGCTTCAGTTCCACTACGCCCAGTCCGGCCCAGCATTCGCCGAGGGGTCGCTCGTCGCGGTCGAGGCGAGCACGGGGCAGTGGGTCACCTTTGAGCACTACGAGGAAGGCGACCAGACGGGAAACCCGGGCGACCTGAAATCGGTGACACGGTTCGGTCTGGCGTCGGATGCGCCGCGGTCCTGGACCTACACATACTCCAAACGCAGCTCCCATCCTCCGCAGCAGTACGAAACTGATTCGCTGCTGTTGACCGCCACCGATCCGCGCGGACATGTTGCTGTCACGAACATTTACGGCACCCACGATTTGGTGAATCGTCAGCTCCGTTACGACACTGGATTGTACGACTATTTTCACGGTGCCGGCGAGTACGCCGTGTGGTCAATCAACCGAGACGGCCAGGTCCGGGAGATGGACTTTTCCCAAACCAACTCTCCCGGCGGCGTGCCCAATCCACGCATGCGATTAGAAAAGGAGTTTGCCGGTAGGGTGCCGCCGGAGAATCGACCGAACTGCTGGACTTCGCTTGTGAATCCGCCGCCCCCGGGCGAATGCAGCGTCGATCCAACCCGGCCTGGATCGACGCCGAGAGTTAGCGAGTACCAGTATTACGCCGACGCCGGGTCCGGATGGGAGACCCATCCGGCCGCTGCCGAGATGATGATCTCGCGCATCACGATGCCCGACGGCAGCTCCGAACAACGGTTTTACAACTTCCAGCGCAACGCCAACGGTCAGCCTCCCGCCGAATACCAGACAAACGAACTGCTTAAGCGGTTCTACTTCAGCGGGCTCTGGAAAGTGGTCCGCACGGGTCTGCCCACCAACGGCACGACCCCGGTTCTGACAGATGAGTACGACTACGACCTCGTCGTCCCCGGCAGCGCCGGCCCGGCAGGTTGCTCATGCCGTGCTGCTCTCCCGAAGTGGCACAAAGATCCCGAAGGCCGCCAGACAGACTTTGAATACGACGACCGCGGCAACGTCACCCGGATTCAGCACCCGGATCTCGCCTGCATCGGCGGCGGCCGCATCGAAGAAAACTTCGAGTACGACGCCATTGGGCGCCTTATCAAGCACTCGTACGGAAGCTCTCACGTCGACATGTACTTCTACGAGCCGTGGAGCTTCGGCTCGCCGCCCGTACAGGTCCAGCCCTCCCGTCCCACCACCGTTTGGCGCGGCGTGTATCAGGGAGCAAACGGCGATACCCCGACGCTCGTCGAGAGGTACCAGTACGACCTCGCGGGCAACCTCATCCGTGTCATCGACGGCAAGGGCCGTGACACCGTGTTCGAATACAACGGCTTCAACGAGCTGGTGCACGTCGCGTCACGCCCGCTCGCCGGGGGGCAGCGCATCCACCGCTGGCTTACCTACGACGCGATGGGAAACCTCGTCCGCGTCGACGCAGAAAACCGCGACGAATCCGGCGCGCTCGTCGCGGCGAATCCGATTTTCACCTCGATCTTCGACTACGACCAGGCCAACCGCCGGGTCCGCGAGGCCGTCGAGCTTGCCCCGACCGATGTTTCCCCAGCCGCGCTCGACACCGGTGCAATCGCCGATATCACCAGGTTCGCCGTCACCGAGTTTGAGTACAACGCCGAAGACCTCCTTGTCAAGATCAAGAGTCCCGCGGCGGTCTCGGGGCAGCAGCCCAACAACACGGTTACCTTCAAATACGACGAGTGGGACCAGCTCTTCAGAGTCATCCGAGGCGAGGAAGGGGGCGCGGGCGTTGTCAGCCAGTACAACTACGACCCCGTCGGCAACCTCACCGAGGTCATCGAAGCGCTCGGAACACCGATGGAGCGAACGACCGTGACGACGTACGACGGCCTCGGCCGGGCAGTGCGCACCACCAGTCCTGACGCGACCGTCATCGAGCACACTTACGACGGTGCCGACAACCGAATCTCGACGAAGATCACAGGTTTCGACGGCACCAGCCCGACTCCCAAAGTCCTCGCGTTTGGCCGTTTCCCCCACGATGAGCTGGGGCGCCTCACCGCCACCGAGTGGTCGCTGTTCGACCCAGCCGGCGGCCCGCAGTCCACGTCGCCGGTCGTTCGCACGAGCTTTCAATACGACGTCACCGGCGCGCTGCTGTACGTCACCAAGCCCGACGGCCACATCACCGGCTTCTGGCGCGACCAGGCCGACCGGCTCTACCGCCGATACCCCGCGTACGGCCTGAAGCCCGACTACGTCGAGTTCACCTACGACGAGAACAGCAACCCGAAGCAGGCGCTCAGCTACGAATATTCGGAAATCGCCGGCGATCCGGTCCGTGTCGCCAAGTCGCAGTTCGACTTTGACAACCTCGACAGGCTCACCCAGACACGCCGCTACACAGGCACCAGCACCTTCGCCGCCACGGCCTTCGCCTACGACTCACGAGGCAACCTCGTCCGCTCCATCGACCCGCGCGGCAAGATCACCCGCCACGTCTACGACCCGCTCTCGCGTCTCACCGAGACGGGTTTCCAGATGGATGCTTCAGGTTTCGGAGGCGGCACCGAGATCATCACCCGCCAGACCTGGGATATCGCCTCGCGGCTGACCGCCCAGACCGACGACAACGGCAACGTCACCCGATACGCCTACGACGACCTGAACCGGCTCTACTGCGTCCGCCTTGCCGACGGCACGCTGCTGCAGGTCGGCTACGACGCCGTATGGGCTGACGGCGCCGCCGCGCCATCGAACCCCGGTCAACCCGGCTTCGATCCCTTCGGTAATCCCACCATCGTCAGCACGGGCAAACCCCCCGCGCCCGGCATCCCCGGCCTCGGCGGCAGAGTGCGCCTCGATAACACCTACGACATTCTTGGCCGCCTGACCTGGCGCCACATCTCCTACCTCGACGACGCCAACCACACCGCCGACGACCGCTTCGCCTACGACGCCCTCGGCCGCCTCCTCCGCGCTTGGACCAAGGACCCCACGCTCGGCACGTCGTCAATGGTCGAGCGCCGTTACGACACGCTCTCGCGCCTCACCTCCGACGGCGTTGACTTCGCGCCCCTCGACTACCCGCAGTACCACAACGGCGTAGCCACGTCGGTGCACTACACCTACGACGACGCCGGCAACATCCGTCAGGTCGTGTACCCCGGCGGCCGCGTCGTCAAGTGGGATGTCGACGCCCTCAACCGCGTCGCCGGGATCAAGGAGCCGTCCGCAACGCTCGGGCAGCCCGACCGCGTTCTGGCCACGTTCCAATGGGCCGGTCCGGGGCGGCTGGTCCGCCGCACGGCCGGCAACGGCATCGTCACCGAATACGCCTACAACGGTCTGCTCAAGGTCGCTTCCAACGGCGACCTGCTCGGCCTCGTCCCCGGTGTCGACCCAGATGCCCCCGACCCCGACGACCAGGGCTTCGGCCGCCTCCACACCGTCCGTCACTCGCACGGCGTGCCGAGCGGCAACGGCACCCTGGCCCCGAACCCCATCGCCGCCATCGACAACTGGCGTCTCACCTGGGACGCCGCCAACAACAAGACCCGCCGCCGTCAGGATTCGTTCGGCGAGGTCATGACGGCCGGGTACGGCTACGACGCTCTCAATCGCCTGCTCACCGCCGGCGTCAACGTCGGAGATCCGAGCGATCCGGATTCCAAAGACCCGCGCTTCCGCGACCCGTCAACGCCCGAAACGTACCACCTCGACGGCGTTCACAACCGAATCAGCGTCGACAGCGGTGCCGCACCCGGCAGCTACACGATGCTCGACGGCTGCGGTGTGAGCCCGTCGGCCGGGGGGTGCGACCGGGCGATGAACCGCCCCACGCGCTCGCCCATCGCGCAATATCTCTACGACGGCCGCGGCAACACCGCCCAGGAAGAGTCCTCCTGCATCGGCGACGCCACGGGCGACCACCAGGTGACGACCCAGGACCTCAGCGGGGTCATTGCGCGCTTCGGCCAGGCCGTCTCCGCCGTCAACGCCGACTACGACCTGAACAACGACGGCGTCATCAACACCGGCGACCTCACCCTCGTGCTGGTCAACTTCGGCAAGGCCTGCGACTGGACCGAACTCCGGTATGACTGGGCCGACCGCCTAATCGAAACCAAAGCCAGCAGTTGGGGCGGCGCCGTCGCCGGCACGCTCACATCGCCCGTCAAAGTCGAAGTCCACAAGTACCAGTACGACGCGCTGGGCAGGCGCACCGCGCGCACGCTGTGGGCCGCCGGCAGTTACGGCTCGGGAATTCCCACCGCCCCCAAGTGCACCCGCATGATCTACGGCGGAGTCGGCACCACCGCCGACGCCGCCGTCGGCTGGCAACTGCTCGAAGAGCAGGACGGCACGGGCCGCACATTGGCCACGTTCGTTCCTTCCGGCGGAGGCCGCTACATCGACGAGGTGGTGTGCTACAAGCGCGACCTCGCCGCCAGCGGCCTGACCCCCGCCTCAGCCGCGACGGCGCCGCCCTGCAACCCGGAAGAAGAAACACCGCTCCCGTCCTTCGCCGAGTTCTACCTCCACACCGACGACCTGTTCAGCACCACCAGCGTGACAGACTCAACCGGCGCGGTGGTCGAGCGCTACGACTACCACGACTACGGCTTCCCGCTGATCCTCGATGCCGACGGCCAGACCGTCGAGACCAACGCCCAGGGCCTCTACGCCAGCGCCGTCGGCAACCCGTTCCTGTTCACAGGCCGCGAGTGGGACGCCGAGTCACGCCTCTACCACTACCGCACCCGCGCGTACCACCCCGGACTCGGGCGGTTCTTGCAGATTGATTCGATCGGGGTGTGGGGTGACTCTTCTAATTTTGGCAATGCAAGCGCTGGGTTCAGCTGCACACCGCTCAGTCGCCTCGACCCGGATGGCACGGAAGGGACATGCCCGCTTGATACAGAAGACTGGGATTGGCATCATCTATTCCCTCAGAATCATCGAGATGAGTTCACGGATATTGGCATTGATATTGATTCCTGGGAATGGGGTTGGCATCTTCGCCGCGCAGATCATATCGCACTCAACAATTCATGGAGGGCGCAGTGGGATGCTGTTTTTGATGGGTTGAAACAGCGAAACACGAAAGCGACAGTGCAGTTCATCCGAGAACAGCTGGAGCGCATTATGGAAAATCACTCCCACATTCTCGGCAAGGGATTCGCGGTTGATGAAGGTGTAACTTTTGCCGCGTGGGAAGCTCAAGCAGGCAAATGGGCTGTGAAGACAGCAATGGTAAGTTCAGGGTTTTCACGCACGATGGCAGTCGTTGGGAAACTCGGGAAAGTGATAACCAAGGTCTCCGCACCCATACTCGCAATCATCCTGGTATATGGGATATGCGATTCCATGGCCCGTGGTGCTTCTTTTGGTCAAGCTTTGTTTGACAATGCCGTCATCGACTCTCAGACCGTCAAGGATGTTGTGGCCGGCAGTCGGGACGCCTACAATCAATGGGTCGATGAAGGAGCCGCGAATGTGAGGCAATCCCGAATCGACAGTGCTGTACCGCAAGGACGCGCGAGAAAAGAGGATCGCGAGTTAAGGCGATTGCTCGATGATGGCATGAAGCCGGAGCCCAAATCGCCCAAAGATGACCGTTGAGCCATTGAAACAACGTGTGTTTTTACTAGATCGGGCGATTAGCACGGCGCAACGCAATGGCCTAGCAGCAGCCGAACGCCACGTTTTTCATGGGTGGAGCAACTTGCCAACGAATGTCGCAACCCAACACCCACAAACAGTACTGATAAATGCCGAATCGGGCGGGGTCGTCCTGCCGGGGTCCAGGCTCTTTACGACAGCCTCGGTCGCGAACAATGTCGCGAAGCAATCTACAGCGGATATTTGCCATGACGCCCATGTCATTATGTTTCATTTGACCAAGAGTGCGAGTAAAATTGTCGAACAATTGATATTAAATAGCGACACTAGTTACGAAGAGTATAACAGTAAAGTTATTTCGTTGGCAATGGAAAACATTACGCGTGCGACAGACGAGTTTGTAGAAATACGACCAAGAATCGACCACGAAATTGGCGGGAACTATGACGGAAATCCGTGGTTGCTACCCGCATCTCGTCCTCGGCCCCCGAACCTCCCGCCAAGAAAATTGTATACCGATTTTATTATACCATCTTTGCCGCCAAGTGAGATTCTTACGCCGTCTAAGTTTTTGCCCTTGTCTGGCAAGATGCTGATGGAAAATGGCATTGTCACAACGTGTGGATATTATGTACGCAATGATATTATGAATATGTTACGAAATAACATTAAGGACATTCGGCATTTCGCTGTCATACGTGTACTCTGACGATGGGCCGTTGATTCCTGATTGAGGGTTGTGACTAGCTGAGGGGGTGGTTTCGGCACAGTAGAGGCTATCCGTAAACCGCGCAACCGTTCGTGTGGGGTGCTCGTATAGCCTTGCATGGCGATGCGACTCACCGAAGAGCAACTCGACTGGTTGGCGGCACGGGTGCCCGATCCGCCGGTCTGTCCCAGGGGCGGGCGGCCCGCGATGGACAAGCGTCAGGCCCTGCGCGGCATCTTCTGGGTGCTGGATAACGGGGCCAAGTGGAAGGACCTGCCCAGGCACTTCGGGGCCAAGAGCTCGGTGCACAAGTACTTCACGCTCTGGACCAGGGCCGGCGTCTTCGAGGGCATCATGCAGGACGCCGGCCAGCTCGTCGAGGAGCGCGGCGGCTACCGGCTCTACGAGTGCTTCATCGACGCGACGTTCAGCAAGGCCCGCGGCGGGGGCGACGGCGTCGGCGTCACCAAGGCCGGAAAAGGCGTGAAAATCACGGTCCTGGTCGACGCCCGCGGGCTCCCGGTGGCGGTGACCACCGGCAGCGCGTCGCCGCACGAGTCGAAACTGGTGCAGGGGCTGTTCGAGTTCATGCTGACGCTCGATGCGCCCGAGCGGATCATTGGCGACAAGGCCTACGACAGCGACTCGCTGGACGAGCAACTCGACGACCGGGGCATCGAGATGATCGCGCCGCACCGCAGGAGCAGGAAGCCGGTGAACGCGACCCAGGACGGCCGCCCGCTGCGGCGGTACAAGCGCCGCTGGACGGTCGAGCGGACGATCTCGTGGTTCCAGAACTTCCGCCGCCTGTGCATCCGCTACGAGAAGTCCACCATGCTCTTCCAGGGCTTCCTGCACTTCGGGTGCGCATTCATCCTGCTCAAACAGGTTTGCGGATAGGCTCTACAAGCGTTCTGACCTGAGGCAGTGATTTCCAAATGGACTTCCAAAGACTCAAAGGGGATGTTGACACTTGCGAGTTCTCGATGATCAAGAAAGCGCGCGGCGATGACCCGTGGCTCTCAGGTACCGTCGCCAATCCGTGGACGGGCCTTGGGGATGCGGAGCGATGCCCGGTGTGCGGCCTGTACATTACTTTGCGAAAACCGCTGTTCCCACTGCGCCTGGACCTGGAGTGGTTGACAGACACGATCCCTGAGATCGGTTTCGACGGCGATGTGTTGCTCCTGTCCCCTCGAATGTGGGAAAGGATCCTTGACGCATCGCCGGCACCACTTGAATCACACGAGTTTTCCGTCGCGTCACTCAAGAATATCACCCCTGCTGGGCGGGTGCGCAAGGTCCATGATCACGGACTGCTGAGGCACCTTGAATCATATCGGTGCTATTTCCCACCAATCGGACCGAGCTACGCGGACGACGAGGCATCTGGATTCAAGCGAGTGTTACGTAACCCATGTCATTGGTGCGGTGGCGGCGACATCGATGAGCTAAAAGGCACCCTCGTCATTCGGCGTCCGGCAAGCGATCGCTCGGTGCTTTTTCGCGCAAGGCGAGCGGCGCCGTACCAGATCATTGCGAATCGCCTGCTGGATTGGGTGACCCCAAGACATCGCCTAGGTGTGATAGCCACACCGGTGCGTTGCATCACTGAGAACGCCTAACACTTTGCCTTGCCGAGTGTTCTGAGGCAGATGATCGCGCAGCTCAGTGAGAGGAAGGCCTGATGGATGTCGGCCCGTCGTTCGTAGCGGACCCGGAGCCTTCGGAACTGGCGCAGCCAGCCGATGGTTCGTTCG
The DNA here is from genome assembly GCA_964510955.1 of uncultured Phycisphaeraceae bacterium. Classification (GTDB taxonomy): domain Bacteria; phylum Planctomycetota; class Phycisphaerae; order Phycisphaerales; family UBA1924; genus JAFLCM01. The sequence continues at coordinate 101,910 of CAZEDW010000007.1, forward strand.
ATCACCCAGCGGAGCCGGTCCAGGCTCGTGTCGTCGTCGGTGCCGCGGCGCGGGAGCAGGGCGTGATCCCGCGCGTCCACAGCAAGATCTCGCGCAGCCGCGAGTGGTACGCCTTGTCCGCCGTCACCGAGTCGGGTTTGCGTTTCGGGGCGCTGGCCTTGCCGCGCACGGGCGGGATCGCGTCGATCAGGTCGAGCAGCTTGGTTCCGTCGTGCACGTCGGCGGCGGTGAGTTGCACGACTGTCGGCGTGCCGCGCCCGTCGGTGAAGGCCTGCGACTGGACCGAGCACCGGTATGACCGGGCCGACCGTCTTATTGAGACTAGGGCCAGCAGTTGGGGCGGCGCCGTCGCCGGCACGCTCACATCGCCCGTCAAAGTCGAGGTCCACCGCTACCAGCACGACGCCCTGGGCCGACGCATCGCGCGCACGCTCTGGGCCCCCGGAAGCTACGGCTCGGGCATCCCAACGTCTCCCAAGTGCACCCGCACGATCTATGGTGGCGTGGGCAGCACCGCCGACGCCGCCGTGGGTTGGCAACTGCTCGAAGAGCAGGACGGCACGGGCCGTACGCTGGCCACGTTCGTCCCTTCCGGGGAGGCCGCTACATCGACGAAGTCGTGTGCTACAAGCACGACCCGGCCCCCAACACCTCCACCCGTGAGCGGGACTCCATCAAATCCGCCAAGCCGCCGATCCGCACCTCTCCCCGACTTTGTTCGGCAGATGTCTGGTTGTCGGGCCATAATTCCCTGCTGGATTTCCCCCTCCTCCCCCCTCCCCCCCGCACCCGAACGCTGGTATCCTACGAATCAGTATGTGGATGGTCCGTCCGCGGCACGGACCGGTTTTCATCGCCCCGATGTGGGGCGTGATCTCTTCATTCTCGCCGCGTTATTCGATTGGAGGTTGACATGGTCAACACTCTGAAGCGCAGCAACCAGCGTGGATTCACGCTCGTCGAGCTGCTGGTGGTCGTCAGCATCATCGCGCTGCTGATCTCCATCCTCCTGCCTACCGTCGGCGAAGTCCGGCGTCAGGCCCGCATCTCGCTCTGCACTGCCAACATGAAGCAGCACGCGCAGGGCGTCTCCAACTACGCTGCGGCCAACCAGGACACCCTGCCGCACGTCCCCAAGAGCAACAACAAGGGTGTCAACGCCGGCAAGTCCCCCACGCCGGGCTTCTTCGCCAACAAGGACCTGCCGACCAACGGCGTGACCTTCAACGGCAACGGCCCCCAGACCGCCGCCAGCGTCTGTGGCCTCGGCACCGTGCTCAACAACAACGAGTACATGTCCGACCGCACCCTGCAGGCCTGGAACGGCTACTGGGCGTTCCTGAGCGAGTACATGCTCGACAAGAGCGGCTCGGACGTGCTGGACGACATCTTCCTGTCGCCCTCGCACACCAGCGGGCGTTCCAACTGGCGCAAGATCAAGCAGTACGTCTCCAACCAGGCCCAGACCGGCAACAGCACCAGCAACGGCTGGTGGACCCTCACCACCAACGCTGGCGTCGCCATCCCCGGCACCAACCCCGCCATCGTCCCGGTCTCGGGTTCCTACCGCTACGTCATCGCCGCCATGGTCGAGCCCAAGCTGTTCATGTTCAACTCCAACCGCCAGCCTCTGGCGCTGCCCCAGGGCGTGAACTACGCCTTCGATGTTGACTTCGGCTCCGGAGGCTCGGGCCAGTTCTTCCAGCAGTACGTCAAGCGCATCCCCACCTCGGCCATGGACTACCCCGGCCAGAAGGTCCTCTTCTACATGTGGAACGCCTGGCACAACCCCAACAAGGACGCCTGGTTCCAGAGCGACGCGGTCTGCCCGGTCGCCCTCGGCGACGGCTCGGCCCGCTCCACCATCCCCATCCGCGACGCCATCCAGCTTGACTACGGCAACGCCGAGAACGCCGGCCCCTACTTCCGCGTCTACTTCACCCAGGACTCCAACGGTTCCACCGTCTTCACCGCCTACTACATGCTGACCACCGGCGGTATCAAGGGCCGTGACCTGTAAGTCGCCCTTTCGGGACTGAAGTCTCTATCCCTGACACTTCAAGCCCGCTCGCTCCGGCGAGCGGGTTTTTCTTTTGTACCGACTCGCCGCAGCCCGCTTGCCCGCCCAGGCCGTCCACCCGGGCCGTCAGCCCAAATCGCCCAGCGCCGACTGCCCGCGGAGCGGGCCTGACGATGGTTGCCAGCGGCGCAGCCGCTGGGGATCATGCCCTTGGAGGACTTCCGACCGTGAAACGGTCGGGCGAGCCGCGACACATTGTCGAGAAATCGCCCATGCCCTTCATGAACGCCACGGCGTTCGGCAACTCGCTCCAGCGGCCGTGCCGCTGGCAATCACTGCCCCGCGACCAATCCCCGCGAGGCGCAACTCCGGAAAACGTCCGCAACAACTTCCTCACGCCGACGCGGGCGCCGGCGCGGCGGGGTCGATCCGCGGGAACAACCCCTCCCCCTTGACGATCGGCGTCCCCGGCTTCAGCCCGCCCCACGCACAAAGCTCGCCGAGCGGACGAGAGAATCGTCCCTGGGCGTCGGGCGCTTCCTGCCCGAACCGCCGCAGAATCTCACCCATCTTGTTGGGCATCGCCGGCGAGAGCAGCACGGCGGCGATGCGGATGGCTTCGGCGGAGCAGTAAAGCAGCGTTGCAACCCGAGGCTGCTGGTCTGCTAGCTTCCAAAGCTTGAATGGTTCTGTGCGGTGAATGAGCTTGTCAACCTCTTGCGTCAACCCCAGAGCCAAGCCAAGAGCATGAGCAGGTCTGACGTGCTCAAACATCGAAGGAATGACTCCAGATTTCATTGACGCAGAAGTGGCGATGGACTCGTAGTCTTCGTGGTTGGAATCGTCGATCTGTCCATGCAGTGTCATGGATTTCGGAGCATACTGAGGCTCCGGACACTTCCCCCCAAAGTATTTCTCGATCATGTTGCTCACCCGGCTGAACGCGTTCCCGATCCCGTTCGCCAGGTCAGCGTTGTACACCTCCACGAACTTCGCGTGCGAGAAGTCCGCGTCGGTCGCCTCCAGCGGCCCCTGCGTGAGCATGAACCACCGCCACGCGTCCAGCCCGTAGGCGTTGCAGTACGCCTCGATCGTCGGCAGGTCGATGAAGTTGCCCAGCGTCTTGGACATCTTCTTGCCGTCGCGGATCCAGAACGAGTGCGCGTACACCGTGCGCGGCCTCGCCAAATCCAGCGCCTTGAGCATCGCCGGCCAGATCACCGCGTGGAACCACAGGATTTCCTTGCCGATCAGGTGCACCTGCGCCGGCCAGTACTTCTTCCGCCCGCGCTGCCCCGCCGGCAGCGCCGACTCATCGATCAGGCCCACCGCGCTGGCGTAGTTGAGCAGAGCGTCGATCCACACATAGGTGATGTGCTTGCCCCCGTCCTTGGCGGGCGGAACAGGTACCGGGATCCCCCAGGTGAAGTTCGTGCGGCTGATCGGCACGTCCTGCAACCCCTCGGGCGCGTTCAGCCGCCCCAGCACCTCGTTGCGCCGTGCCTCGGGCTGCACCGCAAACTCGTCCCCCTTGGCGATCAGCTCCTTCAGCCACCCCGCGTACTTGCTGAGCCTGAAGTAGTAGTTCTCCTCCTTGGCCCGCACCAGCGGCTGCCCGTTGAACGCCTTGTAACCCTTCTCGCGCGCCGTGTTCTCCGGGACATATTCCTCCTGCCCCTCGTCGTACCACCCCTCGAACTCGCCCAGGTAGATGTCGCCGGATTTCAGCAGGCGCGACAGAGCCTCCTGCACCTGCTTCTCGTGCCTCGCCTCGGTGGTGCGGATGAAGTCGTCGTTCGAGCTGCCGATGTACTTCAGCGCCGCCTTGAAGTGCTCGGCGTTCTCGTCCGCGAGTTGCTGCGCGCTGATGCCGCGGGCCTGCGCGGACTTCTCCACCTTCTGCCCGTGCTCGTCCGTGCCCGTCAGAAAGAACACATCCCGGCCCGCCATGCGCTGAAAGCGGGCGATGGCGTCGGCCACGATCGTGGTATAGCAGTGCCCGACGTGCGGCCGGTCGTTCACGTAGTAGATCGGCGTCGTGATGTAGAAAGGCTCGGACGGCATGGTTTGCAGAGTGTACGGTGCCCGGCGCCGTCGGCTGCGCGGGACATCGCACCATCTTGATTGTTGCACTTTGGAATCGCTCTGGTACGATTGAACCCTGCCCGGCCAAGCCGCGGCCGGTTCGATGGGGACGCGGCGCTTGAAAGGAGCGTGTGTCATCATGAGCATCGGCTTATTGACGGCGTGCTTCGTGACCTCAATCGCCTCGTGCCCGGCGCCCCAGGCGCCCGCCGCGTCCACGCCGAGCCTCGTCACCAGCCCGGTGACGAGCGTCTTGGGGATGCTGGCCAAAGACGCCCTGCCCGCCTTCGAGCAGGTCGTGGTGCGCGACCCCAACGTCAGGAAGAAGCCCAACCCCGGCACCAGCCAGCCGCCGAAATCCAACCGCCCGAACCGCATCGTCCCCGGTGCCCCGCCCCCGCCGCAGGACGTGTTCCCCGGCGGCCCGCGCCCCACGCCCCAGCCCAACTCCTGATCCGTTTCTGAATCGCACCAACCCAAGCGCGCGGCCACGCCGCGCGTTTTTTCATGCGCCCCCGTCACGCCTTCAGCGGCGCGGGCCCGATGGTGGCGATCGTCATCGTTCCGAGCTTTCGCTGCGACAGGTACCGGTTCAGCGCTTCCAGCGTGACCCCGTCGTACTTCGCCGCCAGCTCTTCAAGGGCGCGGGCGCGCCCCAGCCGGTGAAAATCCCGGGCCAGCGCAGACGCCCGCGCGCCGCTCGATTCGCCGCTCATCACCAGCTTGCTCTTCAGCCCGATCAACGCGCGCTGGAACTCGCCGGCCTCCACCTTCCCCTCGGCGGTCAGGATCCGGCGCAGCTCGCCCAGCAGCACGTCGAGCGTCTCCTGCGCCCGCTCGGGCGTCGTGCCCGAATACGCCACCGTCCGCCCGTACTTCGCCTCGGCCCCGTACGACGCGTACACGCTGTAGCACAGCCCCCGCTTCTCGCGGACCTCGCTGAACAGCCGCCCCGACATCCCGCCCGACAGCACCGCCGTCGCCACCCGCTCCAGCCAGCACGCCTCGTCGGTCTCCGGCGGCGCGTCGTAGCACGCCGCGATGTGCACCTGGTTGGTCTTGTCTTCCTCGTGGAACACCCCCCGCGCCGGGGCCGCCCCCCACGTCACCGGCGCCGTCGCGCCCGACCAGCCCCGGAAAAGCTCGTTCAGCCGGCGCGCCACCGGCGCCGGCTCGATGTCGCCCGCCAGCGAGATGATCGAGCCGACCGGGCACGCCAGCCGCGCCCACGCGCCAACAACATCCGCGTGCGTCAGCCGCTCCAGCCCCTCGGCCGTCCCCAGGTGCGAGCGGTTGATCGGCGAGGGGTTGTGATGCCTGCGCACGAGCTGCATCACACGCTCCTGCGGGTCGTCCTTCTGCGCCTCGATGGCCTGCAGGCACAGGTCGCGCGAGGGCTCGAAATCGTCCGCCTTGAGCAGCGGCCGGCGGACGATGTCCACGATCAACGGCAGCACGTCCAGCGCCCTCGACCCCAGCATGGTGGCGCTCACCGAGACGAACTGCCCCTCGTTGCCGACCCCGCGCGAGGCCCCCAGCCTGTCGCACGCGTCGGCGTGCTCACGGCTCGAAAGCCCCCCCGCCCCGCGCAGCACCATCTCCGCCGCCACCGCCGACAGCCCCTGTTTGTCCTCGGGATCACGCGCCGACCCGACCGGTACCAGCCACGTCAGCCCGGCCGACCGCACCCCGCCCATGGTCTCGACGATCAGGGGCGTGCCGCAGTCCAGCGTGATGGTGGTGATGGTGGACATGGTGGTTCTGAAAAAGCCCGGCGCGAATGAGTAGGTCGAGGCGGCCCGACCGGACGCCTTTGTACCACAATACCCCGGCCCCCCGATCGCGCAGGAGTCCAAAAGCAAAGCACCGACCTGATGACAGGTCGGTGGCACGGGTTCAGTTTCAGTTGACTCGGCCTCACGCCACCAGCGCGTGGGCCTTCTCGATGGCCTGGATCACCTGGCGGACCTGGAACGGCTTCTTCAGGAACGACTCAAAGCCGCGCCCGCGCAGCCCGGCGGCCTGGCCGTCGGTCAGCTTGCCGCTCATGGCGATGACCCGCGTCATCACCAGGTCCTCGTTGGTGTGCACCACCTCCGCGAAGTTCGACGCGTCGCTCTCGCCCAGATGAAGGTCCAGCAGCACCACGTGCGGGCGGAACCGCTCGCACTCCATCCCCGCCTCGAACGCGCTCTTGGCGCACTTGACCTCGTAGTTGGCCTGCTCGCCGAGCACCCTGTGCAGCACGTCGGCGGTGTCGGACTCATCGTCCACGATCAGCACCCGCGTCTTGCCCGAATGGACGCCGTCCAGCGGGATCCCGTGGGCCTTCATGAACTGCATCAGGTTCGACAGGGGGATCCGCCGGTCCTTGGAACCGGGGATCCGGTAGCCCTTGAGCTGTCCCGAGTCGAACCACTTGCTGACGGTGCGCGGGGCGACATTGCAGAGCTTTGCCACCTCGCCGGTCGTCAGGACGTCTTTCTCAATGGGCATGGCGAACCTCTCTCACCTAGAGGGTCGGGGTTGCATGGTCCACGGTGGCTGCGTTCACCCGCCCCCGGGCAGGGTGTGGAGGCGCAGCCCGAGCGCCGTGGGATGGGCCCGACCGACAGGGGTACATCGAACTGAACCGGCACCCGCTTGACCCCCCGGCGGCACAAAGCGCGTGTTTGAAGGCCGCCGCCGCCAAGGACCGCGAAATGCCCGCCAGCCGGCCCGGCAAGCCCACATCGCCGCAGCGCCCCGCGTCGTGCCGCCTTTGACCCCCCCCCCGCATCCCGTTAGATTGCGGAACTCCGGTGCCCTGGGCATCGGATAGACCCCTCCCAGCACCCGCCCCGGGCATCACCGCAGGACGTGCCGACGGCACCCGCGGCCCCGGCGGGTGTCTCAGTCCGTGCCCTCGTTGACGCCCATCAGGAGCCGCCCGTGCCCGTTCAACCCGAGTCCAGCGAGCGTCGAACCTCCCAGGCCCTCACCCCCGCCGTGCTCATGCTCGCCGCGGGCCTGCTCACGTCGCACCTGACGGCGGTGGCCCAGGCCGACGCGCCCGCGACCGATTCGGCCCCGGCCTCCTCGGGCGAGCCCGGCGAGCAGCCCGACGCCGCCGCCGCGGCCCTCGCCAAGGCGTCGCCCGCTCAGTTGCTGGAAGACTTCAACTTCTATGTCAACATCGCCAACGTCGAGATGGCCAAGGCCAACGCGACGGCCCTGTTGGACAAGGCGTCCGACCCGCGCAAGTTCCTCGCGGTGGTCGAAGACTCCGCCACGCTCCAGCAGCGGTTCGACGAGGCCTACCGCCGAGCGATCCTGAACAAGGACCTCGAGCCCTACGCGGCGCAGTTGTGGATGCTCTACGAGGAGGGCCGGCGCCTCCGCGCCCGCGACCCCAAGGAGATCGACGCCAACATCGCCCAGCTCACCGGTAACTCGCGGGCCCGCCTCCTCGCCGCCGCGCGACTGAAGGAAGCCAAGGAATACGCCGTCCCCCAGTTGCTCGCGGCCCTGACCGAGTCCAAGGACCCCGTGCTCCAGGCCGAGTCCCGCGCCCTGCTGCAGGAGATGGGGCGTGACGCCGTGATGCCGCTCTGCGCGGCCCTGGCGAACTCCGGCAGCGCCACCCAGGATTCGCTGTGCCGGCTGCTGGCGAACATCCAGTACCCCAGCGCCCTGCCCTACCTCTACGAGCTGAAGGCCACCACCACCAACGCCGCCACCAAGGAGGCCGCCGCCTCGGCCATCGCCCGCATCACCGGCGCCGACGTCTCCGCCATCGACCGCTCCGCCAGCGAAGCGTTCCGCGAGCTCGGCGAGCGGTACCTGGCCGCCAGCCCCAGCCTGACGATCTTCGCCGGCGAGCCCCACCAGCTCGCCTGGGGCTGGGTCAAGGGCGTGGGCATCAATCCCCAGGCGATCCGCAGCGAGGTGTTCCCGCAGACCATGGCCATGGCGCTGGCCGAAAAATCGCTGGCGCTCGACCCGTCGAACACCGCGTCGCTGTCGCTCTGGCTGGCGGCCAACTTCTCCCGCCAGCTCAACTCTCCCGAGGGCTACGAGAACCCGCTCTACCCGTCCGACCGCCGCGACCCGATGTACTACGCCGTCGCCGCCGGCAGCGGCCCGGTGCAGAGCGTCCTCGCCCGCGCCCTGGACCTGCGCGACACCCGCCTGGCCCGCAAAGCCATCGCCGCGCTTGATATGAACATGGCCAGCGCCGCGATGGCCAGCGACTCGGTCTCCGGCGGGCGCCCGCTGGTGGAGTGCCTCAGCTACCCCGACCGTCGCGTTCAGTTCGAAGCCGCCATGGCCATCGCCAAGGCCAACCCGACCCAGGGCTTCGAGGGCGCCGAGCGCGTCGTGCCCACGCTGGCGGCCGCCATCCGCGACGCCGGCGCGCTGTTCGCCTCGGTGATCGCCCGCGACCCCGAGCAGCAGCAGGCCGTCCGCGCCGCGCTCGAGGCCGACGGCTACACCGTGATCAAGCCCGCCTTCGACCTCAGCCAGGCCATGGAGTCGATCAACCAGGCCCCCGGGGTCGACCTGATCGTGGTGCAACTGCCCGCCGAGGCCGCCGCCGAGACCATCGACCAGGTGCGCTCACAGCCCCGCCTCCGGGCCGCGCCCGTGCTGGCGATGATGAGCCTCGCCGAATCCAACCGGATCGCCTCCCGGTTCGCCTCCGACGCGCTCACCCGGTTCTCCCGCGACGGCCTCGACGCCAAGCAGGTCGCCGAGGCGGCCCGCTCGCTCACCGACAAGGCCAGCGGCCCGCGCGTCAGCGCCGACGAGACCCGCGCGTACTCGCTCGCGTCGCTGGCCCGCCTCACCGATCTCGCCATCTCGGGCAACGCCACCCTCGATGTCGCCGACGCCACCACGCCGCTCATCGCCGCCCTGGCGACATCGCGTGACGAGGTGCGTCTGCAGGTCGCCGGCGTGCTCGCCCGGATCAACCGCCCGCAGGCGCAGGTCGCACTGATGGACGCCGCCGTCGAGGCCGCCGGCGACGAGCGCGTCGCCCTGCTCACCACGCTCACCGGCTCGGCCAAGCGTTTCGGCAACCTGCTCGAAGAGCGCCAGGTCAAGCGTCTCGTCGAGCTCGTCCAGACCGGCAAGGACGCCGAGGCCACCGCCGCCGCCGCGCTCATGGGTGCGCTCAATCTGCCCAACACCCGCCTGGTGCCGCTCGTCACCGGAAAATAGTTCGCCCCCGGCCCCCTCCGCACCGTCAAGCCACCAGCGTCGCCCGGCACAGCAGCTCGACCCACGGCTCCGGCATTGCGCACGCCAGGTCCAGCAGCACGCCGTCCACGTCGCGTCGCGGCATGCTGCTGATGAGCTTGCCGTGGTGCGCCAGCGCAGCGCCGATCGCAAGGAAGTAGCCGAGCATCGGTTCCAGCGGCTCCTCGCCCGGCGCCGAGCCCGAAGCCGCTTTCTTGCACCGGTCCTTCAGCGCGATCAGCATCTCCAGGCCCCGCTGGCCCCCCGGCTGCGCCCGGGCGAGCAGCATCCGCACGGGTGATTCCGCGCCCGAGTCAAGCCGCTCAACCGTCTGGTCCAGCCACCGTGATCCGTCCGGCGCCTCGAGCCGCGCGATCAGCCGGTCCACCGGCCGCCGCGGCCCGCGCAGGCCCAGCGCCAGCAGCCGGGTCACGTGCGCCCGCTCCGTCAGCGCCACGAAGCTCACCGATGGAGGTGAAGTTTCACTCATGACCCGGTCACCTCCAAAAGGCTGCGGATTTCCCGGTCGATCTGTTCCTCCGTCGCCCCTTCCCACGCCACCAGCGCGCGGAGCTCGCCCCGGAAGCGGTTGGCCGCGGTACGGGCCATCACCGCCGCCCGCGCCCGGTCCACCCCGAACCGCGGCGCCAGTTCGTCGTACTGCCGGTCGTGGACGTGGTGCTCCGCGAACAGGTCCCAGTGCTTGCCCAGCCCGTCGCGCACGCACCCCTGCTGCGCACGCTGCATCGCCTCGCGGACCAGCGACATTGCCACCTCGCGGTCAAAGCCCGCCGGGTCGTCGGAAGTGATTTCGATCCCCGCTTCGGCGGCGGCATCCGTCGAGCCGGTCCCCCGCACCTTCCTGATCGACCGCGCGGTCTCGAACAGGTAGTGCTTGAACCCCGTGATAAGCCAGAACCGCAGCGGCCTGCCGCTCGACAGCCAGCGCGTCAGAAAATCAGCCCGGCTCAGCCGGTCGGCGAAGAACCCCTGCACCGTGTCCTGCGGGTCGCCCACCCACCGCAGCGAGCACCCCATCATGTACACCTTCAGCGGGTGCGCGTAGATGCTCATGATGTGCGTGTTGGCCTGCCCGATGCCCGCCGCGCCCTCGAGCACGCGCCCCCCGAGCCACGTCGCGGTCGCCGGGAACGCGTCGCCGGCCCGACGCTGGGTCGAGACCGAGGCCTCATGCTGTGGCTCGCTGGGGTGCGTCACGGGTTGGGGAACAGAGGTGCGGGGCATATCCGGCCCGATCCGAAAGATCACTGCCGCATGAGAGAGATCATGGCAGCCCGCACCGGCGCGCACAAGCCCCCGGAACTTGTTCGCCCCAGGTACGGTAAATAGAAGGGGCCCGGACGCCCCCGCGAACCGGCATAGAGTGCCCCCGTGAGTCCCCCAGACGCCGACGTCCAATCTCCGCCGCTTCTGGCGATCACGATGGGCGATCCCATGGGAATCGGGCCGGAGGTGGTCGTCAAGGCGGTTTTCGCCGCGGCCCGCGAGGGTCGCGCGAGGTTCGTCATCTACGGAACCGAGGCCGCGCTGAACTCGGCGGCGACCTCAGCCGGCCTGCCCCGATTCTGGCACCACCCACCCAAAGACGCCCCGTCCCACGGGGCGCGGGCGATCCCGGTGCACCTGCAGGACTACACCCCCGCCCAGCACCGCGCGGACCCCGCGTGGTTGAGCGCCGGCGCCCGCAACCCAGCCGGGGCCACCCGTGAGGGCGGCGACCTGTCGTTCCGGTTCGTCCGTGACGCCGTGACCGCCGCGCTGGCGCCCACCGGCTCGCCCTCTCGCCCCGACGCCGTCGTCACCGCGCCGATCAGCAAGTCCGCGTGGCACCTCGCCGGGCACACCGCGTACGCCGGCCACACCGAGCTGCTCGCAGACCTGTGCGGGCAGCACGCGGGAGGTCAAGCCCGTGATTCGACCCGCATGATGTTCGTCGCACCCGGTCTCAGTGTCGTGCTGGCCACCACGCACATCGCCCTGCGCGATGTGCCCGGGGCCCTGTCTGTCCGGCGCGTTCTCGCCACCATCACCCTTGGCGCGGCCGCGTGCCGCAGGCTCGGAGTCCGCGCCCCGCGCGTGGCGGTGTGCGGCCTCAACCCCCACGCGTCCGAGGGCGGCCTCTTCGGAGACGAGGAGCAGCGGATCATCAGCCCCGCCATCGAGCAGGCGGTCCGCGCCGGCATCGACGCCTCCGGCCCATTCCCCGGCGACACGATCTTCAACGCCGCGCTCAAAGGTCGGTTCGATCTGGTGGTGGCGATGTACCACGATCAGGGCCTGATCCCCGTGAAGCTGCTGAGCTTTGACAAGGCGGTGAACGCCACCATCGGTCTCCCCATCGTCCGGACCAGCCCCGACCACGGCACGGCGTTCGATATCGCCGGCAGGAATCTCGCCGACGAAGGCTCGATGAAGGCCGCCATCGACCTGGCGATCAGGCTCTGCGCCGCCCCCGCCAGCCAGCCCGTGTAGACCACGCGTTGGTCCCCGCGACGCCGTATCATCGCCCCGAAGATGGCGAGACCGTTTCAGGTTGCCCCCACCCCCGCGAGCGACAGGGCCCGCGCCCGGCCCGGCGCGCCGAGCCGCACGGGAAGGTTCGGCCCATGAACGTCGCCGCATTCCTCGATCACTGGGGCATCCGCGAGAACCCGTTCCAGGCCGAAGAGGCCCGGCACGACCCGGTCTTCGCGCGCCTGGGCATCGAGCAGACCTCGCACCCGGACTTTCACAAGATCCTCGGTGATCCCGCCCGCCCGTCCGCCGCCATCGTGTTCGGCGAAAAGGGCAGCGGCAAGACCGCCATCCGGATGCAGCTCGAAACCCGTGTCAGCGAGCACAACCAGGCCCACCCCGACGCGCGCGTGCTGCTGGTCGCCTACGACGACCTGAACCCGATCCTCGACCGGCTCCACGCCCACGCGACGGCGCGGCTCCGGCCCGGGCGCGGCATCCGTCGCCGCAAGAGCGAGAGCGAGAGCGACACCATCCTCATGGGGCTGCAGCGCGTGCGCTTGGCCGACCACATGGACGCCGTCCTGCACCTGGCGACGGCGTCGCTCATGGACCGCCTGCTCGCCGAAGCGCCCAGGCCCGGCGCCCCCGAGCCGGCGCTCGCCGAGCACCGCAAGCTGCGCCACGTGCTGAAGCGCCTCGACCGGCAGGCCAAGGTCGACCTCACACTGCTGCAGGCCATCTACGACCGCGACACCGGGCGCGAGGCTCAGCGCACCGCGCTGCTGCGCCGGCGTCTCCGCGGCTCCACCAACTGGCACCCGCTGTTGTGGCGGACGCTGGCGCTGCTGGGGTGGCTGCCGCTCGCCGGAATCGTGGCGGCAAACTTCTTCGTGGATCCTCAGCTTGTTTCCCCGCCGATGTGGATCTGGGCCGGCGGCGTCACCGGCGCCCTGTGGCTGCTGCTGCTGCTCAAGCACGTCGTGATCGACCGCTGGCGCATGTCGCGCCTGGCCCGGCGCATCACCAAGCAGGTCCGGGCGGTGCCGCGCTCGCAGGAAGCGCTCGCCGCGTCGCTCAACATCGTGCCGCCCGCCATCCGCGCCCCCGGCGACCTCCCGCTGGAAGACGCCGAGGAATCCAGGTACGCCATGTTCACCCGGCTCGGGCGCGCCATGGGCGCGCTGGGCTACGCGGGGCTGCTGGTGGTCGTCGACCGGGTCGATGAGCCCACGCTCGTCCGCGGCGACCCCGACCGCATGAAGGCCGTCATCTGGCCCATGCTCAACAACAAGTTCCTTCAGCAGCCGGGCGTCGGTGTAAAAATGCTCCTCCCCATCGAGCTGCGCCACGAGCTGTTCCGCGAGAGCCAGTCGTTCTTCCAGGGCGCACGTCTGGACAAGCAGAACATGATCGAGCGCCTCGCCTGGACCGGGCCCGCGCTCTACGACCTCTGCAACGCGCGCCTGCACGCCTGCGCGGCCCCCGGGCGCACCGCGCCCCTCACGCTCGCCGAGCTCTTCGCGCCCGACGTGTCCCGCCAGGATTTAGTCGATTCGCTCGATCAGATGCACCAGCCGCGCGACGCATTCAAGCTCCTCTATCAGTGCATCTGCGAGCACTGCGCCAAGGGGACACTTGACCGGTCCGAGGCCGAGGAAAACTGGCGGATTTCGCGCGACGTGCTTGAAATGGTCCGGAAACAGCAGGTCGAACGCGTCCAGGGCGTCTACAGGGGCGTTCGCCCCGCCTGAACCGTGGAGGAGCCGGGCTTGTTCCGCGAGTGGGCGATCTCAGTTCCCGGACGATCCCCACGGCCTTGCAGGCAGAATCGGCGCCCCCGGGCTTCCATCGTCGCATTGAAGTGGTACCCTGCCCGCTTCACCCGCCCCGCAGGCGGGACGATATGTGCCGCAGCGCGCGGGCCCGCACGTACCACGCGCCAAGGAGTTCACCGGATGACACGCCGACACCGTTGTCTGACACTGCCGATCGCATCCGCCGCGATCGCCCTCGCCGGCTCCAGCGCGCAGGCCTTGATTCTGAACGGCGGCATGTCGGCCCAGCCGGGCATCTCGTACGTCGGCCTGTTCAACGGCGGCACGGCCGTCCCCATCGGCCCGCACACCTTGCTCACCGCGGCCCACGTCGGCGGAGGCAAAGGCGATCAGTTCTGGCTCAACGGCAGGGGCTACCGCGTCACCCAGACCATCACCAGCCCGACCGCCGACCTGCTCCGCATCGAGGTCGCCGGCACGCTCCCGGGCTGGTACCCGCTGGCGACCGAGGCGCCGAAGAAGGGCGCACAACTGACGATCGCCGGCTGGGGCATCACCGCGGATTCGCGCGTCGGCAGCGGCTTCACCTGGTCCGACGACCGCGCCCAGAACTGGGGCATCAACACGCTGGACTCGACCCGCGACGGCTATCTCTGGTTCAAGTTCGATAAGAAGGGCGGCTCGCAGGAGGCCATCCTCACGCCGGGCGACTCCGGCGGCGCCGTGTTCATCAAGGGCCGCGACGGCCAGCTCCAGCTCGCCGGCATCAACCGCGCGGTGTACATGCACCGCGACGGGCAGGCGTCGTTCGGCGACACCTCGATCGCGGTCAACCTGCTCGCCAACGGGACTTTCCTCGCGGGCCTGGGCACGGTTGTTCCGGCGCCGGCTTCGGCGTGCATGGCGATGGGGGCGTGGTGGATGGCGGCGCGCCGCCGCCGCTGACCGAGCCCCGTGCGCAGGCGCGGGGAATGCCAACCTAAAAAAGCGAAGCCCACTCCGCGCCGCTCTATGCTGGCGGCGTGGACCCACGCCTCCCCATCTCGCAGCGTCGCAACGAGATCGAGGCCGCGATCCGTGCCAATCCGGTGGTGGTCGTGTGCGGCGAGACCGGCTCGGGCAAGACCACCCAGCTCCCGCAGATCTGCCTGGCCATGGGGCGCGGCTCGGGCGGCGGCACGGGCATCATCGGGCACACCCAGCCGCGCAGGCTCGCGGCCCGCGCCGTCGCGGCCCGGATCGCCGAGGAGCTCCAGACCCCGCTGGGCGGCCTCGTCGGTGTCAAGGTCCGTTTCCAGGACACCACCAGCCGCGACACGCGCATCAAGCTGCTCACCGACGGCATGCTGCTGGCCGAGCTCGCCTCGGACCCTGCGCTCCGGGCCTACGACACCATCATCATCGACGAGGCCCACGAGCGTTCGCTCAACATCGATTTCCTGCTGGGGATCCTGCGCGGCCTCGTCGACAAGCGCCCGGAACTGCGCGTGGTCATCACCAGCGCGACCATCGACCCCAAGCGCCTCGCGTCGTTCTTCGAGACCAAGCCGGGCACGCCGGTCCCGATCATCGAGGTGTCGGGGCGCACCTTCCCGGTGAGCGTCCGGTACCAGCCTCCGGCGGCGGCGGATGACTGGGAGGAATACGGGCGGATAGACCCCGGGCCTGTCGTCGACGCGGTGGAACAGTTGCTCAGCCCCCGCCTGCCCGAGGGCGATGTGCTGGTCTTCCTTCCCGGCGAGCGCGAAATCCGCATGACCGCCGACGCCCTGCGCCGGGCCGGGACCGACGCGGAAATCCTGCCGCTCTTCGCGCGCCTGAGCTCGCAGGACCAGGACCGCATCTTCCACCCCTCGGGCGGGCGGCGCGTGGTGCTGGCGACCAACATCGCCGAGACATCGCTCACGGTGCCGGGCATCCGCTACGTCGTGGACGCGGGCCTGGCGCGGCTGAACCGCTACGACCCGCAGAGGAAGGTGCAGCGACTGCCGATCGAGCCCGTCTCGCGGGCCAGCGCGATCCAGCGCAGCGGGCGGTGCGGACGCGTCGCTGAGGGCGTGGCGATCCGCCTTTACAGCGAGAAAAGCTTCAACGCCCGCCCGCTCTTCACCGACCCCGAGATCCTCCGCAGCAGCCTCGCCGGCGTGATCCTCCAGATGAAGGCGTTGGGACTGGGCGACATCGAGCGGTTTCCGTTTCTCGATCCTCCCGCGCCGGCGGCGATCAAGGACGGCTACGAGACGCTGTTCGAACTCGGCGCCATCGACAAGGCCGCGACTGCCGGGAAGCTCACCGACATCGGTCGCGCGATCGCCAGGCTCCCGGTGGACCCGCGCATCGGGCGGATGCTGCTGGCCGCCGAGCGCGAGGGAGCGGTGGACGAGGTGCTGGTGCTGGCGGCGGCGCTGTCGATCCAGGACCCGCGTGAGCGCCCGCAGGGCAAGCAGGAGGACGCCGATCGCGCCCAGCTCGTCTTCCGCGATGAGTCCAGCGACTTCGTCACGCTCTTGAAGCTTTGGGAGCAGTACGAGCACGCCGCCGACCAGCTCGCGCACTCCGGCCTGCGCGACTGGTGCTCGCAGCGGTTCGTCTCGATGGTGCGGATGCGGGAGTGGGGCGACACCGTGCGCCAGCTCCGCGTGATGACCGACGAGCTTGGCCTGCGTCGCGGGCCCCGGGATGCGGCGCCCGCGACGCCCGACCGCGTCCACCGGGCGATGCTGACGGGCCTGATCAGCAACGTGGCGTGCCGCGAGGGCGCCGCAGGGACCCACGAATACCGCGGCGCACGGGGGAACCAGGTCAGCCTGTTCCCCGGCAGCGTGCTGTTCCGCAAGAGCCCCAAGTGGATCATGGCCGCCGAGCTGGTGCACACGACCCGTCTGTTCGCACGCAACGTCGCGGAGATCGACCCCGCGTGGATCGAGGAGCTCGCGGGGCACATGTTCCAGCACACGCTGAGTGATCGGCACTTCGACACCGCCAGCGGCGAGCCCAGCGCGTGGGAACGGGTGACGATGAGCGGCATCGTGGTGGTGCCGCGCCGGCGGGCACCGATCGCGCGGCTCGACCCTGCCGGCGCGCGGGAGCTGTTCGTGCGCGAGGGGCTCGCCGTGGCGAGGTGGGAGACGCCGCTGCCCTTCATGGCCCGGAACCGCGCCGTGCTGGCCCGCGCGGCTGAGGCGGAGGCGCGGCTCCGCAGGCGCGGCGTCGCGGCGCCCATCGAAAGCGTCGCGGAATGGTTCGACAAGCGCCTGCCGCGGGAGGTCTTGGACGGCGCCACGTTGACGGCCTGGTGGAACTCGCCGCGCGGGGGCGCCTCGAACCCCAGTCTGCTGGACCTGCCCGCGGGGGTTGCGCTCGGTCCTGACGCCGGGCGTGCGTTCGACGGGGCGATGTTCCCCGGCACGCTGAAGATCGATTCCGGCACCGGGGGTGATGATGAGAAGTCCGGCGAGTTTTCGTACGCGCTGGCCCCGGGGCAGGAGCACGACGGCGTCACGCTCACCGTCGCGCTCACGTCGCTCCCGTTCCTGACGCTCGACCGCGTTGGCTGGCTGGTGCCGGGGTATCTGCCCGATGTGATCGCGGCGCTCATCAAATCGCTCCCCAAGGCGCACCGGGCGCCGGTGGAAGCCAAGGGCGACGTCGGCGAGACCGCGCGCCACCTCGCGGAGCTCGTGACCTTCGGTCACGGCGCGCTGCCCGATGCGCTGACGGAAGCGTTGGAAGTGCTGCACGACCTGCGGGTTCCGGCGTCGGCGTGGTCCGGCGTGTCGCTGCCGACCCACCTGACCCTGCGCATCCGGGTCGTCGATCACCACGGCGTCGAACTCGGCGCCGGGCGTGACCTCGCGGCGCTGCTCGAGCGGTTCGGCGGGCGGATCGCCCGTGCCCGCGCCGCCGAGGCCCGCGCGAGGTTCGATCAACCGGTCCTGACGGATTGGAGCTTCGGCGATCTGCCGCACGAGGTGGCGAGCGAGCAGACCGGGGGATCGGGGCGCATGTACCCGGCCGTCATCGACCGGGGAGAGCACGTCTCGCTGACGCTGGTGGAGAGCGCCGAAGAATCAGCGCGGGAGTCGCACGCGGGCGTTCGCCGGCTCCTGGCGCTGGCGTGCAGAGAAGAGGTCCGGGCGCTGCTGGACACGCTGCCTCGCTGGGGTGAGATGGAAAAGTGGTACCACCAGTTGGGGACGGCCGAGCAGTTCGCAGACCAGATGACGTGCCTGGTCGCCGAGCGTGCGTTCATGGCGGGGCACGCGCCGCCCCGCACGCGGGCGGGCTTTGATGCGATGAAGGACGAGGGCTGGGCGCGCTTGGTGACGGTGAGCCGCGAAGTCGGCGACGTGGTTGCCCGCATCCTTGAGCCCCGCTCCAAGGTTGCACACCGCTTGTCGGGGGGCACGCCGAGGCTGTGGGCCGCGAGCATCGCGGACATCCGTGAGCACGCGGCGTACCTGATGCCGCGCGGGTTCCTGCTGCTGGCCGGGTGGGAGCGGCTGCGGCACTACCCGCGCTACGCCGAGGGGATGCGGGCGCGGCTGTTCCGTCTTCGCGAGGACGGCTCGGGCGCCGAGACCGAGCTGCTCGCGAAGTTCGGCGTGCACTGGAAGCGGTTCACGGGGTGGGTGGCGGGCGCCATGAGCGCCGAGCGCGCGGCGGCGCAGGATGCCGACGCTCAGGTGGAGCACGACCGCCCGCGCCAGGCGCCGGGAGGGAAACCGGGCAAGGCCCCGCTGCCGCAGGCTCGGCGGGCGGCGCCGCGCGTCAATCTGGAGGCGGGCGAGTGGTCGATGCAGCCCGGCAATCTCCCTTCGGGAGTACTGGCGTACCGCTGGGCGCTCGAGGAAGTGCGCGTGGGGCTGTTCGCGCCGGAGCTGACGCCGCGGGCGAGCGCAGCAATCCAGGAACTGGAAGGGCTCTGGTCGCGAGCCGGAACTCAGTCGAAATGACTGCGACAACCGAAAGGCTCACGGCCTCCGGGCCATTCTTGCCTCATGCTGGGATTCTCGGTCCTCGGAAAGTTCGAGGGCGGCGGGTCTG
The DNA here is from genome assembly GCA_964510955.1 of uncultured Phycisphaeraceae bacterium. GTDB lineage: Bacteria > Planctomycetota > Phycisphaerae > Phycisphaerales > UBA1924 > JAFLCM01. The sequence goes on from CAZEDW010000007.1 coordinate 120,537, forward strand.
AGCGCTCGCACTCTCGGGCCGACGGAGCTCCCCATTGAGCCACCTCATCCGGTGGGCCGCGTATGGGGTTACGGCTAGCCCATTTCGAGGTTATGCACCGGATTACCTGCATTTCCGGACTCGGTGTTCCGATGCTTTCCCGGGTCTCTCACGGATGATCGCTGAGCGACGCTGGTTTCAACCGCGCCATGGCCGAGCCGCCCCTCATTACGACGTGCCGACCGCGACAGGCGGCGAGCGACTGGTTCCGACTGGCGCTGCCTCACGCGGCGGTCTTGGTGCTGGTTCTGGCATTCATCCAGCTCTCGAACGTCGGCGAGCGACGGCGCGCCCGTGAAGCGGAGACGACTTTCGAGACGGAGCGCCGGGCCGAGCTGGCGTCGGAAGCCGCGCGGGTGTCACGAGTTTTCCGGGCGATGTACGAAGGGCTGCGCACCATCGCGCGGCTGCCGGGCGTGCGCGCTATCGACCGCCGTGCTCGGGGCTTCGAAGATGATGCGCGCACAACCGTTCAGGAGATCTACAACAACCTTGGTTCGAGCGTCGCGATGTCGGAGGTGTACATCGTGCCGGTCAAGATGCACCCGGACGAGCTCGATCCGGAAACCGGCGAGCTGCAGACGCCGATCATCACGTTCGATCACCTGGTCGTCGGCAAGTCTGCCGGGGATCCAGCCGGCACCGAGGCCGAGGGGGAAGGACAGGAGGCGGAGGAGATCGAGATCTTCGAATACCGGGAGATGCGCCGCCAACTCGATTGGATGGAAAAGCACTGCCCGACCGAGCAATCGGTCAAGGGGCTCGCGTACCCGGCGCTGCTCAGCGCCCAGGTCATTACATGCGACAACTCCCGCTTTGATCCGCGCCGCCCGGACGATGCGGCCCGAACCGGGGTGGTGTACTCGGTACCGTTCTTCGGTCCCGACGGCCGGCTCAAGGGCTGTGTCAGCGGCGTCATCCTCAGCGCCGTGCTGGGAGAGGTGCTGGCCGGCGGCGACGCGGCCCTGGTGCTGAACGATGGTGAGAGCTTTATCTGCTCTCAGCGCCCGGGATGGATGTCGGACAATCTGGCCGGCGCCGCGAACGGGGTGCAGAGCTTGGCGCCCTCGTACTTCGAAGCCAAGGTGATAGACGCCGCGGGGACTGATCGGGCCGTGAAGGTGATCCTTGCGAAGGGTTCCGGCGAGCTCGAGTCCTTTGCCGAGCTCGTGTCGGTGCGATGGGAGGCGGCGTTCATGAGGTTCGGGGCGGTCTTTGTCGGCTGCGTCCTGGCGCTGGCCATCGCCGCTGGCCAGCGCTGGAGTCGGCGGACTGCTCACCGAGCGCGGGAGCTCGAGCTGGCGGTGGCCAGCCGGACCCGCGAGCTGACCGAAGCCGTCGCCGCCGCCGAGTCGGCGAACCGAGCAAAGAGCGCGTTCCTGGCGAATATGAGCCACGAAATTCGGACACCGATGAACGGCGTCTCGGGGATGCTCGACCTGGTGCTCTCCACGGCCCTGAGCGAGCAGCAGGGCCAGTACCTGACGATGGCCAAGCAATCCGTCTCCGCGCTGACCGGCGTCATCAACGACATCCTGGATTACTCGAAGATCGAGGCGGGCAAGTTCGAGCTGAGCCCGGAGGAGTTCAGCGTGCGGGAGATCGTCGACGGCGCATCGATGCTGCTGGCCGAGCGGGCCCAGGCGAAACGCCTCGACTTCACGACCGCCGTGGCGCCGGATGTCCCCGAGCGGGTCGTGGGTGACGGGCTGCGTATCCGCCAGGTGCTGATCAACCTGATTGGTAACGCGGTGAAGTTCACGTCGAGCGGGGCGGTCGCCGTGCGGGCATCGCTCGAGAGCCATGGCGGCAGACGTGCCGTCGTTCGTTTCCAGGTGAGCGACTCGGGCATCGGTATGACGCCGCAGCAATGCTCGGGCCTGTTTGAGCCGTTCTCTCAGGCCGATGTCTCAACAACCAGGAAGTTCGGCGGGACTGGGCTGGGGCTGGCGATCAGCAAGCGGCTCATCGAATCGATCGAGGGCCAGGTTGGGGTGGAGTCCGAGCCGGGAAGGGGCTCGACGTTCTGGTTCTCGGTTCCGCTGACGGTTGTCCAGGCGAGCGGTCGGGTCGGCGCGCCGGTGGCGCCCGGCTTGAGGGGCCGGATCATCAGGTTGCTCGGTGGCTCTGACGGCGAGCGCGCGGTTCTGCGCGTCTACGCCGAAAGCTGGGGGATGCGTGTCATCGACGACGCCGAATCAGGCGGCGACGTAGAGCCGGGCGATGGGAGTTGCCCAGGCCCACTCAATCTGGATTTTGTCCTAGTGGACCGTCGAATGCTGGGGGAACACGTCGCTGATGCGGTTGACGGGCTGAGATCCGGGCCGGGGATGGACGGCGCCCGGTGGATTCTCCAGTGCCCGCTCGCGGAGATGATGGAGCCGACGCGTTTGAAGGCCCTTGGCTTCGCGGCTCAAGTCGTGACACCGGTATCTCAGTCGGCGCTGCTGAACGCCCTGCTGCTGGCCGGGGCTTGCGGCACGGAGAGCGCTCGGGTGGCTGCGGTCCGGCCGGCGCCTGGGTCGATCCAGACCGGCGCCGGCGCGAATCCCGCGGGACGCGTCAGGGTGCTGGTGGCGGAGGACAACGAGATCAACCAGATCATCGACCGAGAACTGCTGGCGCAGGCCGGCTGCGCTTGCGAGATTGTGGAGAATGGCAGGCAGGCGGTCGAGGCGGTTCAGCGGTCGAGGTTTGACGCGGTGCTGATGGACTGCCAGATGCCGGAGATGGACGGTTACGAGGCCACCCGCGAGATTCGGCGGCTGGAGCGGTTGGGAGGTCTGGCCGGGGGCATGACCCAGCCGCTACCGATAATCGCGCTCACCGCCAACGCCATGCTGGGGGACCGAGAGAAGTGCATCGAAGCGGGCATGAGCGACTACCTGACCAAGCCGATAGACATCGCGGCGCTCACAGGATCATTGAGCCGCGCGGTGCCGGGCGACGCCCGGGTCCACGTGACAGTCGCGCAGCACGGAGGTTCAGCGATATGAGCATCAATGAGACAAGCGCAGCGACGGGCACCGCCGGCGGCACCGCTGGTGGATCGTTCGATCGAGCTGCGCTTCTTGACCGTTGCATGGGCAGCCCGCAGTTGGCCAAGGAGATCCTGGGCAAGTGCCTGGCGCAGCTCGAACAGAGCATGCCGCTGCTGCGCTCGGCGGCCGAGGCATCGCGGCTGGCTGAGGTGCGGCAGATTGCCCACAAGCTCCGCGGTTCGACCGGGGCCATCGGCGCGGGCCGGCTCTCTGAATCGCTGGCGGCGCTCGAGTCGCTGGCCTCGAGCGAGTCGGCGCGGATCGCGCCGGAGCAGCTGGCGGTGATCAAATCTGAGGTGGATGAACTGGTGGCGAGCATCAGGCACGCGACGGGTGCCGGGGGGGCTTGGTGAATATTCTGGTCGCCGATGACGATGACGTTTCGCGGAGCCTGCTTTCAGCGGCGCTGTCCGTCGGTGGGCACGAGGTGACGGCGGTCGAACGCGGCGACGAGGCCCTGCGCCTGGCCCTGGCGGATGAGTTCCGGATGCTGGTCCTGGACTGGCACATGCCCGGGATGGACGGGGTGGATGTGTGCCGGCGCGTTCGGCAGGCGGAGCTGTCGGGCTATGTGTATGTGATTCTGCTCACGGCGGGCAGCAAGTCCGGCGATGCGGTCAAGGCGCTCGAGGCCGGCGCGGACGATTTCGTGCACAAGCCGTTCGACCCGGCGGAACTGCAGGCGCGGGTTCGGGCGGGTGAGCGGGTGATCTCGCTGGAAACACGCGAGATGACGATCTTCGCGATGGCCAAGCTGGCCGAGTCGCGCGACCCCGAGACCGGGGCGCACCTGGAGCGGGTGCGCAGCTACTGCAAAGTCCTGGGGCAGCACCTGGCTGACCAGGGCGCTTTGAAGGTGGAAAACCCGCGCGAGTATGTGCGGCAGCTCTACCTGACCAGCCCGCTGCACGACATCGGCAAGGTGGGCATCCCGGACTGCGTCCTGCTCAAGCCCGGCCGGCTCAACGACCGCGAGTATGCGATCATGAAGACGCACACCACGCTCGGCGCCGAGACGCTGGACGCCGCGACGCGCTCCTATCCCGGCACGACGTTCCTGGAGATGGCGCGCGACATCGCGCTGACGCACCACGAGCGCTGGGACGGATCGGGCTACCCCTACGGGATTTCCGGCGAGAACATCCCGCTCAGCGGGCGGATCACCGCGGTCGCGGACGTGTACGACGCGCTGACCTCGGCGCGGGTCTACAAGGCCGCGATGACGCACGACGTCGCCAAGGCGATGATCCAGAAGGACGCGGGGACGCACTTTGACCCCGCGCTGGTGCAAGCGTTCCTGGCGTGCGAGGATCGGTTCATCGAAACGCGCGAGCGATACCGCGAGGTGCTGGCCGAGGCGGCGTGACGCCGGGCCGGCCCGGCGGCGGCGCGCG